>DXMJ01000002.1:0-9852 GCA_019414265.1 Collinsella sp. | reverse complement strand
GGCGATCGACCCCGGCGTAGTCGGACCCGCCGAGCTGCACGGTAGGTGCGCGGCGAGGCGACGGCTCGCGCGAACCGGCGGAATAATACCTGTTGTCGTAAATCTGATCCATGTGCGCCTTGTGCGGTTGAGGTTTGTTTGCGCTAAGTCTTTTAGTTATAGCACGAGCGCCCGCACCGCTTTCGCCAGCCTTTGCTCGACATAAAAAAGGCGCTGAGCCGTATGGCCCAGCGCCCAATGGTGCTCAACAGTGCCCGGCGGAAGCGAGGCGAATCCGAGTCAGCCCCGCCCCCGCACACGCCGCTGCCTAGCGAATGTTGTAGAACGCAGACTTGCCGGCGTAGCGCGCGCTACCCTCAAGCTCGTCCTCGATGCGGATGAGCTGGTTGTACTTGGCGATACGGTCGCTGCGGCACGGGGCACCCGACTTAATCTGGCCGGCATTGACGCCCACGACCAGGTCGGCGATCGTGGAGTCCTCGGTCTCACCGGAACGGTGGCTCACGATGCAAGCGTAGCCGGCCTCCTTGGCAGTCTCGATGGCCTCGAGCGACTCGGTGAGCGTGCCGATCTGGTTGACCTTGACCAGGATCGCGTTGGCGGCACCCAGCTCGATGCCCTTCTTGAGGCGCTCGGTGTTAGTGACGAACAGGTCGTCGCCCACCAGCTGCACCTTGTTGCCAATGCGGCGGGTAAGCTCGACCCAGCCGTCCCAGTCCTCCTCGGCCATGCCGTCCTCGATGGAGATGATGGGATAGGTGTCGACGAGCTTCTCCCAGTAATCAACCATCTGGGCGCTCGTGTACTCCACGCCCTCGCCCTTGAGCTCGTACATGCCGGTCTCGGCGTTGTAGAACTCGGTCGAGGCCGGATCCATGGCGTACATGAAGTCGACGCCGGGCTTAAAGCCAGCCTTCTCGACGGCCTTGGTGATGTACTCGAACGGCTCGGCATTGGTCTTGAGGTTGGGCGCGAAGCCGCCCTCGTCGCCCACGCCGCCGCCCAGGCCGGCCTCGTGCAGCACGCCCTTGAGGGTGTGGTAGACCTCGGCGCACCAACGCAGGCCCTCGGCAAAGCTCGGAGCGCCCACCGGCATGATCATGAACTCCTGGAAGTCAACGTTGTTGTCGGCATGCACGCCGCCGTTGAGGATATTCATCATAGGCGTGGGCAGCAGGTGAGCGTTGACGCCGCCCAGGTACTGGTACAGCGACAGGCCCGCCGACTCTGCCGCAGCGCGGGCAACGGCCAGCGATACGCCCAGAATGGCGTTGGCGCCGAGCTTGGTTTTGTTGGGCGTACCGTCGGCGACGATTAGTGCGGCATCGACGGCGCGCTGATCGAAGGCATCGAGGCCCACGACGGCGTTGGCGCACTCGTTGTTGACGTGCTCGACGGCTTGCGAAACGCCCTTGCCCAGGTAGCGACCCTTGTCGCCGTCGCGCAGCTCGCAAGCTTCGAAAGCACCGGTCGAAGCGCCCGAAGGCACCATCGCGCGACCGAAGCTGCCGTCCTCGAGCACGACCTCGACCTCGACGGTAGGGTTGCCGCGGCTGTCGAGCACCTCACGACCGTAGACGTCCAAAATATCGCTCATGTTGTCTCCCTCTCACTTGGAAACGGGTTGAATGCTTGGCGACGCGGCTTGCACGCTGCAGCGGCGCGCAGGTTCATAAGTTAGCCTTGTCGCACTTTTTGCATTATGCCCTAAGTTAGCCGAGGGATACATATGAATTGGAGAAATCATTCTTTGAGGCGCTTATTTTTGCACCGAGCATTCATCTCTAGAGGTCACCCCCCCCCATTAAATTCTTCTATCGGCATACCGTCTTTACCTGGCTTGCGAATGAAAGAGCCAGTAATGTGCTTTTACATCGTGCAAAGTTCTGGATATCGTGCAATTTTAAGGGTCTGAAGTTCTGGATATCGTGCATAATCAGGTTATAAAAGTTCTGGATATCGTGCACGAGGTAGCCATGCTTAAACGAAAAGCCTATGACAAACTACTAAAATGGAAGCATGAAAGCGCTGGTAAAACAGCACTTCTTATTGAAGGAGCCCGCCGCGTCGGCAAGAGCACGCTTGTCCGCACGTTTGGAGAAACCGAATACAAATCCTGCCTTGTCATTGATTTCTTTCAAGCACCTGCCGAAGTTAAGCAATATTTTGAGGACTATCGCACTGACTTCGACTCGCTCTTCCTCTATCTCTCGGTTTTCTATAACGTCAAACTCTATGAACATGAGACGCTTATCGTCTTTGACGAGGTCCAGATGTACCCGCAAGCACGCGGACTCATCAAGTATCTCGTTGCAGACGGACGTTACGACTACATCGAAACTGGATCCCTGCTCAGCATCAAGCAGAACATTAAAGATATCGTCATCCCGTCCGAAGAAGAGTCTCTGGAACTTGAGCCCCTCGACTTTGAGGAGTTTCTTTGGGGCATGGACGAAAAGGGGCTGGCCGATCTCATTCGCATGAGTTTTAACAAGATGAAGCCGCTCCCCGATGCCCTACATCGCAGAGCGCTCTCCCTTATGCGCGAATACATGCTTGTAGGCGGCATGCCTGAGCCGGTATCCATCTATGTTGAACAGCGCGCTTTTGCGCCCGTCGACGCTTCGAAGCGCCGAATCGTCCAGCTCTATCGCAACGATATCTCTCGTTTTGCAACCGGTTACGAATTCAAAGTCGTCTCCGTACTCGATGGCATCCCGGGTCAGCTCTCTAGGCACGAAAAACGATTCAAGCTTTCCTCACTTGATAAAAACGCACGCATGCGCACCTACGAAGAAGCCTTCTTTTGGCTGGCAGACGCGCGAATTGCCAATATCTGCTATGCCGCAAGCGAACCGAGCGTGGGCCTTTCACTCAGCATGGAGCAAACGGCCCTCAAGTGCTACATGGCGGACACCGGCCTGCTTGTAACGCTTGCCTTCTCTGACAACAACGATACCGATGAAGACGTTTACAGGGCCGTGCTTCGCGGCGACATCGGATTGAACGAAGGAATGCTTACCGAAAACTACGTTGCCCAATCTCTAAAGGCCAATGGATACAGACTCTTCTTTTATTCCCAAAGCGGAAAGAAGGAGGGGGAGGAGCGCATGGAAATCGACTTCCTCGTTACCCGACCCTATGTCAATGCCGCCGGAAAGCCGCGCATCAGCCCCATCGAAGTTAAGTCGCCACGCAGATACGGAACCATCTCCCTCGACCGATTCCGCGCGCGCTTTAACAAGAAGATTGGGATGGCTTACGTGTTGCACCCTAAACAACTCGAGTGGGATGCCGAAGCACAGCTGGCACATCTTCCGTTGTATATGGCTTTTTGCTTGTAGAGACCTCTCTACGAATGGATGCCGTGAGAGACGCAGGCCTCACTCGCTTGCTTTTGCTTGGTCCCACAGGTCGTTGAGTTGAGCGGTTGAGCAGGCGGCGAGGTCATCGCCCGCCTCGTGCACGGCGGCCTCCATCGCAGCCCAGCGACGGCGGAACTTTGCCGTGCTGGCGCGAAGGGCGCTCTCGGCGTCGATTCCTTCTTTGCGCGCAACGTTGACTAGGGCAAAGAGCAGGTCGCCAAACTCCATCTCGCGCTCGGGCGAGCCGGGCTCCTCGGCCTCAAACTCGGCACGCTCCTCAGCTACCTCGTCCCACACATCCTGGACCGTCTCCCACTCAAAGCCCACGGCAGCCGCCTTGCGCGACACCTTCTGCGCCTGCATCAGCGCCGGCAGATGCGTGGGCACGCCGTCGAGCAGACCCTCGGGCGCAGCTTCGCCCGCTGCCACGGCCTTGTCCTTGGCAACCTTCTCGGCAAGCTTGACCTCATCCCAAATCTTGAGCACCTCGTCGGAGCTCTCGGCGTCCGCATCGCCAAACACGTGTGGGTGGCGGCGGATGAGCTTGGCGTCGATATCGCGCGCCACGTCGGCCAGCGTAAACTCGCCGGCGTCCGCCGCAATCTGCGCATGCAGTACTACCTGCATGAGCACGTCGCCGAGCTCCTCGCGCAGATGCGTGGCATCATCGGCCTCGATGCAATCGAGCGCCTCGTAGGCTTCCTCGATCATGTTCTTGCCGATGCTCTGATGCGTCTGCTCGCGATCCCACGGGCAGCCATCGGGCTGACGCAGACGCCAGATAGTCTGCACCAGATGCTGCAGCTCGGCCGACGCGTCGACCAGCGTGGACAGGTCGCGCGAACCCTCGGCATTTTGCTGAGCCATGTGCTGCGCCATGGTTATTCCTCCTCCATGATCACGTGACGGAACGCGCCGCCCTCGTAGATGCCGTAGCTGTGCGTACCGTCCTTGGGAATGCTCACGCTGCCGGGGTTGAAGAGCCACAGGCCCGGGTGCGCCTCACTTTCCTCGTTAACCTTGATGTGCGTGTGGCCGTAGACGAGCGCGGAGCCCTCGGGCAGCGCGGGCGCGTGGTCGACGCTGTTGTGCATGCCGGCGCCAAAGACGTGGCCGTGTGTCAGGAACAGCTCGCGGCCGCTCTCGTCGAACAGCGTGGCGTAGTCGGCCATGACGGGGAAGTCGAGGACCATCTGGTCGACCTCGGCGTCGCAGTTGCCGCGCACCGCGATGATGCGGTCGGCCAGGGCGTTGAGCAGCGGGATTACGCGCTTGGGGGCGTAATCGCGCGGCAGGTCGTTGCGCGGACCGTGGTAGAGCAGGTCGCCCAGCAGGACGACGCGGTCGGGCCGCTCGGACTCAATGGCGGCGCAGAGGCGCTCGGTCCAGTATGCCGAGCCGTGGATGTCGGAAGCGATGAGGTATTTCATGGGGGATCCTTTCGGGATGGGGTTAATGCGGCTGGGCACGGGATGTTGCCGGACGCGCTATTCAAATCGCAGTGCCGCGCTCTGGGCCGTCTGCATCACGCGCTGGAGCGGCACATCGTGCTCGCGGGCAAGACGGGCGCAGTCCTCGTACTCGGGCGCCGCGCGCTCACTGCCGTCGGACAGGGTGGCTACCTTGACGAACACCTCGCCCCATGGCGTCGTTACGCGCTCAAAGCGGCGTGGTAGGCAAACACGCTCCATAACCTGGCGGCGGATGGCATTGGTCGTGGTTTCCAAAAAGATAATCGTCTGCAGGCGCTCGATATCCTCGTGGGTACAGATTACCTGCAGCTGCCAGCCGGGACGGCCCTTCTTGCAATAGAGGGGCAGCCAATGCACCTCGCGCGCACCGGCCTCGCGCAGGCGGTCGGCGGCGTAGGCGAGCACCTCGGGCGATGCGTCGTCGATATCGCATTCCAGCTTGACGATAGTCTCGGGCGCATCGGTCTCGCGGGACAGCGGGGATTTGCTATCGCATTGCATACGGTCCGGATCCTTTCCGCACGGGCTCGTTTTGTTCATCCAAACGCTAGCACATCGGACGTGGCACAGGCGTGACTTTCGTCCGTCGCCGCCCTCGCCCCTATCCAAACATGTACATCAGCCTCCAAACATGTCATTTTCTGCAGCTTTTGGAGGCTGATGTACATGTTTTGACGCGGGGCCGATGCTGCGTGGCGACCCTCGCACGCGACCCACCTTTCCAGTCGATTTCGGCCCCCGGTGCGCTCGTCGCATCGGGGGCCGCGCCGTTACAATGGAGCGGATTCGCTTGACGCAAAGGAGCCGCTATGCCCATGTGCCCGCTGGTCGATTGCCATACCCACACCTCGTTCTCGGACGGGCACGCCTCGTTTGAGGACAACGTCCGTGCCGCCGCTGCTGCCGGATGCCGTGTCATGGTCTCGACCGACCACCTCACCCTGCCTGCCAGTATGGATGCTAACTGCGAGGTGCAGGTCGTCGAGGGCGACTTGCCGGCACATCGTCTGGCCTTTGAGGACGCCCGCAAACTCGCCGCGCAGATTGCGCCGGAGCTCACCTTTATCTACGGTTTTGAATGCGATTGGTACGAGGGCTGCGAGCCCTTGGTAGAGCACTGGTCCCAGGGCGCCGTCGTACGTCTGGGCAGCGTGCACTGGATTGGCAACCCGGGCGATATTGCGGCAGGCGCCGCGGGCACGGCAGGGACAGAGGACGTCGCGCGCCCCGATACACCCGATTCCCTTTGCGGTTGGATCGACGACGATACCAACCTGCATGTTTGGGAAAACTTAGGCGTACGCGGCGTATGGGAACACTACGTCGACGACTGGTGCCGCGCTTGCGAAAGCTCGCTTAACTTTGACGTGATGGCCCACCCCGACCTGGTCATGCGCTTTTCGAAGGACGGCTTTGCACCCGACTTTGACCCCGCGCCGTTTTGGCAGCAGATGGCCGAGTGCGCCCACGATACGGGTCGCCGCGTTGAGGTCTCGACCGCCGCACCGCGCAAGGGGCTCGACGATTACTACCCCGCGACCGGGTTTTTGCGTCGCTTCGCCCACGCCGAGGTGCCGATTACTTTTGGCTCGGACGCGCACCGCGCCTGCGACATCTGCTGGAACATCCGCGAGGCTCAGGCCCACGCCTACGACTGCGGCTATCGAACCTTCGACATCCCCCACGCCACCGACGAATGGGAATCCACGCCCCTCGCCTAGCCATCCCTTCATAAGTTGCGGTGAAATAGTTCCTGTTTATGGCCCTAAGACCGTCAAACAAGAACTATTCCACCGCAACTTCTATGGTCATCGGAGACGTTCTTAAACGACTAGTGGCGGCGGGCGTTGAGTTCGCCGGCCAGCTCGTCGAGGGTGATGCCGTAGCGCTCGAGCGTCACGAGCAGGTGGTAGACCAGGTCGCCGGCCTCGTAGCGGATGTGATCGTGATCGTTATCCTTGCAGGCCATGATCACCTCGCTCGCCTCCTCGGCAAGCTTCTTGAGCAGCTCGTCCTCGACGTCGGTCAACAGACGAGCGGTGTAGCTCTCCTGCGGCGATGCGTCGCGACGGCCGTGAATCACCTCGGCGAGCCCCGTCAGCGTCTCACCGATATTTCCATCCTGAACGTTTGCGGTGCGCACACCCATAGTTCAATCCTTTCTGGTTGGCCGAGCGTCTAATCGAGCGCCCGCCCTACGCGAGTTTCTTAAAGAAGCAGGTACGGTTGCCGGTATGGCAGGCCGGACCCGGCGAGTCAACCTTGACCAGCAGCGTATCGCTATCGCAGTCGGCCCAAAGCTCCTTGACCTCCTGCATATTGCCGCTCGTCGCGCCCTTGTTCCAGAGCTCCTGGCGACTGCGGCTCCAAAACCACGTGGTACCGGTCTTGAGCGTCAGCCCCACCGACTCCTCGTTCATCCAAGCAACCATAAGCACCTCGCCGGTGTCATACTGCTGAACCACACAAGGAATCAACCCACGGGCGTCGTATTTCAGCTCGGTAGCATTTACCACCTCAGTCATCATTCCTCCCAAGTAATTACCGTGAACATCGCAGGTCGGCGAGGCTTGCCCAGGTGCCGCAGGTTGCCGCGAAAGAGGAGCGACGCGTACTTTGGTACGCGAGCGACGGTTTGAACGGCAAGATGCGGTGCCTGGACAAGCCGCAGCGAAGCCCGCAGCATTAGAAGTCCAACCTCACAGGAATACCTTGAGAGGCCATATACTCTTTGACTTCGCGAATGCTGAACGTCCCAAAGTGAAAGACGCTCGCCGCCAGCACGGCGTCGGCCTCGCCCTCGATCACGCCCTCGGCAAAATGCTCGAGCGTGCCCACGCCGCCGCTCGCGATGACGGGGATTGGCACCGCGCGGGCCACGGCGCGGGTGAGCGCCAAATCAAAGCCGGCCTTGGTGCCGTCGCGGTCCATGCTGGTGAGCAAGATCTCGCCGGCGCCGCGACGAGCCGCCTCCTCGGCCCACGCCACCGCGTCGATGCCCGTGGCGTTGCGACCTCCTGCGGTAAAGACCTCCCACTTGTCGGCACCGGATGCGCCGGGCAAGCCGACGCGCTTGGCATCGATCGCCACGACCACGGCCTGGCTGCCAAACGCCGCGGCAGCCTGGCTAATCAGCGACGGATCGCGCACGGCCGCCGAGTTGAGCGACACCTTGTCGGCGCCGGCGGCAACCATGGTGCGCATGCCCGCCAGGTCGCGAAAGCCGCCGCCCACGGTATAGGGAATGGCGAGCTCCTCGGCCGCATGTGCCGCCATCTCGATGGTCGTCGCGCGGTTGTCGCTCGTCGCGGTAATGTCCAGGAAGACGACCTCGTCCGCACCCTCGCGGTCGTAGGCACGCGCCAGTTCCACCGGATCGCCCGCATCGCGCAAGCTCACAAAGTTAACTCCCTTGACCACGCGGCCGTCCTTGACGTCCAGACAGGGAATTACGCGCTTGGTAAGCATGGGCTACTCCTCCCCTCGGGCGGCGGCCAGCGCCTGGGCCAGCGTAAAGTTGCCCTCGTAGAGCGCACGGCCGGTAATGGCGCCTTCAATCGCGCCCTCACCCACCGCGGCCAGTGCGCGGATGTCGTCGAGCGTCGAGATGCCGCCCGAAGCCACGACGGGAAAGCCCGCGACCTCGGCCACATGGCGATACGCCGCCACATCGATACCCGTCTGCATGCCATCGCGCGCGATGTCGGTATACACCAGATGCTTAAAGCCCAGCTCGGAAAGCTGCGCCACGGCATCGTCGAGCGCCACACCTGCGCCGTCGCGCCAGCCGTTCACCTTGACCTGACCGTCGCGCGCGGCGATGTCTGCCACCAGCAACTCGCCAAAGCCTTGGGCTGCCACTTCGGCAAAACCCGGCTCGGTCACCAGCACGGTGCCCAGCGCGATACGGCATGCGCCGTAGCCTGCCAACTCGTCGATGCGCGCAAGCGAGCGGACGCCGCCGCCCACGTCCACGGACAGACCGTCGACGCCGCAGATGGCCTTAATCGCCGCCGAGTTGGCAGCACGTGCGCCCTCGTCCTCGCCAAAGGCAGCGGACAGGTCGACGACGTGCACCCAGCTCGCGCCCTGTTCGGAAAACGCGCGGGCAACGGCCACAGGGTCGTCGGAATATACCTTGCAGCGGCTGCGGTCACCGCGCTCCAGGCGCACGACCTTGCCGCCAATCAGATCGATTGCGGGAAACAGGATCATCGGCCAACCTCCTCGACGATGCTCACAAAGTTCTTAAGGATGCGCTGACCCAGCGCGGAGGATTTCTCGGGATGGAACTGGCAGCCCCACACGTTGCCATGGCGCACGATGCACGGGAAGCTCCGCGTATAGTGTGTGCGTGCCAGCACATCGGCGGCATCGGCGTCGTCAGCCACCGCGTAGCTGTGGGTGAAGTACATGTTGGCACCCTCGGCAAAACCGGCAAGCAGCGGATCGGCCGCACCGGCGGGCGTCATGTGCACCTGGTCCCAGCCCACGTGCGGCACCTTCAGGCGGCTCGACTCCAAGCGCGTGCACGAACCGCGCATAATGCCCAGGCCATCGACCCAGGGACCGCCAGCCTGCTCGGGGGCGCTGCCGTCGGCGACCGCGCCCTCGTCCGCAGGCACGCCCTCGTTGCCGCGCTCAAAAAATAGCTGAAGGCCCAGGCAGATGCCGAGCAGCGGAGTTCCGGCGGCAACGGCGTCGAGCACCGCGTCCGCCTCGCCGCTCTGGCGCATAAAGGCGATCGCGTCATAGAACGCACCCACGCCCGGGATGACCAGGCCGTCGGCGCGGCGGATCTGCTCCGGATCGTCCGACGTGCAGGCGGCGGCACCGGCGCGCACAAGCCCGCGCACGACGCTCGACAAGTTGCCCTTGTGGTAGTCGACCACCACGATCTTCGGTTCGCCCACGCGACCCCTCCCTTATCTCATCATCCAAAACCACCACAAAGGAGACAGTGAACTGCGCCCCGAAACTTGGACTGAATAAATAGCGACTACGCCGCAAGGGCC
>DXMJ01000019.1 GCA_019414265.1 Collinsella sp. | reverse complement strand
CTGGTGATCTCCGCCTTGAGAGGGCGGCGTCCTAAACCGCTAGACGAACGGGCCACATGACATCTGCACTGCCGTGCTGCGAGGAAATATATTACGGGACAAAAAACGCAAGCGCAAGAAGAAATTCCAAATTGCCGAAATTTTGTCGCGAGGTTATGGAACGCGCAGGTCAACAAGGTAGCTAATTTGGGACGGGGCTATTTTAGCTACCCTAGGTGGAGATGAGTCAGGAGGGCTTCGCGGTTGTTGGGGATGTTGTCCTCGATCACGGCGTCGAGGGCGGCGTTGAGAAGCTGTCCCAGCTCCGGCCCCGGCTTGACGCCGGCGCGGATCAGGTCGCCACCATTGATGGCAAGCATCTTGAGTGTATAGGGCTCCCCCGCCTGCAGCAGATCGTGGGCGAGCGTACGCATCTCCTCGATCGTCTCGACGTAATAGAAGCACGAGGGCGCCTTGCCGAGCGTGTCGGCACGCTTAAGGTCCATGAGCTCGTCCATCAGACGCGGCGTATCGACACCCTCGCCCGAAAGCGCGCGCATCATATTGAGCAGGCAGGAGCGCTCGGGGCGCAGCGGCTTGTCATGGTATTTGATCAGCAGGCACACATCGCGCACCAAATCGTGCGAGAGCGCCAGGCGATCCATGATGACACGCGCCTTCTTGACGCCGAGCTCGGGATGACCGTAGAAGTGGCCGCTGCCGTCGTGATCGACCGTAAAGCACTCGGGTTTGGAAACGTCGTGCAAAAACGCCGCCCACATAAGGCTCGACGAGGGCGCGACGCCGTCGCACAGCGCCAGCTCCCCTGCCACCGTCAGCACGCGGGCGATATGCTCGTAGACGTTAAACGCATGATAGACGCTGCGTTGATCAAACCCGCGAGCGGACGCGAGCTCGGGCACGGCGGCGCAAACAAGCTCGGGGTAGCGCAGCATCGCGTCTCCCCCATGGCCGGTCGAAAGGATACCCTCGAGCTCAATGCCCACGCGCTCGCGCGCCACGGCATCGAGCAGCGGCGCGCACTCGGCAAGGGCACACTTGGTCTCGGGCTCAATCACAAAGTCTAGGCGGCAGGCAAAGCGCACCGCGCGCAACATGCGCAGGGCATCCTCGTTAAAGCGGCGCTTAGGATCACCGACGGCGCGAATCAGCTTGCGGTCTAGGTCGCCCTGGCCATCGTAGCGGTCGACAAGGCCGCGCTCGGGATGCCACGCCATGGCATTGACGGTAAAGTCGCGGCGCGCCAGATCGTCCTCAAGCGAAGCGGCGCGCTCCACACTCTGAGGATGACGACCGTCGGTATAGAAGCCGTCCAGGCGATAGGTGGTGACCTCAATGCGCTCGCCATCGCAAATAGCCGTAATGCCGCCAAATTTAATGCCCGACTCAACTACGGCAATACCGGCGGCCTCGAGTGCCGCCTTGGACTCCTGCCACAGGCCGCTACAGCACATGTCGACATCGTGGCTGGGACGTCCCATCAGGGCGTCACGTACCCAACCGCCCACGTACCAGGCCTCAAGACCGGCATCCTCGAGGGCTCGCAACACGCACAGAGAGGCGGCTGACGGCTGCGTAGCGTTGAGCGAAACATTGCACATTCCTGTGGCCTCCTGCAATTGCGGGCATATCGATTGATGGTTTCCATGAAGTCTAGCAAGAAATGAGAGCGGGCGCACACGCGAACGCGCTTCAAGCACGATTGGATCCCAAGGCATCGACTACAAACATGAAAAAGCACCCGCCTCGGCAATCCGAGACGGGTGCTCTACAAAGCAAAGATGCAAGGTCCGTGCGCTGCGTTAGCAGACCTGACGGATGGCGATGCCCTTCTGATACTCATCGACCTTAGCAAAATCGCCCAGACCCGGGCACTCGACCACGTTGGCGCCGGTGGCCATCGAGAGGCGCAGGGCGTCCTCGACGCGCTCGGGAGCGTCGTGCCACACGGACAGGAAGGCGGCCAGCGAAGAGTCACCGGCGCAAACGGTCGACAGCAGCTTGACCTCAAAGGTACGGTTGGCAAACCAGATGTGCTCGCCGTTGGAGAAGTACGCGCCGGCGCCACCCAGGGTCAACAGCACGTTCTTGGCGCCCTTGGCATGCAGTTCGGCCATCGCGCCCTTGACAGACTCGTCGTCGCCACCGCTCACCTTAATGCCAAAGATGTCGAGCAGCTCGTCGTCGTTAGGCTTAATGAGGAGCGGCTCCATAGCAATGAGGTCGGCCAACTGATGGCTCGAAATATCGAGCACGAACTCGGCGCCCTTTGCCTTAACGCGGCGAAGCACCTCGGCCAGGAAGCCCTCAGAGGTGTTGGGGGGCAGCGAGCCGCTAATGACCAGGCAGGTCATGTCGTCAAGTGAATCGATGAGCTCAAACATCTCCTGCTCGTTGGCAGCGTTGATGGCGGCACCGGCATTGACCATGTTGTACTCGGTGTCGGGACCGGCGTTGAGGAACACGTTGACACGCGTGATGCCGTCAGTCCACACGGGCTTGACGGGCACGCCAAGGGCCTCGGCGCCCTTAACGATAAACTCTCCCGAGAAGCCGGCGAAGAAGCCCAGGATCGTGGTGTCGACGCCGTAGTGGTCGAGCGTAAAAGAGACGTTGAGACCCTTGCCGTTGGGGGTGTAGACAGCGTTACGGGTGCGGGTGACGGTGTTGGCGGACAGGCCATCGCAGGAGATGTTGTAGTCAATAGCGGGATTTGCAGTGAGCGTATAAATCATGAATGTTCCTTTCACGAAGCAACGTGTTAATGAAAGTATATTCCACACATCGGTAAAAGGCTAGGGCAACTCGGTAAACGGTGTGGAAGCGATGAAGTACGGCAGAACATGTCTCCCCCATGGCAGAACAAAAAAGGCGCCCCGGTCGAAACCGGGACGCCGTATGCGCACGAGTTTGTCGCGTTTCGCTTACTTGCGATCGAGCTTGCGGACAGCAACGCGCTTGCTGTACTCGTCGACGTGACCAAAGTCGCCGATGCCGACGGACTCAGCAACGTTGGCACCGGTGGCCATAGCGAGCTTCATGGCCTCCTCGACGTTGTCGCGATCCCTGTACCACTTGTGCAGGAACGCAGCGAGGGTGCAGTCGCCGGCGCAGACGGAAGAGACAAGCTTGATGTTGAACTCACGCTTGGCATACCAGATGTCCTCGCCGTTGGAGAAGTAAGCGTCACCGCGGCTACCACGGGTGAGCAGCACGTTCTGGACGCCGGCCTCGTGAGCCAGCTTCATGGCAACGCGGACCTCGTCGTCGGTGTCGACCGGCACGCCGAAGATAGCCTTCATCTCGTGATGGTTCGGCTTAATGAGCAGCGGCTTCTTGTGAGCGAGCTCCTTGAGCTTGTCGGAGGACAGGTCCAGGACGACGTCGGCGCCACGGGCCTGAGCGTGCTCCATGACCTGAGCCAGGAAGTCGGGCGTAGCTTTGGGAGGCACGGAGCCGGAGACGATCAGGCACTCAAGGTCGCCCGCGGTGTCCAGGATGTTGTAGAGCTCCTCCTGGTGCTGCGGCGTGATCGGAGCACCGGGGTTGAGGATGCCGTACTCGTGCTGGCCATCGTTGACGTAGGTGTTAATGCGCGTGATACCGTCGGTCCAGACCGGGCGGCAAAGGCAACCCAGGTTCATGACCTCCTCGACGATGAACTTGCCCGTGAAGCCGGCGAAGAAGCCGAGAGCGACGGTGTCGACGCCCATCTTCTTAAAGGCGAAGGACACGTCGAGGCCCTTGCCGTTAGCCGTGTAGCTGGCCGAGCCGGTGCGGACGTTCTCGTCGGGCTCGAGCGGAGAGCTCGAAACCGTCATGTCGACAGCCGGGTTAGCGGTTAGCGTGTAGAACATTTACAGTACCCCCTGTATATGTGAGGGCCGCGTGGCCGGCCCATTCCAACCACGCGGTTACCTCTGATACCAAATTAGCGAGCTGCGGACTCGAGCAGTGCCTTGACCTCGGCAGCGGTGTTGCAGGCGAGCGCCTTCTCGGCGAGCTCGTCGCACTCGGCCTTGGTCCACTGGCTGATGGTCTTGCGGGCGCGCAGGATGGACGGAGCGCTCATCGAGAACTCCTCCAGGCCCCAGCTGATCAGCAGCGGCTCGAGCAACGGATCGGCAGCGGCCTCGCCGCACATACCGACCATGATGCCGGCCTTCACGCCGCTCTCGATGATGTTCTTGAGCGAGCGGAGCACGGCGGGATAGTAAACCTGGTACAGGTTGGAGATGGTGTCGTTGCCACGGTCGGCGCACATGGTGTAGCCGATCAGGTCGTTGGTGCCGATGGAGAAGAAGTCGGCGACCTCGGCCAGGCGGTCAGCGAGCAGCGAGGCTGCAGGCGTCTCGACCATGATGCCGACCTCGATGTTCTCGTTGAACTTGCGACCCTCTTCGGTCAGCTCGGTCTTACACTGCTCGACGAGCTCCTTGACAGCCAAGACTTCCTCGACGCAGGTGACGAGCGGGATCATAATCTTGACGTCACCGAAGGCGCTGGCGCGCAGCAGGGCGCGGAGCTGGACCTTGTACTGGTCGGGGTTGGCCAGGCAGTAACGCACGGCGCGGAAGCCCATGAAGGGGTTCTCTTCCTTGACCATGT
Source organism: Collinsella sp. (assembly GCA_019414265.1). Taxonomy (GTDB): domain Bacteria; phylum Actinomycetota; class Coriobacteriia; order Coriobacteriales; family Coriobacteriaceae; genus Collinsella. Next base: position 32,988 of record DXMJ01000019.1, on the reverse strand, counting down.
GCAGGTACGGAATCTCCTTGTCGCCACCCACATCGAGCGTGCGGATGATGACCGGAGCGCCCTTGAGCGCGCTGGCGACCTTACGGTAGGCGTTGAACTGCTCCTCCTCGGAAGGAAGCTCAGCAGAATCCATGAACAGGAACTCGGAACGGAACAGGCCGATAGCCTCGGCATCGTGATCGAGCGCGTTGGGCACGTCATCGGGGTTGCCGATGTTGCAGGCAATAATCTTCTTGATGCCGTCGGCAGTCACGGACGGCTTGCCGCGGAAGGCCTCGAGAGCCGCCTTCTCGGCAGCGAAAGCCTCGGCCTTGGCAGTGTAAGCGGCGAGCGTCTCCTCATCGGGATCGGCCTCGACGATACCCTTGCCACCGTCGACGACAACGGTCATGCCGTTGCGCAGTGCGGTGCAGCTGTTGGAAACCGAAAGGACAGCCGGGATCTCGAGGGCGCGCGCAATGATTGCGGAGTGCGACGTGCGGCCACCAGTCTCGGTGACGATACCGGCAACGTGGGCCTTATCGATCGTGGCGGTCATGGACGGCGTGAGGTCGTGCACGACAACGACGGTGTTCTCGGGCAGGACGGAAAGGTCGACGACCTCCTTGCCCAGCAGCTCGGCCAGAATACCGGTGCGGATGTCGGCGATGTCGGCCGCGCGCAGACGGAACATCTCATCGTCCATGGACAGGAACATGTTCTCGAACATGGTCGAGGTGTCCATGAGCGCCTGCTCGGCGCAGGTGCCGCCGTCAATGGCGGCGTTGATGGCGTCGGTCATGCCCGGATCCTGAGCCAGGACAATGTGTCCGCTCATGATCTCGGCCTCGGCCTCGCCCACCGTCTCCTTCATGTGGTCGGCCTGAGCCTGGGTCTTCTCGCAGAAGACCGAAAGAGCGGTCTGATAGCGCTCCTTCTCTGCTGCCGAATCAGCAACCTCGTGCGGCTCAAACGTCAAGTCGGGATCGACGGCGACCATGACGGTGCCGATACCGATGCCCTCGGAAGCGTTGACTCCCTGATACATTCCCATTCCTCTCTCCGTGTCATGTGATAAAGCGTTTTGCCATATCCATGACAAAAGAGCGCAGCTACCTTAAGACAGGTCACTGCGCCCCCAAATATGAACTTAGTTGTTCAACATGCGACCCGTTTGAGTTCTACTCGCCAAGACCGCTCTTGATGAGCTCGATGGCAGCAGCCAGAGCCTCGGCCTCGTCGGCGCCGTCGCACTTGACCTCGACCTCGGTGCCGCAGGGGATACCAGCAGCCATGAGGGCCATCGGGGACTTGCCGTTGACCTCCTTCTCGGGGGTGACGACCGTCACGTCACAGGCGTACTTGCCCATGGTGGAGGCGAACAGACCAGCCGGACGCATGTGCAGACCCTGAGGATTAACGAGGGTAGCCTTCTCAGAAACCATAGTTGACTCCTTTTTTTGTGTTTAACCCCTGTCATGCATGTGGCAGGAGTCAGATTCACGACGTTGTTTATATTAACTCACATCAAACGGTTTTTCATTGTGTTTCGCACGAATTGTTGGACAGATGTCGTTCGCTGTCCGCTCGCCTGCCGGGCGGGGCGGTTAAGTTTGCTGCTCTACAGTCCGGCGCAAGACGGAAAGCACATTAAGTGCTTTCCTTTGCGTGCGGAACTCACGACAAACTTAACCGCCCCGCCCGGCAGGCGAGTTGCGGAAACTCGGATGGTCCAGAGCAATATCGTGCGAAAGGAATTCTGGCTGAATTTTTGTCCGCACGGACGATCTAATAGACAAGCCGCGCTATCCCCTTCTTCTAACTTGCGGTGAAATATGGACTGATTTTGGGGTTGAAACGTTTAAACAGCCCTTATTTCACCGCAAGTTAGAAGAAGGGGGATGAAAAAGGCGGAGGCCCTGGGGAGGGACTCCGCCTTATATACAGGGGGGCGATATTATTCGCTGACTGCTGGATTAGACCAGGCGGGCGTTGATCGTCTTGGCGATCTCGGCGGCGTCGGTGGAACCCTTGACGGTGGCACGGAAGTCCTCGTCCATGAGCGCCTCGGCGACCTTGGACAGGATCTTGAGGTGCGTGGTGCCAGCCTGTGCACCAGGGATGAGCAGGGCGATGCCCACGTTGACGGGAGCGCCGTCCATGGTGTCCCAACCGGTCACGCCGGACTCGTCCTTGACGACGATGACGGCAGCCTCGGTAATGGCGTCGGACTTGGCATGCGGAATGGCGAAGCCCTCCATCATGCCCGTGGTGCCCTCGGCCTCGCGGGCCAGGAAGGCGTTCATCACGGCGTCGGCGTCGTTTGCGATACCGGCCTTGACGGCCTGGTTGGAAACGAAGCTCAGAGCCTCGTCACGAGAAGCGAAGTCCTCGGCGACAAAGACATTCTCGACCTTCACGAAGTCGGCAGCCTCGGCCTTGGGAGCCTCGACGGCAGCGGCCTTGGGGGCCTCAACGGGCTTGGCTGCAGGAGCGGCCTTCTGATTCTTCTCGAAGTCGTACTTCTTGAAGGCCACGAACAGGATGCCACCGACAACAGCGCCGATGAGGATCGCGAGGACCCACAGCGGACCGTTCTCGACAACGGGCAGGACCAGGAAGCCACCGTGAGGCGCCGGATCGTGAACGTTGAACATGATGGTCAGGATCGAAGCGATAGAGGAACCGAGCATCATGATGGGCATGACCGGCCAGATGTTCTTGGTCATGAACGGAATGGCGCCCTCGGTGATGTGGGTGCAACCAAGGATGAGGTTGACGACACCGGCGTCGTGATCCTCCTGGCTGAAGTACTTCTTGCCGACAACGACGGCAAAGGTGGTGATCAGCGGCGGAACGATGCAGGCGGCGGAGACGGCAGCCATGAAGTTGGTGCCGAAGTTGTAGGTATCGGTGCCAACGCCAGCAGCCAGCGCCTCGGTGAGCATAGCGGTACCGGTGACGTAAGCAGCCTTGTTGACCGGGCCACCCATGTCAAAGGCACACATGCAGCCGATGGCAAGACCCAGGACAACGGCGCCAGAGGCGGACAGGCCCTTGAGGAAGTCCATCATGGCAGTGTTGATGGCAGCCATGGGGCCGGAGATGCCGAGCATGACCAGACCGACGATGGCGGTCGAGAACAGCGGGTACAGGAAGATAGCCTTGAGGCCGTCCAGGTTCTTGGGCAGACCGGCAAAGACCTTCTCGAGCAGCAGGATGACATAGCCAGCGAGGAAGCCGCCGACGATGCCGCCCAGGAAGCCGAAGCCCACGCCGGCGCCACCGGCGTCGATCATGCCGGTCTCGGCGTTAACAGGCAGGCCCTGAATGGCGATCATACCGGCAACAAAACCAGGGACGAGCGCCGGGCGCTTACCGATGGACTCGGCGATGTAGGCGGAAAGTACCGGAACCATGAGGTTCATGGCGATGCCGCCGATGATCTTGAGCATCGCAGCAAAGCTGTTGTAGTCAGACGCCGTCGAATCGAAGGACGTAATGCCCCACAGGAACGAGACGGCGGTCAGGACACCACCGGCAACGACGAAGACCAGCATATGGCTGACGCCGTTCATAAGGTGCTTGTAGATGACGTGACCGATGGACTCCTTCTCCTCGGCCTCGTCCTCGACATCGGCAGCGGCTGCAACCGTGTTGTCGCCCTTGGCGGCGAGCGCGCGGTCAATCAGCTTACCGGCGGCCTCAACGGACAGGGCCTTGGAAACACCAACGGAAACCATGGGCTTGCCGGCGAAACGCTCAGCCTGGACATCCTTATCGGCTGCGACGACGACGGCCTTGGCACCGGTGATCTCGCTCTTGGTGAGCTCGTTCTCGACACCGACCTGGCCATGGGTCTCGACCTTAATAGTCAGACCTCGCTCGGCAGCTGCCTTCTCCAGTGCCTCCTTCGCCATGAAGGTGTGCGCAATGCCGGTCGGGCAACCGGTGGCGGCGATGATGTCAAACTTAGCCATGTGTCCCTCCTTTTTAAGTTTTGCGCCCGCAGGCGCTCCCCTACACGCGCGTCCTTGCGCGCTTTTCCACAACTGAAAGATACCAACCTACCGTCCGCGTGAGAAGAGACAAGGCGCAATTCTCCGGTGAAAGGTTCTTTCATAACCGTAAACGGTAGGTGAAAGTTTACCATCAACACTTGAAACGGCAAGGTGTATCTTGTAATTGAAAATCCCCCTATACTATGACATTACAAAACGAGTCCGATTTTCATGCCAACCAGGAGCCATCCATGACCGATAGTAGCAAGAGCGCACTTTCCCTCATTAGTACCCATCAGGGATACAGCGAGTCCGAGCAGCGTATTGTCGACTATATATTGGAGCACCAGTCCGAGGCGCCACGCCTCACGGCGGCTCAGCTCTCGCGCGCCGCCGCCACGTCCGAGGCGACCGTTTCGCGCTTCTGCCGCAAGCTTGGCTTTGGCAGCTTCCGCAGCTTTCAGTTTTCGTTGGCGAGGGATTTGGAAAGCCAGCGCAACGAGGGCCTGACTGACGAAGTCTCGCTCGACAATATGGAGCAGAGCCTTAAGAACATCCTGGCTGCCAAGGTGAGCGAGCTTAATGCGACCATCGACGGGATCGACCACGATACGTTGGCGGCTGTTGTGCATGCCCTTAAGCATGCAGGGGTTATTGAGTTTGCGGCTGTGGGCAATACGAACGCGGTCGCGCTCGATGCGACGTTTAAGTTTTCGCAGCTGGGCCTGCGCTGCATGGCGAGCACCATTAGCGAGACATCAATCGGCTTTGCGCTCACGTTGCGCCCGGGTGACGTCATCGTGCTCATCTCAAACTCCGGCAAGTCGCGCCGACTGAATCGCATGGCAAAAGCGGCTCGCGACTGCGGTGCCACCGTAGTCGTCATCAGCAGCGACAGCAAGTCTCCACTCGCGCGCCTGGCAGACTACACTTTTAATACCGTCAACCACGAGGCGCTGCTGACGACGGGTGACTTTGCGTTCTCCAAGATCAGCGCCACGATGATCATCGAAGTTATCTACAACTTCCTGCTGCCCGAGATTGAAGACGCTCGCGAACATATCAGCTACTACGAGGAGCTCATCCAGCCGGACAAGGTCGTTGAGTAAAACGCGTAGTGGGACAAAAATTTCAGTCTATTTTGTCCCACCAACACCGCTGATACGACCTAGCCTCGAACTTCTTCGAGCATCTGCTTTGCGTGGGCCAAGCTTGCCTCGGACTGATCGCCGCTGAGCATGCGGGCGATCTCGGCGGTACGCGCTTCGCCGGTTACCTCGTCCAAATGCGTCTGGGGAACATCGCCCGGCTCCTTGCTGACTACGTAATGCTTGTCAGCCATGACCGCAACCTGCGCCAGGTGCGTTACGACGATGACCTGATGCGTGGCGGCAAGATCGGCCAGCACACCAGCAAGAGCACGAGCCGTAGAGCCGCCGACACCGGCATCGACCTCGTCAAATACCAGTGTATCGACGCCGTCAGCATTACCCAAGACCACCTTGCTCGCGAGCATAACGCGGCTGAGCTCGCCGCCCGACGCAATTCGGCGCAGGGGACGCGGCGTCAAGCCGGCACCGCTGCGATACAAAAGCTCGTAACTCGAAGGGCCCGCGGGTGTCCACTCAGCGCGAGGGAGATCGCGAGACTCCCAGACCAGCTCAGCGCCGCCCATTTCCAGGCGTGCCATCTGACGACCCACCTCGTGACAAAAACGCGGGGCTGCCGTATTGCGTGCACGCTTAAGCGCCTTGGCAGCGGCGAAAAGTTCGCGCTCCGCCGCGCCAAGCGCTTCGCGCGCCTTCTTGATCTGCTCATCACCATCGTCTACCAGCGACAACAGCTCTTGCGAGCGATCGCGCATGGCAAATACGTCGTCCATGGTGGGACCCCACTGACGCAGCAGACCCTTGAGGTCGGAATAGCGCTCGCGCATACGAGCCAGCTCGCGCGGATCGAAGGCGACCCCATCGCGATAGGCACGCAACTCGTTGGCGCAATCCTCGAGTGAGATGCAGGCATCCGAAAGGGCATCGGCGATGTCGCCTAGCTTGCGGTCAACGGTCGTCATGCGTGAAAGCTCGGCCACGGCGCTGTTCACGGCATCGAGCGCTCCCCCTTCGGCGGCAATCGATGCATGGGCTTCGTTAGCCGTGGCCACCAGCACCTCGGCATGCTCCGAGCGCGGCAGCAGCTCTTCGAGCTCCTCATACTCACCCGGCTTGGGGTCGATCTCGGCGATGCGCTCCAGGGCGAAGCGCGCCTCCTCGACGCGACTCCCCTGCGCACGCGACGCCTCCTCTACGCGACGGACCTCCTTGGCAGCCGCACGCGACACCCTAAAGCAGGCACGGTACTTTTCCAGTGCCTCGAGCGCAGAGCGACCAGCCCAGGCATCGACCATGGCAACATGATGTGCCGGATCGAGCAGGCGCTGATGCTCGTGCTGGCCGCACAGATCCATCATCACGCCGACGCGCTCGGAAAGCTCGCGCACGCTGGCAATGCGACCATCAATCTTGACGCGGCTGCGGCCCTCGGCAGAAAGGCTGCGCTGCACGGTGAAGCCCTCCGTGTCGTGCGGGCCATCGAACAAGCGCGCCTCGACGCTCGCAAGCGCCTCGCCCTCGCGCACGGTCGAAGAATCCGCGCGCTCGCCCAAAATGAGCTTAAGCGCCGAGAGCAGCGCAGTCTTGCCGGCGCCGGTCTCGCCGGTCAGGACAGTTAGGCCCGCGCTGGGCACCAGCGTCGCCTCGCGAATGAGCGCAATGTTTGAAACCTGCAGCTCATCGATCATGACGAACTCCGTAGAATACGCGGCTCACCGAGTTATAGAAGCTCTCGGGGCCATAGTCGAGCAGCAGAACATCGCCGGGACCGCGACGCACGGCTACGCTCTCGACGGTACCATCGCAGGTAATAAACTGTCCGTCGATAGCGATGGCAGGTACACTCGGTCGGTCGTCAGACATAAAAATCTCGACGACATCGCTCGGCGAGGTCAAAAAGGCACGGGCCTGAATAGTATGCGGCGCGATAGGCACGCAGACCATGCCCGTGTAATCCGGGCTCACGATAGGACCGCCGGCACTGAGGGCATAGCCCGTGGAACCAGTTGCCGTAGACACGACCACACCATCGCCGCGCAAGCGATCGATATGGTGGCCCGAAACGGTGATATCGAACTCGACCATATCGGAAAGCGGCCCGCGCGTGAGCGCCATGTCGTTGAGGGCAAAAGAACGCACGACATCCTTGGTGCCGTCCTCGCGCACAGAAACGATGTCTGCAGCGATCGTGGCGCGACGACTCACGTGGAGCTCACCGGACAGGGCATCGCTCACAACCTGTAGAATATCGCGTTCCTCGGGACTGGCCGCCGTCAAAAAGCCCAGGTGACCATAGGAAAGACCCAGAATAGGAATCTCTCGATAGTTGAGGATGCGGGCGGCGCGCAGCAGCGTGCCGTCGCCGCCGAGCGTGATGACAAGGTCGGCACCATCCACGTCGGGCGTACTCTGGATCTTGGAGCGCTGGTCGGCAGCCCAAGCGACCTCGTAGCCCTGGCGCGTCAGCCAGAGCTCGAGCATCAGGCCGCTCTCGACCGCCTCTTGCTTGTAGTAATTGGGAACCAGAAAGACCTTCATAGCGTTGCAGCTTTCTCGCTCAAAGCCGATACCTGGGATTGCAACTCGTCATCGGAGTGCTCGCTGGGGGCAAACCTCGTGCCGTACAGGAAAAACTCCACGTTGCCCTTGGCGCCATGGATGGGCGACACGCACACGTCAAGCGGGAACAGGCCCTTGGCGGCAAAGAGCTCAATCGCCGCCACGAGCGTGTCAACACGCACAGTGGGATCTGTCACGATACCGCCCTCGCCCACCAGCGCCGCCGGAGCCTCAAACTGCGGCTTCACGAGCGTGCAGAACGACCCCGTCGGCGTCAGGCACGCCAGCACGGCGTCGATGATGTTCGCGATGCTCGTAAACGACACGTCGCACACGGCCAGGTCGATTGCGTCGCCGTAGCCGAGCTCGGGCAGCTGCGTCACGTTGGTGCGCTCGTGGAGCGTCACGCGGTCGTCTTGGCGCAGCGACCAATCAAACTGGGCACGGCCCACGTCGACCGAAACGACCGTGGCGGCACCGCGCTTGAGCAGGCAATCGGTAAAGCCGCCGGTAGAGCAGCCTACGTCCAGGCAGGCAAGGCCCGTGGGATCGATACAAAACGCATCGAGCGCACCCTCAAGCTTAAGGCCGCCGCGCCCAACGTACGGAATGCGCCCCTTAACGTGCAGTGGCAGGCCCGGCGTCACCTTAAGCCCCGGAGAGGTCAAACGCTCACCGCCGCTCGAGACCAAGCCGGCCATAAGAGTGCGAAGGGCATCCGCGCGATCGGCGCAGATGCCCTGTGAAATCAGTTCGTCATCGAGACGCACGCGTTTCATGAATGCCATCAACCATTCGTATCCGGGGATGCAGCCTGCCTATCTTGGGACTCGTTTGCCGCATCCTCATCGTATTCCTGCTCGAGCTTGTCGGCCTCACGCGGCGTCAGCTCAAACTTGTCGACCATATCGACCGCACGGGAACCAAGCTCAATAGCCTCGTCAAACAAATCGAGCGAACGCTCCAGGGACGTATCCTTGGAGCGAACGGTGGCGATGATCTGGTCCAGGCGATCCGAGATCTCATCGAAGTTGCGGACGGAACCCTCTGGCATGGCTACCCCTCGACGGAGTCGGCCTCGACGGCCTCGGCAGCATCCGTATCCTCGGCAAGTACACCGGCGGCAGCCTGAGCGGCAGCGACCTTGGCGGCTGCCTCGGCAGCCTGCGCCTCCTCGCGAGCGCGATCATCGGCCAGCAGCTCTTGGTACAGTTCCTCGCCCGGCAGCTCCTCGCTGCGAGCGATCTTGCCCAGCACGCCGTTGACAAACGAGGCGGACTGGTCGGTGCCATAAGCCTTAGCGATTTCGACGGCCTCGTTAATGACGATGGCGTCCGAGACCTCCTCGTCGGTGAGGAAGCGCATCTCGTAGACGGCGATACGCAGCAGGTTGCGGTCGGCGCCGGGCATGCGCATAAGATCCCAGTTCTTGGCGACGGCGCGCAGGGCACAGTCGATGCGATCGATATGCTCGTAGGCACCGCGGCAAAGCTCCAGCGCATAGGGGTCGAGGGGACCCTTCGAGATCAGGAAATCGCCCTCGAGGACGCGCTCGAGCGGACTGTCCGTGGCCTCGGCCTGGAACAGCAGCTGCAGCGCCTGACTGCGGGCAAGCGTGCGCCCGCGATAAACCTTAAGGCTCAAAGGTTACTCCTTGGGGAAAACGAGACCGTCGATGCAAACGTCAACGCGCTCGACCTCGACGCCCACCTGAGCATCGATGGCGGCGACCACGGCGGCGCGAACGGCCTCGGCGAGTTTCTTGAACGGATAGCCAAAGAACACCACGACACGCACGGTGAGTGCGAGCTTGTCGCCGATAACCTCGGCCTCGACCGCCGGCTCGGAAGCCGGGGCCTTGGACGAGAGCATCATGGAGACAAGGTTGGTGGCAAGGTCCTTGACGCCAACGGAGGCGATGCCCTCGACATCCGACACGGCGCGCGAGACGATGGCGGTCAGAACATCGGGCGAAATGCCGATGCCGTCAATCTTGATTTCCTGGGGCATGAGTCCTCCTAGAAGAGTTGGTTGCTAGACGCGGGAGACGAACTTGCCGTCGCGGGTGTCAACCTTGATGACCTCGCCCTCGTTGAGGTACATGGGGACCTGGATGACAGCGCCGGTGTCGATCGTGGCCGGCTTGGTGGAACCCTGGACGGTGTCGCCCTTAAAGCCCGGGTCGGTCTGGACGATGGTGGTCTCGATGAACATCGGCGGGGTCACGCCCATGAGCTCATCGTCGGCGAAGAGCAGCTGGCAGATGTCGTTCTCGCGCAGCCACTTGGAATTCTCGCCCACCATGTCCTCGGGAACGGGAACCTGCTCATAGGACTCGTTGTCCATGAAGATGTAGTCAGTGCCATCGTTGTAGAGGTACTGGAACTCACGGGTAGTGAGCATGACGCTCTCGAACTTGGTGCCGGCGTTGCAGGTGTTCTCGACGACGCGGCCGCTCTTGATGTCGCGGGTCTTGTAGCGCACAAACGCGCCGCCCTTGCCCGGCTTGACATGCTGGAACTCGACGATGGTGTAGACCTTGTCCTTAATGCGGAGACCGAGGCCGTTCTTGAAGTCGGCGGTAGAAATGGTAGGCATAGCGACCTTTCTTGTTATGGGCAGAACGCACAAGCGTCCAAATTACATACGACCAAAATTATACACTTGCAGAAGGCGCCTGCAGCGAGCGCATAAAAAGAGAACGCGGGGCGTCCGAATCTATCCGAACGCCCCGCCCCAAAAATCTATCGAAATGAGCTAGCAATCGATGACGTGGAGGTCATGCGGCGTCTTGGTGAAAGGCTCGTAGCCGTTCTCGGTGACCACGCCGTAGTCCTCCAGGCGCACGCCGCCCACACCAGGCAGGTACACGCCGGGCTCCATGGTGATAACCGAGCCAACCTCGATGATATTCTTGCTGCGGTTAAAGTTGGGCAGCTCGTGGATGTCAATGCCCACGCCGTGGCCCAGACCATGGTTGTAGTAATCGCCATAGCCGGCATCGCCGATGATCTTCTTGGAAAGCTTGAAAATGTCGTTGCCCTCGACGCCCGGATGGATAGCGGCGACGCACTCCTCGTGGGTGCGGCGTACGAGCGCGTACAAGTCGAGCTGCTCCTGGGTGGGCTCGCCCATCACGACGGTACGCGTCATGTCGGAGCGGTAGTCGCAGTAGCCCGCGCCGTAATCCATGAGGACGAAGTCGCCCTTCTCGATCACGCGATCACTGGGGACGGCATGCGGGTTGGCGGTATTGGGGCCGCTCGCCACGATAGAGCCGAAGGCCAAGCTGTCGGCGCCGTTGGCGAACATAAAGTTCTCGAGCTCGTTGCGAACCTGCTTCTCGGTCATACCGGGCTTAATAAAGCCGAGCATATGCTGGAAGGCGGCGTCGGTGATCGACTGCGCATGGCGCATGAGCTCGATCTCCTCGGCGTCCTTGATGGCGCGCATCTTGCGAATGTCGTCATGCATCAGCGGCAGCATGCAGGCTACAGAACGATCCTCCAGGCCACGCTGAATACCCTGGTAGAAGTTGATCTGCATGTCGTCCTCGACAGCGCAGACGCGGCACTTGTTGGCCGCGATCTTGCCGGCGACCCAACCGGGGATGGTGCCCTCGTCCATGTCGTAGACCCAGGGGCTGCCGGCGGGCGTGTTCTCCTCAAAGCTGTTGAGGTAGCGCGAGTCGGTATGGAACAGGCACTGGTCAGCCGTAATAAACGCCGCGTGCGGGAACTCGAAGGTGTAATCGAAGACGCCCTTCACGCCCGTAAGCCAACGAAGATTGGCCTCGTCACGAACCACGACAGCGTCGTAGCCGCGCTCAGCCATCAGGGTACGGACACGCTCGATACGACCGGCAGGGCCGGCAGCAAACTCTGACATGCAGATTCCTTTCTTGTTGTCTCTATAAAGACGGGACGGGTCTCAACCGAACGACGGAATCGCTTGCGATCCGCGACCGATTGAAAACCCGTCCCTCAACATGATACGAAAGACGATGGATGTCAATAAATCTTAGAGAAGTTCTTTGCGAGAAGCCAAGTAGGCGTGAGCATGGCGCTCAAGAACCTCGTCCTCAACGCTCGTTAGACGAATGGCGCCGAGTGCCGCGGGCAGCGGCAACATACTGCGGTTCGAGCGGACAAACTGCTGCCTGCGGAACTCCTCGATATATGCGGCGGGCTCCAGATCGAAGGCAAGCTCCTCGATACCAAAGTCCTCCAGGCAGTCATCGACCTCAAAGACGTAATCGATATCGAAGTCGCAGGCATCATGTGCAAGGCGCGCCTCGAAGCGCATGCCCTCGGACAACAGCTGGTAGGCAGGGACCTGCGAAGCGGCATCGCCCAAGCAGGCGCGCAGGGTGCGTTCCCCCATCTTGCCAAAATCGAGCGCATGGCGAGCGCTCGGGTTCGTGGCCGTCAGCACGTCCTTGCGGGCAGTCTGAGACCATTGGACGGCATTGACGAGCGCGACCTCCTCACCAGCAAGAATCTCGGGGACAGTCTCAATAAACTGATTCCAGCGCGACTTGCTGCTCGAAAGCATGGTGCCAACAAGTACCGCATAGCCGAGCTTGAGGTCCTCGGGGTCCGCTTCGCGAACAAGGTCGAGGTCACACACGACCAAGCCCGGTTCGGGACGGAACGCGATAGCGGGAAGCGCATTGGCCGACGAGGCGACGAGCGGCTTCATGGTCGTCGCGACCGTGAGCATGGCGTCGAAGGTCGTCGGCAACAGCGCGCACTCAGTTCGGCCGCACCACTGGTTGGCGCACCAGCTAACAACCGAGCAGGTTGCGGCATCGCCAACGGCGACAACCAGATCGTCGCAGGTAACGCCGTTGGCAGACAGGGCGCCAAAGATAGCATCGGCATCGGCCAGCGTAGCACCGGCAGGCGAAACCTCGAGGACGAGCGGCGACACGGCAAAGCCGGCATCGACCAGAGCGTGCTCAACGATCTCGCCAAAGCGGTCGGAAACAGCGCTGTTCCAGACAACCATCGCACGCTTGGGCTTGCCCACGGCCGAGGCAAACATACGCGACAGCTCACTAAAAGCGTTAAAGCCGACGCGAACATCGACACTGCGATTTTGGAAATTGATCAGTTGACGGCGAATCATAGCAGTCCACGCTCCAAAAGCATCTCGGCACAAAGGTAGGAAACGTCCTCGAAGGACTTGTTGCGAATATCAAGGGTAATATCTGCGGCCTGACGATACAGCGGACGGCGATGCTCAAACAGGCGCGCGGCATGCTCGGGCGAGCGGAAATCGGGGCGCGTGTCGGACCGACGAATCTGGCGAATCGAATCCTCGAAGTCGCCCTCGAGGTACACGCACGTACCCATATCGTGCATCAGCTCAATATTCACCGGTGTCTCGACGATACCGCCACCGCACGAAACCAACAGGCTGCGCTCGCTTTGAAGCGAACGGAGCGCCGAGGTCTCGAGCTCGCGAAAACGGTCCTCGCCCTCGGTCTCAAAAATCTCGGTTACCGACTTGCCGCAACGGCGCACGACCAGGCGATCGGTATCGATAAAACGCCGCTTGAACATGGTGCCGACGTTGCGCGCGAGCGTCGACTTGCCCGCGCCCAAAAAGCCGATAAAGAAGATATGGTCGCAGCCGTGTTTGATGTGCTGAGACATGGCGAAACCTATTCCTCGCAGGGAAGGTCGCGCAGGGCCCGGCGCTCAAAAATACGGAAGATCTGCGTATACCACAGGTCCTGCGTCGCCTGCGGCTTTACCAGGATGGTATCGACGCCGGCTAAATTGCCACTCCACACGTCAGTGTAGAGCTGATCACCGATCAGTACCGCCTCGTCGGCCGTGGCGCCGAGGCGCTGAAGACCCGCCTTGAGGGCAAACGGCGCCGGCTTCATGGCGTGGCTAATGGCCTCGAGTCCCAGCTCGCGTGCAGAGCTCATGACCTGGTCGCGATGCCAGTTGTTGGACACCATGCACAGCTTAAAGCCTTTGGCGCGGGCGGCGTCAAGCCAAGCGGAAACCGCGGCGGGAACCTGCTCGGTGTCGCGCGGCACCAGGGTGTTATCGCGATCGAGCAGAATGGCGCGTTTGCCGTCGGCCCACAGGGTATCAAGGTCGATGCGATCGACCGAGGCAACGTATCGTTTGGGGCTAAAAATCCTCATGCTAATTCCAAGACTGTTGATGCTCTTCGTAGGTTTGCGAGAAGTACTCCTCGTCCTGTGTAATGTAGAAATACAGGTCATCGGAGTCGGTCGGCTCAAGGGTGGCCTTGAGCGCCTCGAGCGACGGAGAGCAGATGGGCGTGGGCGGCAGGCCCTCGTGCTTATAGGTGTTATACGGGCTATCGCTCTGCAGGTCGTCGGCGGCAACCTCGCCGCCGGTGACATACATCATGGTCGCATCGCTGTTGAGATAACGCAGACCGTCGAGCTTGCCGGCAAGGCGGTTGTAAAAAACCGAGGCCACGTGCGCACGTTGATCGGCGTTGAGGCCCTCGCGCTCAACAATAGAGGCCAAGTTGACGATGTCGTAGTCGGACATCTCCACACCGTAGCGTTCCTTGATCTTCGCCTCGCAGCTCGCAAAGTCAAGCGACTTGTACTCGGTCTTAAACTGATCGAGCATGGCGCGAATCACATCATCGGCCGTCGGCGAATCGCCCAGCGAATAGGTCTTGGGGAACAAGAAGCCCTCGAGCGAATCATTGGCCGCGCCCCTAAGGAAGCTATAGTCGTCCACGTAGTTGGAGGCCTTGGCCTGGTTGAGGAAGTCTTCCTTAGAGATGCTATTGTAGGCCTGGGCCACACGGTCGGCGACTTGATCGACCGTCAAGCCCTCGGGAATCGTCAGCGCATTGGAGCCAGCGTTGGGGCCTTCCATGAGTTGCTGAACCACCTTAGTCGCGTCCATGAGCGTGGTGAACGAATAAGTACCAGGCTTGAGCGACATATCGGCGTTGAGCTTTTTCACCGCCGCATAGTAATCCTTGGGATTTTCGACGATATGGTTCTCAGAGAGAATCGAGGCGATCGTATCGCCCGAAGCACCGTCAGGAATGGTCACCGTAACCTGCTGACCAGCCGTGACCTTCGAATCCTCACCGACAAAGAAGCCCTTGACGGCCGGCACGACAAAGAAAACGATCGCGACAAGCGCTAGCACGGCGGCGACGACGCCGATAATCATAGGCACCGGGGAGCTTTTCTTTTGGGCACCGCGACGAGCATGCGTGTTGTAGCTCGATCGCGTGGCCGGAGCAACGCCGTGCGAACCGCGAGCGTGATGCGAATGCGATTGGGGGGCCTGTGCTCGCTGGGTAGGTGCCTGCTGCTTAAAGCGGGTACCGCCTGCAGGCTGGGCCGTACGAGCAGTGGGCTGTCGAACCGTCCGCTGAGCAGGTTGAGCCAAACGAGAGGAGGACTGCACCGGGCGCGCGGCAGGCTGAGCTGCGCGCTGCGTCGGCTGTGCCGGACGCTGGCCAGGCTGGGCAGGGCGCGGCACAGGCTGACGTGTACGAATCGGCTGGCGCGGATCGGAAGCGCTAGGCATGCGAGACCTCCTCGTTTTTACGATCAAGCCATGTCTGCAAAAACAGGCTGGCGGCGATCATGTCAATCTTGCCTCTCATCTGTTTTTCGTTGAGGCCCTGCTCGCGCAGGATGCGTTTGGCCTCTTGCGAGGACAAGCGCTCGTCCTCAAACTCCAGCGGAAGTTCGAGCTTGTCGGCAATCTTTTGGGCCACGGCGGCAACGCGCTCGGCCTGGGGGCCGGGCTCACCGGCCATGGTCAAGGGACGTCCGCTTACCAGGATATCGGGCTCATAGTCCTCGACCAGGTAGCGAAACGTCTTGGCCATACCGGTGACCTCGGCAGCCGGAAGCACCTTGACAGGCATCGCCATCTTGCCATCACGGCTCGAGACGGCAATACCGATCCTGGTCTCCCCTATGTCCAGCGCGAGCGCGACCACAGCGACTTCTTAGGCGCCGAGCGCGGTCTTAGCGGCCGCGAGGGCATCGGCAATACCGGCGGCGTTCTTGCCACCGGCCTGGGCCATGTTGGGACGGCCGCCACCGCGACCATCGACCAGGCCCGCGATCTGCTTGATCACGTTGCCGGCGTGGAAACCGGCCTTCACGGCGTCATCGGAACCGGCGGCGAGCAGCGCAGGCGTGCCCTTCTCGGTCACGCTGGCGACGACGCAGGCGACAGGGCCGGCGACCTTCTGGTGCACGGTATCCCAGACGTTGCGCAGGTCAGCAGCCTCAAGGCCCTGGAGCTCAGCGACAACGAGCTTGTAACCGTTCAGCTCGACAGCGCCGTCGATGGCGCCGGAAATGGCATCGGAGGAGCCACCGGTCAGAGCCTTCTTGAGCTTATTGGACGTCTCGCGCAGGTCGGCCTGCAGGTTCTCCACGCGAGCGGGAACCTCGTCCGCGCGGCACTTGAGCGCAGCGGCAGCGGCGTCAACAAGTGCCAGGCGGTCGGCCATGTAATCGAGAGCGCCCTTAGAGGTCACGGCCTCGATACGACGGACGTTCGAGCCCGTAGAGGACTCGGAAATGATCTTGAACAGGCCGATCTCGGCGGTATTGGCGGCATGGGTGCCACCGCAGAGCTCGCGGGAGAACGGCTGGTCCTCGGCGCCCACGGAAACGACGCGGACGACGTCGCCGTACTTCTCGCCAAACAGGGCAACAGCACCGGCGGCCTTGGCCTCATCGATGCCCATAACGCGGGTCACAACCGGCTTGGAAGCGAAGATCTGCTGGTTGACCAGGTCCTCGACAGCCTTGAGCTGCTCGGAAGACAGAGCCTCGAAGTGCGTGAAGTCAAAGCGCAGGTGCTCGGGCGTCACCAGCGAGCCGGCCTGGGAGACATGCTCGCCCAGAACCTGCTTAAGCGCAGCGTCGAGAAGGTGGGTGGCGGTGTGATTGCGGCGCAGGAAGCCACGGCGCTCGGCGTCGAGCGCGGCGGTCACGGTAGCACCGACGGTCAGCGTGCCCTCGGCAACGTGCGCGACGTGAGCATACAGGCCGTTGTGGTTCTTGGTGTCGGCAACGGCCAGAACAACGCCCTCGGCGGAAAGCTTGCCGGCATCGCCCTGCTGGCCACCCATCTCGGCATAGAACGGGGTGCGGTCGAGCACGACCTCAACATCCTCGCCGGCAGCAGCGGACTCGACGGACTCGCCGTTGCGCACGATGGCGACAACCTTGGCGCCCTCGATGGCGTCGTTGTCATAGCCGTCGAACTCGGTCGCGGCAACCTTGTCGGAAAGCTCGACCCACACGTCGTTAAAGCTACCCCAGGCATCGCCCTTAGCGTTGGCGCGGGCACGGGCCTTCTGGTCCTCCATGCAAGCGGTAAAGCCATCCATGTCGACGTCGTGACCGGCGGTGCCGGCGATCTCGACAGTCAGGTCAATGGGGAAACCAAAGGTGTCGTGAAGCTTAAAGGCGACGTCGCCCGGAAGGACAGCACCCTCGGCGAGCGCGGCCAGGGCCTCGTCTAGGTAGACGCGACCGTTGTCGAGCGTCGTGGAGAAACGCTCCTCCTCGGAGGCGACGATGCCCTTAACGAGCGCGACGTTCTTGAGCAGCTCGGGATAAGCCTCGCCCATCTGAGCGTTGACCTCGTCGATAAACTTGGTCAGGAAGGCGCCCTCGATGCCCAGCAGACGACCGTGGAACACGGCACGACGGAGCAGGCGGCGCAGGACGTACTCGCGACCCTCGTTACCGGGCAGGATGCCGTCGGAGATCATAAAGTCGACGGCACGGGAGTGGTCGGCGATGATGCGCAGGGAGCGGCTGGCACCGGAGTAATCGTCGGCGTCATAGGTCTTGCCGCTGATCTTCTCACCGAGCTTGATGAGGTGCTGCATCAGATCGCCGTCGTAGTTAGCGGTCTTGTGCTGCATGATAGCGGCCATGCGCTCCAGACCCATGCCCGTATCGAGGTTGCGGTGCGGCAGCTCCGGCATGGAGCCGTCCTCCTGGCGGTCGTACTGGGTAAACACGAGGTTCCAGAACTCAAGGAAGCGGTCGCAGTCGCAGCCAGGCTTGCAGTCGGGGCTGCCGCAACCGACCTCCTCGCCCATGTCAAAGTAGATCTCGGAGCACGGACCGCAGGGGCCGGTGGGGCCAGCGGCCCAGAAGTTGTCGTCCTCGCCCAGGCGGGAGATGTGATCCTCGGCAACGCCCAGAGAGCGCCACACGTCGTGGGTCTCGTCGTCTTCGGTAAAGACGGTGAAGTACAGGCGGTCGAGCGGCAGCTTGAACTCCTTGGTGATGAGCTCAAAGGCCCAAGCGCAGGCCTGCTGCTTGGAGACGCCGCCAAAGGAGAAGTCGCCGAGCATCTCAAAGAAGGACAGGTGACGGCCGTCCTCACCGATGCAGTCGATGTCGTTGGTGCGGACACACTTCTGGCAGGAGATCGCGCCGATCTCTTTCATGGTCTTCTTGCCCTGGTAGTACTCCTTAAACTGGTTCATGCCGGCGTTGGCAAGCAGCAGCGAAGGATCGTCGGGGACGAGGGACGAAGAAGGATAGAGCTTAAGACCGCGCTCCTCAAAGAAGTTGAGGAACTTGGAGCGAATCTCGGCCGTAGTCATTGACGGGTAGTCAGCACTCATAGAGGGAATCTCCTCGGTTTCACATCGAAACAGTT
The DNA here is from genome assembly GCA_019414265.1 of Collinsella sp. GTDB lineage: Bacteria > Actinomycetota > Coriobacteriia > Coriobacteriales > Coriobacteriaceae > Collinsella. The sequence continues at coordinate 14,664 of DXMJ01000019.1, read as the reverse complement.
CAAACGTAACGATATTACCATCCCACCGCGCCTGTGCAAAAAAGAGGGCCGCCAAACAGCGACCCTCCAGCGAAAGTGCACGTTATTTAGGTCTGTCAAATACTTTGAAAAAAAATGATTTCGGTAAAATTTTATATAAGAATCGTCCGGAAGGAGCGATCGATGAATAGCAAACGGTTTGTCGTGAATGCACTGACCTCAGTAGCCCTTTTAGCAATCTTCGCTTACTCGAGCTGGTATGTGAACCAGCCGAGATTTGGCTACGCATTGTACGCAGTAACATCTGGCGATAAAGCGTATTACACCCTAAGCGCAATTGACGCCATCTTTTTCTATGTGGCTGGCCCCTTATCAATCGCTTTGATCGCGTTTATTGTTATTTACAACATCAAGAAACGCTAACAGGGCCTATTTGGAATCCGAATCGTCCATGGAGCCGTCGATGCCGGTTTTGGTGTCGTCGTCCGTATTGGAATCGTCATCCTTGGCGAAGGGGTTCTTGAAAAAGCCTGTCGCGTCGGGCTGCAGGCCTGAGAGCTTAATCCAGGGATTATCGAGCTCGGGCTTGGGCATTGCCTGGGCCTCGGGCGCGGTCTCGTTGCCGATAAGCTCGGACTCATAGATGAACGTATCGTCTCCGAGCGCGTCGTAGGCGGCGACCGGGTTACCCTCGGTATCGCGATACGGAGTGCCCTTAAACACGGCGCCGTCGTATGCCACGAGCTGACGGCCGGTCTCGTTCTCAAAGTAGTAGACGAAGATGCCCTTGAGGGCCGCGCACAGCGGAATGGCGATAACCATGCCGATGGGACCCATGAGTGCCGAACCGATAACGAGGGCCGTCAGGCTCATAACGGGATGCACCTGCACCGAGCTCTGCATGACCTTAGGCGAAATGACATTATCGGTGACATTTTGAGCCACCATGGTCACGACAAGCGTCCATAACGCCAGCATAGGGCTGAACATAAAGCCGAGCACCGTGGCGATCGCCGCACTCACCCAGGGACCGACAACCGGAACCAGGTGCATAATGCCGGTGAAGATGGCCATGAGTGCTGCATACGGATGGCCGATGATCGTAAAACCAATAAAGGCAAGAAAACCGCCACAGATCGATGTGATGACCATGCCACGCATGTAGCCGCCGACCGAACGCGAAAGGATGGCCACCATAAAGCGGTACGAGGTCTCCTTTTCCTGCCCGATGATGGTGCAGACCTCGTGGTGCATGCGGGGATAATCGCAGGCAAGCCAGTAGGCAAGCACCAGACCCAGGAAGATGACGAACAGCTGCGAGGCCGTGTTGGTAATGAGCGGAAACACACCGCGGCCGAGCTCAGCAGCGATTTGCGAGACGTACTTGGACGCTACGGTAACCAACGAAGAAAGATTGTCGTCCAGATACTCCTTGAGCGGCGTGTTGTTGAGCGTCTTAGCGTGCGAGAGCATCTCGTTGAGATCGCCACCCGCAACACGAAGCTGCTCGGGCAGGCGGCTCAGGACTTCCATGATTTGACCGAGCAAAATAGGCGATAGGATGCAGACGACGCCGACGAGCACGGCAACAACCACAATGAGTGCGATGAGCGAACCGAGGCCACGTCCGACGCCGTGATGCTCAAGCCAGTTGGTGATCGGAGACATCACAAAAGCGATGATGGAACCGACAGCGAGAAACTCGATGACCGGTGCCAGGATGCCCATAAGGTTAAAGATTACGGCAGCGATGACAATGCAGCCGACGACGCCCCAAATGCGCAGCGTCAGAATGCGGGTATCGCGAAGCGTGCGGTCGATTTGTTGGGGGTGCTCACTCATGAACGAATCATCACTCCGTCGGGGTCGATCTTATCTTGAATCTTCTTAAGGGTACGGCGCAGCAGGCGCGAGACCTGCACCTGCGAGATGCCCAGCTTCTTGGCGATCTCGATCTGGGTCATGCCCTTTACGAAGCGCAACTCGATAACCTCGCGCTCGCGAGGCGAGAAATCGCGGATGGCTTCCTCGATTACCAGGCGGTCATCGGTAAAGTCGAGCTCATTGTCCTCGTCGGCATAGCGGTCAAGAATCGAAGGCGCATCGTCGGAATCGGACGCGCCAGGAGCCTCGATGGGCACCGAGGTGTAGGCCGAGGACGATTCCATGGCTTCGAGCACCTCGTCGACAGTCACGTCGAGGTATTCGGCGATTTCCTCAACCTTGGGCGAACGCTGTAGCTCGTTGGTGAGCTTATCGGTAGCCTGGTTGACCTTGGCCGAGAGCTCCTGCAAACGTCGGGGCACGCGCACGCTCCAGCCCTTGTCGCGGAAGTGGCGCTTAATCTCGCCCAAGATGGTGGGCGTGGCAAACGTCGTGAACTCGAGTCCGCGCTCAGGATCAAAGCGATCGATAGCCTTGAGCAAGCCCAAGTACCCGACCTGCAAAAGGTCATCGAGCGGCTCGCCGCGGTTCTTAAATTTGTTGGCAAGAAACCTTACCAGGTTCATATGGGACATGACGAGCTGCTCGCGAGCATCCGGATCGCCGGTCTCCTTATAACGACGAAACAGCTCGCGGGTTTTCTCCTTGTCCCAAGCGGTCTTGCCGCTCCGGGAACGTTCGGTCATATTAGATATCCGCCTTGAGGTCGAGGGAAAGCGTTAGGGGCGCCGCAGTCTTTTCGTAGGAATCGCACACGCTTGCAAGAATGAGCTCGGCATACACAGCAGCCTGGTCATCCTCGTCGACGGTGGCCTGTTCCCCAAAGGTAAAGGTCATGCCGACGTGAGATTCGTCCACATCAAATTGAATGGTGATGTCGTCGCAGTCGACCGCGGTGCACCCAAAGATGAAGGCTTCCTCGGCAGCCATGCGGATGTCCTCGATACGATCGACAGACATAGAGCACAGGGCGCCGACGTTGGCGGCCGTCATGCGCACCAAGCGCGCGAGACGCGGATCACCGGCAACGCTCAGCGTGATGGGACAGGTTGCTTCGCTACTCATCGCAGGACTCCTCGGAGGTCTCGGCGGGCGTATAAGTGTAATACTGAGCGGGCTTAGCAGCGGGCTTCTGAACATCATCGTCGTCAGCAGCGGCATCGTCATCGCCAATCAGAACGCGCTCAGTAGGCTGCTCGGCCTCGGCGGCGGCAGCGGCGAGCTTGCGATCGGCGTCGGCTGCAGGAGCCTTCACCTTATTGAAGAGCTTCTGCACGGCGCCAGCAGCAGAATCAGTCACGCTCGATACGGCATTGCTGGCCTCGGCCACGCTGCCCGTGACCTCGGAGATGTCGCGAACGACCGCCTCAACCTCAACGAGGTTAGACGTCAGAGCATCAACGGCAGTCTTGCTCGACTTGAGGAGCGGCTCAACCTGTGCCAGCGCGGGGGTGAGCTCATCGACAGCGCCATCGAGCTTTGCCACCACAGGCTGTGCCTCGGCGAGCGTATTGTTAAGGTCACTCACCGTCTTGTCGAGCGAGTCGACGACGGTGCGAGTCTTGCGCAGCGTGAGCGCGAGCTCGACAACAGCCCACACGCCGGCAACGGCGAGCACCAGCAGGGCGATTTGAATGGGACTCATGCAAGCCTCCCGAAGGAATCGAAATACAGACGTTTTTCATGGTACCCCAAAGAAGGGCAAAGATACCCAAAGGGAATGCGCGAGGCGCCAATGGCCTACTTGGGAGCGTTGCCGCTACGGTCGCGCTCGCTTTGCTCCACACGCCACTCTTCCCAACCGCGGCCGGCAGGCTGCCAGAACGCGCCGCGCTCCAACCCCTCGGGCAAATAGCGCTGATCGACCCAGCCTTCGGGATAATCGTGCGGGTACTTGTATACACCGTACTCGTCGCTGCCGGGACGGTGACGATCGCGCAGGTAGCTGGGCACCTCGCGAAGACCACTGCTGTGGATATCGGCCAGCGCCGCATCGATCGAAGCCTCACACGCGTTGGATTTAGGCGCCAAGCACACATAGAGTGCAGCCTGAGCCAGGTTAATACGGCACTCGGGATAGCCAATGACCTCGGCAGACTTAAACGCGGCATGCGCCACCAAAAGCGCCTGCGGATCGGCGTTGCCAACGTCCTCAGAAGCCTGAATCATAATACGGCGAGCGATAAACTTGGGATCCTCCCCCGCATCAATCATGCGCGCGAGCCAATAGATCGTAGCATCGGGGTCGCTACCGCGCATAGACTTAATAAACGCACTGATAATGTCGTAGTGCATGTCGCCGTTTTTGTCGTACGAAAAGCCACGACGCGGGTTGGCAATCTTTACGTCATCCACGGTGATGGGATAGCGCTCCCCCGCCGCCGGCGCTGGCGTTCCCTCCGTATCGGGACGCGTGACGGCAATCTCGCTCGCCAGCTCAAGTGTCGTCAGGGCCGAGCGTGCATCACCCGCAGCCAGCGTACAAATGGTCTTGACCGTATCCTCATCGGCCGAGAACTTACCGTTCAGGCCCTGAGGTGCCTCAAGCGCACGCTCGATAAGCATGGCGATATCCTCGTCCTTTAAATGCTCAAGCTCCACGACTCGACCACGTGAGAGCAGCGCCGAGTTGACCTCGAAGTACGGATTCTCCGTCGTAGCGCCAATCATAATGACGGTACGGTTCTCAACTGCATGCAGCAGGGCATCCTGCTGCGACTTAGAGAAGCGGTGAATCTCATCGATGAATAGAATGGTGCGGCGGTCGTACGTATTCAGGCGCGTCTTGGCCTCGTCAATCACGCGGCGCAAGTCCTTTACGGTGCCCGTCACGGCGCTGACCTCGACAAACTCGCTCTTGGTATGGTTGGCGATAATGTGGGCCAGCGTCGTCTTGCCCGTGCCAGCCGGGCCGTACAGAATCACGCTCGACAGCACGTCATGCTCAATCGCGGCGCGCAGCCACGAGCCCTTACCGACGGCCTTTTGCTGGCCCACATACTCGTCGAGCGAATTGGGGCGCATACGCACCGCAAGCGGGGCATTCTGAAAAGAGCGCTCGCGCGTCGAAGCAGAAAAAAGGTCGTCCATAGCCATCCCGTGCATCAATCAAAATCGTTGTTGACCAACAGTATACCGAAAGGATACGAACTACCGTTCGTTAATATAGGTGCGGTGCGGAAACTTTAGACCTGGGAACAATTTGCTCGTCAGCTCGCAGAAATAACCATCCGTCATGCTTGCGATGTAATCGACGACAGTCTGATCCTTGTCGTCCTGCCAAGCATAGATGCGGCCATAATAGGAAAGCTGCTGCTCAATACGCGAAATGTGGTGCTTAAAGATGTAGGAGGACTCGTCACCCTCGTTTATATCCTGCAGGCAACGGTCGTAGAGCTTTTCGAACGCCTCACGCAGCTCCTCCTCGGAATCGCCTTCGATACCGCCCTTGCTATAGATCTTCTCGTAGTTCTCGCGCTTGGCTCGGCGGATCTCCTCAAACAGGTCCTCGCTCATCTCGATACGCGGTTTGCCGTAGCTATGCTCAACGATATCGATGGAAGCGTGCGTGAGAATCCAGCTGTTATAGGCGCCGCCCCGACCATCGTCAAAAGCGTCGGGCGACAGCAGGCCCGCGGCAATGGCGTCCTGACGATCACGACCGACGTAGGCGAGGATATCCGAGATACGTACCACACAGCCCTCGAGCGTCATGGGACGCAGGTGCTCAATCGCGCTATAGCCTGTGGCAATGCATTCCTCGACGGTTCGGTCGAACTGGTCAAAGGAACCCATGTCCGAAAGCTCAAAAACACGCTGTTCGTACTCGCCGTTGTGGCATAGCACGCCGTCGAGCGTCTGGAGCGACACGTTGCGGCCATACAGGGCGTCGAGCACGCGGACCGACTGAACGTTATGGAAAAAGTAGCGACCCGTGCGCTCATGATAGATATCGTTGAGAAAACGCTCACCGGCATGGCCGAAAGGCGTGTGGCCCAAGTCGTGGCCCAGGCCAATCGCCTCGATCAGATCGCAATTGAGCCCCAGGGCGCGACCGATATCGCGCGCAATGCGGGAGACAAGCTGCACGTGCAAACCGCGGCGTGACAGATCGTCATTGCTACGGAAGCTAAAGACCTGCGTTTTGCCTGCATAACGGGTGTACGCCGGAAGATGAAGTATCTTTTCGGTATCGCGCATAAACGCCGGACGCATAAGCGTGCCTTTGTCGGAGGCGCGATCAATACGACGAATGACCTGATCGTCGTTGCAACGATACGGGTTAACATAGCCCGAAGCACGATCGGTGGCAATGCGCTCGAAAAGTTCGGGCGACAACGCCGAGGGAATACGGTCCATGCGCGCCTTAATGACGGCCGTTTCTTGATTAGTTGCCATGGCATGCTCCTTAAGAAGGATGCGCAATCGGTTACAAAGTGCAGCCCACAACCTCGATTATGGCAAAAATCGGCACCAAAAACGGGAGCAATGGCAAGGAGCGCGATTTTGTGATGAGGCAGGAGAGGGCAAGGACCAGGAGCGCGGCGGCAAATGCCACGATGCCACCCATAGGGTCGAGCGTGCAAAGCGCGAAGAGTGCCTTGGCATCTCCCATGCCGATGCCCGGGATTTGGCGAAGACGACGCCAGAGGAACTCAGTCAGAACGAGGGCAAGATACACGATGACGGCAAGACCTGCGTGGTCAAGCGTTGTGTTCAAACCGAGGTCGAGCCAAACGCCCGCAAACGCCGCCACGGCGCACGCGCCAGCAAGCTCATTGGGAAACCGCCGCTCACGGACATCAATCACCGCACCGGCAAAGGCGCAGATCCAAAAGGGAATATAGACCATTGAACACCTCCCGGGGCAGTCACTCAAAAGCAAAAACCACCACAGAGGTGCCTGTCCCCTTCGTGGTGGTTTTGGTGGTGGTTATTTAGCGCCCTGCATGACCTCGTCGAGGGTAACGCTGACGGCATGCTGCGTCGGGACCCAGTCGACCTTCAGGAACAACGCAGCCACCGTAATGGGGATATAGCTGAACATAAAGATCGGGAAGGTAAACAGGTTGGTCACCAGGCGCCACTTTTGCGCGCAATGGATGTGCTTGTACTCGAAGATAGTCGTGAGCAGCGCCAGGATAAAGAAGGTCTGATACATCATGACGAAGGTCATGATGAGCGAAGCGGCACACGCCTGCATCTCGACCTCGGTAGCCAAAAAGCCATGCGAAAGACCACCGACGATCAGGAACGTGGCGTTGGCGAGCATCGAAATCAGCGATAACAGCATACCAGGGGCAATCGTCATAAACATATCGTAGGCGGCAAAACGATGATAGCGGAAGGTCGACTTGACCAGATGCTTACCGTAGGTAAAGAACACCTGGTAGAAGCCCTTGGTCCAACGCATACGTTGCTTCCAGGACGCCTTAAACGTCACGGGCTGCTCGTCAAAGAACTCCGCCGGCGCATAGCCAATACGAATGCCGTGAATGGCACAGAACGTAGTGAACTGGATGTCCTCGGTCAGCGTGTGGAACTGCCAGCCGTGCATGCCCTCAATAACGCTAGCCGAGATAAGGTAGCCCGAACCCGAGACAGCACAGGACGTCTTGCAGATGTTGCGCGCGTTGTTGAGAAAACGCGCCTCGCGCAGATACCAAGTGGCATTCGCTGCCGAGATCCACGAGCTTCCGAAGTTCTTGGAGTTACGATAGCTCGTGACCACATGGAAGCCCTGGTCAAAGGCATCATTCATCTTGGACACGTAATCGCGGGCGATAACATTATCGGCATCGAAGATAAAGTAACCTTCAAAGGTGTCGGGATACTCGTTAAGGATACGGTCGAAACCAAAGTCCATGACCCAGCTCTTGCCTTTACGGGCCAGGTCGTTTCGCTCGTACACGACAGCGCCCGCCTCGCGCGCGAGCTGCGCAGTGTTATCGGTGCAGGCATCGGCGACCACGAAGACCTCGATGAGCTCGGACGGATAATCCTGGTCCTTGATGGAGCGAACGAGGTTGGCGATAACGGCCTCCTCGTTGTGTGCTGCAATAAAGAAGGCATACCGGTGGAGTTTTTTGGCCTTGGGAGGCGCGACCTCGCCGCGGAGAGCACCGATGACAAAGAAGACCACCTGGTACAAGAAGCAGACCGTGAGCAGCGTGACGACAATCTGGTTGAAGATCACGATGGGTGTGTTGGTTTGTAAAAAGGCGAGCATGCAGGCTCCCAGGAACGTGTTACGTAAACAACCGTATATCTTACCGCAGGCTTACCGAGTTCAAGAAACCACCTAATACTGGCTAGGGTTCGAGCAGGCCGAGCTGCGGTACGATTTCGTCGCCGGCAGCAGTGCGACCAAGCGAACGCGGGGCTAAGTCGTCGAGGACGGCGGCGAGATCCCACGGCAGCTCGTCGCGGCACTCAATGCGCTCTCCCGTCACGGGATGATCGAACGCCACGCGCCAGGAATGGAGGAATTGCCTGGTCAGACCCTGATCGGCACGCGCATCGCACTTACCGTAGAGCGGATCGCCCACGCAGGCGTGGTTGATATGGCGCATGTGCACGCGAATCTGATGCGTGCGACCGGTAAACAGATGACACTCAACGAGTGTGTAGCCGTCATCAAAGCGCGTGGAATCAAAGCGCTCAAGGACCTTAAAGGTCGTGATGGCCTGGCGTGCAAAAGGATCATCGGAAACCGCCATCTTGACACGGTCACGTGTAGAACGGGCAATGCCGGTGTTAATGGTGCCCTCATCCATGGCGATATGACCGTGAACGAGCGTAATGTAGCGGCGGTCGAGCGTGCGCGTACGGATAAGATTTTGGAGCGCGCGCTGGGTGTCGTCGTCCTTTGCCGCAAGCATAAGACCCGAGGTATCGCGATCCAAACGATGCACGATACCGGGGCGGTCCTCGCCCTGCACGGTGCCCAGATGGTCGATACCGCAGTGATAGACCAGCGCATTCGCGAGCGTACCGTTCTCATGACCATGCGCAGGATGGCACACCAGGCCGCGCTGCTTGGAGAGCACAATGAGATAGTCGTCCTCGTAGCGGATATCGAGCGGGATGGCCTCGGGAATCACGTCGGTGGGATCGTGCGGCTCGGGCAAATCGACCGAAATACGGTCGCCGGCTCGCACGGCGTACTTTTTGGACAGGCAGGTCTCGCCATTGACTACTACGGCCCCGCCCTCAATCAGATGCGCGCAGGCAGAGCGCGTGGGACAGCCGTCGTTGGCGCCCAGATAGGCGTCGAGACGCTGGCCAGCGGCATCGTCGGCAACAAGGATATGGATGTCGGCCATTAGCGCTCATTCCTTTCGCGAATCTTGCGGGCACGCTCCCCACGCTGCTTGGCCTTACGTTTGGCCCGGGCCTCGTCACGGGCGTTGAGCTCGGCGGTCGCATCGACCTCACGAGCGGCAGGGCTCAAGAACATGTAGCCGATGAGCGCCAGCACGACACCGACCGTAATACCGATATCGGCAACGTTAAAGACAGGGAAATCAATGAAGGTGGTGGCAATAAAATCGGTCACGAAACCAAAGGCCAAACGATCGATAGCATTGCCGATAGCACCGCCCGCAACCATCGCCATGCCCACAACCTCAAGATGGGCGAGCTGGGGTGCACGAACGAGGTACACGGCAATAGCGATAATGACCGCCAACGCCAGCACGGCAAACGCGATGCCATGCCCCTCGCCCATGCTAAAGGCAGCACCGATATTGCGGACAAACATAAAGTCGATAACACCGGGGATGACGGTCACATGCAAGGCGTCGCCCACGGCACGAACCGCAAGCTTGGTCAGCTGGTCAACAAGCAGCACAACCAGCGCCACCCCACCAGCAACACCCAACCGCCAACGCATAGGCGGCGTCATATCCGCACCACGACCCAAAGAAATCCCCTACCCTCAGATAATCAAATTCCGTTAAACGCAAATAACCATCTTATATTGCCACACGCAGAGCGCACGACACATTCGCTAACGTCAGATAAATAACCAGCATAAAAGAAAGCGGCATTCCGGATAACGGAATGTCGCTTTTCTTCAGCGGAGCAAATGGGCCGAAGGCGCCTAAATTCTCCCCATAACTAAAATGCCGAGTTACCGTGCCTTAAAGGGCATTCGCGCAGCGCTTGCAAATGTGAGCGTGGCCGTTGTACTCGCCGACGGTGGTGCGGTAGTTCCAGCAACGGTCGCAGCACTCGCCCTCGGCTGCATCGATGGCAACAGAAAGCTCCTCGCCCTGGGTAAGCTCAACATCGGAGACGATGTAGAACTCGGCCAGGTCGACGGCCTTGTCGCCGGTCAGCAGCGCATACATTTCGGCAGGAACGACCGCCTTGACGCGGACCTGCTGGCTCTTGGTGAAGGTGCCGGCGGAGCGGGCATCCTCAAGGGCCTTGGTCACGACGCTACGGAGCTCGAGCGAAGCCTCGAGCACGCCCTCAAACTCGTTGGCCTCGTCGACCGTGATGGGCGACTTGTACCAATCGAGCAGCGCGGCGTACTTCTGGTTATCGACGCAGCCGGCGGGCGCATAGGCCATGGCCTCGTCGACCGTATAGGACAAGATCGGCTGCAGGTCGCGCATGAGCATCGAGAAGAGCTCGGCGAGCACGGTCTGGGCGCTGCGACGCTCGAGCGAGCCGGGCTTCTCGCAGTACAGACGGTCCTTCAGGGCGTCGAGGTACACGTTGGAAAGCTCGGTAACCACGAAGTCGTAAAGCGCACGGTAGGCGCGCGGGAACTCGTAGCTAGCGTAGGCGTCGTCGACCTCGGCCTGGACCTGGGTCAGGCGGGCAACCATGAGCTTGTCGAGCGGCAGCAGGTCGGCAAAGGCGACGCCGTCGGTCTCGGGCTCAAACTGACCCTCGAGCTCGGAGAGCAGGAAGCGCAGCGTGTTGCGGAAACGACGGTAGGCATCGGACGTACGAGCAAGAATCTCGTGGTCGATGGACACGTCGGAGCTGGTATCGACGGAAGCAACCCACAGGCGGATGATGTCAGCGCCCATCTCGTCACAGACCTTGTTGGGGTCGATAACGTTGCCGAGCGACTTGGACATCTTACGGCCCTGGCCGTCGAGGGTGAAGCCCTGCGAGACGACCGCCTTGTACGGAGCGTGGCCGTTGGCGCCCACCGAGGTGAGCAGCGAGCTCTGGAACCAACCGCGGTGCTGGTCAGAGCCCTCGAGGTAGACGTCCGCCGGGTACTCCAGCTCGGGACGGTACTCGCAGACGGCCTTCCAAGACACGCCGGAGTCCCACCACACGTCAAGGATGTCCTTATCAGCCTTGAGGTGATGGCCACCGCACTTGGGGCAGACGCAGGCCTCGCCCAGATAGCTCTCAGGAGCGTCGGTGAACCAGGCGTCGGAGCCCTTCTCGTGGAAGAGCTTAATGACGGCGTCGAGCGTGGCGTCGTTCATGACCTTCTCGCCGCAGTCGGCGCATGTGTAACTGGGGATAGGCACGCCCCAGTTGCGCTGGCGGCTGATGCACCAGTCGGGACGCTGCTCGACCATGGCGCCGATGCGGTTGGCGGCGTGAGCCGGATACCACTTGACGTTCTCACGGACCTCCTTGCCAGCCTGCTCGCGCAAACCGGTCTTGTCCATCGAGACGAACCACTGGTCGGTAGCACGGAAGAGCACCGGGTGCTTGCAGCGCCAGCAGTGCGGATAGCTGTGCGTGATCTTCTTCTCGAGGACCAGGGTGCCGCGCTCGCGCAGGAACTCGATGATGTGCGGGTTGGCCTCATCGGTATCCATGCCGCTGAAGGGGCCGCCGGTGCCAAACTCCTCGCCGGTGTAGAACTTGCCGTCGTCATCGACCGGCATGCAGATGTCGGTGATGCCCTCCTTGAGGCAGGCGAAGTAGTCGTCGACGCCGTGGCCGGGCGAGTTGTGGACGATACCGGTACCGTCATCGACACCGACGTAATCGGCCAGCAGCGCCACGCCCTCAACGCCGTCAAAGATCGGCTGCTTGTAGTGGATGTGGTGGAAGGTCTCGGCGGAAACCACGTAGGGCTTGCCGTCGACCATGACCGGGGTGTACTCCCAGCCAAACTCCTCGCAGCACTTGGGAGCAAGGTCCTCGAGCATGACCTCGGCGCGGCCGTCGTGCTCAACGGCGACATAGGCGGCGCCGGGCTTGAGGGAAACGGCCTGATCGGAGGGGATGGTCCACGGGGTAGTCGTCCAGATGATGAAGTCGACCGGGCCGTCGAAGTTCTCGAGGCCGGCGGGCTTGGAGGTCATCTCAAAGCGAACAAAGATGGAGGGACTCGTCTCATCGGAGTACTCGATCTCGGCCTCGGCGAGTGCGGTGTGGCAATGCTTGCACCAGTGAACCGGCTTGTGTCCGCGATAGATCATGCCCTTATCGAACATGGCCTTGAAGACCTCGATGTCGGCGGCATCATGCTGGTGATAAAGCGTCAGGTAGGGGTTGTCCCAGTCGCCGAGCACGCCCAGACGGCGGAAACCGGCCTTCTGCAGCTCGATGTTCTCGACAGCGAACTTGTTGCAGAGCTCACGGATCTTGGCCGTGGAAGTCTGGTTGAACTTCTCGGTGCCGAGCTTCTCCTCGACCTTGTGCTCAATCGGCTGACCGTGGCAGTCCCAACCGGGGACATAGGGAACCTCATAGCCCTGCATCATCCAGTAACGGTTGATCATGTCCTTGGAGATCTTGTTCATGGCGTGGCCGATGTGGATCGGGCCGTTGGCGTAAGGAGGGCCGTCGTGCAGCACGAATTTCTTGTGACCCTCGTTCTTCTTCAGAACCTGCTCGTAGACCTTGTTGTCCTGCCAGTCCTTGAGTCGCTTAGGCTCGGACTTGGAAAGACCGGCACGCATGGGAAAACCGGTCTTGGGCAGATTCATCGTCTGCTTGTACTCGTTTGCCACGGTACCCCTTTCATGTCGTGGGCGCGCACGCCCTCTGGGCACCAAAAAAGCGCCCGTCCCTACAAGCTGGGACGAAGCGCCACAAAACGGGCTGTGCGCCCGCAAAAGCTCTTCGCTTAACCACCCAGCTTAGATGCCCTCGCCCGCGTATTTGCGCGCTCGCATCCGTTACTCGGCTGGTCTGTATCGACGACCATCTCGGCGATGTCTACTAAGACGAACCTGCGCGGCACGTCCGTTGGGACCGCAGCTCCGGGGTGATTTTCATCGGTCGCATGCACGGGTTCTCAGCGCTCCCCGCTCTCTGTAGCATGCGGACGGCCGACTACTCGTCCCCATCAACGCTTATGCGCTGTATGGTAGCACGGTCAACGCCGGCGAAAAACCCTCAACATCGGTTTCATACTTTAGAAACTTCTCGCGGTCGCAAGCACTCACTTGGAGCAAAATACCTGAAAGCACTTTATCGAACGAAAGAAGGCCGCTATGCGCACGATTGGAATGAGCGACTACACCGTCGGCGAGGACTGCTTTGACGAGCTGCCCGGCGCACTGGACGAGTACGGAGCGACCAAGGTCGCGATTATCGGTGGTAAACGAGCACTGGCAGCGGCGCTTCCCGGTATCGAAGCGGCGCTGGAGGGCACCGACATCGAGATTCTGGAGACGCGCGTCTACGGCACCAACAGCACGCGCGCCAATATCGCCAAGGTTGTGAACTCCCCTGCCTGCCAAGAAGCCGACGTTCTTATCGCATGCGGCGGCGGCAAGGCGCTCGACACCATCAAGACAGCGGCCATCGAGCTCAAGAAGATCGTCTTTACGGTACCGACGATCTGCTCCAACTGCTCGGCCGCGACCGCCATTGCCGTTGTCTACAACGACGACGGCTCGCTCGAGGGCTATTCGTACCCCAACCGCCCAGCACACATCTTCATCAACCCCAAGATCATTGCCGAGGCTCCGGCGGAGTACTTCTGGGCCGGCGTGGGCGATGCCCTGTCCAAGCAGCCCGAGGTCGAATACGCCACGAGCGCCGGCAACCTGGAGCACACCGCCGGTCTTGGCCTGGCGCTCGCACACACCTGCTCCGAGCCGCTGTTTACCTATGGCGTGCAGGGTCTTGAGGACGTTCGCCAGAACCTGTCGACCGAGGCCGTCAAGCAGATCGCGCTCGATATCGTGGTCAACACGGGCTACGTCTCCAACCTGACCAACCAAAACGATTACTACTACAACTCGAGCGTGGCGCATGCGTTCTACAACGCCACGTGCAGCATTCCGTGCGAGGGCACCTACCTGCACGGCGAGGTCGTGAGCCTGGGTGTGCTCGTGCTTTTTGCCTACACGGGCGACACCGAGAACCTTGAGCGCTACGCCGCCTTTAACAAGCAGATGGGGCTGCCCGTAACGCTTGAGCAGGTCGGGCTTTCCGTGGCCGATATCCCCGCCCTGTGTGAATACGCGCACGCCACCAACGAATGGAAGCAGGGAAACCCCGAGCCCTTCACCGACGAAAAGTTCGCCGCCGCCATCAAGGCCGCCAACGCCTACGGCCACACGCTCTAGGTCCAGCCCAAAACCACCACAAAGGGGACAGGCACCTTTTGTGGTGGTTTTTTATTGCTCCACCATTCAGTTCGTACTCGAACCCGGTTCTTTACGAGAAAGGGTTCGGATACGTTTTTTGTTTATCGGAAATTCTACGGAAGGACTACTCGGAACGGTAAACAGGAACGAACAAAGGCAGGGTATCATCGTGGTGATGGTATCCTGCCTTTTGTTTTGCGGGATC
>DXMJ01000018.1 GCA_019414265.1 Collinsella sp. | reverse complement strand
AAAGGACCCCTTTGCAGAGGTCCTAGTCAATTCAAGGTGGCGGGGAAGGGAATCGCGTCCGCGCGCTGCGCGGACGGACCGCTGCGGCGCTTACGCGCCTTGCGAGCTGCGCTGGCAAACGCTTACGCGTTTACTCAGCTCCGCGCCCTCACGGGGTTCGATTCCATGTGGGAGCTGCATAAAAGAAAAGGACCCCTTTGCAGAGGTCCTAGTCAATTCAAGGTGGCGGGGAAGGGAATCGAACCCCTGACACGAGGATTTTCAGTCCTCTGCTCTACCAACTGAGCTACCCAGCCATTTGAGGTGTGCCTTGTTTCAAGGCTTGATTAGTATAACCAAGGACGCGTTCCGGTCAACCGAGAATTTTAAAAAAGTTTTTGAGCACAGCCTCGGTTCTATAAATCGGCACGTCAGAGACATCAGCCGGCAGCAAGAAGTTTTTCGCTCAGAGCCGCACGGGCAAACTCACTTGGCGTCATCCCCTCGGCAGCCGCCCGTCGACGAATGGCCTCCTTCATTCCCAGAGGAATCTTGACCGACAACGTTGCCGTCCCCTCACCTGAGAGCGGGGGCCGTCCATGCACGATCCCACCAACGGTATGTTCGCCATCCGGAAACTCTCCGCGCTCGTACGACTCGCACCACGCGTCAATCATTTCATCCGTTACAACCTGACCATTAGCGGCCGTATACGTCTTGCCCATCATCGACCCCTTTGCCGAGCCCGTTCAATCTCCTGCCAAAATTTCTTCTGGACTGGAGACAAGGCATGAATGATAAGCCCCCACGGACAAGCTCGACCGCGACAAGCTCCACGCTTCGTCCGTCTGGGAGCCATCCAATCGCAAGCCATCTCAGCGGCTCGCCCTTCGGCTCGCGACGAATGCACTCAGTAACCGCAAGCCAAGCGCTAAGCACCTGCTTTTCCGTCAGGTGCTTTTTAGCGTTGGGATGGATCTCAACATCCATGCATCTTCTCCTCCATCTTACCCAATTTCGTATGACGAAAGTCCGCTGTCGCCAATTCTTAAGCCGGCACGCGTTGGAGAGCAGGGGTCGAAACAATGATTGAAGGACGCTCTAGTACGGCCCAGGCGCCGGGGCAGGAGCACATACGCCAGGGGCGTACGTTTTCGTAGCATACGAGGACATAGCCACGTGCATCGATAAAGGCGATATCGATGGGATAGGCCATAAAACACGTATGGACCGAAGAGCAGCGTGGAAACGCCATGACGAGCGGCAAGCCGTTGGCGGCAACCGGATGCCGTCCCAGCATGCCGCGCAGGCGCACGACAAACGACTCCGCCACCACAAACTCCGCCGGCGTCCAACCCAGCCTATTGAGTGCCCGCGCGTAGGCGATGTAGGACGAGACCGCGGTCACATGACCACCCCCGGGCGCCATGGATCGACCGTCACCGCGCGCTCGTGCGACAACGTTGTCGGCGCCCCCAGCGGAACGCCAGCGATGCTGAGAGAAGTCGGCCACGGCTCATAGTGCATGGTGCAGGTGTAGGTCCTAAACGTGCCGGAAAGCGAAAGCAAACCGCCATCCGATGTCGTCGCACCCTGTTCGCTCGAGACCTCGATCAGCAAGTCATAGCCTTCCATGGCATGTTGGATCTGAGCCTGAACGGTCGCGGAAGCATCGATGGAGCTGCCATCGCCCTCCCCGCTCGGCGCCACGGCATGTGCTAGCACGATATCGGGCACCACGCGATCGAAGCGTGCGACCGCACCGGCAAAGACCATGACGTTGTACACGATAAGCGCCAGAACCAGCAGGACGGGCGTGACCACGGCCATCTCGACCGTCGCCTGGGCGCACTCCTCGCACAGGCGCGTGCGGATGCCCATTACGACCCACCGCCCAGGGCACCCGCCAGTGTGGTGACATCGACGGTAAGTGGGATGGAACCGCCGCCGGGCAGCGGAATCTCCGCAAGCGTGAACGTCGTGCCGCTGATGGTGCGCTCGACTTGATATTCCAGCGCTTCGCAAAGCGCCTTGGGATCGGTCACGCCCAACGGAATACTTCGCAGCTTGTCTTGCGCTTGAGAGAGACCGGCAATGTCAGACCCCGGGCTCTTAATGACGTTGGCGGAATCAGTCAGCACCGGCTTTCGCAGGCGCAAGTCGCACGGCTCCAGATCCAACGCCGCCACGGACGCCGAAACGGTATCGCCGAGCCACGATGCGATGGAGCCCAACGCGCCGCTGCCCCCTCCTAGGCCTTTAATCATCTCGTCCATAAGTTCGTCGGCCGAACCTTGGATGTCTCCGTATCCCACAAGCAGCCGTCCCCAGACATCCATGACGCCATCGAGTACGCCGGCAACGCCACCCGAGCGTTCCTTCAATGTCGAGAAAAATCGCGAAAGCACGTTGTTTTGCGCCGTCGCCTCATCGGGCGCCAGCACCGCGGCAGAGATGGCACCGCGATCGCCAAGCCTGACTGCCGTGTTAAACGAAGAGTTGAGCTCATCGGGGCTCGAGATGGCACCCGAAACCGCAAAGGCAACCACGCCGTTGCGACCGGGAGGAGCGATACGCGGACGCTCGCCCGAAAGCGCTTTGATGGCCTGGTCAAACGCATTGCTCGCACGGTCGGTCTCGTCTTCGGTCTGACGTTCGAGCTCGAGCTCTTTGTTGCGGCATTCGACGTAGCCTTCCAGGGCGTCTTTAAACTTGTCAAAGTGATACTCGAAGCCGTTTTCGATAGAGGTTGAAGGCGCCGCAACAGCACCAAGCGACGAAACGCCAAAATGGCATTTGCTGCATTTATCCTGTCCATCGTAATCGGCAACCGAAGCAAATCCGCTCGGCGTCCCTTTCTTATAGTTAGGGCAGGTCGTCCCGTAATGCAGATACGCCTTGTCATCGTTCACGCTCGTCGGCCACACCGCATCGGTATAGAGCTCCGTCGCCCGAACCTCATCAGAGTTGCGCGGCAGCAGCGGAATATAGGAGGAAACCCTGTCTCCGTTCTCGGTTATATGTGCCCGATCGACCTCCGCGCTCGCATAGGTATAAAACGCCTTACGCGCCGCAGACTCTGCCTTCATCTCGACACTCGAGCCGTGGGGCTTCTCATTTGTCAGACGCCAATGGTAGTAGTCCTTCGCGCGATCAAGGGCAACTTGGGGCTCCCACGTAACGCTCGATGAGTAATGCGGATTTTGAACACCGGAGAGATCCGTTAGGCTTTTCGCACGCTCCCACATGCAAGAACAGCTGCCGACCGAGCCCTTGTCAGACCCACCACAATCCGCCAGCCAAGCACGCTCTTTAGCCTTCGCCGTGTCCTCAGAAGCCTTCCGCAGCTCCTCGGCCGCACCCTCTAAATCATCTGATGTGTCTTTAATGGTATCGGTCGAGATCTCTGACCCTTTGAGCGCAGCGAAGTCAGACTCGGATGTCCTGGGCACGGCAAGCGCCGTACCGGTATAGGTCACACTATCGGTATCCTGCGCCGACACCGCCTGCGTGGCACGCGCGGCGATCAGATACGGCAGGGCCGTCTCGATTTTCTGTAAGCCTTCCGATGCGCTTTTGGCAAACTTGTTGCGCGTTTTAATGATCTCGATCCCGGTGTCGACCATATTGCCGGCAACCGGCTCGGCACCCGGGATGAGGATGGCGACCAGGCCCGTCCCGATCGTGGCAAACCCCGCCAGCCCCAGACTCAAGATGCTCGCATCAACCACCGTGGCAGCCGTGTGATAGGACGACACTACGTTGGCACCCGCCAGCGCGCCACTATCAGCCGCCACCTGGGTATCCCCGGCACGCGACATGCTCCATATCGCCGCGGTCGACGAAAACAACAATGTGAGCACCACTAGGATGACCACGGCAGAAGAAAGCGTGGTATAGGCGCCGTCTTCGATAAACAGATCGACACCGGCTCGACCCATAAAGCCGCCTCGCTTGCGATGGCAGCTCGGACGGTGCGTCAAAACGCGTCTAGACCAGAAACGCTTAATCCCATGCAGCAATCCACGAATCATAATCTCCCTCCAGCCATTCGGGACGCGATTGATACGAGACATCGACCTTGAGCTCAACGTAGCCGCCCTCGGCGGTACCACCCATAGCCTGCGCAAACGCACCGATCACAGGCAACGGCTTGACCTCGCCGGAAACGGACACGGACGAGACGCCACCCGCACCGGCCCGGCCAAGCTCGATATCCCACGACAACGGCCCGCCGGCATGAAAGATCGAAACGTTGGGCACTGCGGCAAGTCGGCGGCGGGCGAACTCCTTAAGATCGTCGTCCTCCGCCGTCGTCGTGGTCATGAGCCGCGCGGTCTCGGCGGCGGCAGACTCCATGACCGCGCGCGTATAGAGCAGGCACACCGGTTGCAGCGCGAGAAGGATGAGTGTCAGAAACGTCGGCAGCAAAAAAGCGGCCTCGACCGTAGACTGCGCCCGGTCCTCGCGCGCGGCATCAATACAACGCGATGTCCTTAGCGGCCGCAGCGGCGTCGATAACCGACGTCGAGGCAACGCCATGAGATGCCGCCCGCTCAACCAGCGCCGCCAAGCGCCCATCGGTGCCGGCACGCCAAAGTCCCGCGATCGCCAGCACGATCGATAACAGCGCCACCGTGACGATGGCGTATTCGACCGTCGCCTGGGCAGATTCCTCACGCAGGACATCATGCATTTCACGATCCCTCCTTTGAGTCCGTTGCCTGCGGGCTCAGGCGCACGGCGCGCAGACGACACGAAGCATCGCCAGCATCCGCGGCAATTGTCACCATATCGACCCAGCCGCGTCCGTCGCGCACGATGGCGCCCCACACGTTTCCCTTGATGTCGAGATAGCCGCTCAGAGCAAGTTGCGCCGTGGGTACCTCGCGATAGGCACGCAGCATATCCGCCGCCGCTTCGGTCATCGGTCGGTCCTCGGACCATGCAAGCCGGACCGCAATCGCGTTGCCCTCAGGCGAATCCGTCGCAGTGCCAGACCGCTTGTCGAGCGTCCGCAGAAAGGTTTGCGCCGTGACAGCGACATCCGAATCGTCCGCATCTCGCATCTCATCTTTTTGAGACGCCACCGCCGAATCTGAGCCCAAATCGGAGGCGGTCCCAGGACGCTGCTGCCGCGCGGCGTTAAGCCCCCAAAGCACCGCCGCTATCGCCACGGTCAGGCAAGCAAACACCAGCAGCACCCCGATGGGGCGCTCGCCCTCTACAGGCTGTTGATGCCCTCGCTGATCGCATCCCATAGCTCTTTAACCTTGCCTTTAAATGCAACGATGGCAATAATCGCGATCACCACAAGTACGCCCACTAAAATGGCGTACTCGGTGGTACCCTGCGCGCTCTCCTCCTGCAACAGCTCCTTGGCATGCTGGCGAGTGTGAATCGCCCGGCAAAAAGCCCAGCTCCAAGCCTTGTCAGCAACTTCGACCATCGTGTTCATGTATTCCTCCCTACATCATCCCGCCTGCTCCCAGCAGCGGGCCCAATATGGACAGAAGCAACGCCGGCAAGATGAGCGTGCCGGTGGGAATCAACAGCTTGACGGGCGCACGCTCGATCTCGCGCTCGACCGCGGCGCGATGAGCCGCACGGATCTCGCGACTTTGAGCGGCCAGCGTCTCGGCAAGTGGGGCACCCAGGGCGAGCGCCTGCCCCACCGTGATGGCAAAGGTCTCGAGCGCTCGCACGTCCAGGTCGCGCGCGGCGGCCAACAACTCGTCCTCACGCGTGCCCACGCCCACCTGCCACGCCATGCAGGCGCGCTCAAGGCGAAGAGCCAGCACTGACCGGCGGTTGGCGCAGAAAATCTCAAGCGCCGCATCAAACGAAAGACCGGCCGAAAGACCCAAGCGCACAACATCGATCATCTCGGACACTTCGCCGAGCGACACTCGCGCCGGGCCGCCCGCTCCAACCGCGCCCTTCACTCGCGCGGTCAGAGCATCGACCACCGAGCGACCCGCGGCAGCGACCAGCACCGCCTCGCGCTTGCAGGCCCCTGCGATCTTGCGTGCATCCGCCCGATCAAAACCCGTCGCGACAAATACACTCAGGGCGCACAGGCAAGCCGCAACTGCAACCGAGGCGCTCATAGCTCCACCCGCATAATGCGCCGGATAACCACCAGGGCAACGGCGTTGAGGGCAAGACCCAGCACCACAGCGCCCGCGCCGGCAGGCGTCGCAAGACCGCGACGAAAATCTGCCGAAAGCAGCGCCAACACCGCGCACATGCCCGCCGGCATCGCCGCGACCATATGCGCAGACATGCGAGCCTGCGACGTCTTAACATCCAGGCGGCGCTTGAGCTCAATGCGCTCCCCCACCATGCTCGACGCCTCGGACAGTAAGTCGGCAAGCGGAGCGCCGGTGCGCTGAGACACCTTAAGCGCCAAGGTCACAAGCGAAAGACCGGGGGCGTCGATACGTACGAGCAAGTCATCGAGCGCGTCGGTCGCCGAGATGCCGCAATCGATCGCCGCCGCCACCCGCAAAAACTCGGTATGCACTGGCTCTTGCGCATGAGCGCCCACAAAGCGCATGCCCTGGGCCAGCGAATGTCCCGAGGCAAGCGACATGGAAAGTGCGGTAAACGCCTCGGGCATCGCCTCTTCTGCATCGTGTTGCTCGCGCCGGCTCTCAAAGCCATCCCGGGCGGCACCAACGGCAAACGGAGCAACAAGTCCCAAGGCAAATCCGAGGGGCGATAACGACACCATCGTTAGTAAAACGCAGCAGACACCGCTCGATAGCAGCAGAAACGCCAAACGTCCCGAAGCATCTTCGATCACGAGGCCAAGGCGATGCGCCGGAGCCAGCGATGCCCACGAACGGGCGATCTTTTTCAGCAGATCGTTTTCCACCAGCTCACGCGGCAGCTTCTCTGCCACCGTCTCGAGCGCCTGACGTGCCAGCTCCGCCGGCGGTACCTGCGGCACACGAGGTTCCGCCCCGCACGCCGTCGCGACAGAAAGCCCTGCCAAGCCCCCTACGACGAGGGGCACAGTGATCTCCATTCGTCCACCTCCTCTTGTGTGAGCGTCCCCGACCGCAGGCCTTCTGCGATAAACGGCGGCTCGCGGTCAAGCGTCCAGGTGCGCTCGGCGGCATCGAACGTCACATAGCGCTCGAGCTCTACGCCGCCCGATGCGGCGCGTCGCACCCCCGAATACGAGGAGACGAAGCGCC
Organism: Collinsella sp.; assembly: GCA_019414265.1. Taxonomy (GTDB): domain Bacteria; phylum Actinomycetota; class Coriobacteriia; order Coriobacteriales; family Coriobacteriaceae; genus Collinsella. Next base: position 30,899 of record DXMJ01000018.1, on the reverse strand, counting down.
TGCCATCGGCGTGGCGCTCGGACATCACGATACCGTCGAGTGCCATGGCAATCTGCTCCTCGATGAGCTCGCTCGGCAGATCGATGCCATAACGTGCAAGCAACGTCAGACGCACCACGGTCTCCTGTTCTGAACCCGCATGAAGCGTGGTGAGCGACCCGTCGTGGCCCGTGTTCATGGCCTGCAACATGTCGCAGCACTCGGCACCGCGCACCTCGCCCACCACGATGCGGTCGGGGCGCATGCGCAGGGCATTAGTCACCAGGTCGCGGATCGTCACCGCGCCCTCGCCCTCAATTGAAGCCTCGCGCGCCTCTAGGCGCACCACGTGCGGATGATGCGCAAACTTGAGCTCGGCAGAGTCCTCGATCGTCACGATGCGCTCGCCGGTGGAAATCTCACATGACAACGCGTTGAGCAGGGTGGTCTTACCAGATCCCGTGCCTCCCGCAACCGCCAAGTCCTGTCGCAGCGACACCGCACACGACAGCAGCTGCGCATACCAAAGCGGCAGCGATCCCAACCCCACGAGCTCGTCCAGCGAGCAGATACGGTCCGAGAACTTTCGGATGGTGAGAATCGGTCCGTCAATCGCCACAGGCGGAATCACCGCGTTGACGCGATAGCCCGTTTTAAGGCGGGCGTTGACGATGGGGCTGCGCTCGTCGATACGGCGGCCAAGTGGCGAGATAATGCGGTCGATAAGCACACGGATCTGCTCATCATCCTCAAACGCATGCTCGATGGGGTACAAGACGCCGCCGCGTTCAAAGAAAGCCGAGCGGCAGCCGTTGATCATGATCTCGGTAACGGTGTCGTCCTCGATGAGCGGCTGCAACGGCCCCAAGCCCACCACGTCATCCAAAATCTCGTCGATGATGGCCTCGCGCTCGGGCGTCGCGAGATCGGTCGGCTCCTCAACATTGAGCGCCGCCTCCACCGCAGGACGCAATTCCGAGCGGGCAAGTGCCGGGTCGATATAGGCGCTGATACGCGCCACTTCGTCGTAACCCATGCGGTCCATCACGGCGCGCTTGGTGCGTCGTTTCACGGCGCGGCGACGCCCCGCATCTACAGGCGCTGCCGCCGCCGCAGCGCCGGCAGCCTTAATCCTCGTTTGCAGGCTCATCGCTGATCACCCTCGTGCGACCAGGGAAGGCGGATACGCGGGCGTTCGGTGCGCATTGCACGGTCGGCGACCATATCGCTCCAAGGGCCGACGGCGCACCCCAGTTCCACGAGCATCTCGCGCGTGGCCTCGCGCACGCTGGTCGCAAAAGCGCTGGTCTGCCCCACTGCCTCGTCAGCACGCCCAAACGCCATGAGCGCGGCGAGATCCTGCCCGCCATCGGCGATACGAATCTTGGAGCTCAACGCACAGGCAATCTCAAAGCGCATAGCGACGTCCTCGTCTGCCCCGCGCGCACCGAACCGGTTGAACACGGCGCTCATACGCGTGCGCGGCACACCTACTCGACTTGCCAGTTCAATGACGCGCGACGCCGATGCCGCGGACGACACCGCCGCATCGCCAACGACCAGGCAACGGTCGCTCGCCGCCACCGCAGCCGCCACGGCGTCGCCCCAAAAGACCGAGGTATCGATAAAGACCACGTCGGATTCGCGACGCAGGACATCAAGCAGTAGCTCCACCGGACGTGCCATGAGCTCGGCTTGCTCGGGCGCCGCGACGGGACCCCAGAGCGTAACGCCCGGCGCCACGCGCATCGATGTGGCTACGATATCCGGCTCGGTGAGCGCGCCCGCCGCCGATGGCTCGATAAGTGCCGCCATATCGCGCGGAGCATCGACGCCTAACAAGTCGTAAAGGTTTCCAAACATCAGGTCCAGGTCGAGCACGGCGGCACGCAAGCCCAACAGCGACGATGTGTGTGCCATGGCGGCAACGATCGTCGACTTGCCGCAACCGCCCGAACCCGAAATAGCGCAGATGACTGGAGCTCGATGCGGCGGAGCGGTAGCGTCTGCCGGCGGCATCGGAGGCGGCGGGGCGGGCGTCGGTGACAGCGTCCCCGTCTCCCCCGCCGCAACCACGTGCTGCGTCCAAGCCGGCATGGCTGCTTGTTCGGTCTGCGAGGCAGGCTCGTTCTGCGCAATCTGCTCATGCTGCATCAGCGACAACTCGCCGCACCCGGCAAGGCCCTCAACTTCGTCGAGTTCATCCGCCAGATTCACGCCGTGCACGTATCCCATATCTACTGCCGGGGAGTCGCCAGCATGCTGCGCCGGCCCTCCAGCGTCATCGTATACAAGGGGGTTCCGGGGGCGCCGACCATGCTCGGCTTCCGCTTTTCCATAATCATCAACACGCGGGCCTCTTGTAGCGCGAGGCGCCCCGGGTTCCCTATCAACAAAAGCATCGGGCTCAATCGTCATGCGCCGATCGGAATCAACCGCTCCCTCGCCCGCGCGCCCGTTGCCGCATATACTGTGTGCAGCGATGACCTCGGTCGCCCCCGCGCGAAACAGCCCCTCGATATCCGACGGATCGAGCGCTTCTATCAACACGACCACGCGACTCACGCGGCCTTCGGCCGTCAGGCGCGCAACAGTCTTGCGCACATCTTCGGTATCAAACAGAGACGCCGCGATGATGGCAGCCCCGCGGCGCGACGGAAACGCCCGCGCCATGGAAACCAGCCCGTCCAGGTCACCCACGCGAAGCACCTGTGCACCCGCATCACGGCCCTCGACTTCCCGCTGCAACAGCCCGTAATCGCCGCACGCGCAGCACGCAAGCCAGATCGCCTTCATCACTCGTCGCCTCCGCTCTTTTTGCCGCGCGCCGTGGCGGGAATCGTCAAGCTGACCGTTCCCTTGCCCGAGGCTCCCAGCAGTTCCTTGACGTCTTCGGGGTCAGCCGCCAGCGTCACCCATTCGATCTTGCCCTCGCGCGTGGCACCGGAATCCTCACTGGTATCGATCACGTACGCGCCGCACAGCCGATCGGTCACGCCGTCTTTTTGCACATACACATCCACGTAGCTGCCCACGCCCGTAGCACCGCCGACCGAGTGCTCGGCATCGACCGCCACCGAAACGGCGACCTTGCCCTTAGGCACCTCGAGCTTGCGGCTCTCGACCTTGGTGTAGACATTGCAGATCACGGCGTTTTTGGGAATACGCGAAGTCGTCACGTCGCCGCGCACCTGGCGCAGCTCGGTCGCCGCGTCACGCGGCAGCAGACTCGTCAGCCACTCCTGGGTTATGACATTGGTCTCATCGAGGGTCTCGCCCACATCGATATCGCGCGCCGCGACGCATACCTCGACGCGATCGCCACCGTACTTGGCCAAGGTCTCAGCCTGGACCTGTTCGGCTTGTGAGCGGATCGATGAGCCGTAAACCATGCAGAGCAGAGCAGCGAGCACGCCCGCGACCAGACTGATGGCGATGCGCTTGCTCTTGTTCACGGCCGCTCCTCTCATGGCAGTGCCGGGCGAATGCCCGTACCACCATTGTCTGGGCGGTCAGAGTGCAAAGCGGCGCAATCGCAATCTTGGTTTTCGATGTCAAACCAATCGCTGACCAAAAGCTGACCAGCCCGTCAAGCTCGTGGCAAGGTTTTGGTCAGCACGTCAGCAAACTGCATGTTTCGAGGCTTTTCCGCAGCAAAAAGCCGTCTCCCGAACAGTTGGGAAACGGCTGCCATAGGAAAAATCAATTACAGATGGACATCGGGATCGAGCATTTGAGCACTCACGCGCATGGATAACGCCAGGTTTTGGAACGTTTCCAGACGCAGGCTATCGATCTGCCCGGCGTCCTCGGCCTCGCGAACGGCGCAACCCGGCTCATGGGTATGCGTGCAATCGCCAAACCGGCACGCGCGCGATGCCTCGACAATCTCGGGGAAGGCGCGGGCCAGTCCCCGCTCGTGACCCACGAGCGGTAGGCTGCGCAGGCCCGGGGCATCGGCGATCACGCCGGCGTCGCCCGGCAGCGTCACCATCACGCGCGCGACGGTAGTGTGACGGCCCTGGTCGTCGCGTTCGCGCACACCGCCGGTCGCCAACGTATCGTGGCCCAGCAGCGCATTGAGCAGCGTCGACTTGCCGGCACCCGACTCGCCCAGAATCATGGCGCAGCTCCCGGCAGGCACGCAGGCACGGACCTCGTCCAGGCCGCGGCCCTCGGCAGAGGACGTCACGATCACGCGCACGTCCGGACCCACCAGGCGGCGCACGCGGTCCAGATCGCGCTCGAGTTCCTCGGCATCGCAGCGGTCAGCTTTGGTGAGTACCACCACCGGCTCGGCATCGCAGTCGAGCGCCAATACCAGCGAACGCGCCACACGGTCGAGCAGCACCTCGCCGGCACCGAGCGCCTGCACGATTAGCACGCTATCCACGTTGGAGCAGAGCACCTGGCGCTCTCCGCGGGCACGGCCGCGCCAACGCTCAAAGCTCGTACGGCGCGGCAGCACGCATTCAATCACGCCCATATCGTGCCCGGGAGCGCGGCGCACCGCCACACGATCGCCCACGGCAGGCAGCAGGACCTCGTCCCCACCGCGCGACTTGGCAAATCCCACGGCATGCTCGGCGCGGAAGGTATCGTCGGCAGTCGCCACCAGCGGAAACCCACGATCCAAGCGCACCACGGCGCCAAGCTGCATCTGCTCGGGCTCCTCGGCATGTGCGCAGAAATCATCAAAGGCAGCCTGCTGAGCTTCATCGACCGGCAGGTCATCAAACGCCGGAACATCCTGCAGCGCGTCAAGCCCCGGTACACTCGCCAGCAACTCCTCAGCAGATGCAGGGGGTTCGGTCGCGAGCTTCCGACGACGATCACGCTTAGCCCGCGCCCCCGTCGTCTTTTTCTTCGCCTTAGCCTTAGCCTTAGCCACAAACGCCTCCCAGCACCAAAAATCACAACTGAGCAGGTATTTTCCCACAAAAAAGAGTCGGTCGAGCAAATGCTCGACCGACTCACACACTTTCCCTCAGCCTTTATCATCCACACGGGAGAAAAGTCAGCAACGTCACCGCAGGGCCCGCCCGCCGAGAGGGGTTTCCAAAGGGCACATCCTTTATTCAAAACGAGCGGCCGAGCAATTGCTCGGCCGCTCACCTTCTTTCCCTCAGCCCTTTTTCATCCGCGCGGGAGAAAAGCCAGTAAGGATACCGTAGGGCCCACCCTGGGAGTGTTTTCTTCTGAGCGATCCCGCAGCGCGAAGCGCGAGGACCAGCGAAGAAGAAAACACGCAGGGGCGGGCCCGGACAGGTTAACTTACTCCTTCTCGACCGCGCGCATGATCGCCTTGTAGATCTCCATCAGCGGGATGATCAGGAAGGCCAGGCCCAGGGCAGCGACAACGCCCTTGAGCTCAAGCGTCACGGGGCCAAAGAACATCTCGGCAAGCGTCGGCTGCACAGTCACGATCACCGTCAGCACCAGCGCCAGCGTGGCGGAAGCCCACAGCCATTTGTTCTGCTTCTTCATCTTAAACAGCGACGTGCGACGGCTGCGCATGTTAAAGCAGTGGAAGATCTCGACCATGTTGAGCGTGATGAACGCCATCATCACGCCTTCCTCGTCGGCATTGCCGGCAATCATATCGGCGATGTGGATGTAGCCCATGTCAAAGTACACGCCCACAAAGAAGCTCGCCAGCACCAGCACGGTGATGATCAGGCCCTGGACCACGCAGTCCAGGCCCATATTGCCGGCAAAGACACCGTCCTTGGCGTTGCGCGGCTTGCGCTTCATAATGTCGCCCTCGGCGTCCTCCATGCCCAGCGCAAGCGCGGGGAAGCAGTCGGTAACCAGGTTCACCCACAGCAGCTGCACCGGCTGGAAGATGGTAAAGCCGATGAGCGTGGCGATGAACACCGAGAACACCTCTGCAAGGTTGGCCGAAAGCAAGAACTGGATGACCTTGCGGATGTTGTCGTAGATGCGACGGCCCTCTTCGCAGGCACCGATGATGGTGGCGAAGTTGTCGTCGGCGAGCACCATGTCGGCAACGTTCTTGGTAACGTCGGTGCCGGTAATGCCCATGCCCACGCCGATGTCGGCGCGCTTGATGGACGGAGCGTCGTTGACGCCGTCGCCCGTCATGGCCACGATCTGGTCGCGCGACTTCCAAGCCTCGACGATGCGGGTCTTATGCTCGGGCTGGACACGGGCGTACACGCCGTAGTCCTCGATGTGCGCGTCGAGCTCCTCGTCGCTCATGCGGTCGAGGTCGGCACCGGTGATAGCCTGGCTGCGATCGGCGACGATGCTCAGCTGCTTGGCGATGGCCACGGCGGTGTCGATGTGGTCGCCCGTAATCATGACAGTGCGGATGCCGGCGTTGTGCGCCTCGCGGATAGCGTCGGCCACCTCGGGACGGACCGGGTCGATCATGCCGGACAGGCCGCAGAAGACCAGGTCGTGCTCGAGCGCAGCGGGGCTGCAGTCGGCGGGAACCTCGGTGTAGGTGCGGCTTGCCAGCGCCAGCACGCGCAGGGCCTCGTCGGCCATGGCCTTGTTGGCGGCCACAAGCTCGGCACGGCGCTCCTCGGTCAGCGGGACGACCTTATCGCCCTCGTAAATATGGGTGCACAGGCCAATCACCACGTCGGGCGCGCCCTTGGTGTACTGCTCGTACTCGCCGTCCAGGGTCTCGACGACCACGGACATCATCTTGCGGCCGGAGTCGAACGGAGCCTCGCCCACGCGCGGATGCTCGGCGGTCAGACCAGTCAGGCCCGCCTTGCCGGCATCGTTGACGAGCGCGCACTCGGTCGGCTCGCCCACGGCCTCGCCCAGTTCCTCGTCCCACTGAGCATCGGAGCACAGGGCCATGCCGGCCAGGAACTTCTCCTTAGGCGCGGCGAGCTCGTGCTTGACGACGGTCATCTTATTTTGGGTAAGCGTGCCGGTCTTGTCGGAGCAGATGGTCTGCGTGCAGCCGAGGGTCTCGACGGCAGAGAGCTTACGGATGATTGCCTGGCGCTTGGCCATCTTGGTCACGCCGAGCGAAAGCACGATGGTCACGACGGCGACCAGGCCCTCGGGGATGGCGGCGACGGCGAGCGAGACGGCGACCATAAAGGTGTCGAGCAGGGCCGTCGGGTCGGTGAGAACGTTGCCCACGCCGTGACGGACGATGTCGACGCCAAAGATCACGACGCAGATGACGATAACCATGATGGTAAGGATGCGACTGAGCTCGGCGAGCTTAACCTGCAGCGGCGTAAGCTCTTCCTTGGCCTCGGCCAGGGCACCGGCGATTTTGCCCATCTCGGTATCCATGCCGGTGCCGACCACGACGGCGCGGCCACGGCCGTACACAACGGTGGAGCCCATGTAGCACATGTTCTTGCGGTCGCCGAGCGGCACGTCATCGGTGCCCGCGGCAAGCTCGATCACGTTGGCGTGTTTCTCGACCGGCACGGACTCGCCGGTGAGTGCGGCCTCTTCGATCTTCATCGTGGCACTCTCGAGCACGCGGCAGTCGGCCGGGACGGAGTCGCCCGCCTCGAGCATGATCACGTCGCCGGGCACGAGCTCGGCGCTCGGCAGGTGCACGAGTTTGCCGTCGCGCAGAACCTTGGACTGCGCCGCGCTCATCTCCTGAAGGGCCTCGAGGGCCTCCTCGCTCTTGGCTTCCTGGACCACGCCCAGCACCGAGTTGACGATAACGACGAACATGATGATGGCGACATCGGCAAAGTCCGCCTCGCCCTTAACCATGCCCGTGAGCGCGCTAATGACGGCGGCAACGATCAGCATGATGACCATGGGGTCGGCCATCTGCTCAAAGAACCGCTTCCACAACGGCGTCTTCTCGGCTTCCTTGAGCTTGTTAGGGCCTGTCTTGGCGAGACGCGACGACGCCTCGTTGTCGCTCAAGCCAAGGTGCTCATCGACGCCCTGGTCGCTGAGCACCTCCGCCGCGGCGGACAGGTATTCCTTTTGCATATAGAGTCCCCTCCTGGGATTCGGGCCACTCAGCAGATTGATGCCCGATCATAATTCCCAGGAGAAGGGCAAGGGCTCATCAAGGCTGCCGTGCTGAGCGGCAGTTGATAGTGGGGCTATGGTACCCCAAAGCGGCGAGTCTAGCCAAAACAATCGGTTTGGAAATATGGTCCGCACGCAACGGTGCAGACCGTGTGATGCTCAACATTGGTAAAACGTTTTTTCTTCGGCACATCGCCAAACTGACATATCGCCCAGATAGCAGCGGTTAGAGCGGTTGGTAAAGATTTTTCATATACCGTTTTTCCCGCAAAAAATGAACTTCTAATTCGGCATACGGTCGATTTTATGGGGTATTCGGTCAGCATTTCGTTATAATCAACACGGTTTTATTTCTTATGGTTTATCTATCAGCGCAAGACGATGTCAGATGGAGGTCTGAATGTACAAGCGCACTAAGATTGTATGCACCATGGGTCCCGCCTGCGATAGCGACGAGACCATCCGCGAGATGATCAAGGCGGGCATGAACGTCGCCCGTTTTAACTTCTCGCACGGCTCCTACGACGAGCACCACGGTCGCATCGAGCGCGTCCGCCGTATTTCCAAGGAGCTCGGTCTGCCCGTCGGCATCCTGCTCGACACCAAGGGCCCCGAGGTCCGCACCGGCCTTCTGGTCGACGGCAAGAAGGTTGCCGTCAAGACCGGCGATAAGATCGTCGTCACCGCTCAGCCTACGTCCGAGGATTTCCACGGCACCGCTGAGCACATCTCCCTCGACTACCTGGCTCTGCCCTCCGAGGTCGAGAAGGGCTCCCTCATCCTGATCGATGACGGCCTGGTTGCCCTCGAGGTCGAATCCGTCGACGGCCAGGACATGACCTGCGTCGTCAAGAATGACGGCCTGATCGGCGAGCGCAAGGGCGTCAACATGCCCAACGTCAACATCTCGCTGCCCGCCATCACCGAGCGCGATCGTCAGGACATCCTCTTTGGCCTGACCGAGAACATCGACTACATCGCCGCTTCCTTCATCCGTGACGGCGAGTCCGTCCGTGGCATCCGCAAGCTTTGCCGCGAGAACGGCGGCGAGCACGTGACGATCTTCCCGAAGATCGAGTGCGCCCTGGGCGTCGAGAACTTCGACGAGATCCTCGAGGCTTCCGACGGCATCATGGTCGCCCGTGGCGACCTGGGCATCGAGATCAAGCCCGAGCTCGTTCCCCACATCCAGAAGGAGATCATCGCCAAGTGCAACGCGGCCTACAAGCCCGTCATCACTGCTACGCAGATGCTCGACTCCATGCAGCAGAACCCGCGCCCGACGCGCGCCGAGGTTGCCGACGTTGCTAACGCCATCTACGACGGCACCGACGCCGTCATGCTCTCTGGCGAGTCCGCTGCCGGTAAGTACCCGGTCGAGGCCGTCAAGATGCAGGCCAGCATTGCTCTCGAGGCCGAGAAGTACCTCCCGGCCCACGCTCCGCTCGAGGTTCCGGCCGATGCTCACGGCACCCGCGTTGTCAACAACGTTGTGGGTATGTCCGCTGTGAACATGGCCACCACCGTTGGCGCCAAGTGCATCACCGTGCCGACGACCACCGGTCGTACTGCTCGCCTGATCTCGCACTTCCGTCCCAACATGCCGATCTGCGCGTTCTCCCGCCACGAGTGGGCCGTCCAGCAGATGATCATGTACTGGGGCGTTATCCCGCACCAGGCCGAGATTACCCAGGGCACCGTCAACGGCACGATCGTCAAGGCGATCGAGACCGCTAAGGAGCTCGGCTACGTCGAGGCCGGCGATCTGACCGTCGCTACCGCCGGCGATCCCCGCATGAGTGTTCAGCTCGAGGACAAGGTCTCCTCGACCAACGTCGCTTACGTCGCTCAGGTGCGCTAAATCGCACTTGCAAGCACGCTTGCATTGCAAAAGGGCTCGGAAGGCTTTGCCTTCCGGGCCCTTTTTTGTACCAATGCCAGCACACAGCAAAACACGCACTCATTTCTTTACCAAAAGCGCAAAATCCACCCTTCGAGGCCAAAAAATAAAGCCTCAGGCGCTAAAAGTGTTCACCCGGTGGCAAACCCACACCTTATCCGATGCTGCTGAATCGTTTTAGCAAGAGCCGGATCGACCGCGTTTTCGGAAGTGCGGGGAAAAATTGCTTACCCCCGAGCACAAGCCCTTTTATTTCAACAAAACCCCTGATAAAGTTGGCTTAAATACCGCTTGTGTCTGACCTATTTGTCTTTTTCCCCGCACTTCCGAAACGAATAGCTTTTCTAGCCCAATCAACGCTCAAACGATCGGATCGCCATGTCATTTCTTGCCTGCGGACCCACGGCTTTTCAGTACTATCGCATCCCGCCCCAGATACTCGGACTCTATCCGGCAATCCTGCCGCCCGACCATGACCATCGCTTGGTGCATTACTCAAAACAGCCAGTATTTAAAGACTTGCTCGGCACACCAGTTTGGAGATTCGTGGGCGAAAGAAAACAACGCGCGAACGGAAAGCTATTTCACAGCCGTCTGCTAACCCAAGAGCCGCCTCCTGGGTCGTTTAGGCAGACTGAGCATGGGTTTGATGTCACGTCACCGGAATTCACACTGCTCAACCTTGCTACGCAGGTCTCACGTAACCAGTTACTCATGGCTTGCTACGAGATGTGCGGTTCCTTTGCAGTGTTTACGCCCTGTAAGCGTACGCAACAGCAACTTGATGAGGCAATGTCACTTAAGCTCATTCCGCCCGACTGTGGTTGGAAGCGTGTTGTCGACACCAAGGGCAATGACACCAACTTGTGGAAGCGCGCGCCGCTCCTCAGCGCGGGGGAGATCGCCGCGTTCGCCAAGCAGGCCGCAGGTCTGCGCGGCGTTAAGCAGCTCCGCTGGGCCGCCGAACATATGACGGGACAGACCGCCTCGCCCTTCGAAGTCCAGACGTCCATACTCATCTCGCTCCCCCGCGACGAGGGCGGCTTGGGCATCGACATCACCAATAACGCGCGCATCCCGCTCAGCGAAGCCGCGCGCTCACTGTATGACAAAACCTGCTGCTACGCCGATATCCTCATCGAGAGCAACACCGACAGCATGGGCGTCATTCTGGAATGTCAAGGCCGCTCAGCCCACGACAGCGAAGCCGCAAGTCTCTCCGATGCCGAGCGCACCACCGCCCTCACAAGCATGGGCTATGACGTTATCCAGATAACCTATGAGCAAATCAAAGACACGAAGAGCTTTAACAACATCGCCGAACTCATCCATAAAAAGGCGGGGCTCCCCTACATCCCAAAGACCGATCAGGAACGCACCACCGAAGATGCCCTGCGACGGGAGCTGTTGGTCAATTGGGATGAACTGTTCACCGTTAAGCCGGCCGGCTAGCAGCTAGCGATCAGGGGGACTGCGGGAACGTCAGAAGCAGCAACGCGAACCGCAAATCCCGCCTCGGTTAGCTCGATGACCTCGGTAAACGTTGCATCGAAAAACTCCTCGGTTAGCAGGCGATACGGCGGATGATCGGGCTCGCCGGGGTTTTCGCGTACAATCTCGTGCATGACGCCGATAGTCTTGAGCACATATTCTTTATGGATGGGATACTGCCCAAAACGCGTCGCAGCGGTATAGAGGCGATCGGTCGCACGCGGAATGGAAACGATGCCCAGCGTCTTGCCAAACCAGTCAAAGTCGCCTTGCTTTTTAATGCGGAATTCCTCGCACGGCTTGCCGCCGTGCGCCTCCAGGTACTGATTCACGCGCGTATTCCATACGGTATCCGCCACCAGATGCGACCAGACGCCCAGCGTCAAATCGAGCAGCGACTGCGCCACGTCACCGGGCGCGAGCGAAAGCTCGCTAGCACCGGGACCAGCAACCGGCTCGGCGTCCTTGTAGCGTTGGGGATAATGCACCCGATTGAGTCGCTCGCGCTCCTCGGCGATCGAGGTCGCGGCAGCCGGCGTACCAACAGACGCCCCTTTGAGCAGCGGCGCCACATAGGTATCCCAGAACTCGTGCTCGCGCGGCTTAGGGATAGGCTCGGGGTTTGCAAAGTGCGTAATGCGATACGGAATGGGATCAGCGATACCAGGGACCATATAGCCCACGAAGATATCCGGAACCACGCAGCCAAACAAAAAGGCATTGCGGTCGCGCACGCTATTGGCAAGCGCGCCGGTGCACTCCAGCAAACGCTCCGTCTGAGCGATATGAATGTTCCAGCTTGGCATAGCCACCCCCATAAAAACCTGGATAACTATACCATCACGGCAAAGCCGCGCGGGCCGCTACGCACGCTCTACGCAGCAACTATTCCGCAGCGCCGCTCTCGGTTCCATACGAAGACACCGGCGCCTCGACCACATGGTGATATCGATCGATATAGATGGCGCGGGCACCCAGGCGTCGTACCAAATCCTGATGGTGCGTGCTCATCAAGACCGTCTTACCGGCAGCAACATAGGCCAGTAGAAAGTTGACCACGATGTCGCACGAGTCCTCGTCAAGTCCGTTGGTAGGCTCGTCGAGCACCAGGATATCGGGGTTCATCGACACGACGGCAGCCAGCGCCACGCGCTTCTTTTGCCCGCCCGAAAGCTGATAGGGCGAGGCATCGACCAGATCGGCAACCTGGAACAGCTCCATGGCATCGCGCACACGGCGCTCGAGCTCGTCTGCCGGCAGCCCCATCTGCGCGGGACCAAAAGCAACTTCCTCGCCCACCGTAGCGCAGAACAGCTGGGCGTCGGCATTTTGAAACACAAAACCTACGCGCTGATGAAAACGCTGAGCGGCCGCGGAATCCTTTAGAAACGCCGCGTCGATCGCGTGCCCGTCAAACAGGTATGCCCCTGCGTCCGCGAGTTCAAGGCCGTTAATAAGGCGCATAATCGTCGTCTTACCGCAGCCGTTGGGACCGAGCAGGGCAACGAGTTCACCACGATCGACCTGCAGCGACACACCATCGACAACCGTATGGCCCGCATAGGAGAACACCACGTCGCGCAGCTCGATGAGCGGCGTGGCCTCGGCGCCGCCCGCACCGTTCGTGCCCGCCGCACTATTCATATCGATCGTCAAAACGTCGCCCTTCCCTAGTTGCATCCCCAGCCGGAACCAGCAGCGCCTACAGCACCGCGCACAACACGGCGAGCAGAACCACGCCGGCCGCATAGACCGCATCGCGCCAGCCAAACCCGGCGCGTGCAGGCGCCGGGTACACGCCGGCAAAGCCGCGGCAAAGCATAGCCTCGTCCATCGCGCGGCTGCACTCCATCGCCTTGATAAACGTCATGCCCATGATACCCGCCAGCGAGTCGGTGCGCGAAAAACCCGCAGGCGCGGAACCGACGCTGCGCAGCATGACCGATTCGCACAGATCGTGCGCTGTGCGTCCCAGCACCTCGATATGCTTGAGCGCCATATCGAAAGTAAAGATGACCTCGTCGGGCAGGTGCAGCATCTTAAGCGCCGCCGACATGCGGCTCCATGTGAGGGTCCACGAAACGCCCAGCACCAGCGACACATTAATGAACGTCTTGAGCGCGATCTTGAGCATGGCACCCGTGGCAGAAGCGCCCAGCAGCAGAGCAGGCAGTGCCAGAACCACGGCAAACCCCGCAGCAGCCAACGCCGGCACTAAGGTTGCCCGCAGCCCGCGTACGGGACGCACCGCGACCAGCACCAGCGCGATAGCCGCCATCAACATGAGGTACAGCGGGCTCTGCGTCAGACACACGCACAAAACGCAGACGAACATCCCCACCAGACGCACCGGCGCCGAAACAAAAGAAAGGGCGCGGTCGATGGCCGACCCGCCCCTGTGCGCCCCGCCACCCAAGCGGACCCGCTCAAGCAGGCTCGCCAGGTGCAGGACATTCTTTTGCATCACACGATGCCGAGCCCCCACGGGCTCGTATCGCTCCTCAGCCGCAAGCCAACTAGGCAGCTCGGCTATTGCCATGAGCACCGCTTTCCTTGACCGTCAGCGAGACCAGGCGGAATGCGATAGTGAGCACCGCCACGCCAATCACGCCCGAAAGAATATACATCGCGGCCTGGCCGGCAAAGTCAAGACCCTGCTCCTCGGAATAGGCCTGCAGATAATCGCCCGTGGGCAGCGTGTCTGCAAAGGTCGGGGCATCGAGGCCGACCGAAGCCTGCAGGTTGTCATCGCCAGCCTCCTGAACTGCCGTCGCTGCGCCCTCGGCATCCCACTCGCCCCAGGCGTCACCGGTGGCCAGAAGGCCCAGTGGCGTGGCAACCACGAGTACAGCGACCAGGATAAGCGTGGGAACCAGCGAGGTCTTCTTGGCGGTTGCGCCCTCGGCAGAAAGCAAGCCATCGACAGCCTCGGGACCGACGATGAAGCTGGGAGCCGTCTTCTTGATGAAGCCGTAGATAGCGGCCGTCGCGACGCCCTCAACCACACCGGCAACCAGCATGTGCGGAATCAGCATAGCGGGAATGGAAACCGACAGCGGGAAGGGGCAGTACAGCGGAGCGCCCGAGGCGTTCGTGAAGAGCATCGGCTGAATACCAAACTCAATCGCCGCGCACAGGGCCGCCACGCACAGGCCGACCCAACCGCTCACGATGGCGGAAACCGAGGTGCCCCAGCTCTTGTCGTGCAGACGGCTGTTGAGCGCACGGAACACGATAGCAGCGACAAACGGCAGCACAAAGGCCATGTTAAAGCAGTTGGCGCCAAACGACAGAACGCCGCCGTCGCCAAACAGCAGCGCCTGCAGCGCCAGCGCGACCGAGACAGCGATAGCCGCGGCCTCGGGACCCAGCAGCAGAGCGATGAGCGCGCCGCCGACGGCGTGGCCTGTGGTGCCGCCGGGCAGCGGAACGTTAAACATCATGAGCAAGAAAGAGAATGCGGCGCAGATGCCCAGAAAAGCCATGTGCTCGCGATCGAGCGTGGCGCGCACCTTCTTGATGCAGTGGACCCACACGGGCACCATCGCGACCGCCATGACGGCATCGGTCTGCGGGGACAGGTAGTTGTCTGGAATGTGCATATACGCCTCCCGGTTGTCGGCACGCGATCGCAGCGCCGTTTGAATCACCTTGCCAGTGTTACGTATTGCCAGGTTCGTAACACGCCGCCGGCTATCATAGCAAACGGCGCACTGCCAACAAAGCAGTGCGCCGTTTTGCAATACATTCGTCACAGACGCAAGCGATCCTAGCCGCGGACCTCGCCGTTTACGCCCTTGCACACCTTGGTGACGATCTTCTGGTGCGCCTTCTCGACCTCTTCGCTGGTGAGCGTGTGATCGTCGGAGCGATACGTAAGCGCAAAGGCCATGGACTTCTTGCCCGCTCCGATGCGGATGGGATCGCGGTAGACGTCGAACAGACGCACGCCCTCGAGCAGTTTGCCGCCGGCGCTGGTAATACGGCGCTCAAGATCCTCGCAGGTCACAGCGTTGTCGACCACGATAGCAAGGTCGTGCTCAACGGCAGGGTACTGAGAGAACTCACGGTAGTTCTCCTGATTGCGAGCGCCCTTGATCAGCTTGTCCAGATCGAGCTCAAAGGCAACGACGACCTCATCGATGCCCATCGCCTCGCGCGCCTCGGGGTGGATCTCGCCGACCCAGCCCAGCACGGTGCCGCCAGACAGAACCTCGGCGGCACGGCCCGGCTGCAAGAAAGCGTAGCCCTCGCCCTCGACGGGACGGAAGCGAACCTTCTCGATGCGCAGCTGGGCGAGCAGCTCCTCGACAATGCCCTTGCCAAAGAAGAAGCGTAGCTTGCGGTACTTCATGTTCCAGGACTGCTCGCTCCACTGGCCCGAAAGCACGCCCGCGACGGACTTGGTCTCCTTGGGCAGACTGGCGCTCTCGCGACCGTGGAACAGGCTGCCGACCTCGTACAGGTGCACGTTGGGCGTGCCGTGGGCCTCGTTGTAGGCAACGGACTGCAGCAGGCCCGGCAGCAGCGAACGACGCATCTCGGTCTGCTCGGCTACCAGCGGGTTCATGAGCACCACGGGGCAACCGCGGCCCTCGGTGGACATGCCGATCTTCTCCAGGTCGCCCGGTGCGGCAAAGCCAAAAGTCGTGGTCTCGTTGAGGCCGCAGGCGCGCAGGATCTCGCCGACCTTGCGGGTGAGCTTCTGCTCGCGGGTCAGGCCGCCGATGTGGTTCTTGGCAGCCGGGATGGTCGCCGTCACGCGGCCCATGCCCCACAGACGCAGGACCTCCTCGATCAGATCGATCTCGCGCGGCAGGTCGGGGCGGAAGCTCGGCGGAGTGACCATAAAGTCCTCGCCGTCGCGCTCGACGGTGCAGCCCAGGCGGGTGAGCGAGCGCTCGATAAAGTCGGGCTCGATGTCAGCACCACAGATGGCGTGCACGCGGGCCAGGCGCAGCTTGATGCTGTCGATGGTCTTGGGCGCGGGGAACACGTCGACATAGCCGGGAGCGACCTCGCCGCCTGCGATCTCCTCGATGAGCGCGCAGGCAACATCGGCAACATCCACGCAGCCGGTCTCGTCGACCTGGCGCTCAAAGCGAATGGAGGCGTCGGAGATCAGCGACAGATCGCGGCTGGTGTGCGAGGTGCGACCGGCGTTGAAGCAGGCGCTCTCGACCATCACGTCGACGGTGTCGTCCTCGATCTCGGAATCCATACCGCCCATGACGCCGGCCAGCGCCACGGGACGCTCACCGTCGGTGATAAGGCCCATGCCAGCGTCAAGCGTGCGCTCCTCGCCATCGAGGGTCGTGAACTTCTCATCCTGCTGGGCAGCGCGAACCACCACGCGGCGACGGCCCTCGCGCTCGGCAAAGGTGGACAGGTCAAAGGCGTGCAGCGGCTGACCGGTGAGCATCATCACATAGTTGGTGATGTCGACGATATTGTTGTGCGGGCGCACGCCCAGGGCGTTAAGGCGCTTGACCATCCAGTCGGGCGACGGGCCAACCTTCACGTTGCGCACGATGCGGGCGACATAGCGGTCGCACAGGCCCTCGTCGGCAATCTCGACGGAAAGCTCGTCGTCGGTCGCGCGGCCGGTCTCGGCCTTGATGGCGGGCAGCTCAACGTGGAAATCGCGGTCGAAGATGGCGCCGGTCTCGCGGGCCATGCCGATCATGGACAGGCAGTCGGGGCGGTTGGGCGTGATCTCGCAGTCGAGCACGGTATCGCTCGAGCCCACGTACTCGGCAAACGGCATGCCGCAGGGCGTGTCCTCGGGCAGGATCATGATGCCGGAGTGGTCGCCGCCCAGGCCGAGCTCGCGCGCGGAGCAGTTCATGCCCATGGACACGACGCCGCGAAGCTTGCTCTTCTTGATCTTGACGTCGCCGGGCAGGACAGCGCCAATCATGGCCGTGACGATGTGGTCGCCGGCCTCGAAGTTCTGCGCGCCGCAGACGATCTGCAGCGGGGCGGGGTTGCCGTCGGCGTCGAGGTTCTTGTCGCCCACGTCGACCGAGCACACATACATGTGGTCACTATCGGGGTGTGGGGTCTTGGTGAGCACCTTGGCGGTCACCACGTGGTCGAAGGACTCGCCCACGGTGTCGATCGCCTCGACCTCGGTGCCGGTACGGATATATTCGTCCGAGAGGGTCTTAGGATCCTCCGGAATATCGATCATGGTCTTGAGCCAGTCGTAAGAAACGCGCATCTAACTGGTCTCCTTTCATCTGTAACGCCTGCAATAAACAGACGGAAAACTCCAGCTACGGAGACGGGTTTCCGAGGTGCCGCAGATTACCTTGAAAGAGGAGGGCCGCGTACTTAGGTACGCAACCGACGATTGAAAGGCAAGGTGCGGTGGCTCGGGAAGCCGCCGGGACAGGTCAAATTAAAATTGGTTGAGGAACCTCATATCACCTGTCATGAGCGTTCTGAGGTCCGGCAGGTCGTAGCGCAGGGCCGCGACGCGCTCGGCGCCAATACCAAAGGCGAAGCCGGTGTACTTCTCGGGGTCGATGCCGCAGTTGATCAGGACGTTGGGGTCGACCATGCCGCAGCCCAGGATCTCGATCCAACCGCTGTGCTTGCAGAAGTTGCAGCCCTTGCCGCCGCAGACGTGGCAGCTCACGTCCACCTCACAGCTGGGCTCGGTGAAGGGGAAGAAGTGCGGGCGGTAACGCGTCTTGCGATCCTCGCCAAACATGCACTTAACAAAGTAGTCGAGCGTGCCCTTGAGGTCGCCAAAGGTGATACCCTCGTCGACGACCAGGCCCTCGATCTGGTTGAACTGCGGCAGGTGGCAGGCGTCGGCCGTGTCGGGACGATAGACGGTGCCCGGGCAGATCATGTAGATGGGCGGCTTCTGCGACTCCATAGTGTGGATCTGCACGCCCGAAGTCTGGGTGCGCAGCAGCACGTCGGACTCGCCGTGGGCGTGAGCCTCGGGGTGCGCGACGCTGCCGGGGTTGTTGTCGACCACGTAGAAGGTATCGCGGGCCGAGCGGCTCGGGTGATCCATGGGGGCGTTGAGCGCGGTGAAGTTGTAGTAGGAGGTGTCGACCATGGGGCCGGACTCGACGGTGTAGCCGATGCCGCAGAAGATGTCCTCGGCCTCCTCGATAATCTGCTTGATCAGGTGCTGGTGGCCGATCTGCGGACGGATGCCCGGCAGCGTGATGTCGACGGCGTCGTGCTCCAGTGCGCGCTTGAGGGCGGCGGCCTTCATCTCGGTGTTGCGCTCGTCGAGCATGCCCTCAATCAGCTGGCGCATCTCGTTGGCGCGCTTGCCCATCACGGGACGATCCTCGGGGGCGAGCTTGCCCATCATGCGCATCAGGCCGGTGATGCGGCCCTTGCGGCCGAGCAGCTCAACGCGCGCAGCCTCGAGCTTGGCTGCGTCGTCGGCGCCTGCGACGAGCTCCTTGGCCTCTTCCTCGAGTTTGACCAGATCATCAATCAGACTCATGTCTTCCCTTTCGTCTCTCGCGCTCTCCGTTTGCCGAGGCGGCTGCCACCGTCTGGCGTTGTGAAAACGCGGCCCGGTTCGGTAATAAAAAAACCGTCCTCGGGCATGTGCATTGCCCAAGGACGGTTGAATTCCGCGGTACCACCTTGTTTGACCCGGCGGATGTCTGGCCCGCCGCGCCCACTCTGTGCCCCTTGTCGCGAGGCTCACGGCTTCCCTACTGGGGCTTCGCCGCCGCTGGCTGCGTGCCCGTTGAGGTCGCTGCTCGGGAGTGAACGCTTGGCCCTTGTCACCGCAGGAAGGCTCGCAGCCCATGACCTTCCCTCTCTTGCCGGCGACGCGGCGGGCAAAACCCTCTCCGTCAACGCATTGGGCTATAGGATAACACATTCTGCGTGTGCATCGCCGCGTTCCGTTTTGTTCGCACTGGGTACAAGGCGGGTAGCTGTGCAAACTGGCCGCACGCCCACCCGTGGCGCTCGACCTGCGAGATCAAGGATATAGGTATGGGAAAGAAACTCGATAAGAAAGCCAAGGCGGGCAAGAGCATCAAGAAGCTCCGCAAGCTCGAAGGCAAGCTGTGGACTCGCGAGTACCTGCTCAAGATTGCCGAGTTCGATGGAGCGACGATTGCTCCTGCCAACGGCGCAGCAGCGCGTGCCGACGCCATGGGCACGCTTGCCGGCGAGCATCACAAGCTGCTGACCAGCGAGAAGTCCGTTGAGCTCGTACGCTCGTTAGCGCGCGAGACCGTCGCCGGCGGCAAAATCGACGACCCTCAGCTGCTCGACGAGATCCGTGTGCTCGGCCGCGATCAACGTGAGGCCAGTGCCATCCCCACCGAAGAAGCCGAGGCCTGGACCAGGCTCACCTGCGAGGCGGACGCCGTGTGGCACAAGGCCAAGGCTGCCAACGACTGGGCGAGCTTTGAGACCTATGTGGATAGAATCGTCGCCCAACTTAAGCATCAGGCCGAGCTCATGGACCCCAAGCGCGATCCATACGACGTTTGGCTCGACCAGTACGAGCGCGGCCTTTCCGCCAAGAGCTTCGACGCGTTTTGCGACGAGGTCAAGGCCACGGTCGTGCCGCTCGTGCACGCCATCGGCGAGCGCGGCCAGCAGCCGGCTGCCGACTTTTTGCACGCCCACGTGCCCGAGGCTGCCCAGCGCGCCATGAGCTTCGACCTTATGAAGCTTGTCGGCCTGGACCTGGACGACACCACGCTTGCCTTTACCGAGCATCCGTTTAGCGAGGGCTTTGCCGTGGGTGATGCGCGCATCGCGACGCACATCTACGAGGACGACTGCATCTCCAACGTCTACAGCATCATCCACGAGGCGGGGCACACCATGTACGAGCTGGGCGTCAATCCCGCCTACGCGCGCACCTGCCTGGAGGGCGGCACCTCCATGGGCATCCACGAGAGCCAGAGCCGCTTTTTCGAGAACACCGTGGGTCGCAGCCGCGCCTTTATGGGCCCGCTGCTCGAGGTGCTGCGTCGTCACGCGCCCGAGGTCTACGGCGACGTCGACGAAGACACGCTCTACCGCGCCGTGAACATCGCGCAGCCGTCGTTGATCCGCACCGAGGCCGACGAGCTCACCTATCCGCTGCATATTATGGTGCGCTACCAGATTGAGCGTATGCTGTTTGCCGGCGAGGCTGCGGCCAAGGACATCCCCGCGCTTTGGAACCGCTTTATGGACGAGTACCTGGGCATTCCCGTTCCCGACGACACGCACGGCTGCCTGCAGGATACGCATTGGAGCGGCGGTTCGTTTGGCTACTTCCCCACGTATGCGCTGGGTAGCGCCTACGATGCCATGTTTGTGCCGGCCATGTGCCGCGACGGCGTCGACCTTACCGGTGCCTGCGCGAGCGGCGATCTGGCGCCCGTCCGCGCCTGGCTGGGCGAGCACATTTGGCAGTGGGGCCGCGCCAAAGACGCGCCGGGACTCATCAAGGGCGCCTGCGGCATGGCCTTTGACGCCCGCTACTACTGCAGCTACCTGCAGGACAAGTTCACCACACTGTACGAGCTGTAAGGATTGACCAGCACGCCATCGCCAACGCCAACTATGTTGACGCCAATGTCTTGGCAACGTCAGCGAAAACGACCCTAAGCGAGCAAGGTGACGTGAAATGAAAGGGCGCTGACCTTCTGGTCGCGCCCTTGAAATTGAACGTCAGATTGCCGCTTAGGGGCGTTTGCAGCGTCGAGCAGTTACGCGGTTTGGTAAAACCGCGTAACTACAGAGCCTCGAGTGCGTTGGCGATGCGCTTCATGGCGGCATCGGCGGATGCTTGGTCGGGCGCCTCGGCCAGCACGCGGATAACCGACTCGGTTCCGCTCTTGCGTACGAGCACGCGGCCCTCGCCTGCCAGCGCAGCCTCGGCCTCGGCGATGGCGTTCTGCACGCCCATGTTCTCGAGCGCGGCGTCCTTGTCCGCCACGCGCACGGCCACCTGCGCCTGCGGTAGCAGCTTGCACGGAGCCGTGAGCTGCGAGAGCGTCTCGCGCTCGGCGCGGATCACTTCCATCACGCGCAGCGAGGTCATAATGCCGTCGCCCGTGCGCTCGATATCGCCAAAGATCGTATGGCCCGTCTGCTCGCCGCCCAGGCTGTAACCGCCCTCGCGCATCTTGGCATACACGTGGCGGTCGCCCACACCGCTGGTCACGGCACTTAGGCCGGCAAGCTCCAACGACTTGATCAGGCCAAAGTTGCTGGCAATCGTCGGAACCACGGTACCGCCCGAAAGGCGACCGTGCTTGTTCAGGTACACGCCGCACACGTACAGGATCTGGTCGCCATCGACCACGCGGCCGCGCTCGTCCACGGCCAGGCAGCGGTCGGCATCGCCGTCATAGGCAAAGCCCACGTCCAAGCCCTGCTCCACCACGTGGCGCTGCAGACGCTCCATATGCGTGGAGCCGCAGTCGACGTTGATGTTAAAACCATCAGGCGCGGCATTGATCACGCGCACGTCGGCGCCCAGCGCGTCGAACACCGGCTTGGCCACCGAGGACGCCGAGCCGTTGGCGCAGTCGATGCCGATCTTGACGCCCTGCAGCGAAAAGTTCGCGCTGGCGATGAGCGAGGCAATGTAGCGGTTGCGGCCCTGCATGTAGTCCACCGTGGCGCCGATGTGGTTGCCCGTGGCCAGCGGCACCTCGCTCTTGCCATCGACGTAGTCCTCGATGAGCTCCAGTACGTCCTCGTCCATCTTAAAACCGTCGCTATTGACGAGCTTAATGCCGTTATCGCAAAACGGGTTGTGGCTCGCGCTGATCATGATGCCGCAATCGAAGCAGCCTTCCACGGTCTGATGCGCTACACCCGGTGTGGGGATCACGTGCAGCATATAGGCGTCCGCACCGCTCGCGACCAGGCCACTCACCAGCGCCGCCTCGAACATATAACTCGAGCGACGCGTGTCCTTACCCACGATGACGCGCGCCTTGCGCTCGCGGTTGGCGCCGTAATACCAGCCCACAAAACGGCCAATCTTATAAGCGTGCTCTACCGTCAGCCCAACGTTAGCCTCACCGCGAAAGCCGTCGGTGCCAAAGTACTTCATGCGCTCTCCTTACAAAATAGGGGCGAACAGATTGCCTGTCCGCCCCAAAATGGTACTCGATTATCTGCGCTACCAGAAAAACCCTACGCCGACGCGCTGTCGCGAGCCGCCTGGCATGTAGGAGTCTGACGCAGCGTAAGCGGCTTGTCCCCCGCCTCGGCTGACGTGGTCAGCGTATATGTGATCGTCGTCGTCTCGCCAGCATGCAGGTCAACGGTGCCCGAATAGAAGGGGATTCCATGCCACGTAGCGGCGCCAAGACCAAACTGGGTGCCCTCGACGGTCAGATCAGTAATGTTGCCGCCCGTCGGGGCAAACAACGAGACATTCAGACGCTCGTCGTCGCGCGCGGCATCGGGCGCGCTCGCCGCGACGTAGTCGGGCAGCTTGCCGGCCTCCTCCTGCGTCATGATGTTCGTCAGGGTAACGGTGATGCGATACGAGCATGTGCCGTCACCGTTCTTGATGCCCTGGCCAATCTGCGTATCGGCATTCAGGTACCAGTCGAGCTTGGAGAAGCTCAGGTTGTTAAAGTAGACACCAGCAACGGGATCTTCACTCGGGTCATCCGGATCGGGCAGCGAGGCGTCGATGTTCATCTCCTTGATAGCGTTCTGCTCGTCATCGTTTTTCATCCACGCGATCAGGCGGCCCTCTTCGGCACCGCGCTCAACGGCGCTGACAAGCTTCGTAACATCGACATCGCCGATACCGCCAAGGATCTTGTCGAAGGCAGCGCTGGCGACGGATGCAAAGATGCCGTCCGACTCCTCGACCGGATAGTTCCAGTACACATCGTGCATGAGGACCTTTGCGGCGTTGGTGCCGTCGACAACCGTTCCGTCGGGCAGCGACACGTTACCGACCAGGCCCAGCAGATACTGCAGGAACACCGGGTCGATACCCACGACGCCGTCAACGTCCTGGCCATATTGAGATTTCCACAGGGCTGCGACACGCTGCGAGTTGCGGGGCCAATCAGGCGAATAGGTATTGCCCGAGTTGTACAGGTTACTGTGGTTGCCGAACAGCGCCTCATCCTCTTCGTCGACGCTCTCGACTGCCTCATCCTCGCTGAGTCCAATGCGGGGAACAAACTCGCCAATCGACATCTGGCCGTCGGTGACCGAAATCAGGCCCTGCGAACCGCCAAAGCCGCCGCAGGCACGAATCTCGACGTTGTTCATGGCGTACACAAGGTAGTTGCGCGTCTGGCCGTTGGCGCCGAGCATCTGCGGAAGGACGGGGGCGACCTTCTCCGCCGCGTCAACCGCGCCGTTGAGGGTGGCAAAGCCGTCCTTGGCCTTATCGACCAGCTCGGTCACCTGGGAAATATGAGTATCGCCAATGCCCTGGATCTTCTCGTTGGCGCTCTTGAACACCTTCGAGCTGCTGGAAAGCGAATCGGCGACCGCCTGCAGCGCGGACACGTTAATCATGCCGTCCTGAAACAGCTTGCCGGGCGTGGCCTGCGAAAGGTTATCGGCCATGGGAACCAGCGCATTGCTCGAGACATCGGACAGGGCGTCGATCATGGTGCGGGCCGCATTGATGTCGCTGCCATACACCGGGATAAACGAAGCCGCCGTCCACAGCGGGCTCGAGGTCTCCGCCTTCATGCTGTCGCAAAGCTCATCAATCTTCTTCGCGTCGTCAGGCAGCGTCGAAAAATCGCCCGACGTGACCTTGTCCTTAAGGCCACCGACAATCTCGACGGCCTCCTTCGCTTCACTCTTTACGGTCTTTGCCGAGTTAAGCAGCATAAAGCCGCTTGCGCCAAGCGCAACGAGAAGCACCGCGACTACAGCGGCAATAATGGCGCCGGTGTGACGCTTTTTGCGTTCGCCCTTGCGATGGCGATGACGGACCAGACCGTCAGAGGTCGAACTCGACGAAGCGTCGCTACCGTAGTTCAAGCCAAAATCGTAATAATCTTCCTTGGAACCCGAGCCCGCAAACTCGGCACCGCTATCATCCAGGCGGGCGAACGTGCCAGTCTCGGAGGCACCGGTGTAAATCGTGCCAAGGTTACCCGTAAGCCCCGCGCCACCGGCAGAGGGAGTATTGTTGGCGGCCTTGCCGGCATTAACGTTGCCGGCGGCATTTGCGGCGTTGGCAGCACCTGCGTTGTTCGCAGGTACCGAAGGAGCCCCGCTCGGCTGCGACGCGGAGGTTGCACCGCCCGCAAAGACATTCCCTCTTGCACGGCCGGTCTTTTTCGCCTTTTGAGACTGCTCGTACAGAGCGGTAAACATCGCCGTCTCGCCCGGGGACACGCGCTTACTGGAACCGCCCTGTCCAGCGCCGCCCGGCGTGCCGGCCTTACCAGCCCCGTTCGGACGCGGCGGAACTGCAGGACGGCCGTTATCGCTGCCCTTAAAGTGATTACCAGCCATAAAGAAATCCTCGCAATTGAGTCGCAATGAAAAAATCCATAACGTTACTAGTTTATGGCATTTTGAGCATCGACAGCTAAACTCCAGACACGGACGTCAATTGGCGAAAATGCGGCACAACACCTTTTCTGTCTTGGCGGCGGCGCCAGCTACACCGTGAGGAACATCATCACGATGATCATGGCAAAGCCGATAAGGTCGGTCGGCAAAAACACCGTGCCCAGCATAACGGCGCTGGTGATGGTCGCCGAAACCGGCTCCACAGTTCCGATGAGGCTCGCACGCACCGAGCCGATGTCCTTAACGCCCTGCATATAGAGCATGTAAGCAAAAAACGAGCCGATAACCACGAATACCGCGAGCGCCTCGACGCCGGCAGCGTCGAGTGCCGGCATATGCGCCCAAGGCTGCACGAAGACGCACGAGACCACGCCCGCCGTGAGCATTGCCGAGCCCGTGACGATGGGGCTGCCGTATTCGGGCAGGATCTTGGCGGGAATCACCGCCATACACGTGGCGCTGACCGCACACATAAGGCCTGCGACCAGGCCAAGCGGCGATATGCTCAGACTGGTAGGGTCGCCGCCGGTAGCGATTAAAAAGGTGCCGCCCAGGGCCAACCCAATGCCAACGGCCTCACGCACGCGAGGCATGCGATGGTCGATCACGCAGGTGTAGCCCATAATGATGACCAGTTGCAGGCATTGGAGCACCGTCGCGGTTCCGGCATTGGTCAGGCGCACGGCCGAAAGATAACAAAACTGGTTGAACAGCAGACCAAAGGCGGTAAAGAGCAGCAGCTGCTTGCGATCGGCGGGTGTGGTCCAGAGCTTAATCAGGCGCTCGCGGTCGCGCGTAACAACCACGGCCATAAAGAGTAGACCGGCGAGAATCTGACGCACGCTCATAAGCCACAAGGTGTCGACGTGGTAGGTATCGAACAGAAAGCTCGCGCTGGTGCCCGAGAAGCCCCAAAACGAACCGCCCACCAGCGTAGCCAAGACGCCCGTGATCATCTTGCGCGTCGAAGCGCTGTTCAGGCGCTCGCGCCAAGCGCGGCGGGTGCTACGGCTGAGCTCATCGGTGCCCTCGGGCACATCAATGTTCGATATATCGGTCATCGGCACCGAAGCCCCTGCGCCTTCGACCTGCTCGACACGCTCTTTGCTCATTCCATTCCCTCGAAGCAGCCTGGAAACAATTCGGCTTACCTTACCACGGCGAAGGCACCAGCTGGAGGCTTGTCCGCTTATCGGTAGGACAATTCCGCAGACGTCTTTCCATAGCTCGATACCGCAATGGCCTTGCATTATGCGACAGTCAAATCGCGGCAGCAGGCTCTTTTGAAATGGATATGACAAAGCCCCCGAATTCCACAATGTAAGCGATTTTTAAAAATGTTCTTGCCACCGAGTTCAGGCTCCGTTATATTATCCCTTGCGCGCTTGCGCACCCTTGATCGGGCGTTTAGCTCAGGGGGAGAGCGCTTCCCTGACACGGAAGAGGTCAGAAGTTCAAATCTTCTAACGCCCACCAAATGTTCGCAGCTCAGAGGCTATGTCCTCTGGGCTGTTTTGTTTTTTGTCGCTAAATCCGCTGGCAGTTCCAACCGTCATCGCAACGTAACAACAATTCACCTGACGAATGGCAGCCAAATATATTCAATACCCCAACATCAACAATAGCCAGGCACAAAACTGCGCCGCAAGCTGCTCCAACCGCCCAACTGGTCAAAAGCCGACCATCTACTTGCCAATTTATCTAACGGCGTAACCAAGCAGTCCGCGCCGCAACTTCTCAACAAAACGCCGCGATGTCTGCGCCCTGCGGTATCCTTGAGCCACTCGCACCTGCAGCACCAAGGAGCCGCCATGCGCACCGAGCTCGATGTCCCCTTTTCGCACAAAGAAGAAGCCAAAGCGCTGGGCGCCAAATGGGACCGGACCAAGAAGATCTGGTATGTACCCAGCGGCGTCAACCCCGAGCCCTTTGCCGAGTGGCTGCCCGGTGTTGACCGATCCGACCCCTCAGCGCCGTATATATATCTAGTACTGGGCAAGCGCGAGTGCTGGAAGTGTCACAAAGAGACCTCGGTCGCGGCCTTCGGCATTCCCTATCGAACCGATAACGACGAGAGCATCGCCATCGCGCACGCGCCCAACGAAGCCGGGCACATTGCCATCGACACGGCCAACGCCAACGCACTCGCCATCGTGCCCGCTCTTGGCTGCGTGCCGGGCGAGATCCGCGACTACCTTCATAAGCGCTGCGGCTACAAGCCCGTAGGCGCGCGAGCCTCCAAAGCCCCGTCGCTCGGCAACACGTGCACCATTTGCGACGCGCTGCAAGGCAGCCGCTATCTGTTCGAGGAGCCCTCGTCCCCGTTTGCCCTCACTGCCATCAACAAGCTGCCGGCACTGGAGTTTGTACGCGTCGAAGTTGCCGGCGTCTTTGGCGTCCCGGCCACGCGCACCGACTTTGACCAGGCGCTCTTTACCTGGGCACGCGACCATCACGCCAAGTTCCACAAGCAGCTCGGTGAGGGGATTTATTTATAGGGACAGAGATGCCTTCACAGCCAGCTCCTCCGCATCACCTATCCCTCGTCGCCGGCGTCGTACACGATATCGAGGCCACAAACAGGGCATTTCTCCTGATACACCGGCATATGAACGCCTGTCCGTTTTCTCACTTCGTCGCTAAGTCTGTCGCACGCATCGATGAACCGAATGTCGAGGCACGGTATTTGCGAGCCGCAGCAAGGACAGGCGACGACAAACGACCCGCAATCAACTTCTACGCTCGGAAACATTTTGTTGTCTATAAGGGCGCACGGCAGTTTTCCGTACTTCCCCATCGCAATATCGCCTCGCCAGCTCACGTTCGCTCCCCTCTCGCTATACAAATCAGGAAGAGCATGCACCGGCAGGCGTGTGCGAGATTGCATCGCCACGCGATCCGATCAAACAGCACGATCGTAAAAGACCGCCAAAGCCAAATTTCATCGTCGGTCGCACCCTGTCCGGCAAACTCAATATCGACGGGTATGTGCTTCAGATAACTCATGTCGGGCGCAAAACGAGGGTCCGGTCCGCCTTTATGAACAGGACCGTGCAGAACAAACCATCCGTTTTCGGGCTCGAACCGCTCAACAAACGCAAGGCCGAGCACCTTATAGCCCACCTCGGTTGCAAATATGACTCCGACTGGGACGTCACATTCCATGCAGTTGAGCATTTTACGGTTGTAATTCTGGTCTCGAAAACCAACGGTACCCGGCGCTTGAACCGAGTACTTAATGACCCACGTACCATCGTCCAAATAGAGCGGAGGCACATTGTTGATGCTCTCGGTTTGCCGCTGGCGCGCTTGTACCCCGCTACCCCACTCCCCTGTATACTGATGTAGCACGTGTTTCATCCGGGCTTGTTGGGCCGGATTGTTCATGGGAGGGTCTTATGGCTGCTTCGAATCCGCCTAAGGGGAGCGTTTCTTCTTCGTCCATCAAGCCGGTTACGCGCAAGGCCGTGCGTTGCCAGCGCGAGGTCGCTTGGCTTGTCACGCAGGCGGCGGGCAGACTCGTGGCGACCACTCAGGACGTCAATGCGCCTACGCCGAGCTTTGTGTTAGCGGCGGCGCTGGATTTTGTGCGCCAATTGGAACTTGCCGCACAGGATGCCAGCGGCCACCTCGACTACCAGAATGATATGGCGCCCGACCTGCAAACGTTCTGCCACATGGCCAAGTTGCCCGCCGCGCCCAATGCGCTTTCGGACGCAGGCTACATGTTTACGCTTTCGGGCGCGGACCTTATCCGCGACATCTACGCATACTGCAGCGAGCTCGCCGAGCGCAGCGTCTTTGGCACGGCAGAAATCAAACCGGGATATGTCATCAAGCTGGTTCTTAGGCTGTTCTTGATGGACGGGTTCGGGGCCATGCCGGCGTAAGCCGAGTCTTTAGCATCACCGTCGACTGGGCAACAACCGCTTTACCTTAGTGGGCGCCAATCGAGGGTCGATTATTGGGTCGCCTCGTCCACTAACGCATTTATTCCACGCGCTCTGACAGTCGATACTTGCGGTTGCGGCTCGTCGCCGGCGCCGTGGGCTCAAGCTCGCCTTGAGCAATGAGCGCGTTGACGCGCGACCTAACCTGGGAAATTGTAAGCCCCGTGCGTTCTGACAGCTCACGCGTCCCCAGCTCGCCGTAGTGTTTGAGTGCCGTCACAATTAAGCCCCCGCCATGATCGACCGGCTCGATCTTTGAACGGTAAAGTGCGACTTTGAACCGATCGAACCCCGGGCAGAACAGGGGCTCGGCCAGACCATGCGCGCGCATGGCATCGATCATCATCGGGATGCCCGAGCCATTGCCCTCAGCCGGCGAACCTGCGCCATCCGGCAGCGGGACAATCGACATGAGTTTCACGAGCGTCGCGTTACGGCATCGGGAGCTGCCGTCAAACAAGTTCTCGCGAGTCTTTCCCCCGTAAAGGCCGCCAGGATTCGTCACCTCGACACGATCGTCAAAGACGTCGACGGCAATCGATTGTCCACAGAACCGATCCCCGTATTCTCGATGGATTACGGCGTTGGCGATTGCCTCGCGCAGAACCTCCTCGGGAATCTCCAGCGAGTCGACACGCGAGACGCCTTGGACGGTCGAGGTTCGCCGCAAATTCTTGGCGACGGCCGCGACAGCATCCGAGATCATCTCGCCCAACGTTCCCTCGCAGATTGTGCGGTCCATAAACCTTAGTGGCCCCGCAGCTCCCTTTTGAGTTCCCACGTGGACAGCCACATCAATGAAGAGCTTGGGATAGAACTGCTGAGGGTAAACGCCCGCGGCAAGGAGGCCGGCCTTGGTAACATTGCCCTGGAAGTCGAGGAAATTCAGACGCTCCATCTTTGTCTTCTTATCCGCCGCACCGCGCATCGCTCGAGGCGTCAACGAATAGGCACGCTCTATCGTGCGGTCGACCAGCGACTCGTCGAGATCGCCCACACTCGTGCCGGGCACCGCATCGCGATCGCTAGGACTCGTCCGTTCATATGACGACAGTGCCAAAACCTCGGTCGGCGAAAGGGGCACGTCTTTGTCATCGACGCGCTTGTAGCTGCCGCCCTGGGCGCCCCGCTCTATTACATAGCAAGGCTTGCTCGACGGGTCAAGCTCCTCAATCGCGATGACTAGAACCACGGTGCCCTGGAGCTCCACGCGCTCAATGGTGTATTTGGGCGGATTGGCCAGCTTTCCGCGACCGCCAGCATCGCCCATGCCCGCCACGAATTGGTTGAGCACTTTCTCGGTCTCAAAGTTTGCAACTGGGACAAAACCCGCGCGCTCGCTCACTCCGAGTACGATGATGCCGCCGGCGGTGTTTGCGAAAGCGCTGACCGTTTCCCATACGTCGCGGGAAAGCGTCGTGGCGCTCTCCTTGACCTCAACGTTAAGATCGTCCGATCCCATGCGCCTTAAAGACTCGAGCAGACCGGTCAGTTCGTTTTCGTTCATCTGCACGTCCTTTCGCTCGGTTCTGCGAAGAATGCCGCGAATAGATTTCCTTCGTCTCTCAGTTATCTCTCGTAATTATCTCTCATCTTTCTGTTATCTCTCATATTAGAGAGGAGTGAGAGATGAAAGATAAGATGTCTGTCATCTGTTTCATTTAAACATGTTTTCGCTGGTAAAACAATCTATATTGAGACAATACCATGGTTGTCTGTCTCTTTGCAGCATTGTTATCTCTCATATTTATCTCTCATCTTTCTGTTATCTCTCGTATTAGAGACGAATAAGATATGAGAGATGTGCGGGCGGCGGATGAGCGTGGATTTTGGACGGTCGGGAAATGAGGGTGGATATTTGGACGGTTTTTGGGCGTTTTGAGGCTGATTCCGTCCGAAAATCCACTCTCATTCGATAGGCGTCCAAGTTTCCACGCTCGTGCGGTGAACGCGCGGGGCCTTTGTCCAATCCGCTGGCATCGTCTTCAGTTCGTCGCAGAGCCGAGGCCCCATATGGGTATACTCTCGGGGATTCGACTCGATTCGCCCCCGCTGGGGCG
>DXMJ01000017.1 GCA_019414265.1 Collinsella sp. | reverse complement strand
TGAGCCATTTTAGGCATTTTTTTAAAAATCTTGCTTGCAAAACGCTGTAGGTGAGCAGCATCGTTTTTGCGTCTCGAGCAGATGCGGTGATGGGCTAGATAGACGAGTCTTTGGACAGCTCGAAATAGTCGGGATGCAAGGCGATAACCGGGCCCTGCTCCTCGGGCATCAGGTGCAAGTGCGTCTCTGCCAGGTAGCTCGCCGTGTCGGTATCGCCCCTCTTAATGGCCTCGAGAATCCGACGATGTTGTCGACGAATCGGCTCCCAATCCAGATCCTGCGACACCATACGCAACCAGTTGTATCGCTCAAAATGCGTGTTGACGCTCTTCATCCAATCCCACAACATATGGCGGCCAGCAATCTCAAAACACGTCTCATGGAACAGGTTGTCCAGATCGAAAAAGCGACGCGTCTCGTTATGGTCGAGCGACTCGGACTCGGCAAGAATCTGCTCGAGCCGATGCTTTTGCTCGGGCGTGGCAGCCGAACAGCATTTAATGAGTACGCTTCTTTCGAGTTTCTCGCGCAAGAAACAGGCATTCTCGGCGTGTTCCATGCTGATCTTAGAGACGTAGGTACCACTCTTGGGACGCGTTTCCACCAGCTCTTGCTCGCGCAGGCGCACAAAGGACTCGCGAATTGGCGTGCGCCCGATCCCCGTCTCCTTTTCCAAACCAATCGCCGAAAGGCGCGTGCCGGGCCTAAGCTCGGCATAGATGATCTTGGAGCGCAGTGCGTTGTATGCCTGATCTTGCAGGCTCTGATAATGCTGGTGTTGTTCCATAAAGCCCTCGGATGAAGCCCACGGTTTGTCGAATTCCACCACGTAATACTATCGCATCGACACGCCCCAGCTCCCAATCAGTCTTTTTGGGACGGGGCTCTTTTAGCTACCCTGGCCCGCAGATCGGCCCCCTTGCCACAAAAGTGGCCCATCTACTACGTTAAC
This sequence comes from Collinsella sp., assembly GCA_019414265.1. GTDB lineage: Bacteria > Actinomycetota > Coriobacteriia > Coriobacteriales > Coriobacteriaceae > Collinsella. Next base: position 38,958 of record DXMJ01000017.1, on the reverse strand, counting down.
ACGGATAGCCTCGGCCATACCAAAAACCGTGAAAACAAAACCGCAGGTAGACAGCTTGTCGATTTTCGAAAAAACCGACTATGGTTGACCCCTGCGGCTTAAACGTAGTAGATAGGCCCTTTTCGTGACGCAGCACTACCGCACCCCAAATTGGCACCCCGAGCCTGTTATAAGTTGCTGTGAAATACGGACGGTTGATAATCAAGGGTTGATAATCAAGGCGCGCTATACGGCTTGCTATATTTCACTATACTTTGCTGTACGTCGCTATACTTTGCTATAACTTGACAATAATCGGCCCGTTACCATCCGGGATATAACGGACCCCGAGCCAACGCTGGCTTGGGGTCTGTCTTGTACCATGGCTCTTTTGGACTATGAGCGCTCGTATTTCGTGGCCCGCCCGGTTCCCTGCCTTACGATTGCATTCCGTTCAAGCAGAGATTCGAGTGCCGCCAACGTCCGCATGCGGCTCAGCCCCGTCTGTTTTTCAATCTCGCTTCGCGACATAATTCGCCCGCCCGACAAGGCCTTGAGAACCTGGACCTCTTCCTCGGACCCTTCAAAGGCATCGGTAACGGGCAATGTGACGGCCACCATGCCGCCGCGAACATCAAAAATTGGTTGATTGATCGAATCGCGATAGGCACGTCTAATGCGCGCAATTCCCGTACCAAATTTCTCGATATAATCCAGCTTTAAGAAGGCCTCTGCAACGATGGGGTTTCTGAGCACGGATATCTGCCCATACAGGTATTGTTCCGTCGTCAAACCGGCGGGCAGCGATCCGGGGGAGGTCACAACGACACGATCATCGTACAGGGCAATTTGAACGTTCGCTCGAACGTCCCACGTCCGATGCACTAAAGCGTTTGCAACAGCTTCGCGGAATGCCTCAAGAGGAATTCGATCGGTTTGGACGCGCTCCATCCCTTCGATACGCTCATAACGGTAGTAGCGTGCAAACATAGCCACCGCCCTGTCCGCCTGCTCAATTGCGGATGCATTTGTCGCCGCCTCGCGATCCAAGATCACATCCTCGGTATCGCCAAAACGGACGCAGTCGATGCCTGGAAAATCATTCTTATCCGCTAAAATCGCCGCGGCATTGGTATAGCCATCCTTGCCGAGCAAGCGGAGCGTACGCATGATATCCGGCGTTAGCTCGGAAATGCCGAGGTGTTCAACACACTTATGCTCGAGCGTATGAAAGCCCAAGTCCTGGCGAGTCGACGTGAGCGCGTCGAACGTCACGTTGCTGCCTTCGAGCGTCAGCCTGCCATACTCAAACCGGTCGACCTCCACCGTTGCCGAATCGTTTCGTCTGTAGGCCTTTCCCTTGCTTCGATAGGGTTTGTCCTGTCCCTCATAAACCGTAAGGATTACGGTCCCGTGTTTCTCATCGGACTCGAGCGTGTAACGGGGAGCGGGATCCAAGCTGTCATTAATCATGTTCTCAATGCGGAGACACTCTGCGACCGGATCTGCAAGGCCGACAGCCACGCCCTCGTCATCAACGCCAAACTCAATCTTGCCCATCCCGTAGTTTGCATAGGCGCTCACCGTTTTAAGAAACGTCGGCGTAACGCTTTCCTTGTATTCGACTGTAGGGCTCTCTCTAACAACCATATGCACAACCCCCTCGTTTCGTACCATTCATAACCGTATTATAAGACGAAAACCGTTTGCGTACTGATTTATATAAGACGCAAACTGTTTTCGTCTTGATTTGCGTACGGAATTAAGACGCATAATTTCGCTTTCGTATGGCTCAATACCGGACGCAGACTGTTTTCGTCTGTCAATACGTCTGAAATCCAAACGAAAAGAGCCCCGAGCTCGTATGAACTCGGGGCTCTTTGTGCCGCACATCTATGAGAGGAAAAATTCGATGCGTACGGGCGCTACCCCATGAAGCCGCCCTGGAATGGCGGCAACCTCGCCGTTACCCGTCTGATGGGTGTGCTCAAGGCATCCGTTCCCCTCTTTATCGACGTGACGGGCAAAAAAGTTCGTCGAGGAGACCATCCGCACGCACCACGGTGTGGCCGACGCCATTGAGACGCGCAACCCCACCGCCGCTCACGATGCGATGTATCTGCACCTGGTCTACAACCGCAATATGATTGCGGAAGGCACACAAACAAAAGGCATTTAAGGCTCGACAATAATCTTTCTTTGATAAAACGCAGGCAGCGAGCGCTTGCGTTTTATCAAATGGTGCAATGGGGTCAGGTTTACATGCATCAACTTAGCGCAAAGTAACCTGGCCCCCATGCGCCAAGGGGTTGACTAGAGTTCGCAGGCGATCTTGTAGCCATCGCCGATAGCGTCGCGGATGTTGCCGCACTTGTTGGCATCGCCCAGCACGTGGGTGGCAACACCGGCTGCAGCCAGGTCGTCAGCCAGCTTGGTATTGGGACGATAGCCCATGGCAAGCACCAGTGTATCGGCACCGGTGATGGTGTGGACCTCGCCGTCCTTCTCGTAACTGATGGTGTCCTCGGTGATCTCGGTCACCTTGGCCTCGGTCAGCACGTGAACACCCTTGGAGAGCATGCGCGTGATGAGCACCGCGCGACCGGCACCGCCCTCGTTGGCGGCAAGCGTCTTGGTCATCTCGATGACGGTGACATCGCGGTTGGCCGGCGACAGGTCGTTGACCAACGGGGCCAGGTAATCGGCCGTCTCGCAGCCGACGGTGCCGCCGCCCACGATGACAATCTTCTTGCCCGGGAAAGCCTTGCCGCCCAGCAGGTCGTCGGCCGTCATAACATGCTTAAAGCCCTGCATAAAGGCCGGAGCGATGGGCTCGGCGCCATAAGCCAGGACGACCTCGTAGCCCGCGTAGTCACGCTGAATGTCCTCGGCAGAAAGCTCGGTGCCAAAGACGCATGTGACGCCGGCCTCGGCCAGGCGACGGTACTGATACTTGATCACGCGGGTGAGTTCCTGCTTTGCCGGCGGAACGGCCGCGATGCGCATCTCGCCGCCCGGCTCGTCCTGCTTATCCACGAGCACCACGTTGTGACCGCGCTTGGCGGCAATATAGGCTGCCTCCATGCCCGCAGGACCAGCACCCACAACGAGCACGTTCTTGGCCTCAGCGGCAGGCTCGTAGCCAGCCTCGTCGCGCTCCACGTCCGGATTGACGGTGCAGGAGATGCGCTTGCCAAACATGATGCCGTTCAGGCAGCGCAGGCAACCGATGCAGGGGCGGATGTCGTCGGCGTTGCCGGCAGCGGCCTTGTTGCAGAACTCGGCATCGCACAGATTGGCACGGCCCATCATGCAGATGTCGGCAGCGCCGTCCTCGATCAGCTCCTCGGCGATCCAGGCCTCGTTGATGCGGCCGACGGTGGCGACGGGAATGTTGACGTGCTTCTTAATCTCGCGCGAGCAGGCGGCGTGCGAGGCCTGCTGGGTGCCGGCGGCGGGAATCGCAGAGCCACGCTTGATAGTGGTGCCGCCCGACACGTGAATCATGTCGACGCCGGCCTTCTCCAGGCGACGCGAGACGTAGATCATGTCGTTGAGGGTCAGGCCGCCATCGGTGTACTCATCGCCCGAGATGCGGACGTCGATGATAAAGTCCTTGCCGCAGCGCTCGCGAATCTCGGCGATGACCTCGAGCAGGAAGCGCATGCGGGCGTCGAGTGAGCCGCCGTACTCGTCGGTGCGCTTGTTGTAGAGCGGAGTCAAAAAGCCGCCGAGCATACCGTGGGCGTGCGCCGCATGAACCTCGACGCCATCGACGCCGGCCTTCTGCATACGCACGGCAGCGTCGCCAAACTGATGCGTGAGCTCGTGGATCTCATCTACCGTAATGGGGCGCGGCGCCTCGCGAGCATAGGACGGGCCCACAAAGGACGGAGCGATCAGGCGCGGGGTGCCCGGAATGTTAAAGGCCATGTAGGCGGGGTGGAAGAGCTGCGGCATGATCTTGCAGCCGTACTCGTGGACGGCGGCGGCGAGCTTTTCCCAGCCAGGGATAAACGTGTCGTCGTAGCAGCACATGTCACCCGGCAGATAGGTATAGGTAGGCTCGACCGTCACGACCTCGGTGATGATCAGACCCACGCCGCCCTTGGCACGGGCGCGGTAATGGTCGACCAAATCGTCGGTCACATAGCCGTGATCGGCCAGGTTGGTAGACACCGGCGGCATAAAGACGCGGTTCTTGACCTCGGTCGTACCGACCTTGATCGGGCTAAAGAGCATCGGGTAGGCGGAGGACTCCATACAGGGTTCCTTTCATTTGAGCCGCTCGGCGGCAGTTGCTAACGTACCTATCGTATCAGCAACCGCGCTGTACCCGACCGTACACGCTCCCCCGGCTTTTACTCAACCCACAAAAAGTTGCGGTGGAATACGGAGTAGATAAGGCCTTTGACAGCCAAAACGGTCCGTATTTCACCGCAACTGATGGGCGGGGTGGAATTGAGGGCTCAGATAGTCAGTCATGCCCTCATCCGCCACTCCCTCACCTACAGCGCGCCGTCCAGCATAAGGTTCACCTTGAGCACGTTGACCGTGGGCTCGCCGAACACGCCGAGGAAACGGCCCTTGGTGCACTGGGCGATGATGTCGCGCACCTCGCCTTCGCTCTTGCCCGTGGCCTTCGCCAGGCGCGGTACCTGGTACTCGGCGGCATCGGGGGAGATCTCGGGGTCGAGCCCTGAGCCGGAACACGTCACCAGGTCGACGGGCACGGCATCCATGCCGGCGTCGGGGTTGGAGGCGCGAATCTTCTCGACGCGCGCGTCCACAAGCTGCCGGTACTCCTCACTCGCCGGGGACAGGTTGGACGGGGCACCATACGCCATGAGCTCGCTGTCTTCGCCTTCGACAATTGACACGTTCTGGATACGACCCCACATGTGGGCTTCGTCATCGAAGTTCTGGCCGATGAGCTCGGAACCCACAACCTTGCCGTCGACCTTGATGAGCGAACCGTTCGCCTGATACGGGAATGCAACCTGAGCGATGCCGGTCACGACGAGCGTATAGCCCAGGCCGCAGACAACGGTAAACAGCGCGAACACGCCCAGTGCGCGCGATGCAACACCTTTGAACATACAAACCTCCGTCTACATCATGCCAATGCCGAACAAGGCCAGCAGCATGTCGATAATCTTGATGAATACGAACGGCGCCACGATACCGCCCAGACCCCACACCAGCAGGTTGTGGGTCAGCAGCTGTCCGGACGGGACCTCGCGGTACTTAACGCCCTTGAGAGCCGCCGGAATTAGCGCGACGATGACCAGCGCGTTGTAGATGATGGCGGACAGCACGGCCGTCAACGGGTTGGTGAGGCCCAGGATGTTGAGGGCGCCCAGTCCCGAATAGATCGGCGAGAACAGGGCCGGGATGATAGCGAAGTACTTCGCCACGTCGTTAGCCACCGAGAAGGTCGTGAGCGAACCGCGGGTCATGAGCAGCTGCTTGCCAATACGCACGACCTCGATGAGCTTGGTGGGGCTGGAGTCGAGGTCGACCATGTTGCCAGCCTCCTTGGCAGCCTGGGTTCCGGTGTTCATGGCCACGGCGACGTCCGCCTGGGCGAGCGCCGGCGCGTCGTTGGTGCCGTCGCCGGTCATGGCGACCAGGTGACCCTCACGCTGGAACTCGCGGATCTTCTCGAGTTTGCCCTCGGGGGTGGCCTCGGCCAGGAAGTCGTCAACGCCGGCCTCGGCGGCGATTGCCGCGGCGGTGAGCGGATTGTCGCCCGTCACCATGATGGTCTTGATGCCCATCTTGCGCAGGTCGGCGAACTTCTCCTTAACGCCGGACTTGATGATGTCCTTGAGGTACACAACGCCCAGCACGCGGCAGTTCTTGGTCACGACCAGCGGGGTGCCGCCGGCCTTGGCGATGCGTTCGACGGCCTCGTCGCACTCCTGGGAGAACACGCCGCCGGCTGCCTCCACATAGGTGCGCACGGAATCGGCAGCGCCCTTGCGGATCTCATTGCCCTCGTAGTTCACACCGGACATGCGAGTCGCCGCGGTGAAGGGGATGAACTCCATGCCCTTATCCTCGAGTGTGCGGCCGCGCAGCCCAAACTGCTCCTTGGCGAGCACGACGATGGAACGACCCTCGGGGGTCTCGTCGGCCAGCGAGGAAAGCTGAGCGGCATCGGCCAGCTCCGCGGGATCGACGCCGTCGACCGGGATGAACTCGGCGGCTTGGCGGTTACCCAGGGTGATGGTGCCGGTCTTGTCGAGCATGAGGATGTCGACGTCGCCGGCGGCCTCGATGGCGCGGCCGGACATGGCCAGCACGTTGGCCTCGTTCAGACGGCTCATGCCGGCGATGCCGATGGCGGACAGAAGGGCGCCGATGGTAGTGGGAGCCAAGCACACGAGCAGTGCCACGAGCGTGGTCACGGCCGTGGGGTTGACCATGTCGTTAAGACCGGCCGAGAAGCAGGAGTAACAATACAGGGCCAGCGTGACCAGGATAAAGACGATGGAAAGGGCCACCAGGAAGATCTCCAGAGCGATCTCGTTAGGGGTCTTCTTGCGCGCGGCACCCTCGACCATCGCGATCATCTTGTCCAGGAAGCTCTGGCCGGGCTCACTGGAGATCTTGACGATGATCCAGTCGGACAGCACCGTGGTACCGCCGGTAACGGCAGAGCGGTCGCCGCCGGCCTCGCGGACCACGGGGGCGGACTCGCCGGTGATGGCGGACTCGTCAACGGAGGCAGCGCCCTCGATGACGTCGCCATCGCCGGGAATCTGCTCGCCGGCGCGTACGATCACCAGGTCGCCGCGCGTGAGCTCGGTGCCGGGAACGACGGTGAAGTGCTCCTTGTCCTCAACGGACTCGATACGATGGGCCTCGACATCCTTCTTGGCCGCACGCAGGGAATCGGCCTGAGCCTTACCGCGGCCCTCGGCAAGCGCCTCGGCGAAGTTCGAGAACAGGTCGGTGAGCCACAGGATGACCGCGATGGTGACCACATAGTAGGTGGGCACACCCGCGTCCTGCACACCGAAGATGGAAGCGACGGCCAGGACGGAGGTCATGACGGCGGAAAGCCACACCAGGAACATGACCGGGTTTTGAATCTGGACGCGAGGATCCAGTTTGGCAAACGAGTCGCGGACCGCGCGGCCCATCATGTCTTTTTGCATAGCCATAAATCTGCGTCCTCCTTTACGCAATCATCTGGAAGAACTCGGCAACGGGGCCAAGCGCCAGGGCCGGGAAGAAGCTCAGGGCACCGATCAGCAGAACGATGAACACGAGCAGGAATACGAACATGCCGTTGGTGGTAGACAGGGTACCGGCGCTCTCGGCGACCCTACCCTTCTTGGCCAGCGAGCCGGCGATAGCCAGCGTACCGATGATGGGCATGAAGCGGGCAAACAGCATCTCGAGGCCGAGCATGACGTTGATCCAGGGATTGTTGCAGTTCATGCCTGCAAACGCCGAGCCGTTGTTGCCACCGCATGAGGTGAAGGCATACAGCACCTCGGAGAAGCCGTGCGCGCCACCATTGTTGAGCTGGTCGGCAAGACCGGGCACCATGCAGGCGATGGCCGAGCACACCAGAATGGCAAACGGAGTTGCCAGGCACAGGACAACTGCCCAGCGCATCTCGCCCGGCTCGATCTTCTTGCCCAGGAACTCAGGCGTGCGTCCGACCATAAGGCCGGCGATGAACACTGTGAGGATGGCGAAGCCGATCATGCCGTACAGGCCGCAGCCCACGCCGCCGAAGACGACCTCGCCCAGAGCCATCTGGAGCATCTGGACAAACCCGCCGAGCGGGGTGTAGGAGTCGTGCATGGAGTTGACCGAGCCATTGGAAGCAGCCGTCGTGAAAGCGGACCAGGTGGAAGAGGAGGCGATGCCAAAGCGGCTCTCCTTGCCCTCCATATTGCCGCCCGCCTGGCCATCGGTCATCTCGATGTTGACCGCGCCGCCATCGGCCAGCTGCGGCGTACCCATATGCTCGTTAACGGCGATGATGCCGGTAAAGACCACGAGCAGGATAAGCATCGCCGCGAAGATGGCCTTGCCCTGCTTGGTGTTCTTGACGCCGATACCGAAGGTGAAGCAGCAGGCGGCCGGGATCAGCAGCAGGCTGGTCATCTCGATGATGTTGGTGAAGGCACTGGGATTCTCATACGGATGGGCGGAGTTCACACCGAAGAAGCCGCCGCCGTTGGTGCCGGACTGCTTGATGGCGACCTGAGGAGCCGCGGGCCCCTGGGGCAGGAACTGCTCGGTGACCACGCGCGCGCCCTCGACAACCTTGCCGTCGACCTTGACCGTGTCGCCCTCGATCTGGGCGCCGTCGATGACGCTCCAGCCGCCGTCTGCATTAGGCTGGACAGCGACGGGCTCTACGAGCTCAGCCTTCTGAGCCGGCTGGAAGTTGGAGATGACGCCACCGGCAGCCAGGCAGATGCCGAACACGAGGTTCAGCGGGATGAGCACATACAGGACGGTGCGGGTGAGGTCGACCCAGAAGGAACCCAGACCCTGCTCCTTGATCTGACGGAAGCCGCGGATCAGCGCGAACATGACCGCGATACCGGTACCAGCGGAAACGAAGTTCTGCACGGTGAGGCCCATGAACTGCACGAAGTAGGACAGGGTGGTCTCACCGGAGTAGGACTGCCAGTTGGTGTTGGTTATGAAGGAAGCAGCCGTATTGAACGACAGGTCCCATGGCACACCCGGCAGGTGCTGGGGATTGCCTGGCAAGAAGGACTGAAGCGTCTGGAGTGCCACAAGAGCCACGAGGCCGATCCCCGAAAAGGCCAGCACGCTTGCCAGATAGCGCCTACACCCCATCTGCTCTGCCGCGTCGATGCGAAGCAGACGATAGACGCCACGCTCCACAGGAGCAATCACAGGCGACAGGAACGTATGCTCACCATCCATGATATGGGCCATGAACCGACCGAGCGGAACGGCCAGGACGACGAGCACGGCAAAGTACAAGATGTACTGAATCGCAGCGTCCATAGTTTACGAATCACTCCTCATCAGAATGTAGATGTAATAGATAAGGAGTCCAATGCAGACGACTCCGATAATGGGAATGAGGATGTCCATTACCGCCCCTTTCACGCGCGGTCCGATGTCTCGGACGCCTGCCCTCGCAAGCGTCTGGGGACAGTAAACGCTTCTAGGTGTTAAAGAGGCGTGAGGGCTGGGGCTCACGACCTTAAGATGCCGTAAAGATGCAGGTAGAAAGCACTATTGCGGCTGCAGTGCGCCTATACTCGACCTCGCGAGCATACAGTGGCGTCCTCACCGCGTATGCACGCATGGACAACGCTTCAGAAAGGCTACGCTATGCAGCGCGACGCATCGGACACTCGCGTCAATCCAGACCTCATCCTCAAGGCAATTGAGAAAGACGAGGCCGCCGATGACGCTCGAACCAGCCGGGGACACCTCAAAATTTTCTTTGGCTACGCTGCTGGCGCAGGCAAAACCTATGCGATGCTTCAAGCCGCCCACGCCGCCAAGCGGCGAGGTGTCGACGTCGTCGCGGGATACATCGAGCCGCACGAACGTCCGGCAACTGCCCATCTTGCACAAGGGCTTGAGAACGTGCCCTGTAAACTCATCGAGCACAACGGCATTGCGCTCAGCGAGTTCGATCTAGATGTGGCTATCGAGCGCGCCCCTCAGCTCATCCTTGTCGACGAGCTCGCCCATACGAATGCGCCGGGGTCTCGCCACGACAAACGCTATCAAGACGTCGAGGAACTTCTACATGCAGGCATCGACGTCTATACGACCGTGAACGTTCAGCATATCGAGAGCCTAAACGACATGGTTGCATCCATCACCGGCGTTGTCGTGAGCGAACGAATCCCCGACCGTATCTTCGATGATGCCGACCAGGTCGAGCTCGTCGACATAGAGCCCGAAGACCTACTTGAGCGCCTTCGCGCCGGCCTCGTCTACCGTCCCGCACAAGCCGACCGAGCGCAACAGCATTTTTTTACCGTCGAAAACCTCACCGCACTCCGAGAAATCGCGCTGCGCCGCTGCGCCGATCGCACCGGCCACCTCACAGACGCCGCACGCGTGCTGGGAAACCGTGACTACTACACCAAGGAGCGTATCTTAGTCTGTGTCTCCCCGGCGCCGACCAATCCCCGCATCGTCCGTGCCGCCGCACGCATGGCGAAAGCGTTTCGCAGCGAGCTCGTCGCCCTGTTCGTAGAAAGCCCGCGCACGCAAGCCATGAGCGATGATGAGCGCGCCAAGCTTGCAGCCAATATCGCCCTAGCCGAGCAGCTCGGAGCACATATGGAAACCGTCTATGGCGACGACGTCGCGTTTCAGATCTCCGAGTTCGCGCGCCTGTCGGGTATTTCGAAGATCGTCATGGGGCGCACGGGCGAGCACAGCAGCGTCCGTCAGGCCCTCTTTGGCCGCAAATCTCTCGTAGAACAGCTCATAGCATTCGCCCCGAACCTCGACATTTACATCATTCCAGACCAGTCGACTCCGCCCTCCCGACCCAAAGGACGCCGCCATGCGCTCGCTCTGCAGCCGCCCAGCAGCCGAAACGTGCTTCGCACGCTGGCCCTCTCTCTTGTCGCCACGGCGATCGGCACGGCTTTCCGCCATCTGGGATTTGCCGATTCCAGCATCATATCCCTCTATATCCTCACGGCCCTGCTGACCGCCGTCACCACGACGGGGCGTATCTGCACGATCGTATCGAGCGTGCTCTCTGTAGTGCTTTACAACTTCTGCTTCGTCACGCCTCTGTTTTCGCTCGCCAGCTACGACCGAAGCTATCTGGTCACGTTCGGCATCATGTTCGCTACCGCTATGGTCGCCGGCGAGTTAACTGCGCGCATCGCCGACAATGCCCGTACCTCCGCCGAGAACGCATTCAAAACGCGCGTACTCCTCGAAACGAACCAGCTCTTACAGCAAGCCCATAGCGCGGAGGAGTGCGCCCGCGTCGCCATGAACCAACTCGTCAAACTGCTAAAACTCGACGTGGTCTTCTACCCCGCCGAACACGGCACGCTCGGCAAGGCGCTCTATGAGTCCGCTGGCACCGAAAACCGATCCGCGTCGCTGCTCACCGACTACGAGCGCGCCGTTGCAACCTGGACCTTCACCAACAACAAGCGCGCGGGCGCAAGCACGCGGACCCTGCCTGAGGCGCGCTGTCTCTACCTCGCGGTTCGCACCGGCGACAAGGTATTCGGTGTCATCGGCATCGCCCTGGAGGGGCGCGAGACCGAAGCCTTCGAGCATTCGATCGTCCTATCTATCGTAGGTGAATGCGCCTTGGCGCTCGAAAGTGACCGAGCGGCGCAAGAGCGCGAAGAGGCTGCGGTCTTGGCGAAAAACGAGCAGCTGCGCGCCAACCTTTTGCGCTCCATCGGCCACGATTTGAGGACACCCCTCACGGCTATATCCGGATCTGCGGCAATCCTTCGGAAGAGCGACGAGAGGCTCAGCCTCGAACAGCGCTGCGATCTTGCCGATGCCATCTACGATGACTCCCTCTGGCTTATTGATACCGTGGAGAACCTCCTCGCCATCACACGCGTCGAGGACGGCACCATTCACCTCAACTTCACATCCGAGCTCATCGACGAGGTCATCGAGGCCGCCCTCAGCCATGCCGCCCAAGCATCGCATGGACGTACCGTCACCATCGAGCACACTGACGACATCCTGCTGGTACGCATTGACGTCCATCTCATCATGCAGGTGCTTACGAATCTCATCATGAACGCCTTCAAATACACGCCCGAGGACTCGACTGTCACCATCAGCGCACGTCGCGAGGGTGCGTTCGTCGTGGTGGACGTCGCAGACGATGGGCCGGGTGTGGCAGACTGCGACAAGCCTCATATCTTTGAGCGCTTCTTCACCTCAAGCAATACGCGGCCCGTGGATTCGCGTCGAAGCATCGGCCTTGGGCTGTCGCTCTGCCGCTCCATCGTGGAGGCGCATGGCGGCGCCATCGAAGTTCGCGACAACCACCCCCATGGGGCCGTCTTCCGTTTTACCCTGCCCGCCGAGGAGATCGAGATTCATGAATAATGCCGCTAAGCCACGCATCCTCCTGGTCGAAGATGACCTGACCGTTCAAAACCTCGTTTCGACCGCGCTTGACCTCCACGGCTATGTCGTGAGCAAGGTTTGCAACGGCCAGGCCGCCATCATGGATGCGGTGTCGCACGGCCCCAGCCTCATCATGCTCGACCTCGGCCTTCCCGACATTGACGGTATCGAGGTCATCACGAAGATCCGAAGCTGGTCGGCAGTCCCCATTATCGTCATTTCGGCGCGCACCGAAGATTCCGACAAGATTGCAGCACTTGACGCAGGGGCAGACGACTACCTCACCAAGCCCTTTTCTGTGGATGAGTTGCTCGCGCGCGTCCGTGCGAATTTGAGGCGCTCCTCGATGGCGTCAAGTGAGTCGACAGAAGCGAGCACGTTCGACAACGGTCCGCTGCATATCGACTATGCCGCGGGATACGCGACGAAAGACGGACGCGAGCTCTCGCTCACCCCAACCGAGTACAAATTGCTCGTCCTTCTGGCGAAAAACGTCGACAAGGTGCTCACCCACACTTTCATCACCCGCGAGATATGGGGCACGAGCTGGGACAGCGATCTGGCGAGCCTGCGCGTGTTCATGCGCACCCTGCGCAAGAAGATCGAGGCAGACCCCTCTCACCCCAAGATGATTCAGACGCACATGGGTGTCGGCTACCGCATGCAGCGTCTCTAGCCCACCCCACAAAAAGTTGCGGTGGAATACGGAGTAGATAAGGCCTTTGACAGCCAAAACAGTCCGTATTCCACCGCAACTGATGGGCGGGGTGGAGTTAGAGGCCCAGGTAGTTAGTCATGCCTTCGACGGCGAGCTTGGCGCCGACGACGGCATGGACGACCGTGAGCGGGCCGTTAACAATATAGTTAACGATACCCAAAATGGGTCTTCAACTCGCCGCGCTCGCCCCCAAATGTGCAAAGCGCCCCGCGAACGGATGCTCGCGAGGCGCTTGGACGTCTGGGGCCTATTTGACACCGCGGCCCAAGTCTTCGGCGATTTTGTCCACGCCCTTAAGTGCGGCGCAGGTCTTTTTGTTGGAGCAATGTCCCGTGCAAACGCCACCCTGAGCGCAATCGGCGCAGGTGCCTTTGCGGTAGATGCGCACGCACACGGCGACAAACGCAATGCCGATAACAGCCAACACAACAATATCGATAGGTGCCATAGCAAGCCTCCTCTAGTTAACCACCACTTACTTTACCCCATTCTCCACCTACCAAAAAGGGACAGGTTTATTTTGGTCGGTTTTATCTGCGGAAACGCCACATCTCCCGCACCAAAAAAGTTGCGGTGAAATAGTGCCTAAAAATGCCGCTGATGCCCTCAAACAGGAACTATTCCACCGCAACTCAGGTTGACGCAAAGTAACCTGACCCCATTGCACCAAAAAGCCCGAGTGTCACTGGGACACCCGGGCTCGCGGAAAGGGGCTCGTCCTTATTCGGACTTAAGCGGAAACTGCGGAGGAAACGGTGTTGGTCTCGTCCTCGTCGGTCCAAGCATGCTTGGGCATGGGACGGAAGATCTGGAAGAGCATCGCAACCAGCAGCACAATGGCCACAACTGTCCAGATGCCAAACTGCCCAAGAACAAACAAGTTGTAGAACTGGTTGATGAACAGGCCGATAACCCAAGCAAAGGCGCACTCGTAGCCGATGGCAATCGCGGTCCACTTACCAGAGTCCATCTGGTTGCGGATAGTACCCATGGCGGCAAAGCACGGAGCACACAGCAGGTTGAAAGCGCCAAAGGCAACGCAGGCGCCCATGGTCGGGAACATACCGGCAAACGCGGTCCACAGGCTCGGGTCGGTCTCAGCGGCGTCGGCCACGGACAGTAGCGAGCCGGCGGTGGCGACGACGTTCTCCTTAGCGACAAGGCCAGAGACAGTCAGCGCAGTTGCCTGCCAGGTGCTAAAGCCGAGCGGGGCGAAGATCCAAGCAACCAGATTGCCGAGCATGGCAAGCACAGAGTAATCCATGAACTCCTCGGGAATGCCGTCCATCGCAGGCAGGAAGCCAAAGGAACCGTTGTAGCTACCAAAGTTGGAGAGGAACCAAACGACAACGGTGGACGCGAAGATGACCGTGCCGGCCTTCTTGATAAAGGCCCAGCAGCGCTCCCACACATGCAGAGCCCAAGAGCGGATCGCCGGGAAGTGGTAGGCAGGGAGCTCCATGACAAACGGCGTCGGGCGGCCGGCAAAGAGCTTAGTCTTCTTGAGCATGAGGCCCGAGGCAATGACGGCAAAGACGCCCAAGAAGTAGAAGAGCGGGCTGATCCACGCGGCGGTGGTAGAAGAATCGCCGATGATGGAACCCATGAGCAGGGCGATGATCGGCAGTTTAGCGCCACAGGGAATGAACGTGGTGGTCATGACCGTCATGCGGCGGTCCTTCTCGTTCTCGATGGTCTTGGTAGCCATGACGCCGGGGACGCCGCAGCCCGAGGACACGAGCATGGGGATGAAGGACTTACCGGACAGGCCAAAGCGGCGGAACACGCGGTCCATGATGAAGGCGACGCGGGCCATATAGCCGCAGTCCTCCAAGAAGGACAGCATGACGAACAGCAGGAACATCTGCGGGACGAAGCCGAAGATGGCGCCCAGGCCGCCGACGATGCCGTCGCAGACCAGCGAATCGACCAGGCCACCGTCCTCGGTGCCGCCCGCCACAAGGGCGTTGTGCACCACGGTGGTGATACCCGGGACATAGGGGCCGTACTGTGCCGGGTCGACCGAGTCGGCATTGTCACCCGCAGCCTCGACGGCCGCGTCGTAGGCGTCGCGACCCTGGCCGAGCACATACCAACCGTCGGTACCGAAGAGCTGGTCGTTGGTGAAGTCGGTCACCGTGCCGCCCAAGGTAGAAACGGCGATGTAGTACACGCAGAACATGATGACCACAAAGATCGGCAGGCCCAGGATACGGTTGGTAACCACGCGGTCAATCTTCTCGGAGGTGCTCATCTTGGCAGGAGCCTTGGTCATGCACTCGTCGATAATGTGCGCGATGACGCCATAGCGCTCACCGGTGATGATGGACTCGGCGTCGTCGTCGCAATCCTGCTCGCACTGGGCGACCAGTTGCTCAACACGAGCGGCCTTCTCCTTGGTGAGGTTGATGAGTTTGCAGGCGTCTGCATCACGCTCGAACAGCTTGACGGCGTAATAGCGGCGCTTGTTGGCGGGAACGCTTGCCGGCAGGTTGTTCTCAATGTGCGTCAGGACATCCTCGATGGAGGAATCGAACTTATGCTCCGGCACCTGGCCCTTAGAAGCAGCAGACTTCTTAACCTGCTCGAAGAGCTCCTTGATACCCTTGTTCTTAAGGGCCGAGATCATCATGACCGGGCAGCCGAGCTTCTTGGAGAGCTTGTCGGTGTCGATCTTGTCGCCGTTCTTCTCGACCAAGTCGGCCATGTTGAGGGCGACGACCACGGGCAGGCCGGTCTCGATAACCTGAAGCGCCAGGTACAGGTTGCGCTCGAGGTTGGTGGCGTCGACCACCTGGACGACCACATCGGGCTCGCCGCTCATGAGGTAATCGCGCGAGCATTGCTCCTCGGGGCTGTAGGGGGAAAGCGAGTAGATGCCGGGGAGGTCCGTGATGGTAACGTTCTTGTCGCTTAGGAGCTTGGCCTCCTTTTTCTCAACCGTGACGCCGGGCCAGTTGCCAACGTAGCCGTTGGCGCCCGTGATCAGGTTGAAAAGCGTGGTCTTGCCGCAGTTGGGGTTACCCGCCAGCGCGACATGGATCTGAGAATCCGCCATTCAATCCTTCTTCCTTGTGTGCCTGCGCTGCTTTCTCCGCGCAGGCTGGATAATGTGCTTCAAAGTTGCAGCATTAAGTTAGAAAAACCTAACTTTATCTGCAGAAATATACGTCGCGGGCCCTTACTGGACCTCGACGACGGCCGCCTCCTCCTTGCGGATGGAAAGCTCGTAGCCGCGCACGTTGATCTCGACCGGATCACCGAGCGGTGCAACCTTCACGACCTTGAACGAAGTGCCCTTGATGAGCCCCAGGTCCATAAGGTGGCGGCGAAGCGCACCCTCACCGTGAAGCTTGACAATGGTAGAGCTCTCGCCCACCTTAACGTCACCCAACGTCTTCATCCTCTTGTCCCCCTTTCGGTTTTTAAGAAATGCTGCAGACTAACCGACGGTCATGATGTGCATGGCAACCTTGGAATCGATGCCAAAGCGTGCGCCCAGCACCGTGACGATGATATTGGCACCACTCGAGCTCACCACGTGGATTTCGTTGCCCTCGACAAAGCCGAGGTCCTTGAGGTGGTGTTTCATGTCCTCATTGCCCTTTACACGAGACACGCGCACGGTTTCGCCCGCTTTTACCATCGAAAGCGGCATGGCCGGCATCTGCGGTCCGCAAGACATGAGTGGCTCCTAACGTCAGTTCGTCCTCAACATCGACGCGATAAAAGTTAACCACGTCTATGTTCGCTTTAGTAAACTAGCACGTGGTTAACTTTTTGGAAAGGGTCCTGTTCAGTTTTTCGAAAAAGTTTCCTATACGAAACAAAACAAAAAGGCGCGGCAAAGGACCATCCTTTACCGCGCCCTATCATGCCTAGAGCGAGAGATTTCTGATCGATGTGACACAGGAGGCCTCATCCACGCCCGAGACGCGGAATACGATATCCTCACCGCACTCACCATAGAGCGCCATGAGCCCCATCACATCGCGGCCGTCAGCGTGGCGATCGCCGATACTGACCGACACATCGCTCCGATGCTTGGCAATGATGTCATAGAGCAGCGCAACCGGGCGGGCATGTAATCCCAACGGATCTTTAATCGTCTTTGTAAACTCGACCATGTCCCCTCCCACGACATCGCACATTCGGCCGGCAAACCCAGCCACGTGGTAGTTATTGTAGCGTTAGATGCTTGTCGAGAGCCCCTCCGGATACCCCGTGGTCAAAAAGTGGCAAATATGAGTACTGTCACCAATTTAGTAGCAGCAAAATCGAGAGCAAATTGCCTACTTTGAGCGATTCGAAGAGGTTGAAAGCCGTCAAACGCCCTTTAAAGGGGGTTAGATAAATTGATTTTGAGTCCATTTTTGCTCAAAACCGGCCGATAGATATGGCACTTATTTTGCAACAGTACTCATATTTGGCATTTTTGTCCACAGGGCCCAAAATCCATGCTCCAAAACACAAAAGGAGGGGCCTCGTAAGGCCCCTCCTTAGGAAGGGGAATCGATTTATTCCACAGCCGTAGATTAATCCCAGCTTCTACTCCATCATGTCAAGGACAGACGGACGCAGCTCGCTCTCGGCAGCCTCGGGATCGGTCTCGCGCAGGCGGTTGATGTAGCGGTTGTACCACATCACGGCAAGGCCCAGGAAGACAACCACACCGCCAACGTTGTAGACCAGCGTCAGCCACAGCGGCTGATCGAGCGGAATGGTGCCGCAGATAAGCACGAAGCAGAAGACCACAAGCAGGAATGCAGCAATGACCAGGCCAAAGGTGCGCGAACCCATGCGGAAGCCACGGGGAGCAGCGTCGAAGTTCTTGCGTAACATAAAGTAGGCAAGCAGGATCAGCAGCGGCGGGAGCAGAGCGGTGGCAGCCGTCATGTTGGTGACAATCATGAGCAGGTCGTCGAGGTTACCGGAGCCCAGGGCCGGGATGATCAGGATGGGGACGACGATGGCGAACTGCAGCCAAGCGGCGCGGGCAGGAATGCCATGCTCGTTGAGCTCGACGATCTTGCTACCAAAGACGCCCTTGGGGATCTCGGTGAAGAAGACCTTGATGGGAGCGGAGGTCCACATCATGAGGGAACCCAGCGTAGCGGCGAGAAGGATCAAGCCGATGACGCGCGTGGACACTTCCATAGGAATGCCAAAGTGGGCAAAGACAGCGCCGAACACGTCGAAGATGCCGGTGGAGATGGCAACGCTGCCCTCGGGGATGAACAGGTTAACCAGCAGCGAAGCGCCTGCATACAGAAGGCCGATGGTCAGGCCGGCGATAACGACGGTGCGCACGAAGGCCTTGACGCCACCCTTAAGGTCGTTAAGGAACACGCCGACAGACTCAGCGCCGCCAACGCCCTGGATGATCCAGGCAAGCGTACCGAAGAAGCCCCACGCAGTTGCGAAGTTGCTCATGTCGGGAGCCATGTTAGCGGGAGTAGGAGCCGTAGCGAACTCAACGCCGCCAAAGGCAGCAGCCAGGGACAGCAGGATGAACACGGCGGTCAGGCCGAGAGCTGCGGTCGAACCGAAGGAGGAAATGGAGCCGATCCACTTAGCGCCCTTGGTCGAAACCCACGTGGCGATAGCAAAGACGACGATCTCGATAATGGTGATCCACAGCTGCGAAAGCTCGGCGTTGGCACCAAAGAACACGTAGCTCGCGTAGATGATGACGTTGGGCAGGACGGACGCAAAGAAGAACAGGTTAACGAACCAGTAGCTAAATGCCGTCAGGAACGCCCAGCGACCACCCATCGAGGTCTTAACCCATGCGTACACGCCCGACTCGGAGTCCTTGTTGAGGCCGACGAACTCGGCGGTAACCAGGGTATAGGGGACAAAGTACAAAAGCGTGGCGAAGAAGAACGACGGCGCAGCTGCCAAGCCGATGGCCGCGTTGTTGTTGATGATGTTCTTGATACCGAACACGGCGGCGACCGTCATGCCCAGCAGAGCGAACGAACCGATCGTTCCTCGTTTTTCAGAGCTCATAAGCCCTCCCAATCATCTATTAAATGTCATCCAAAACCGTCCGAGCTGCAAGTGCAATCGCGGACGGCGCACCTGCTAAGGGGAATGGGGAAAAGGGAGTCAACAAAGCCATCCCCCTTAACGGCGCGAAGCAAACGTCCAAACGGACGAATGCTACTTGTTGGGGAAGGAATAACCTTCGACCGTCACGTGCAGTACCACGACGCGGGGATCCGAAGCCTCGGCGATAACACGGTAAGCCTCGTCGATCTCGACGACGGCAACGCCGCCGGCGGGAATCGTCACGGTCTCCCCCGCCCCCTCAAAGCGCTCGCGATCATCGATATCGCTGTAAGCGCGGGTGCAGGTGAGGCCTGCCTTGGGGGCAACCTCGACGGTCAGGTCGCCGTCGAGCGGAGCGAGCACGGCATGGTAGCGACGGTGACCGACCAGATCGGCGGTTGCGGCCTCGCGGGCATAGACCCACCAGTACACCAACGAGTCGCCGATGGAGTACGCCACATCGTGCTGCAGTTCAGAAACGCCGTCGAGCGCCTGTCCGGTACGCATCCACTTCTTGACGGACTTCATCTGAGCGTCGAAATCGGCGCGCGAGTTAAAGACATGCATGACTTATGCCTCCTTAATGGGTGCCAGTGCCTGAGCCAGATCGGCAGACGTCAGCGGTCGCAGGGACACCTCAAAGCTGAAGCTCTCAAAACGGGTGCGGTAGGAATCGAGCACCTCGGAACCCCAAGAGTTCGAACCAAGGCCGAGCAGCTGGTCGTTGATATTGACCGTAACCGTGTCGCCCTTGACAAGGTCGTAGACGTGCTTGGCGTTATCGATGGCCTCGCAGCTATAGGGCCATGCCGAGAACGAGAACGGGTTGGAAGCGGCGTCGCTCGGACGCGTCACGACCAGACCGTCACCGTGGCTAGAGCGCAGGGCGACCCAACGGGTGCCCTCGCGGTTAGCGCAATCCTGAGGCATAACGTAGGGCGTGAACATGTCGTCGACCGTAGTGCGGTAATGACCGACCGGGTTGGCGCGCAGCGAGTCCGGATAGTTCTCGCCCGGGCCGTGGCCATACCACTCGACGGCACGATCGCAACCGGGGACCTCGAAGGAGATGCCGATGCGCGGGATGATATCCGAGTAATCGCCGTAGGGCTCGCCGGAAACCTTGAGGTCGACGCGACCGCTCGGAAGCACGGTGTAGACGAGCTCGACGCGCATGCCGAACGCGCGGACGGGAGGAGCGATACGCTGGCTCACGGTAACGACGACCGCATTGCCATCCTGCTTCCAAGAAACCTTGCGGGTAGACGTCTGCATCACATCGATGAAGTTGTCCTTCCACAGTGAGTCATACTCCTGGGCATGGTTATCGACGAGCGGATGCCAAAAACCAACCTGGGGACCAGAGGCCATGACGTCGCGGCCGGATGCCTTCCACTCGCTCACGGTACCGTTGACTTTGCTGAAGGTCAGCTCGCCGTTGAGGGAGTGGATGCGGATCTCCTGCTCGGTCTCCTCAACCGTAAGCTCAGGACGAGCGGGGGGCACGATGGCCGGCGCCGGATGGTTTGCGATGGCAAACTGGCTTGCGCCCAGCTGGAACATCGGCTCGCACCAGACGTGAGCGGCCATGGTGTAGGCGCGCACGGTCAGCAGGGTCTCGCCCACTGCGGCCTCGCGAATCACCAGCGGCAGCTGGACGGACTCGCCGGGGGCAACCGCGCCGGGCATGAGCGTCTTGCGGCAGACCACGTCGCCGTCCACCAGGGTCTCGGCCGACAGGCAGACATCCTCGAGGGTGGTGAACCAACGCTTGTTGGTGACGGTCAGCTCGCCTGCCTCGGCGTCATAAGCCATGCGGACCGGGCAGATGACCTGGCCGTACTCGGTAAGGCCCGGGCTCGGCTGCTGCCAGGGGAACACCATGCCATCGATGCAGAAGTTGCTGTTGTTGGGGTAGTCGCCGTTGTCGCCGCCATACATGTCGTAGGCAACGCCGTCCTCGGTCACAGCAGCCAAACCGTGGTCGCACCATTCCCAAATGAACTGGCCCTGGATGCAATCCCAACGATCAAAGACCTCCTGGTACTCGGACAGGCCTCCGGGGCCATTGCCCATGGAGTGGCCGTACTCGCAGTTGATGCGCGGCTTGGGGAACGGATGCTCGCCAAAGTCGTTCATCTGCGACACACGGGAGTACATCGTGGAAATGACGTCGACGGTATCGGCGTTGCGGTCCTCCTCGTAATGGACCGGACGATCATCGAGCTCGTGAGCCTTGGCGTACATCGCGCGGATGTTGCAGCCATAGCCGCTCTCGTTGCCCATCGACCACATAATGATGCAGGCGTGGTTGCGCTCCTGCATCACCAGGCGCTCAATGCGGTCGACGTAGGCCGGCTCCCATGCCGGATCGTCGGTGACCAGGGCGATGTTGCCGATATTCTCGAAGCCGTGGCTCTCCATATCGGTCTCGGCGACCAGCATGATGCCATACTCATCACACAGCTCGTAGAAGCGCGGGTCATTGGCATAGTGAGAGGTGCGCACCGCGTTGATGTTGTGCCGCTTCATGAGCTCCAGGTCGCGGCGCATGCGATCGAGGCCCACGGCGCGACCCTTGTGATCGTCGTGATCGTGGCGGTTGACGCCATGCATCTTAAAGTAAGTGCCGTTGAGGTAGATATGATTGCCCTCGACCGTCACCTCGGCAAGTCCCTGGTGATGCGGAACGTACTCGCTGACCTCGTCGCCGTCGTAGACCTCAAACGTAAGGTCATAGAGGAAGGGGTCCTCGGGGTTCCAGAAGTGGGCATCGGCAACGCTGCACTCGGCATGGCCATCGACGCACTCGCCCGTAGCGACCACGTTCTCGCCATCGCTGAGCGTAAACACGACGCGGGAAGCGCCCTCGGCCACCGTATCGAGCGTGATCAGAGCGGCATCGCCCTCGCGGTGCGTGCGGAACCTAAAGTCGACCAGGTGCGCGGCGGGACGCTGCATAAGGTACACATCGCGGAAGATGCCCGAGGCCCACCACATGTCCTGATCCTCGATATAGCTGCCATCGCTGTACTGCAGGACCTTGACCGCAAACAGGTTGTCGCCCTCGACGAGCGCGTCGGTCACGTCGAACTCGGCAGACAGGCGCGAGCCCTTGGTCATGCCGATAAACTGACCGTTGACGTACAGCTCACCATAGCTCTCGATGCCGTCAAAGCGAATGATCTCGCGAGCGCCGGCAGGCACGGCGGGAAGGTTGACGATGCGCTGGTAGACGCCCGTGGGGTCGTCGGAGGGAACGAACGGCTGATCCACCGGGAACGGGAAACCCTCGTCGGTGTAGGCAAGGTTGCCATAGCCATCCACCTGCCACAGGTGCGGAACCTCCACGTGATCCCACTCGGGCTCGTACGTAGAGAGCTCCTCGTTGGAAACGGCAGCAGGCCCCTCAAAGAGGCGGAACTGCCACGAGCCGGACAGCTGGACAAACCCGCGCGACAGCTCGCGGCTGTACGTAGCGGCGAGATCGGCGGTCTCGTAACCCATAAAGTACGCATGGGGTGCCAGGCGGTTCCTGTGGGTGAGCGCTTGGTTTTCCCAATCGTTAATGGCGTCCATGGTGATGCTCCTTCGTCATCGTAGTGATTCTTGTGCAACCGGTTGTCCTTATCTTACGGGCGATGCCAAACCCTGTGCAACCGGTTGTCCGCTGAACGGTCGATTCTGCCGGATTAACGGTGCAACCGGTTGTACAACCGCCTCACTTATGTCACCCTGAGTATCGAAACTCAGCGCAAAACATCATTCTTAAGCTCGTAGGCAACCGCCACGCCCGCTGATATCTCACCCACACGAGACGTATTCGATTGCGGCTTGGTTGCAAAACGACACCTGTCACCGGATATCATGAACGCTGTTCAGGTGCACTATAGTAAGCTGTATCCGCACCAGCCCGTATCAGTGACAACATCGACCGCATTTTCCAGGAGACGCCATGACCCAACCAGTTCGCACCGCACCTACGCTTGCCGAGGTTGCCGCAGCTGCCGGCGTGTCGCGCTCCACGGCATCGCGCGCCCTCAACGATTCGCCCCGCATTAGCGAGGAAACCAAAAAGCGCGTCCGCGCGGCGGCCAAGGAAGTCAATTTTGTCCCCAATGCCCGTGGCCGAGCGCTCGCTGTCGGGCGCACGGAAATCATCGCCGTGCTCGTGACCGAGCCCCTGAGTGAACTCTTCAGCGACCCCACCTATAGCGAGTTTTTGAGCGGCATTACCGAGGAACTGTCGGAGTCGTCCTATCTGCCCGTTATCTTGCAGGCGTCTTCTACGCATGAGCGCAACCGCGCACGCGAGCACTTTGAGCGCCGCTCGTTCGACGCCGTGATCGACGTCTCCCCTTACAAGGGCAGCGAGCTGCTCGAGGTGCTGCGCGAGCTGGGCGTACCCACCGTGTTGTGCGGCCAGCTCGAGGGCCACCCCTATCGCGACGTGTTCTCGACAGTCTACTCTGACGACGAAGAGGGCGGACGCTTTGCAGCGCTCGCTATGAAAGAGCGCGGGCGCAAAGATATCGTCGCCGTGTTGGGACCGCAAGACAACCCCGCTGTTGTCGACCGCCTGCGCGGCTACCGCACCGTCCTGGGCGAAGACCTCCCAGGCGCAAACGTTATCTATACCGGCTGGAACAGCGGAGACGGCTATCAGGCCATGCACCAGATCCTCGCGCGCGAGATTGCTTTCGATGGCGTGCTCTGCGGATCGGACCGTATCGCGGCTGGCGTCATCACCGCACTCAACGAGGCAGGCCTATCTGTTCCGGCGGACGTTTCCGTCGTCGGCTTCGACGATCACGAGATTGCGGCGCGCTGCGTCCCCGCGCTCACGACCGTCCGCCAGCCCCTGCGCGAAGAAGGCCACATGGCCGCCAACATTGCGCTCGACATGATCAAGGGCGCCGAGCCCACCACCTCCGTGATGCACATGCAGCTAATCCAGAGAGACTCGCTATAAGAAACTAGGACAGGCTTTCCGCCAGACAGTTGTTGCGGAAAGCCTGCCCCGTTTTGAGTGCTCATTCTGGGGCACAGTTTCCGTTAGACCGCTCAACCGGAAACTGTGCCCCATTTTTTGCCGAATTCTGGGTCGCGCTTTCCCAGAGGACCCCCTTTGGGAAAGCGCGACCCGTTCTGGACGCAGATTCCGGGACGCACTTTCCGCGACGCCCGGTCATCCCATGCCCCCACAACCTCGGCGCATAAAAAACGAGGGAAGGCGCGCGTCCTTCCCTCGTTACGGGCAATATGTAGCCGCTCGCCTACATCAGGCGCAGGCTGACGTCCTTGAGCTGGGCGCCAGAAACAGCACTCGGAGCGCCCGACATAAGGTCGGAGCCGCTGGCCGTCTTGGGGAACGCCATGACGTCGCGGATGGAGTCGGAACCGGTGAGCAGCATGCACACGCGGTCCAGGCCCAGAGCAAAACCGCCCATCGGGGGCGCACCAAACTTGAGCGCCTCCATGAGGAAGCCAAACTGAGACTCGGCACGCTCCTCGGTAAAGCCCAGGAGCTTGAGCATGGACATCTGCATCTCGGCGTTGTGGATACGCATACCGCCGCCGCCGGCCTCAAAGCCGTCCATGACAAAGTCGTAGGTGCACGAACCGGCTGCCAGCGGGTCGGCCTCGATCTTGGCGATGTCGGTCTCGGTCGGCAGGGTGAAGGGCTGGTGCTCGGCAGCGTAAGCCTTGCGGTCCTCATCCCAGTGGAACAGCGGGAAGTTGACGACCCACAGGAAGTCGTGGCCCTCGCGCTTGATCTCGAGCGCGTTGGCCATGTGGGAACGCATGCCGCCCAGGATCTCGTCGGAGAGCAGGCGCGGGCCGGCGGCGAACATCACAAGGTCGCCGGGCTCGACGTCCATGCGCTCGCGCAGAGCGGCCATCTCCTCGTCCGAGAAGAACTTGACGATGGGGCTGTTGATGGAGCCGTCCTCGCGGAAGGCGATCCAGGCCAGGCCCTTGGCGCCAAACGTGGAAGCCACGCCGGCAAGCTTATCGATCTTGGCGCGAGCCCAGGCACCGGCGCCCTTGGCGTTGATGGCCTTGACGACAGAGCCCTCCTCGTTCGCGGCAGTCGCAAAGACCTTGAACTTGGAGTTGGCAAAGATATCGGTCAGGTCGACTAGGTGCATGCCATAGCGGGTATCGGGCTTGTCGGAGCCATAGGTGTCCATGGCCTCCCAGTAGTCCATGCGACGCAGCGGCGTGGGCATCTCGACACCCATGCGGCCGAAGGCATCGGCAAGAACCTCTTCGAGGGCGCTCATAACGTCGTTCTGGTCCACGAAGGACATCTCGATATCGACCTGGGTGAACTCGGGCTGACGGTCGGCGCGCAGGTCCTCGTCGCGGAAGCACTTGGCAACCTGGTAGTAGCGCTCGACGCCACCGACCATGAGCAGCTGCTTCAGGAGCTGCGGGGACTGCGGCAGGGCGTAGAAGTTGCCCGGCTGGATGCGGCTGGGGACGATGAAGTCGCGGGCGCCCTCGGGCGTAGACTTGAACAGGGAGGGCGTCTCGACCTCCATGAACTCACGGTTGTGCAGCGCCTCGCGAATGGCAAAGGTAAAGTCGGAGCGCAGCTTGAGGTTGGCCATCATCTCGGGACGACGAAGGTCCAGATAGCGATAGCGCAGGCGGGTGTCCTCGCTGGTCTCGATGCCGTCCTCGATCTGGAACGGCGGGGTGACGGACGTGTTGAGCACCTCGGCGTGGTCGGTCAGGACCTCGATCTCGCCAGTCGCGAGCTTGGTGTTGGTGGTCTCCTCGCCACGGGCGCGCACGACGCCGTGAATCTTGATGGGCCACTCGGGACGCATGGTCTCGGCGATCTTAAAGGCGTCGCCGTCGGAGTGCTCGGGGTCGAAGGTGAGCTGCGTGATGCCCTCACGGTCGCGAAGGTCGCAGAAGATAAGGCCGCCGTGGTCGCGGCGACGGCTCACCCAACCGGTGAGGGTGACCTCTTCGCCCACGTTCTCGAAGCGAAGCTCGCCGCAGGTACGGGTGTGCATGGAATGCTCATCGATGGGACGGGTCTGGCTCATACCAGTGATCCTCCTTTATGGATCTGTGCCGCCCCGTGTCGTTCCGGGCGGCGTCGTACAGATTTGCCCAGCCTGCGTAAACCGCGCAGCCAGACATGGCGTTCTATCTTATCGCACTCGCGTCGATGTGCCGCGAAAAAGTGGCTCCTGCCCAAAGACTTGACGGAGACGAAACAATTGACGCGCTGTGACACCCGCCCGCGCTCGTCACGTGCGACAATATGCCCCAATAAAACAGCACTCGGAAAGGCCCGCCATGACTGCACGCCTCATCGTTATGGATATCGACTCCACGCTCATCAACCAGGAGGTCATCGACCTGTTGGGCGAGGAGGCCGGCGTGGGCGAGCAAGTTGCACAGATCACCGAACGCGCCATGCGCGGCGAGCTTGACTTTAAGCAGGCGCTCGAGGAACGCGTGGGGCTGCTTGCCGGCTTGGATGAGAGTGTGTTCGAGCGCACCTTTGCGCGCGTGACGTTTACCCCCGGCGCGCTGGAGCTTGTGCGATCGGCGCACAGCAAGGGCTGGAAGGTCGGCGTGGTAAGTGGTGGCTTTCACGAAATCGCCGACAAGATCGTGGCCGCCGCGGGCATCGACTTTTGCCTCGCTAACCGCCTGGAGGTCGTGGACGGCAAGCTCACCGGTAAGCTGGCGGCAGACATTGTGACCAAGGAGTCCAAGCTCATCCAGCTGCTGGATTGGGCGGTTGAGTGCGGTGTCGACATGGCCCACACCGTCGCGATCGGCGACGGCGCCAACGACATCCCCATGATTCAGGCCGCGGGCACGGGCATCGCGTTTTGCGCCAAGCCCAAGACGCGCGAGGCCGCCCCGTTTGCCATCGACGAGCGCAACCTGATGCTCGCCATGGACATCATCCTGCGCGACTAGCCGATCCATCTAACAATTGAATCAGTCTGTCCTATAGTTTCCGAACAATTTTGTCTTAATGTTCGGAAACATACCCTTTGAGTGCTAGACTTTGCGCCGTCGAAGGGAACATATATGGATAAGCGAGATCTTGAGCAGTTACTGAGCGATGTTGCCGGCGGGGCAGTCCCCCCTGCCGACGCCCTCACGCGCATCCAGACGGCTCCGACCGCCGATTTGGGCTTTGCGCAGCTCGATCTTTCGCGCGGGGTGCGCCAGGGAGCCGGCGAGGTTGTCTACAGTGCCGGTAAAACCGCCGATCAGATTGCCGCCATTATCAAAGCGCTGCGCGATGCCGGCCAGGAGCGCATCCTGGTCACGCGCCTGGACGCCAAAAAGGCCGCCCGCACCTCGGAGCTTCTCGGCAACGGCATCGACCTGGGATATGTCCCGGACGCGCAGCTCGCCCTCGTGGGCGGCAAGCCCTCCCCTACCGGCAACGGACGCATCGTTGTCGCCTGCGCCGGCACGAGCGACCTGCCCGTCGCCGAGGAAGCCGCGTTGACGGCCGAGTTCTATGGCAACGAAGTCGATCGCCTTTACGACGTGGGCGTCGCCGGGCTGCACCGCCTGCTTGCGCATGCCGAGGAACTTGCCCAGGCGCAGGTGGTCATCGCCATCGCCGGCATGGAAGGCGCCCTGGCGAGCGTCATCGGCGGCCTGGTGAGTTGCCCGGTCATCGCCGTTCCCACCAGCGTGGGCTACGGCGCGAACTTTGGTGGCGTGGCCGCGCTGCTCGCCATGCTCAATTCCTGCGCCAGCGGCGTCTCGGTCGTCAATATCGACAACGGCTTTGGTGCCGCCTACCAGGCAAGTCTTATCAATCATCTGAGCGCCGGCACGCCCTGCGCCCGCTAAGGAGCATCCCATGTCCAACCATCAGCACACGCTTATCATCGACGGCACCTCGGGCATCAGCGGCGATATGACCGTTGCGGCCCTGCTCGACCTGGGTGCCAGTGAGGAGCAGCTGCGCGAACAGCTCGCCACGCTGCCGGTCGATGGCTTTTCGATTGCCGTCACGCGCGTAAACAAGCACGGCATCGACGCCTGCGACTTTGACGTTCAGCTGGCAGAGGAGCTCGAGAACCACGACCACGATATGGCCTGGCTCTACGGCAACGAAGCAGCTGTCGAGCATATGCATGAGCATGAGCACCACCATCATCATGACCATGACGAGCATGAGCACGAGCACACACACGACCATGACCATGAGATCCACGGCCATGGCCACGAGGGGCATCATCACGCCCACCACCATCACCACCGGTCTTTGGCGGACGTCACCGCCATTATCGATGGCTCGCAGCTAAGCGATGGCGCCAAGCGTCGCGCCCTCGCCATCTTTACCGCACTCGCCGCTGCCGAGGCCAAGGCCCACGGCAAAACGCCCGAGACCGTCATGTTCCACGAGGTGGGCGCCGTCGACTCCATCGTCGACGTCTGCTCTGTCGCCATCTGCCTCGATGACCTGGGCATTGAGGACATCGTAGTCGAGTCGCTCTCCGAGGGCCACGGAACCATCCGCTGTGCACACGGCCTCATGCCCATTCCCGTCCCCGCTGTCGTCAACCTGTGCCAGGCGGGCAATATCGCTCTCACGCCTGCACCGGTCGCTGGCGAGCTCGTAACGCCCACAGGCGCCGCCATCGTCACCGCCCTGCGTACGTCCGACCAACTGCCCTCACGCTACCGCATCGAAGCTGTCGGCTACGGCGCCGGCAAACGCCCCTACGAGGGTTGCTCCGGCACGCTCCGCTGCCTGCTCGTTCACGCGGACGCATAGCCATGGATGCCCGCAAGGCAAAAAGCCGCGCCGCCATCGTTGCGGCGTTCTCCGAGCTCCTGCGCGAGGAAGATTACGGCAAGATCACCGTCGGCGACATCATCGCTCGCGCTCACGTAGGCCGCGCGACATTCTACGGTCTCTTTAAGAGCAAAGACGACCTACTGTCCGAACTCGTGAGCGACATCTGCACCCACGCTCTTGACGACGATGGCACACCGCTCGACGACCCACTCGTGCAGGTCGAGCATATCCTCAACAACCTCTGGGAACGCCGTCAGGGTGTACGGGCACTGGTAGCCGGCGCCGGTTCACGCGTCTTCGCCGACAGCCTCCGCAAGACCATCATGGCCCGAGCAGCCGAAACCGTGCCCGTCGACCCCTCAGGCCCCGCCGGCACCATGGACCGCAGCTTCCTACTACACCACATAGCCTCAAGCTTCGTAGCCACCGTCCAATGGTGGGCCTGGCACAACTTCCAAGCCCCAAAAGAGGACGTAGCCAAAGATTACCTATCAGCCATAAAACCCCTCTTCAACTAAGTAAGAAGCTCATTCCAAAGCATCGCCCCAACCCAGGCCGCCACGCATCCCAAAGCGTCACTCGCACTTCAACGCCCCCAGCAGCAACAAGCCCCTCCCATCCAAATTCAGATATATATGTTGGGTTGCTTGTTCGAACACAGCCAAGAATGCCCAGGGCTCGGTAGGGGTTAACTTTCCAACGCACTCCGCAGGACGCAAAAAGGCTCGCCGCACGAAGTGCGCAGCGAGCCTTTTTGCATGTCCGAGGACGCGTTGGAAAGTTAACCCCTACCGAGCCCGGACCTTATAGAGCCGTCCTTTGACTAGAACATGCCCAAGAAACCATGCACAAACAGCGCGGCCAGAGCGGCACCGACAAACGGCGCGATGCCAGGAACAAGCAGGCCATACTTCCAGTTGTTGTCGGCCTTGTTCTTAATCGGCAGCACCTGATAGGCCATGCGAGGACCAAGGTCACGAGCCTGGTTCATGGCGAAGCCGGTGATGCCGCCCATGCCCATGCCAACGGCCCAAACGATCAGGCCGACGCAGATTGCGAGCATCAGAACGTTCTCGCCGGCGCGGCTAGCGGCAGCAAGGATGGCGCTGATGAACACGAAGGTGCAGATAGCCTCGCAGAAGAAGTTACGAGCATAGTTCGTGCCCTCGGTGGTGGGGTTGGTCGAGAAGATGTTGCGCTGGGCAATGGGGTCGACGACGCCCTCGGAAGCCTTGAACTCATCGGCATACATAAACCAAGCGATCACGGCACCCACAAAGCCGCCGAGCATATCGGCAAGCATGAAGGGGATGCAGTTGCCCCACGGCACCAGGCCGACGATGCACTGGGCAAGCACCATAGCGGGGTTCATGCACACGGCGCCGCCAAAGACAAACAGGCAGACCGAGATGCCAAAAGACCAGGTGGTGATGGCAAACATATGGCCGGAGCCCTGATACTTGGTGCCTTTGAGCACGGTATCGCAGTGCACGCCCACGCCAAAGACGATCATGAGGGCAGTCGCGCCGAATTCGCACAGGAGTTTGGTAAGCATAAAACCTTATCTTTCTTGTCGGTTGTAAACGATTCGTTGAGTCCGCACGCTAGTGCTGCGCGACGACAACACCCAGGCCATCGGGGATGACGGCGACCTTGGCGTCGGCACCCTTCATCTCAAAAGCAAGCTTGAGCGCCTCCTCAAGGGTGTTGACCGGCGTCATGTGCATATCCTTGAGCATCTGGTGATCGCACAGATCGGTAACCATGATCACGGGGTGATGTGCCAGGATGCGAGCGAAAATCTGACTCGTCCACTGATCGGGCAGGGTCTCGTCCTTGGGACGGTCGATGCAGGCGCGCTCAAACTCTGCCGGATCGTTGTCGGCGATGTTGTGATAGAAGCCCTCGCCACCGTGACCGTCGGCGCAACCGGCAACGTCGATAATCACGCCGCCTTCGGGAAGCGTGGCCTCGGCAGAGCACATGCCCTTTACAGCCTGGTAGATGTTCTGGTCGAGCGGGTAGCCGCCGTTGGTGGTGATGGCAATCTCGCACTCGACGGGCTCAACACCGGCAAGGCTCTTCACAAACTCGCAGCCGGCCTCGTGTGCCTTGTGGATATCGCCGGCAAAGGAGCCGATGACCTCGTGCTTGCCGTTGAGCACCACGTTAAGCACAAAGGCAAGGTGAGCCATCTCGGCAGCGGCGAACATGTCCTCGCTCACGTGGTTGTGGCACAGGTTGCCGGCACGCGAATGGGAGTCGTTCACAAACTGACCGTTGTGGTTGTACATGATGGTCTTATAGCTGGCGATGCCAGGCAGGACAGACTTACGGCTGCCAGAGAAACCGGCAAAGAAGTGCGGCTCAATGAAGCCCTCGGCAAGCAGCAGGTCGCAATCGGCAGCGATCTTGTTGATGATGCACTCGCCACCAGAAGGCAGGGTGCCGATCTTTTTCATCATGCTGTCGTCGGTCGCGACATGCATAACGATTTCCTCGTTGGCAACGATGTCCTCGCCATACTTATTGACGAGCTCCTCGTGCGTCGACGGACGGTGCATACCCGTAGCAACCAAAATACGCACACGGGCCTCGGGCGCAGCGGCATGAATGTGATGCAGCAGAATAGGCATCGTCACACGCGAAGGAACGGGACGCGTATGGTCAGAGCTGATAATTACGATATCCTTTTTGCCAGCACAAAGCTCCTCGAGCGAAGGCGAGCCATAAGGGTTGGCAAGCGACTCCTCTACCAGCTCTTCCTGCGATTTTGTAGTCTTAGACTCGTTTTGATGACCTTCCATCACACCCGCGAAGTTCTTATCCTCGAGCTCCAGATGCAACGTCTTGTGGTCAAACAGCAGTTCACATTCAAACAATGACGAGCGCCCTCTTTCTTTCAACTGACACACTAGTTAAACCGTTGAGAGAATACGCCGCTCACCGAAAAAAGCTACCGTTTGCCCACTCGTTAACAGAACGTTCATATTTGACCCAAAATAGAGCGGCCGCGATCCCGCTTGGGACCGCGGCCGCTACAGTCGTAAGGCGAGAAGCGCCAAACGCGCCGCCGGGACAGACCCCATCCAAAACGCGCGAAGCGCGCCTTTCTTCCCTTCAGCTTTAATCCCCGAAGACCGAGGATGAAGGGACCCGACGGGTTTCCCTCTGAATGCATTCCGCAGCACGAAGCCCCCTTATCCGCAGCTCCGAAGGAGCAGGATAAGGGGGCTTCAAGTGCGAGGACGCATTCAGAGGGAAACCCGTCGGGTCCCGGTGAGAGCCACAGGGCTATCGATTACCCCGTGTTCTGCAATCCTGCCGAGACGCCGGTCACAGTCGAAAGAATCAAGCTCATGTACTCGGCCTTCTTCTCCTCGGCCATCTCGTCCTGGTTCATACGCACCTCGCGAAGGGCGCGGACCTGGGCGATGGACAGGGCGTCGACATAGGGGTTACGCACGCGGACGGCGCAGCCGAGCACGCGGCGGCGCTGCAGCGGCCACTCGTCACCGACGATGGCAAGGACCCACTTACGCGTGAGCTGCATCTCGGTAAAGACCTTCTCGGACAGATCCTGGCGATCGCCCAGGTGCAGATACATCTTGGCGATGCGCTGATCGGTCTTGGCGATCGACATCTCAATATTGTCGATAAAGGTGCGGAAGAACGGCCACTCCTGGTAGGCAGCCTTGAGCTGGTCAAGATCGCCAAGCTGCTCGCAGGCGGTGCCCAGGCCGTACCAAGCGGCCAGGTTAATGCGCGCCTGGCTCCAGCTGAAGATCCACGGAATGGTACGCAGGTCGTCGAGTGACTTCGCACCCAGACCGCGCTTGGCCGGACGCGAGCCGATCGGCAGCAGACCGACCTCGGTCAGCGGCGTCACGGTCGAGAACCACGGTGTAAAGTCCTCGGTGTTCAGCAGGTCCAGATAGCGCTCGTGGCTTGCGGTGTTGAGCTTCTCGGCCATATCCCAGAACTTCTGCGTGGTCTCGGTGTTGGTCTTCTCGACACTCGGGGCCGACTGCAAAAGCGTTGCGGCAGCAACGGACTCAACATGGCGCTGAGCCAGCGTGCGGTTGCCGTAACGGGCAAAGATGACCTCGCCCTGCTCGGTGAGCTTAAAGAAGCAGTTGACCGAACCCTTGGGCTGCGCCAGCACGGCCTTGTTGGCCGGGCCGCCACCACGGCCCACGGCACCGCCGCGACCGTGCATGAGCACCAGGTCGATATCGTTCTTCTCGGCCCACTTGGCGATGCGCTCCTGCGCGGAGTGCAGCGCGAGCATGGCCGTGGTAGGACCGGCGTCCTTGGAGGAGTCGGAATAGCCCAGCATGACCTCCATGCGGCGGTTGGTCTGGGCAAGGCGCTTTTGCACCACGGGCAGCGTGAGCATCTGGTCGAGCACGTCGATGCAGCCCTCGAGGTCCTCGAGCTGCTCGAACAGCGGGATCACGTCGAGCTCGGGGACATCCTCCTCGTGTGCAAAGGACAGGTGGGCAAGCTCAAAGACGTCGGCCACATGCTGGGCGCTCTTGGTGAACGAGATGATGTAGCGGTGCGCCATCTTCTTGCCGTAGCGCTTTTGGATGGAACCGATAGCGCGGAAGGTATCGATGACCTCGCGCGTCATGGGCTGCAGGTCGCCATGGATACCGTTCTCGTGGATATCCTTGAGGGCGCGGGCGTGCACCACGGAGTGCTGACGGAACTCCATCTCGACCATATGGAAGCCGAAGGACTCGACCTGCCAGATGATGGTTTGGACCGGACCGTAGGCGGCACGGACGGCACCGCAGGCAGCAAGCGAACGCTGGACGACGCGCAGGTCATCCAGGAACTCGTCGGCGCTGTGGTACATGGTGTCGGTGATGCGGCGCACGGTGGCGTTCAGGCGGTCGGCCATGACGAGCATGACGGCGCGATGCGGCTCGTGCTCGGAGATCAGCTCGGCGCGGGCCGTGTAACGAGGGCTCATCTCGACCTGATGGTTCCACAGGTTAATGAGCTCGGCAGAAGGCTTGCTGTAGGTGGCCTCGAGCGTGAGGTTGTGGCCGATGCGGCGGCACTTGTCCTCGAGCTTGAGCACCATGTGGGTGAAGTACTTGGCGGCGACCTCGCGGCTCACCTTGGCGGTAACGTTGGGGTTGCCGTCACGGTCGGAACCGATCCAGCTGCCGGGGTGGAAGAACGCCGGGCACAGCGGCGGCACGGTGCCGGCCTTGTCGCCCAGCACCCAGTCGTCAAAGCGACGGTAGATGACGGGGATAACGTCGAACAGCGTGTTATCGAAGATGTCGATGATGGTATCGGCTTCCTCGACCGGCGTGGGCTTCTTGAGCGCGATGGGGCTCGTGCGTACCAGGGCGTCGATCTCTTGCAGCATATGGCGCTCGTTCTCCACCAGGTCGGAGCCGCCCAGACGCGGACGCTCCTCCAGCAGGTTGGAGATACGGCGAATCTTGCCCTCGACGGCCTTACGACGGGCCTCGGTGGGATGTGCGGTAAAGACAGGGTGGAACTCGAGCTTGCCGAGCAGCTCATTGGCACCCTCGACGCCCATCTCGTTTACCAACTGGTGATAGGCGACGGTGAGTTCGTTGGCAGGATCGACCTCGGTATCGGTCGATGCGCCGGCCTCGCGCTCGCGCAGCTGCGCCACACGGTAGTTCTCCTCCGACAGGTTTGCCAAGTGGAAGAAGCTCGTAAAGGCGCGAACGATGACCTGCTGCTTATCAAGCGGCAGGCTGTCAATCAAATCGACGACTTCGCGAAACGCCACGGCGGTGGGCTCGTCGGCAGTGGGCACGCCCTGTTCGTCAACGGACTCGTCGGCAGCGCGGCTACCGGGGTTGCCAGCATTGACCACAATCTCGGCTGTCAAAATCTTGTCGAACAGGTCCGCGATCTCGGGATCATACTCGCTAAGCACACGACGTTCCAGGCGCAGGAACAGCGCCAGATTATCGCGCAGCTCCTCGGGGATCTCGATCTCGGCGAGACGCTCCCTGGACTCGGCATTCGAGCCGATTCGGTTAACGAGGCGGTTGACCACGGCAGCGACGCGCGCCGCGGCTTCGGGTACAGACTGGTTGCTTAGGTTCTCAGCCACGTTTCCTCCCATTCCTCCTTCTATGCACGTAACATGCGGTATTTATTATAGGCACTCGGCAAAAACTTTCGAAGCTGATTGCGCTTTACCACACAAAAGTATTTTCTGCATTGCAAGGCTTTTTGCCCCAAATGGTCGTATTTCTCGGTGGACGGCATATGCAAACGGGGGCATTTCGCATAAATGCGAAACACCCCCGTAACAATCGCTCTCCATGAGCAGGGCACGTTAGCAAGCCCGCAGCTCAAAAAGATACGCTACAGGCGCTCGCGAACCGCCTCGACAACGTTGGCCAAATCGACCAGTACCTCGTCGTGGCTCTCCATGTCGCGCACCTTGACCTTACCGGCGGCAAGCTCGTCACCACCCAGGACCAAAATGAGCTTGGCGCCCACCTTATCGGCCTGCTTAAACTGGGCCTTGAGCGAACGGCCCTGATAGTCGGCCTCGGTCACGATGCCTGCGGCGCGAAGCTCCTGCGTGATGGCAAAGACGTTCTGGCGCAACTCCTTGCCGGCGTTGGCGACGTAGACACACGGGGCCTCCTCGGCACCCAGGTCGCTGCCAAAGGCCTGCAGGGCCAGCAGGGCGCGCTCAAAGCCGACGGCAAAGCCGACGCCCGCCGTGGGCTTACCGCCCTCGAGCTCAACGAGGCCATCGTAGCGACCGCCACCACCGATGGAGCCGACACCGGCGCCGGGAGCCTCGACCTCAAAGACAGTACGGGTGTAGTAGTCCAGGCCGCGCACCAGGGTGGGATCCTCGACATACTCGATACCGGCGGCGTCCAGATAGCGCTTGACCTGCTCGTAGTGCTCGCGGCACTCATCGCACAGGTTGTCGCCCATCAGCGGAGCGTCGGCCATGATCTCGCGGCAATGGTCGTTCTTGCAGTCGAAGGCGCGCAGCGGGTTGAGCTCGGCGCGCTCGCGGCACTCGTCGCACATCTCGTCGGCGTGATCGAGGATAAACTGCTTGACCTGCTCGCGATATGCCGGACGGCACTGCGCATCGCCCATCGAGTTAATGAGCAGACGAAGCTTGGAAAGATCGAAGCCCAGGCGCTTGTAGAACTCCATGAGCATAATGATGCACTCGGCGTCTGCCGCCGGATCGGGAGCACCGAGCCACTCGATGCCCACCTGGTGGAACTGACGCAGACGACCCTTCTGGGGACGCTCGCCGCGGAACATGGCCTCGGCATAGTAGGCCTTAAACGGCGTGGAGCCCTGAGGCACCAGGTTGTTCTCCACGACGGCGCGCACCACACCGGCCGTGCCCTCGGGGCGAAGCGCCAGGCGCTGCTTGGGCTTGAGCTTGGTATCGGTACCCTCGGTAAAGACGCGCTCAAGGTTGGCGCCGCTAAACACGCGGAACATCTCCTTGCGAACGACGTCGGTCGACTGGCCGATACCGTGGACAAACACGTCCACTTGCTCGATCGCGGGCGTCTCGATGGGCTTAAAGCCAAACGGCTCGAATACGCCGGCAGCGGTCTGCTGCATCTTTTGCCAGGCGCGCATCTCGGCGCCGATAAGGTCGCGGGTTCCCTCCGCCTTCTGTGCCTGCATGGGCAAACACCTTTCTTTTGTATCGCGTCATAGGTAGTGGTCATTATACGGCACAAACACAAACCGCGGCGGTGCATCTGACCGAACGAGGGTATGGGGGCTCGTTCGGCCAGATGCGCCGCCGCGACAGCTGATTCGCTTTCCTCCGTCCCCTTCGGATCACGTGATCTGTTGGGGACGGAGGAAAACGGATCATTTCGTAGGCCCGTAGCCGCCTTGGAAACCGAATGATGGTACGAGCATCCATTCGGCTTCCAGGGCAGCCACAGACAGAACGGAGCGAACAGAAAAGAGCACGTAGACCTGCCACAGCTCACCGACAAAGCTCATGCCGGCAAGAACGGCAGAGGTGGCGATTACAGTGAGGGGAACCCAAAACGCGGCCGCTTACTTTATCGGCAACATGGCCAATGACAAGTGAGCCGATAACGCTCACCACGGTGGAGATGGCATTGGAGATGTTGTACTGCGCAAGCGTGATCCCGAGGTCGCTGACGATGAGCGGCTGAAACAGGCTCATGCAGTTAACGAAAATCGTGTAACACGTGGCCATGATGACAAAGCCAGGCGCCGGTAGTGCCCAAGATTGCCTTGAAAGACAAGGGCATAGGCCTTATGGCCATGCCCGCAGGCTTGAAAGGCAAGGTTGGGTACTACCGGTGGTCGGCGATATAGCCCAAAGCGACCGCCGTGTAAGCCGCGGCACCAAGTGGCAGCTCGGCATCGCTAAAGCGCGCCTTGGGATGATGCTGGGCAAAGTGTTCGTCCGTATCGGTCACAGCCGCGCCGATCGTAAAGTATGCGCTCGGTATCTCACTCGAGATAAGCGCAAAGTCCTCGCTCGCCATGGCATGGAACAGCGGCAGGAAGGTGGCCTTGGGCAGCGTCGCACCCACGTAGCCAAGCGAAGCCTGGGTCACGTCGTCATCGAGCACGAGCGGGGGAACATCCGAGAGCGTCTCGATGGTGGCCGACGTGCGATACGTTGCGGCCACGCCGTTGACGACCTCGGCGATACGCTCCTTGAGGTGCTCCATGAGCTTGACGTCGAAGCCACGCAGCGTTCCCTCGAGCACACAAGTGTCGGGGATGACATTTGCGGCCTGACCGCCGGCGAACTTGCCAACGGTAAGCGCGACCTCCTTGGCCGCCGGCACCTCGCGGGAGATGAGCTCCTGAAGCGCCAGATGCACATGGACGCCGGCCGTGATGGGGTCGATGCAGATCTCGGGGCTCGAGCCATGGCCGCCCTTGCCCTGAAGCGTGATGCGAAAACCGTACACGCCCGAGAGCGCCGGGCTGCCGTAGAGCACCAGGCCAAGCGGCGACTGGCTATTGACATGCATGGCAAAGGCGGCCTGGGGGCGTGGGTTCTGCAGCAAACCGTCGACGATGGCAGCACGGGCACCCTCAAAGGTTTCCTCGCCCGGCTGGAACAGCAACTTAACCGTGGCGTTGGCGTCGAGAAGCTCGGACTCGCGGGCCTTGAGCATACGAGCCGCACCAAGCAGCGCCGTCGCGTGCATATCGTGACCGCAAGCATGCATGCAGCCATTGGTGGATGCAAAGGGCTCGCCGGATTCCTCGGCAACGGGCAGGGCATCCATGTCGCCGCGGAGCATGATGACCGTACCGGCCTGCTTGTCCGTGCACGTACCGTTACCCCGAGCAGCAGCTGCCGCGCCGGCACCGATAAGGCCAACGACACAGGAGCCGTCAACAAGCACGGCATAGGGAATATCCATCTCGTCCAGACGCGCCTGGATAAAGGCGGACGTCTGCGGAAGGTTGTTACCCAGCTCGGGCATCTGGTGTAGATCGTGTCGCCACACAGCAAGCTCGTCTGCAAAAGTCTGAGCTTCTGCAACAAGACCGTCACCGATAGCGGCCTGCGCCGCTGCGGTAGCCTTGGGCGCTGATTGCGGTTGAAGATCGGACAGTGCTGGTGCCATAGATGCCCTCCAGTAACGTTTTTGCAGCAAGCACTTTGATAGCATAAAGTGCAAGGTACAACTTTAAGGGCGACGCATAAAAAATGCCGCCCCGGGAGGGCGGCGCAACAAGTTGTTTACAATTGCGGGCGCGGCTTTTTGCGCAAAAAATCGAAGTGAGTCTCACTCAAGATAATCGACAGGAAGATAAGCACGAAGCCGGCGAGCAGGCGCGAGGTGAGCGCCTCCCCCATCAGCAGCACCGAAAACAACACGCCCGAAGGCGACTCCATCGAAAGGAGCAGTGAGCCCGTCGAAGCCGGGACATGCGCCAGGCCGACGTTTTGGATGAGCAGAGCCACGCATGTGCAGCCCACCGAGAGAAACGCCATCACACCGATAAAGTTCGGCGTCCACACGGACAGAGGCGCCTGGGTCTCGAATAACAGCGACGAAACCAGGCTCAGCACGCCGTTGCCCACAAACATCCAAAACGTGATAACGTTGATGTCCATTTTGCGACCGTACTTGGCGGTCACCGCCATCTGGATGGCGAAGAAGACCGCGCCTGCCAGCGTAATGACGTCACCGATGTTGAACTCGACGCTATCGAGCGCCACCAAGCCAATGCCCGCCAAGCACAGCAGTGCCGCGCCCAGGTTATAGCGGGTGAGTTTTTC
>DXMJ01000016.1 GCA_019414265.1 Collinsella sp. | reverse complement strand
GGAGGGCAACACGGTATGGCTCTACGAGCCCAACGGGGGGCCCGCCCAGGCGTGGGTCCTTACCTAGCCTGCAAGACCCTTTAAATACATTTTGACAATCTCCCGACATGATTCAGGGAGAAGCCTTCTTACTAATTTCTTGGTATAGAAAATTATTCCACGCTCTCGCCTTTTATACATACACTCAACGGAATGCCAACCACCTTCGACAAATGCGTCAATATAGAGCAGTCTGTCTTTTGGAAGAGCGCTCGGGTGGCGGAGCTGATCGTTGCCCTTAGCGATATCGTCAAATTCGACAGGGTACAAGTCCAGAGCGTTGCTGGATTCAATAAACTCCCTGCCGCGGTCGTTATTCACCAGCAGGCAGGAAACGCCCTTCATTTGATTGAACTTCTCGGCATCCTTCAGGACGTCGGGCCTGTTTACATCGACGCCCCAAAAATCGCCGATAGTAAGATCGCCGGCGCGAAATCTCCCTGCATAGGGACACCTATAGCAGCTATCGCGAAGCGTCTTAAGGTTCAGGAACATGTCGTAGTAGGGGGATTTCGCCGCAGGAATGGTGACCTCTCTTCCGTCCTCAAGAAGAAGAAAAAGAAGGAGAGAGTTACCCCACCCCTCGCGCTTGCACCTAAACCGGAAATCAACCACGGGAGACCCAAGCTGCTTGCCATAGCCCTCAACGCAGTCCGCGAACATGCGGCCGGAAGGGACACCGTGACAGACCAGGTCAATAATTGTAAGGCCCTCATAATCGCGCCCGAGGAAACCCCTAAGGCCGGCGACCTGGCAAGGCGTTCCACAGAACAAGACCCGCCTTCCATCACGAAGGTCCGCCTTCACGTCGGCAAAGCAAGCTCCAGCGTCGCTCTGGACATATTTTGAGTTGAGAAGCGGGCGAAGCTCATCAACACTCACAGCACGACGATGCAACACTCGAAGAGTATTCCCCTCGCGCTCATAGGCAGCACCGTATACGACCCCGCCAGAAGAAATATGCTCACGCGCAACGGAGCCGAAAACTCCGCCGGAAGCGGACTCCGAGACATCGTCCCTACCGGCAGCGGCAAAGAACGGTCCAGCGGAATTAGAGCCTATCCCCCGGTTGAGGCCGCACGCCCTCGTGCACGCGCCGCAGCCGATGCAGAGATCGCTATCAATTGCGGGAAGAACAAACCCATCCTTACCCTCAGACATGGTGATGGCGCTTTTTGGGCAACCAGCGGCACAGGCCCCGCATCCGCAGCAATGCGATGGCGACTCAAACAGTGTGGGAACTTCGCCCCTTTTCACGGTAGACATGCAGTTATCCCCCTATTTGCGAGCCGAAACAATCTTACGCAGGATATCGGCATTCATATAAACGGAAAAAACCAGCGCAATTGCCAGGCAGGCGATCGAGCTTAAGATGCCCGCACCGCAAGCGGACAGATAATAGAAAACGAATACGCCGACAATTGAAACTAAAGTTAAAACCTGCTCAACCCGGTCTTCGACAAGCTTCGTAAACTTAGCGACCTTAATCCTGCGGTACTCATTCACGACGATCATCGCCAAGAGCGTTGCAACAGATGCACCATAAAGACCGAAGTGCGGAATCAACACAACACACAGAACGGCGCAAAGGGCCGCAGACACCGCAGTGGTAGTACCCATAATTCCGGTTTCCTTATGTGCGGTAAAGATGCCACCGTAAAAGCCGGAGATGTTGCTGAAGTACGTCGCCAGGAGCAATATCGGCACATACAGCAGGCCCTCACCGAATGAACCCTTAATCAGAATGCCGTACACGAGGGGCATAAGCGCAGACATAAGCAGAACGACGCTCATCATGAAACGCCTTAGCGCACGATACACAGAGTTATAGAAAGTCGACTCGTCCTCATCGGAGTTGAGGACGCGCGCCGAGCTCTCCTTCCAAGATTGATAGAAGAAGCCATACACCTGGTCCATGACGCCGGGGAACTTGTAAGAGACGGCGTACACGCCGGCGGCAGAAGCACCGAGCGTATTCATGATAATTAGCCTGTCTAGCAGGTTGTTAATAGTCCAGGAAACCTTGTTGGGAATGAGCGGAAAGGAATACCGCAGGAGCTCTCGAGCATAGGAAATGGAGAAAGCCGACGGATCGATATAGCGCCAGAGCTTCCGCATGACCATGAACACGAGGGCAACACCGCCCTGCGCAATAACCGTGGCGGAAAGCATGCCCACAACGCCCCAACGCAGAACAGCGATAAACAGAACGTTTAGCACGATGGTAAGAGCGCTCGCAGTGAAATTCATGACGGAGTAACCCACGGTATCCCCGAAACCACGTAGGACCGCAGAAGCCATCTGCAGAAGCGCGCCAGCGACAACAAGGCCCACGACCCAGCCAAGATTTTCTGGCATAAATAGCAACCAGACCAGAATCGCCAAGACCGCAAAGCACGCGCAGCCAGCAAGAAGAACAGCGCAAGACGCGGTCACGGCCTTAGACCGATCACCATCGGTGCGACAATCGATGAGGAACCGAAACAGTGCTTCATCCATAAGTAGGGAGACAGCAGGAACGCAGAACAGGGCGATAGTGTTGATGTAGTCGACGGTACCATAGTCGCCAGTGGAAAGAACTGAGGTATAGAGCGGCAGCAGAAGAAACGAAACAAGCTTGGTTGCCATTCCGCCCACCGCAATAATGCCAGTGTTCTTAATAAGTCGACGCGTCTCCCCCATTACGAAAGCGCCTTTCTAAGATAAGCGCAGGAATGCTCCCGCAGAGAATCTAGGCGAGAGTCCACGTCACTCCACTCACAAGGGGCAATATCGTCGGCGCACATAACATCGACGCAACGGTCAGACAGCCCGATATTACTCAGCAAGTCGCGCATACGCGCACCAGACTTATCAGTCGCATATACGCGGAAGGGCCTATGAAAGAGAACTGAGAATACAGTTGCATGAAAGGAATTGGTAAGAATAAGGCTTGCGTGCGCAATAAGCGAGACGAACTCCTCAGGGCCAACACCAAACAGGTTAATAGAATTTGGGATATCTAGGTTTTTATCAGATATGTAAGCAACCTTCATGCCCGTTGCTTCCGTCATCGCGACGGTGCTCTCAATAAGTTCGGGGCACTCGCGTAGTAGATACATAAATATATATTCACCCTGCAAAACATCTTTAGATGCCATATCTGCGTAGTCGTCAGAATCCAACAAAAGTGTGGGATCTAAGACAACATCTATAGGCGCATCGACAAGGGTCTGAAATAACGGAACCGTCTCCTCCTCGCGAACAGACAGGAAATCAAACCTTGAGAGCAACTCGGATACAAGCTGTTCATCAAAATTCTCAGGTCTAAAGTTAGTGTGCGCAAGACTGGGAGCGTAAGCGACTCGACGTCTATCTCCAGCGAATGAAAGGAAATAGGGGCCAACAACACCTTGTGTACAATCGAGATTCCATATTTGATCGCTACCACAAATAAAGCAATCAAACTGATCCGCAAGCTCGCACATCTCCTCTTCATTTTGCCAGCGATAAGACTTCTTCGTCATGACGAAATATTTATTTGAAAAATCCTCGAATGCAGTCTTTCTTGACAAATACCTATTTAAACAGCGCAATGTTCGCAGCGTTGCCTTTGGATGCCGGAGCTGAAGCAGCTTATACTGTTCATAATCGTGAGAACGGTAGTCGATAATTTGCACTTCATGTCCCATATTTTCCAAAACCACTTGAAGCGCATGAGACTGAAGCGCAGACCCGAAGTTCAATGCGCCGTGAAAAGTAATCGTTCCGATTTTCATTATTTATCTGTTCCTGTTCACCCAAATATTAATTGCATCTGAAACACTAAGCCCAGAACCCCCCTGCGCCGCAAGGGCAAGAGAAGCGAGAAGATAACGGTTATAATCCGAAGAACGAAGAGATCTCTCGATATCCCTCCATCTGCCGTTTAACGATGTGTTCTTCGTCTTAAAATCATCAATTGAATTAAACGTGTCGCAACAACAAGCAAACATTGTTTTACGCGCGCTGTTGTCCAAGGTAACGGTTCTCCCAAGCAAAAGCGGCCCGAACAGAGGAAGAATACGATCGAAGTCTTCCTGAGAGTAAGAAATTCCAAGCTCCGAACGATAAGAAATCAATTCATCGAGAACCCAATACGAATCAAGGCCCTTAACATTAGTAGGGGTAGACTGCATAATGGATCCAGGACGGATTCGGTAATAATAGCCGCTCAAATCA
Organism: Collinsella sp.; assembly: GCA_019414265.1. GTDB lineage: Bacteria > Actinomycetota > Coriobacteriia > Coriobacteriales > Coriobacteriaceae > Collinsella. The sequence goes on along the minus strand of DXMJ01000016.1, from coordinate 36,187 downwards.
TAACAAGGCTCATCCTTGAAGAAAGAATCAATCCATAACGGATGAATCAGATCTTCATACCATGCGCCTACGGGAAAACCTAGTCGATTCCAGACTTCACGACGATATAGTCTGCCCCACGGCACCATCCAACTAGCTCTATCGTTCTCTATCTCGCCAATCAAACCATCATCAGACATATATCTAAAAGTCGATGTAACGAAATCCGCAGATGTTTGAACGAGCCTGCTCCACATAGCCTCAAGATACCCTGGCCCGATCATGTCATCAGAATCCACGAACATGATGTACTTACCGCGAGAAACCCTAAGACCCGCATTGCGCGCTGCGGAAAGACCGCCGTTTACCTGGTGAATTACAAGAACATTGGGCATTAATCCATACGAATCGGCTATAGCACCAGAATCGTCTTTAGACCCATCATCGACAATAATAACCTCAAACTTGCCAGAAAACTCCTGAGTCACAATGGAGCCTAGACAGGGTTTGAGGTATTTCTCAACGTTATACACAGGTACAATAATAGAAATGTCGTAAGATACGCTTTCCTTAAAAACAATCGGCATGAACATATTGGACGGTCTCTGGGAAACCATACTCAGCTTCGCCTTAGACGCATAGGTTATAGCATCGGAACGACGACTTAACCTGAGTAAACCATCATAAATAGGGCTTGAAAGTAAAAGTTTTATGACTTTCTTAATTGAATTAAGAATCTGCAACAATTGACTCCTCCCATCTTTAAAGTCGAATAAAGATGCGTTTCCATCGATTCGGACATTTTAGTCATGATGCCCTATCATGCAATCAACAAGACCAATCGCAGACAGCACCCCATAGAGGAATAGGCTACAAACAATAAATCACAAACGTAAGCGTCTATGGCCTCACCCAGAACATGGGGACGTTGGAGATCTTCTTTGAAAAAAGTGCAAAGACCAGCTTCTAAGCATCAACCGAAATAACTAAAGCCCTAGGAATGAATACACCGCACGACAGAACCAAGTCCTCTATGTCGGTTCAATCGTAAATGCTCGCTCTTAGTCGAAAGCTAAGGACAGGCTTGGTCAAGCATAATAATGCTCCATCTAAAGATATTAGTAAAAAGCAATAATGACCTGCATTATAGAAAGAGACGACGGAGGTATTTAAAGCTGCTTAGTATGTGCCGAGCAGCAAAAGAAACGATACTGCAATTTGACAAAACAAGACTATGAATATAGTCCGGACAATTGCTGATTCGCCTCTGATACTCGCTTTTAATTGTTTTATCAAATTGTCTTTTCACCTCTTTATCCACTTCACAATGCCAAAGAACTTCATCAAGATCACAATAGTGTCGACAGATACCCCTATTGGCATTTTTGACTGAATCGCTCGACCATTCACTCGCATAGCGAATCAATTCGTCGCTTACAAAGCTCCAATCAGTTATCTGATCTTCTTTAAACTGCTTCGTACTATTAGCGTCATGCTGACGATAGTAGTAAAGCGGTTCGTCAATGTGAAATAAACTCTTTGCAATATCGAAAACAGGAAGAAGTTGGCAAAGATCCTCACCGTGCATAAGGCCAACTCGTTTCGAGTACCACTCGTCACTGGCAAATAAATCTCTCCGAATGACCTTATTCCAAACACTATTGAAATCGCATCCGCACAACAGGCTTTTAACAGCATTAAATGATTCACCCGTATGCATACCAGAACAGATATCAACTTTTAACGAGGGTTTTATAGGCATCAATCCCATAGTGAAATCAAATGAAATGATATCAGCACCAGTCGAGGCAATTACATCGCATACCTTTTTAATGCAACCTTCAAGAAGAGCGTCATCGGAGTCGAGCGAAAGAATATAACGCCCACTTGCCTCGCGAAGACCGTCTCGTCGTGCAGCGAGAAGACCTTCGTTGTCCTTGTGAATAACGAAAGCTCTCTCGCGCTTGTTGCAATAAGCATCGCAGATCTCAGGAGATCCATCGGTGGAACCATCATCCACAAGAATCACCTCAAAAGAGCCGGTTCCTTGAATATCAATAGATTCCAGACAAGCGGGGAGAAAACGCTCGGTGTTATATACCGGTACAACAATACTGATGTCAGGCGTTTCGTCATGCATAAATAACTCCTATAAGCCCCGACGAATACGGAAAAAGATCGCAACTGCCGCCATATACAAACGTAATGACAAAATAAAACACGAAAAATAAAACACCCAGGGCCCCAGTTAGAAACCGCTCTCTGCCAAGGTTTTCAGACAAAAAGGGGTAAACAAAACCTGAAATGAAAAGAAAAGGGAAACTCAGTCGAATTAGCTCAGGACTGATGCTCGCAAGTTGAGCGAATAGGGAAGAAATTATACCGCTGCTCGTATAGAAATTAAGCGTCCATCGATCGAAGCTCGTGATCAAACCCTTACTGCCTAACATCCATATAGCAAGGCAAAATAGAAAATAAATAAGCATTGTGGTATTAAATGAGCCCATTCCAGCGTGTTTGATCTGAAAGCTATATGACGACGTAAATAGAGATACGAGCTCCATTACATCCGGGCCAATCATAATCACACAAATAGTAAAAATGATAACGCCAACGCATGCAAGAAGTGCAACGGTCTTATACGAACGTTCGCGCCCGCGGTTGAAGCATGAAATATAAATAATCCAAATAAAAAGTCCCATGATAGACATCTTGTGAAAGCCAACTGCAAGAAACAAAAAAACAATAGCGGGGCCGCGTTTCTCGCGGAACAGCTCATAGACCATCATGACGAGCATACTAGTAGCAATACATTGCCTAATTATGTTTAACGTATAACCAAACACAACGAAACAAAGAAAGAAACCTACGATAGGATACCCGCGAGGATACAACTTTCTAACAACTAAAATATAGGGAAGGAGAACGATGGCTTCACAAAGAAAAAGAACAGCGTGGAAATCACCAGTCAGTCTTCCCAGAATCCAGAAGAGAATCACGAATAGCGGCTCTTGATCTGAGCAAGCACCCATAGCACCTGTGAGCGAATAATACTGCGAGGCATAAAAACACCTGAGGGGATATGCCGAGGTATCGGTACCGACAGATGCATCACGCAACCCCGCCACCAAGCAAAGGGGGAGAACCGAAATAACCGCAAGAAGAAAACTGACGTGCTTATTAGTTATCTTTACCGAAAAATATAGCAATACAATATGGGACACAAAGGCAATGAAGTAGATTGGCATCTCTACACCTGCTTTGTATATCGTTTGTAAACTGTTGATTTTCCTCCGGTTGAAACCGTGTCGAAAACACCAACATAACAGTTAAAACCATCTTGAAAGTAAATGTCATACAAAAAGCCGCCGTGGCATTCAGTAACGTTAAACAAATGCGCGCTAGTCGAAAAAATCATCTTATCAACCTTTAATTATAGGAGTTACCCGATTGCCTTACCAGAAATTGCAGCATATAACGCATAGAAAGCGTTATGAACCCTAGGAGAGATAGAAAAGAGAGCACAACGCAGTCTCCATTTTGAACAAGCATATGGGTTCTTCGATGCCCTCCAAGCAAGCCCTCGAGCATTCCTCAAATAATTCTGGGCCTCAGCCTTATCATCAAATCCGTCCGGATCAACCCTCATTGCAACGCGGAGCGTACAGAATGACTGGAAGCACTCAAACTCGCCCTGAAATTCAGGCTCGGCAAATTGTCGAACGGTCTCAATAGCCCTGTCCATGTCTTTAGCATGCTTGGAACCCTGGTTCTTGAGCGTCGTAATGGAGCCAGGTCTCGTCACGTATGCATAGAAGCACGCATCAGAGAATGCAACCTTTTGAACTTTGGAACAAATGTTAGCAATTACACCCATGTCTTCGAAGAGCTGCCCCTCAGGAAAGACAAGGTCGCTAATAAGAGATCGTTCAAAGAGCTTTCCGCAAGCAGAACCACTCTCACCGGTTAATAAAAGAAGTTTTCGAAAATGCTCAATTCCAGATTCAACATGGAATTCTACATTCTGACCTATCTTATAGTTATCAAGGACAGGCGTCTTCGCAAAGGAGCCGATAACGAGCGGAACTTGATACTTGTCAGCCGCTTCGACCATCAACTCAACAGTTCGCGAATCGATCAAATCGTCCCCATCAACATACATGACATAATCACCGTGGCACCTTTGAGTACCAAAGTTACGCGCAGAAGAAAGACCGCCGTTCTCCTTATGCAAAATCTTAAATCGCGTGTCTGACCCAACGGCATCTTCAATAAGGTCGATAGTATTATCAGTACATCCATCATCTACGATAATATATTCGATATTCGAATAAGTCTGACCAAGCAATGAGTTTACGCAAGGAAGCGCGAACATACCCACGTTGTACACGGGGACAATGACACTAACCAGAGGCTTATCAATATCAGAAGCCATATATCTAGGACCTCCTGAGAAAATAACGATATATCAACGCTCTAACGGAATTCGGCATCAGACAGACGGCGGCATGCGGCAAATAAGAACAGAAATAATCACGTTTTGTGAAATAGCCACGCTCAACTTGAGCCTGCTTAAATGCTTTAGCGTACTTAAGATACTGCAAGCCGCCCCTGCGAGCATAGAAATCCTCACTAACGCGCATCGCAACAAGCGGTTCGCTCAGGTTATCCGCCTTGCAGCCACATGCGAGCATCCTGTTAAAAAGGTCCCAATCCTCAAAGTAGAGAAAGTCGGAACTGTAGTTACCAGCCTCCATAACTTTCGACTTTCTAAACGTCATGGGAGGGTGACGAAAGGGATTTCGCCTTTTGGAATAAGAACGTATAGCATCGATGCCCTTGGGAAGGTCAGTAGCCGCAACAGGTTCATTGGGAGACGTGACGAATTCGATAACATCGCTTCCGACCATATCGAGCCCGCTATCAATAGCGGCAAGCTGTTTCTCCATACGATCTGGACGAGCAATATCATCAGTGTCCATACGAGCAACAATTTCGTTAGAGCAAGCAACCACGCCTTGTCGCAGCGCGTAGCCAAGCCCATGGTTTTTGTCATACGAAACAAAATTGAACAGTCCGGGATAAAGGGAGTCATAATTTTGGAGCACGTCTTCAAGCTCTTGCGTGAGGGGACCATCCTTGACCATGACAATCTCGGCAGGAGAGACCGTTTGGTTCAACATACTGTCTAAAGCTTGAACTAAATAGGCAGGATTTTCTTTTTTGTAAATGCTCATCAACACACTGTAGGAAGAAGTAAGGTTTGTCGGCATCTATCGTCCCGTTCTCTTCTTACCAAACATAGCCCCGAAGGTACCAGTAAAGCACTTCCAATCCATAGCAAAACAACGGTTTTGGACATAGCGAAGCTCAATCTTCTGACGCAGGCCGCTCTCAAAGGTTGCCTCGTTACGATCGGTTGCCTGCCACAGACCAGTAATGCCGGGCCGGACAGAGAGCAGCTCAGCTTTTTCTTCGTCGGAAAAATGCTGTTCAAGCTCATCCCTTGTAATGGGACGCGGCCCAATGACGGAGAGGTCGCCGTTCAGTACATTAAGGAACTGCGGCATCTCGTCAATGGAGCACTTACGAATATACTGACCAACCCTAGTAATGCGGGGATCATCGTCGACCTTGCGCTCGACTTCCCATTGATGAAGCTGCTCAGGGCTCAGGTACTTACGCACGTCGTTTGCGTCGGCGACCATGCTACGAAGCTTAAAAATCTTGATTGTCTTTCCGCCCTTGCCAACGCGCTCTTGCGTATACATAGGACTGCCGGGCGATTCAAGACTAATCAGCGCGCACACCACAGCAAGAGGAATAAGCAGCAGCACACTCATCAAAAGACTGAACACCAGGTCAAACAGTCTCTTAATAAAGCGATAGCCAAGCGTACCGCTCGGATTAATCTCTTTAATAGCCAGTGCGTCCCCCACGGATACACAGCTCTCTGTTACTTCTTTAGCAGCCACAATAAAACTTACGTTCCTGTCCCCAGGAACCCCCCCCATCTATGAATCCAAAAACCAAATAAAGTGCCGGCGCAACGTCTCCCTTACGTTTTGCTGGGCACGTCTAACGGAAGCAGCTCCCTAAATGTGGAGTCACCCTCGCCCACGTCTACCAGGCACCAGCGCTTATGACGGTCTATCTTCTTTACACGGGTCTCTTGCCCCACCAAAGGGCCCTGCTCTATGTGCAACACGCCGTCTTCTATGCGCGCGACGCTGTTACGCACCACGCCGTCGTCATCGAGCACGCTGCGGTACCAATCCTGTGCATCGTCCGGCATGGGCATGTACGCCCGCTCCCTACTACCGGCGATGCGACAGCCAAAGCTCAACTGGGCCAAAGCCCTATCGAGCGCGGCGGCATCGTGCGTAGCGACGAAGAAATATTCCTTGTACATCGGTTTGGTTTGGAGCGACCATGCACCGCCCCGCTTAAACCAGAACTCCTTTTGCATTACAAAAGCGTCCTGCATCAGATCGTGCGGGATAATACGGCGAACCTTTTCGCAGGTCTCTCGCTCTTTTCCATGGGGGGTGTGGACCAGATACCAGCGGACGCGGCCATGCTGGCTGTTGGTGGTGACGCCGCTAAATGCGCCCGGCAGCTGCTCTTGGCGCCGTGCCGTCTGTTCCATGTCTTCGCCCTCTCGTTGGCTTTGCGACGTACGCAAATGCAGGGGCGTTTAGAACAGGCTTCTCGCTCGCAGCTAGGCGCAGTCGCAAAAGTACAGGTTTTTGTATCTTTCAACAGACGACATTATACGAGCAATTAATCAGCGTTTGCCCAGATTACGCAAAATCTACTGCTAGTAGGTACATCTCCATACCCCTCTACAAAAACCTGTACCTTTTTGTGCAACAAAAAAAGCCGCTCAACCAGCGGCTTTTCTTGTCTCGGCATGAAAAAAGGCGACCGCCCTGTGTGGACGGTCGCCTTTGTTAATTGTTGTGAAGTTTGCCTTAGGCGCGGGTCTTGATCTCCTCGAGCACCTTCGCAACAAACTCGTCAACGCTCATCTGAACGGTCTCGTTGGAGCGATCGCGGACGGAGATGTTGCCGGCCTCGACCTCCTTCTCGCCCAGGATGAGCATGTAGGGCACGCGGTCGATGCTGCGGGCCTCGCGGATCTTGTAGCCAATCTTCTCGTCACGGTCGTCGCAGACCACGCGGATGCCGGCCTCCTCCAGCTTGGCGCACACCTCGTGGGCGTAGTCGCGGCTCTTCTCGGAAACCGGAAGCGCCTTGACCTGCACGGGGGCCAGCCAGGTGGGGAACTTGCCAGCAAAGTGCTCAATCAGAATACCGATGAAGCGCTCGATGGAGCCAAAGCACACGCGGTGCAGCATGATGGGGCGCTTCTTGGTGCCGTCGGCGTCTACGTACTCCAGGTCAAAGTTGAGCGGCATCTGGAAGTCGAGCTGGACGGTACCGCACTGCCAAGTGCGGCCGAGCGAGTCCTCCAGGTGGAAGTCGATCTTGGGGCCGTAGAAGGCGCCGTCGCCCTCGTTGACCTCATAGTCCATATGCAGCTGCTCCAGAGCGGTGCGCAGGCCCTCCTCGGCGCGCGCCCAGTCCTCGTCGGAACCCATGGAGTCCTCGGGGCGGGTAGAAAGCTCAACGTGGTACTTAAAGCCAAACTTTTGGTACACGGAGTCGATGAGGTTGACCACGCCCACGATCTCGTCGGTCAGCTGGTCGGGACGCACAAACAGGTGAGCGTCGTCCTGGTTAAAGCAGCGCACGCGGAACAGGCCGTGCAGGGCGCCGCGCAGCTCGTGGCGGTGCACCAGGCCAATCTCGCCGGCGCGAATGGGCAGCTCGCGATAGGAATGCGGCTTGGAGGCGTACACCAGCACGCCGCCCGGGCAGTTCATGGGCTTAATGCAGTACTCTTCGTCGTCGATGACGGTGGAGTACATGTTGTCCTTGTAGTGGTCCCAGTGACCCGAGGTCTTCCACAGCTGCTTGTTCATGATGAGCGGCGTGGAGATCTCCACGTAGCCGGCCTTGTGGTGGATCTCGCGCCAGTAGTCCAGCAGCGCGTTCTTAAGGATCATGCCGTTGGGCAGGAAGAACGGGAAGCCGGGGGCCTCGTCGCGCATCATAAAGAGGTCCATCTCGCGACCGATCTTGCGGTGGTCGCGCTTCCTGGCCTCCTCCAGCATGTGCATGTGCTCGTCGAGCTCTTCCTTGGTGGCAAAGGCGACGCCGTTGATGCGGGTGAGCATCTTGTTGTCCTTGTCGCCCTTCCAGTAGGCGCCCGAGACGCCGGTGAGCTTAAAGGCCTTGAGGGCCTTGGTGTAGCAGATGTGGGGGCCGACGCACATGTCGATGTAGTCGCCCTGCTGGTAGAAGGTAATGCGGGCGTCGTCGTCCAGGTCGCCGATGTGCTCGACCTTGTACTTCTCGCCGCGCTCCTCCATAAGGGCGATGGCCTCGGCGCGGGGCTTCTCGTACACGGAGAACTTGAGGTTCTCCTTGACAATCTTTTTCATCTCGGCCTCGATCGCGGGGAAATCGTCCTCGCTGATCTTGACGCCCTCGGGCAGGTCGACGTCGTAATAGAAGCCGTTGTCGGTCGCGGGACCGTAGGCAAAGTCGGCCTCGGGATAGAGGCGCTTGATGGCCTGCGCCATGATGTGCGCGGCGGAGTGGCGGATGACGTGCGTGACCTCGTCCTGCGGGAGCTCGGCCACCGAACCGTCATTGTAGAGTGCCTTCATGGGTATGTTTTCTCCTCTCGGATGCCTGATGCAAGTGCGTGCGATGCGCTCGGCGTTTTTGACTTGCATCATTATAGGCAGGTTGCCTTGGTATACAAGCGCCCGCCGCACCTTAATGGCACGGCGGGCGATTTTCTACGCATGCTTCATCGTGTGGGGCGGGGTGCGCGTGTGGCTTGCGCGGGACGCGCGCTGCCCGTGGCTTGCGGCCGGCCCGGCGATGGATGCGTTACTGGATGCGAGTTCGGCAGTAGGGGCAGACCTTCCAGTGCGCATCGAGCGGGCGATGGCAGCTGGGGCAGACGTTTCGAACCTGGGTGTCGCACACCGGGCAGACGACGAAGTCCTTCTCGATGGGCGCGCCGCACTGCGGGCAGGTGCCGTACTGGGCAAGCTGACGCTCGCGCAGGGCCATGTCCAGCTCCTGCTCCTCGCGGTCGGCCGCGTAGGAGTGCGGGCGCAAGACCAGGTAGGCGATGAGGCCCACAAACGGGATGAGGGCGATGATGCCCCATGCCACGTAGGCGCTGGCGCCGCGGCGGCGAGCGTCGATGAACACATAGACGACCGACAGCACATACAGGGCGATGATAAAGCCGACGAAGGCATAGACGACGCCCATAAGCTGCGGCGACATGAGCTCGGAGATGTACTTGGACATTACAGGTACCTTTCGGAATATTAACAGTCCGGTCAAGTTTACCACGGGGTTTGTTTATATGGGACTACGGCTGTGTACGGGGCTGGCGCGGACACAAACATCTCAATCTGTAACAGGCGGGAGTGGAATCCGGGTCTAGATGTTACAGATCGAGGCAAACCGTTCTCTCCCCGACTTAAATCTCGATATATAACATCTTGGGCCCCAAACCCCCTCTTACTGTTACAGATCAAGACGAACGGTGAGCCCCCCGTTAAAATTTCTCAATCTGTAACAACAACTCGGCAAAAACAGGTCTAACCGTTACAGATTTAGACATTCGAAACCGACTGATAGGTTCATCTAAATCTGTAACATCTAGAACCCAAATCCTCAGCTAACTGTTGCAGATTAAGACAAAGAAAACCGTCCAAACCGAATGTCTCAAACTGTAACAACTGGAACCCAAATCCTCGTCCAACTGTTACAGATCGAGACGAACGGTTGCCGTAGTTGTTGGCAGACGAGGTTGTCGACGTTGCCGAGTCTCCCCTCGCCTGCCGTTGGCGGGTGTTGCGGGGCTGTTCGCCGCATTGCCGCCGCACTGGGGATGTGCAGGCCGTAGGATAGTCTTATTGACAGCCTGTCAACTCATCTGGGAGGCACCGTGGCAGAAACGTTTGATATCGCGATTGTGGGCGCCGGCATCACCGGGTGCGCCATCGCGCGGCAGCTCGCGCGCTATGACCTGTCCATATGCGTGGTCGAGGCGGCCAACGACATTGCGCTGGGCGCCTCGAAGGCCAACGGCGGCCTGGTTCACGCCGGCTACGATCCGGCTCCGGGAACCGTAAAGGCGCAGGTCAACGCCCGCGGCTGCGAGCTATATGGCACGTGGGCCCAGGAGCTGGGATTTTTGTTCCGCCGCACCGGGTCGATGGTGCTGGGGTTTAACGACGAAGACCGCGCACACCTGGAGAAGCTGCGCCAGAATGGCCTGGCCAACGACGTGTCCGAGCTGTCGATTATCGGCCCCGAACGTATCCGCGAGCTGGAACCGCGTGCCAGCGCCGACGCAACATGCGCGTTGTGGTGCCCTTCGACCGGTTACGTCGACCCGTTTGAAGTGGCCATCGCCGCGCTGGAGAACGCGGTCGCCAACGGCGTGACGTTTATGCGCTCCGCGCCGGTGAAGGCGATTGAGGTTACAGGCAGCGAGGCAACCGACGGGGCTGCACGCTTTACACTGGCAACGCCCGCCGGCAATGTGCGCTGCCGTTACTTGATCAACGCCGCGGGCAACGGTGCCGCGGATATCTCGCACATGGCGGGCGCCGAGGAGTTCCAGATGGTCTGGCGCCAGGGCAACATCGTAGTGCTGGACAAGGAGCCGCGCGCGCTCATGCCGCTCTACCCCGTTCCCACGCCAGTTTCCAAGGGCGTTATCGTCACGGGCACCGTACATGGTAACACCGTGATCACCGCGACCGCTGCCGTGCGCGAGCCCGGCGACACGCAGACCTACGCTGCCGATGTCAACGCGCTGCTGAGCGGTGCGCGCAAGCTGGTGCCCGATCTGGACACGCGCCGTGTGGTGCGCGCGTTTGCCGGCGGGCGTCCGGTCATAAAGGGGACGAACGACTTTCTTATTGGGCAGTCCGCCGTGGTGCCAGGCCTATTCCAGGCGGCGGGCATTCAGTCGCCGGGTGTGGCGAGCGCGCCAGCCATCGCCGAGCGCATGGAGCAGATCTTGCGCGATGCCGGTGTTGCCCTGCACGAGCGGCCCGACTGGGATCCCGTCCGCCGCGCGCCGGACGACTTCGACCGTGCGCCACTTGTGCGCAAGGAGGAGCTCATCGAGTCCGACCCTGCATGGGGACAGATCGTCTGCCGCTGCGAAACGGTGCCCGTGGCCGAGATTGTTGCCGCGATTCGACGCCGCCCAGGTGCGGTTTCGGTCGAGGGCGTCAAGCGCCGCTGCCGCGCCGGCATGGGCCGCTGCCAGAGCGGCTTTTGCCAGAGCCGCGTGGTGGCGATTCTAGCCCGCGAGCTGGGCTGCGACCCCAGCGAGGTGCTGCTGGAGGACACTGGCTCGTGGCTGGTTGAGGGACCGCTGAAGGGGGTGCGCTAGGATGGCGACGCTTGATATGCGCGACGAACGCGCAGAGGCAGGAGCCGTAGCGTCGGTGTCGACGCAGGCCTTCGACGTGGTCGTTATCGGCGGCGGACCTGCCGGCATGGCGGCCGCGCTTTCCGCGCATAAGGCCGGCGCGTGCGTGGCCATCGTGGAGCGCGAGCAGCACTTGGGCGGCATCCTGCGCCAGTGCATCCACCCCGGTTTTGGCCTTTCGCACTTTAAGCAGGAGCTCACCGGCCCCGAGTACGCGCAGCGCTTTATCGACCAGGTGCGCGCGACCAACATTGCGTTGTTCTTGGACAGCATGGTGCTTGGGATTGATTCGGGCGAGGGCGCGGGCGCGTCGAGCGTGGACGAGGGTGCGGGAGCCGTCGCGGTCCATACCGTCACGCTCATGAGCCCCGCCGGTATGCTACAGCTCACCGGGCGAGCGGTCGTCCTTGCTATGGGCTGCCGCGAGCGCACCCGCAGCGAGATCAAGATTCCAGGTAGCCGTCCCGCCGGCGTGTTTACGGCGGGCCTGGCGCAGCGATACATCAATATCGAAAATCTCAAGCCCGGCTCGCGTGCCGTCATTTTGGGCTCGGGTGACATCGGGCTGATCATGGCGCGCCGCTGCACGCTCGAGGGGATTTCGGTCGAGGGCGTGTACGAGCTCATGCCGTACGCCAACGGCCTGCGCCGCAATGTCAAGAACTGCCTGGACGATTTTGGCATTCCGCTGCACCTGTCCACCACGGTGACGAGCGTGATCGGGCACGACCGCGTGGAGGCCGTCGAGGTGAGTCAGGTCGACGAGCACCTGGCGCCCATTCCGGGAACCGAGCGCATCGTTTCGTGCGACACACTGCTGCTCTCGGTGGGCCTGATTCCCGAGAACGAGCTTTCGGTTGCCGCGGGCGTTGAGCTTGACCCGCACACGCGCGGCGCCGTGGTGGACCAGAGTCTGCAAACGGGCGTGCCGGGCATCTTTGCCTGTGGCAACGTCCTGCACGTGCACGACCTGGCCGACAACGTAACGACCGAGTCCGAGCGCGCCGGTGCGGCTGCGGCGGCATGGGCGCTGGGTGGCGGGGCCGAAACGAACGCGGTCGCGGACACGAGCTGCGAGCTCACGGTCTCCCCTGCAGGCATTGCGGGATACGCGCTGCCAGGACGCATTACGACGACGGCGCTCACCAAGCTCAACTTCCGCGTGCACCGACCGGTCGACGCCGCCCGCGTACGCATTCTGGCAGGTGGCGAGGAGCTGTTTGCCGGCAAGGTCCGCCCGTTTAAGCCGAGCGTCATGGAAAACTTCCCGCTGCCGGCAAAGGTAATTCAGCGCGCACTCGACCTGGGTGCCAGCGAGATTGTCCTGTCCGTCGACCCCGTTGAGGAGGCGTAAGGCCATGAGCATAAACGCGATCGAAACGCTGCAGTTCAACTGCACCACCTGCCCATCCGAGTGCCTCCTGACCGTAGAGGTGAAACGCGACACAGACGGCGCCGTGGCAGAGGTGCGCTCCGTAACCGGCAACAACTGCCCGCGTGGCGACAAGTTCGCACATCAGGAGCTCACCTGCCCCATGCGCGTGCTCACCACCACCGTGGCTGTATCCGGCGGCGACGAAGCCCTGCTCCCCGTGCGCACGGCCGAAGCCATCCCGCTGGCACTCCACGCCCAAGCCATGGCCCTCATCCGAGGTCTAGTCGTCAACGCCCCCATCCGCATGGGCGACGTCGTGCTGGAAGATCTTCTCGGCACCAACATTGACCTAGTCGCCAGCATGAACATCGATCCAACCTAAGCAGCTAATTTGGGACGGGGCTCTTTTGGCTGCTTTTGCAAGGAGTGTCCCAAGGTGCCGGCATAAAAGGAACGTCCCTATGTGCCGGGCATGGGATACCATGGTGGCAACCTAGCGAAAGGATGTTTCATGGCACATGTCGATGACCAGCGCGTGGCGCGCGTGCTCGATGCGCTCGAGGCTCAGCACCCCGGTGCGCAGCTGCTCGTGAATGACCCGTGGTCGATCTATTACCTAACCGGCTTTTATGCCGATATGTTCGAGCGTTTTTGCGGCGTGCTGCTCGCGCGCGATGACGAGCCCGTGATCTTGGTCAACGCGCTGCATCAGTTGCCGGAGTACGACAATGCCCGCGTCGCCTATCACACCGACACCGAAGTCGTGACAGACGCTATCGCTCGCGAGATCGATCCGACCAAGCCGCTCGGCATCGACACCGTCATGCGTTCCGGCTTTTTGATGCCGCTCATGGAGCGCCACGCCGCAAGCGAGTTTTTCCTGGGTGACTTTGCCGTCACCGCCGCGCGCACCTACAAGGATGCCGCCGAGCAGGAGCTCATGCGCGCGTCCTCGGCCGCTAACGATGCCGTGATGGCCGATGTTATCAAGCTCGTCCACGAGGGCGTGACGGAGCGCGAAATTGCCGACCAGATGCTCAGTCTGTATCGCAAGCACGGCTGCGAGGGCTTTAGCTTTCCGCCCATCGTGAGCTTTGGCGCCAACGCCGGCGACCCGCATCACGAGCCCGACGATACCGAGCTTAAACGCGGCGACGTGGTGCTGTTCGACATTGGCGGACGCCATCGCAACTACTGCTCGGACATGACGCGCACGTTCTTTTGGGGCGAGCCGGACGAGGAGACGGCGCGCACCTACGATATCGTGCGCCGCGCCAACGAGGCCGCCGAGGCGCTCATCGCACCGGGCGTGCGCATGTGCGACCTGGACCGTGCCTCGCGCGACGTGATTGAGGACGCGGGCTACGGCGAATACTTTACGCATCGCCTGGGACACTCGATCGGCCTGCAGGACCACGAGCCAGGCGACGTCTCGCTCGTCAACGAGCAGGTCGTGGAGCCGGGCATGACGTTCTCCATCGAACCGGGCATCTACCTCCCCAGCCGCACCGGTGTCCGCATCGAGGACCTGGCCCTGGTGACCGAGAACGGCGTCGAGATTCTCAACGCCTACCTCCACGATCCGGTCCGCCTAGACTAGGCACGCCACCAAAGCTCCCCTAGAAGTTGCGGTGGAATACGGACTGTTTAAGGCTTCTAGCCCATAAAACAGTCCCTATTTCACCGCAACTGATGAGGGGATGGGTTAGCGCAGCAAGCCTGCCACTTCGCCGGCTAGGGTAATGGTGCCGGCTGCTACGAAGGGCTCGCCCGCGGCCTCGAAAGCTGCGAGGGCCTCGGATACGCTGGGGTACACGCCCGCGAGCTTGTCAGCGTCCACAAGGGCGGCGAGCTCCTCTGCCGGCAGGGCGCGATCGGAATCGGTCTGCGTCACGACCACACGGGGGAAGGCCGGAATCAGCACGTCGACGATGCCAGCCACGTCCTTGTCGGCCAGCGCGGCACACAGCAACGTGGGGCGGTTCTCCACGCACGGATCGATCTCGTCCAGCGCGCTCACAAAGTTCTCGCAGCTCTGAGGGTTATGGCAGGCGTCAATCAGCTTAAGCGGATCAGTTCCCAGCACATCAAATCGGCCCGGCGTGGGGCAGCCCATAAGCGACGCATCGAGCTTGTCATGATCGAGCTCGCGACCCAGATACCCCTCGCACAGCATAATCGCGCACGCGGCATTCTGCGGCTGATAGGCCGGCTTGACCATGCTCGACGTATAGATCGCACGCGGCGTGGTGCAGCTAAACTCAACCGTATTGCCCACGTGCTCCGGCACTTTGGTCGTGGCATGGTTCACTACGAGCGGCACAATGCCGCACTCGCGACAACGTGCATCCATCACGCGCTGAACACTTGCCTCATGCGTACCCTCGCCCAAAACAACCAGGCGCCCAGGCTTAATAACCGCAGCCTTCTCCACCGCAATGGCCTCGAGCGTATCTCCCAGAATGCGTGTATGGTCGAGCCCGATGCCCGTAATGGCAACGGCGACGGGATCGGTCGCACTCGTGGCGTCCCAGCGTCCGCCCATGCCGACCTCGAGCACAGCAACATCCACCGCGGCCTCGGCAAACACGACAAGTGCGGCAGCCGTCAGCAGATCAAACGGCGTGATGGCATAGGCACGCTCCCCCGCCGCCACACGACGGGCATTCACGCGATGTCCCGCCTCAACAGCGGCGGAAACGCCACGGGCAAAGGCCTCATCGCTCACGACGCGCCCATCGACCTCCATGCGCTCGGGATAGCGCACCAGCTGCGGCGACGTATACAGCGCGGTCTTTAACCCCTCACCACGCAAGATAGCAGCCGAAAAACGCGTGGTCGAAGTCTTGCCATTGGTACCGGCAACCTGAATGCAATCGAAATACTCATCCGGACGTCCCAGCTCATCGAGCATATCGACAACCGTCTCGAGCAGAGGACCAGCATCCCCAGAAATCCGCCCCGTATCAGCAGCAAGTCCCACAGCCTCATCAAACGAAAGCAGCTCAAACGAGAAAGGAACGACATACGACCCCGAACGCTTAGCCATAACCCAAAGTCCCCCATAACAGAAAAAGAGGCCCATCAAAAAGAATGAGCCCCTCACGTTGACAATATCAGCCTTTACCCGCTTGCAGCGAGATCAAGGCCACAACCCAGTGGCCCTAACACGCCAGATGCAAACAACAACGTAAACGAACTAGGAGCGGCCCGATGCTTTGCTCGCCGCAAGTTCCGCACGCAAAGGACAGCACTTAATGTGCTGTCCGTCTTGCGCAGGACTGTCCGCAGCGGAGAGCAAAGCATCGGGACGCGCCCCCGAGTGAACCTTACGAGAAGTCAGCAACCTGAGCAGTCAGCGCCGCCAGGATCTCCTTGAGCTCAGCTGCACGGTCCCTCTTCTTCTGCACCACCGCGGGCGCGGCCTTGGCCACAAAGCCCTCGTTGGCAAGGGTCTTCTCGCAGCCGGCAAGCTCCTTCTGAGCCGTGGCGATCTCCTTCTCCAGGCGCGCCTTCTCGGCCGAAAGATCAACCTTGCCCTCGAGCACCACAAAAACCTCGACGCCGCTGTCGACCACGGCAATGCTCGCAGCCGGCTTCTCAACGTCGGTACCCATGACCAGCGAAGCGGTGTTGGCCAGCGGCTCAATGGTCGAGCGCAGGCTCTCGAGCTTCTCGATGTCCTCGGCACCGGCGCGCACGACCACGTCGAGCTCGGCCTTGGGGCTCAGGCGATAACGCGAACGCGTGGCGCGGGCGGCGGAAACGACGGTACGGCACAGCTCAAACGCGCGCTCGGCAGGCTCATCGACATACTTAGCGTAGTCGGCGGGCTCGGGCCACTTGGCGATCATGAGCGCCTCGGCGCGGTCCACGTTGCCCTCGGCGTCCAGGTCGAGCACGCTCGCCGGCATGTTGTCCCAGATCTCCTCGGTGACAAACGGCATAAGCGGGTGCATCAGGCGAATGGAGGTGTCGAGCACAAAGATCAGGTTGCGCTGAGCTTGCAGACGGTCCTCGCCCTTCAAGCGGGCCTTGGTGACCTCGACGTACCAGTCGCAGACCTCGTTCCAGAAGAACTGCTGCACGCCGCGGGCCATATCGCCAAAGGTGTAGCTCTCAATGCCCTCGGTGACCATCTTCACGGCCTTGGCCAGGCGGCTGAACATCCAGGCGTCGGCCGGCGTCTCCACGACGGGCTCGCCGGGCGTGTAGCCCTCCATGTTCATGAGCAGGAAGCGGCTGGCGTTCCAGATCTTGGTCACAAACGACTTGGCCTGCTCGGTGCGCGGGCTGTCGATGAGCTTCTTAGTCTTCTTGTCGATGTTCGCGTCGAACTTGACGTCCTGGTTGTTGGTGCACAGCGTGAGCAAGTTGTAACGCATGGCGTCGGCACCGTACATGCCAATGAGGTCCATGGGGTCAACGCCGTTGCCCTTGGACTTGGACATGCGGCTACCGTCCTTGGCAAGGATCGTCGGGTAGATGACGACGTCCTTAAACGGCACCTCGTCCAGGAAGTACAGGGAGCTCATAACCATGCGGGCGACCCACAGCGCGATGATGTCGCGCGCGGTGACCAGCGCCGTCGTGGGGTGATGTCCCTCGAGCAGCTCCGGCTTTTGCGGCCAGCCCTGCGTGGCAAAGGTCCACAGCTGCGAGCTGAACCAGGTGTCCAGCACGTTCTCATCCTGATGCACGTGATGGCCGCCGCACTTGGGGCACACGTCGGTGTCCTCGGTCAGGGCGTCCTCCCAGCCGCAGTCCTCGCAGTAGAACACGGGGATGCGGTGGCCCCACCACAGCTGGCGGCTGATGCACCAATCCTTAAGGTTCTCCATCCAGGTGGTGTAGGTCTGCGTCCAGCGCGCGGGGTGGAAGGTGACCTTGCCGGAGTTGACGGCGTCGAGCGCCGGCCCCTTGAGTTTGTCGACGGCCACAAACCACTGCTCGGACAGCCACGGCTCCAGCGCGGCGTCGCAACGGTAGCAGTGCATGACGGAGTGGTCGTGCTCCTCGACGTGGTCGAGCAGTTCATGCTCCTCAAACCACTTGATGACGGCCTCGCGGCACTCCTCGCGGGTCATGCCGGTAAACTCGCCGTAGCCCTCGACGACCACCGCGTGTTCATCGAAGATATTGATCTGCGGCAGGTCGTGAGCCTGACCCATAGCGTAATCGTTGGGGTCGTGGGCAGGGGTGACCTTAACGAAGCCGGAGCCAAAGTTGGCGTCGACATGCCAATCCTCAAAGATGGGAATCTCGCGGTCGACGATGGGGAGTTTGACGGTCTTGCCCACAAAGGCGGCCTTCTCGGGATCCTTCGGGGAGACGGCGACGCCCGTATCGCCGAGCATGGTCTCGGGGCGCGTGGTGGCGACGACGATGTAATCCTGGCCGTTGACCGGCTCGGTCAGCGGGTAGCGCAGGTGCCACAGGTGGCCCTTCTCGTCCTTGTACTCGGCCTCGTCGTCCGAGATGGCGGTGGTGCAGTTGGGGCACCAGTTGACGATGCGCTTGCCGCGGTAAATCAGACCGTCGTGGTACCAGTCGCAGAAGACCTTACGCACGGCCTGGGCGTAATCCTCGTCCATGGTGAAGCGCTCGTTGTCGAAGTCGACGGAGCAGCCCATGCGCTTGATCTGCTCGACGATAATGCCGCCGTACTCGTGGGTCCAATCCCAGCAGGCGTCGACAAACTTGTCGCGACCGATCTCCAGGCGGCTGATGCCCTCGCTCTTGAGCTTCTTGTCGACCTTGGTCTGCGTGGCGATACCGGCGTGGTCGGTGCCCAGCACCCAGCGCGTGGACTTGCCGCGCATGCGGGCCATACGGATGATGGCGTCCTGGATGGAGTCGTCGGTGGCGTGGCCCATGTGGAGCTTGCCGGTCACGTTGGGAGGCGGAATGGTGACGGTGCAGTCGCCCACGCCCTCACGGCGCTTGTAGTAGCCGCCGTCGAGCCACTTCTGCAGGATCGCCGGCTCGTTGGTCGACGGATCGTAGTTCTTGGGCATTTCTTCCATATATCTCTCCCTGTCCCGCCGGCGTGTCCGCCTGCTTGGTTTTCGCTCGGTCAGGTCCTGGCTCGCACGAAGAGCACATTTAGTGCTCTTCGGCTCGTGCGGAATCTACGAAAACCAAGCAGGCGGACACGCCTTAGGTATCGATTACTTCAGTCTGAAGGTACTAACTTGACAATCTCACAGAATAGCACAGGCATACCTGCCGAATAGGGACAGGTTTATTCTGGTAGGTTTTATCAGGGGAAACGACAGTTGCCCATATAAAACCGACCAAAATAAACCTGTCCCTAAATAGCAGGTCCCGCGGTGGTTGCCGCGGGACCTAAACGGGCGCTATTTACCCATAGATGCGCTGGGGCTGTTCTTCGCCCTTTACGGAGGCTTCGGTTACGACGACCTTGGCGACGCCCTCCTCGCTGGGCAGATCGAACATCGTCTGCTGCAGCACGTCCTCGCAGATGGAGCGCAGGCCGCGGGCGCCGGTCTTGCGGGCAAGCGCCATGCGGGCGATCTCGTGCAGGGCAGCGTCCTCAAACTCAAGATCGACATCCTCGAGCTGGAACATCTTGCGGTACTGGCGCACCACGGCGTTCTTGGGCTCGGTCAGGATCGACACCAGGTCGTCCTCGTCGAGCGCCTGCGTCTGGGTGACGACGGGCGTACGTCCCACGAACTCGGGGATCATGCCAAAGGCGTTGAGGTCCTGCGGGAGCACCTGACGCAGCAGGTCGTTCTCGTCGACCGAGGTGGGGCCGGCGATCTCGGAGTTAAAGCCCACGCCCTTGTTGCCCACGCGATCGGCAATGATCTTATCCAGACCCACAAAGGCACCGCCGCAGATGAACAGGATGTTCGTCGTGTCGATCTGCAGCAGCTCCTGCTGGGGATGCTTGCGGCCGCCGGTAGGCGGAACGCTTGCCACCGTGCCCTCAAGAATCTTAAGCAGCGCCTGCTGAACACCCTCGCCCGAGACATCACGGGTAATAGAGAGGTTCTCGGCCTTGCGGGCAATCTTGTCGATCTCGTCAACGTAGATGATGCCAACCTGTGCGCGCTCAATATCGCCATCGGCAGCGTTGATGAGCTTGAGCAGGATGTTCTCCACATCCTCCCCCACGTAACCGGCCTCGGTAAGCGCGGTGGCGTCGGCAATGGCAAACGGCACCTCGAGGATGCGCGCGAGCGTCTGGGCGAGCAGGGTCTTACCGGTACCGGTGGGACCGAGCAGCAGGATGTTGGACTTGGCGAGCTCTACCTCGTCCATATCGTCGTCGAACTGCGAGCCCATGCCGCCGTCAAAGGCAGACACCGCGGCGCCACCCTCGATCACGCGGCGGTAGTGGTTGTACACGGCAACCGACATGGCGCGCTTAGCGTCCTCCTGGCCCATGACATAGGCCGAAAGCTCGGCATAGATCTCGTGCGGCGTCGGCACGTGCGTAATGACCTGGCGGGCATCGTCCTCGAGCTCAAAGCCCTCGGCCTCAGGATCCACAGCAGGCTGAGACGCAGCCTGGCCGTGGTCGTTAAGGAAGCCCGGCAGCTTGCCGTTGCGGGCGGCATCCATAAAGTCCGAAGCCAGCGACTCCTCCAAGATCTCGGAGCAGGCGGCAACACACTCGTCGCAGATAAAGATGTTGGTCGGACCCTTAACAAGGCGGCGAACCTGGCCCTGCTCTTTTCCGCAGAAGGAGCAGCGGATGGGGTTGCCGTTCTCGTCAAAGTTGTCCTGCATGTTACCGGCCATCCTAGGCGTCCTTCGCGGCCAAGTCGCGCGAGGTGACGATGCGGTCGATCAGGCCGTAGTCGAGGGCCTCGGCGGCGGTCAGGTAATTGTCGCGCTCGGTATCGGCCTGGACCTTCTCAATGGGCTGGCCCGAGGCATCGGACAGGATCTGGTTGAGCTCGCGGCGGGTCTTCTTGATCTCCTCAGCCACGATCTCGATCTCGGTCTGCTGGCCCTGGGCACCGCCGCTGGGCTGGTGAATCATGACCTTGGAGTGCGGCAGGCAGAAGCGCTTGCCCTTGGCGCCAGCCGAAAGCAGCACGGCGGCCATGGACGCGGCCATGCCCACGCAGATGGTGGAGACCTGCGGCTTGATGAAGTTCATAGTGTCCAGAATGGCCAGGCCGGAGTAGACCTCGCCGCCGGGCGAATTGATGTAGAGCGAGATATCCTTCTCGGCATCCTGGCTCTCAAGATGCAACAGCTGGGCAACGACCAGGTTGGCGCTGACGGAGTTGATCTCCTCGCCCAAGAAGATGATGCGGTCGTTGAGCAGGCGCGAATAGATATCGTAGCTGCGCTCGCCGCGCGGCGTCTGCTCGATAACGTATGGCACGAGGGCGGAATCGAACTTAGCGATCATACGCATCTCCATTTCTCTCTTGCGGACCAAATTGGTTCTAGATAAACGTACGGTGCCCGCATGCTATGCATTGGCTGGCACCGTACGAAGCAACCGGATAACCGGCTTATAACTTTACCCCATCACGGGCGCATCCATGCGCTCGCGGTAAAGGTGGCGAGAATTACTCGGCGTCCTTGGCGGTCTCGTCGACCTCGGTCACCTTGGCGTTCTCGACCAGGTGGTCGACGGCCTTGGAGCGACGGATGGACTCGCGGACGGCAGGCATGCGACCGTCGGCGATGAACTCGGCCTTGGAAGCCTCGACATCCTTGACGCCGGCCTTCTCGAACTCGGCGTTAATGTCGTCCTCGGTGACCTCGATCTTGAGCTCGCGGGCGAGGGCGTCGAGGGCCAGGGACTCACGGGCAACGTCGTTGGCCTGCTTGTGCAGGTCGCCGATGAACTGCTCCATGGTCAGGCCGGAAGCGGGCAGCCAGGTGTCCAGCGTCATGCCGCGGGCAGCGAGGTTGGACAGGAAGTTCTGGCCAAGCTCCTCAAAGACGGACTGCTCGTAGTCGGCGTCCATCTCGTCGAGCTGCAGGCGCTCGGCGAGAGCGGAGACGCAACGGTTCTCCTTCTCGGCCGGGAGGCGGGAAGCCTTGTCCTGCTCGATCTCGATCTTGATGGCGTCGCGCATGGCGTCGATGCTGTCGAAGCCAAAGTCGGACTTGACGAGCTCGTCGGTGAGCTCGGGGGTGTTGCGGACCTTGATGCCCTTGACGGTGACCTCGACGGTGTGGGTCTCGGCCTCCTCGCCCTCCTCGACCTCGTCGGTCCAGGTGACGGTCTTGACGTCGTCAACGTTGGCGCCAATCAGGGCCTCGTTGAACTCCTTGGGGTTGCTGTCGCTACCGGCGATGAGCATGCGGCCCTCGGCGGCGAAGTTGTCGGCGTTCTCGACGGCCTTGAGGTCGACGGTAACGTAGTCCTCGGCCTCGACGGCGCGACCCTCGACGTCCTCGAAGGTAGCACGGTAGTTGAGGAGCATCTCGACCTGGTTGTTGATCTCGGACTCGGTGACCTCCGCAGGGGGCATCTCGATCTCGACAGCGTCGAAGGAGGAGAGCTCAGCGGCGGGACGCAGGGAGAACTCGACGGTGTAGGTGTAGTCCTCGTGATCCTTGGCGAGGTCGAGCTCCTTGTAGTCACCGCTCTTGGTGGGGACGATGTCCAGCTCGTTGAGCACGGCGGGCTCGTTGGCGGCGATCAGGTCGTTGGTGGCCTGAGCGAGGGTAGCCTCGGCGCCAAGAGCGGAGTCGATGACCGGACGGGGGGCCTTACCGGCGCGGAAGCCCGGGAAGCGGTACTTCTTGGCGGTCTCCTTGTAGGCCTTCTTGATCGCGGCGTCGACGTCGGCGGCCGGGATGGTGACCGTAGCGGTGAGCTTGGCGTCCTTGACGTCAGAAGCGGTGATGTTCAACACGTTCCTCCTCATACTGCCCAGCTTATCTGAGGTGCTGGTACCTTTATGCAACAAGCGTCGCGAGGGCATAAACCGACGCGGGTGCGTTGGTGCGGGCGAAAGGACTCGAACCTTCACGGGAATCCCACCAGAACCTAAATCTGGCGCGTCTACCAATTCCGCCACGCCCGCATGAGCGCACAGACTAGGAATGATAGCAGATACGAGCGGCAAGCGCACGCACACCTTTTACAGGCTCACGACCTCACCACGAGTACGCATCGGATCCCCCGCCGCCCCATCGAAGTTGCGGTGGAATAGGGACTGTTTGGGGCTCCAGTCCTCCAAAACAGTCCCTATTCCACCGCAACTTCGATGGGACCCGGCAGTCAGGCGGTGCTGGCCATGCGCCGGAAAGCGTGTCCCGGTTTGGGGCCTCGGAATGGGATGCAATTTCCGCTATAGCCATCAACCGGAAACTGCAACCCGTTTTGAGCCCCTATTCCGGGATGCACTTTCCGCCAAGGCCCTCAAACGGAAACTGCAGCCCACAATTCAGTTGAAAAGTGGGCTGCAGTTTCCCCGGGCTAGGCAATGAGCGGGTACAGCGCCTCCTCGCCTACTCCCCCAGCAGGGCCTTCTCGGGCGTGATGGGCAGCGAGCGCACCTGGTGTCCGGTGGCGTGTGCGACGGCCGAGGCCACGGCGGCGAGCGGCGTGTTGATGACGACCTCGCCGATCGACTTGGCGCCAAACGGGCCCGTCGGCTCGTAGCTCGGCTCAAAGGCCACGCGAATGCTGCCGATATCCAGGCGCGTGGGCAGCTTGTAGCTCATAAAGTTGCCGGTGCGCAGACGACCGCGGTCATCGTGCTCGACGATCTCGTAGAGTGCGTGACCGATGCCCTGGGCAATGCCGCCCTCGGCCTGAACGCGCGCGAGCGCCTCGTTGATCACGGTGCCGCAGTCCACAGCCGCCGCATAGTCCACCACAGTCACCTTGCCGGTGGCCTTGTCGACCTCGACCTCGGCAATGCCGGCCATAAACGGCGGAGGCGAAACGGGCAGGCAGGCAGAGGCATGCGAGGTGAGCGCGTCGCCGCCCGCGATGTTCTTGACGCACAGATTGGCAAAATCGCGCAGCGTGAGGTAGCGGTTCTGCTCGCGCGCGGCGCGCTCGTCGGACAGGCGCACGTACTGGCCATCGAAGACCACGTCGGCGGCGTCCACATCCCACATCTGGGCGGCCTTGGCGCAGATCTTCTCGCGCAGCTCGGTCGCGGCGTTCTTGGCTGCCAGGCCCGTCACGTACGTGCCCGAGCTCGCGTACGAGCCGGCATCGAACGGCGACACGTCGGTGTCCACGCCGCGCACCACAATGAGCGAGCTCTCAACGCCCAGCTCCTCGGCGGCAATCTGCGCCAGGATCGTGTCGACGCCCATGCCGTTATCGGTGGCGCCGGTACCGATGGTAATGAAGCCGTCCTCTTCCAAGCGCATGTCGATGCCGGCGATGTCCACGTTGGAGATGCCCGAGCCCTGCATGGTGAGCGCGCAGCCAAGGGCGCGCACGCGGTCGCCCAGGTCGACGGCTAGCGGCTTGTCGCGCCAGCCGATCATGTCCATCGCGCGCAGCAGGCAGCGGTCGAGCGCGCAGGCGTTGAGCTTCTCGTTGTAGTACTGCGGCATGACCTCGCCCTCGCGCACGATGTTCTTAAGGCGCAGGTCGGCGGGGTCCATGTGCAGCATATCGGCGAGCTCGTTGACGGCGCTCTCCACGGCAAACTGGCCCTGGGTGGCACCGTAGCCGCGATACGCGCCGCCACGGTTGGTATTGGTGTAGACGGCGTCCCAGCTAAAGCGGCTCGCCTTCACGTGGTTGTAGATGGGCAGGCTCTTGTGGCCCGAAAGGCCGATCGTCGTGGTAGCGTGCTCGCCGTACGCTCCGGCGTTGGACAGCGTATGCAGATCGATGGCCGTGATGGTGCCGTCGTTCATGGCGCCCAGCTTGACGGTCATCTGCATCTGGTGGCGCGAATTGCCCGCGGTGATGGTCTCCTCGCGGGTGTAGCAGCAGTAGCTCGGACGGCCGGTCTGCTGGGTGACAAACGCCACGAAGATCTCGCAGCAACCCGTCTGCTTGGAGCCAAAGCCGCCACCGATGCGCGGCTTAATGACTTGCACCTGCGACTGCGGAATATCAAGCGACTGCGCGACCATGCGGCGCACGTGGAAAGGCACCTGTGTGGAGGTGGTCACCGAGATGCGCCCGAACGCGTCGGTCGTCGCGAAGGCGCGGAAGGTCTCCATGGGCGCGGTCTGCGTGGCCTGGCTGGTGTAGGTGCGCTCAAAGACGATGTCGCTCTGGGCGAATGCCTCGTCCAGGTCGCCAAAGTCGCTGGTACCGCTGCACACCAGGTTGCGGGGCACGTCGCCGCCCTGCGGGAACATAAAGGTCACGTCGCCCTCGGGGTGGACCACGATGTCGTTATCGAGTGCCTGGGTAAAGTCGAGCAGGGGCTCGAGCACCTCGTAGTCGACCTTGATGAGCTTGAGCGCCTTGTCGGCGGCCTCCTCGGTCTCGGCGGCGACAATCGCCACCTCCTCGTTTTGGTAGCGCACAAGGTTCTCGAGAATCAGGCGGTCGTAGGGACTCGGCTGCGGATAGCTCTGACCGGCGATAGTAAAGCGGCGCTTGGGCACGTCCTCGTAAGTGTAGACGCCCACGACGCCGGGCACCTTCAGGGCGCGCGACGTATCGATGGAGCGGATCTTGGCGCGGGCATAGGGGCTGCGCTTGAGTTTGACGATCAGGGCCCCGGCGGGCACCATATCGCCCGTGTAGACGGGACGGCCCTCGAGCAGCGCCTTCGAGTCCTTCTTGGGCTGCTTGTGGGTAATCTGCTTGTACGCGACGCCGTCGCAGCTGGTGTCGTTGACGGGCAGCTCGGGCATCTCAAAGCCCACCTGCACGCCGGACTCGTTGAGAAAGCGGACGATGGCGCGCAGCTGGCTCTCGTAGCCGCTGCAGCGGCAGAGGTTGCCGGCCAGCTGGCGCGAGAGCTCCTCGCGCGTGGCGACGAGGCTCGGGTCCTCCTTGGCAGCGCGGGCGAGCGCCAGCACGTTCATGATGAGGCCGGGGGCGCAAAAACCGCACTGCTCGGCGCCTTCGGCAGCCATCGCGCGGGCAAGCGCCTCGGACTCGGCCTTGAGACCCTCGAGCGTGGTGATGGTGTGGCCCTCAACGCGGGCGGCGGGAACCGAGCAGCTCAGCACCGGGTCGCCGTCGAGCCACACCGTGCACAGGCCGCAGTTGGTGGTCTCGCAGGCGCAGCGCACCGACGCACAGCCCTGCTCGCGCAGCAGCGCAAAGAGCATAGTGTCGGGGGCAATCTGAACCTTGACCTTACGGCCGTTGAGCGTAAAGGAAAGATCGATGAGTTTGGTAGCCATTAGCGCACCTCGCTAGAATCGACGCCGGGCACGCGGCGGCAGGAATACTCGTCCGTGGCAAACTTAGGAATCTGCACGGTCTCGAGCTCGCGGGCAAGCGCGGCAGAAAGCTCGATGCCGGCGGCACGACGCACGGCCTGGACGGCGAGCGGTGCCGAGATGCGACGGCGGTACTCGACCGAGCCCCACAGGTTGGTTCCGTAGCTCAGGGCACGCACGGATGCAGCAAGGGCGCGAAGCTCGTCCTCGGAAGGCTGCTCGCTGGAAAGGCCACATGCCTCGCCCTGCAGCAAGGTAGCGCGCAGCGGGCGGGCGCCCACGGTGACGTGCCAGCTGTTGTCCCACCAGGCGGCGGTGACGTTTAAGGAGGGGAAGTCGGTCGCGGCCTTGCGCACGGCCTCATAGCTCGCGCGGTAATCGTGCTTGACGACCACGACATGCTCGATCACGTCACGTACGTAGCCCATGTCCACGAACTCCGCGAGCGGCACGCGACCGGCGCCCGTCAGCTCAACATAGGAATCGAGCGCCAGGAAAGCCGAGAGCACGTCCGAGAAGCCAAAGCGGCCGTAGATGCTGCCGCCCACCGTAGCGGTATTGCGCAGCTGCACACCCACGATGTCGTGGACGGCGAACTCAAAGACATTGTTGACAAGCGCGTTGAGCCCGGCATGGCGCTCGAGCTGGCGCAGGGTGCACATGGCACCGATGCGAAACTCGGTCTCGGTCTCCTCGATCTGATCGAGTCCGCAGGCCGAAAGGTCAATCGCCGTCGCGACGCGACGCGAACCCAGGCGCATCCAAATGCCACCGCCCACAATCTTGTTATTGCGGTTCTTCTGTAAGAGCTCATAGGCTTCGGCCGCGTTTCCAACACGGACGTAGGTACCGAACTTGAGCACGTTCTCCCCCATCTCTTCACTTGTCCAGTACTTTTAAGTGTACCAAACGAGGGGGCATAGCTCGTGTCGGGACAAAATGAACCGTTTTCCTCCGTCGCATGCGGATCAAAAAAGGCTCCCAGCCAAGATGACTGGGAGCCTTATCAATGCTATGTCAAGCGAAGATTTAGCAGACACCCTGGGCGAGCATGGCATCGGCGACCTTCAGGAAGCCGGCGATGTTTGCGCCCATGACAAAGTTGCCCTCCTCGCCGTACTCCTTGGCGGTGTCGTCCACATTGTGGAACATGCCGCGCATGAGCTGCTCGAGCTTGCCGTCGACCTCCTCGAAGGTCCAGGACAGGTGCTCGGCGTTCTGGCTCATCTCCAGGCCGGACACGAGCACGCCGCCGGCGTTGGCAGCCTTGCCGGGCATAAAGGCGACACCGTTCTCCTGGAAGTGGGTCGTGGCCTCGATGGTCGTGGGCATGTTCGCGCCCTCGCCGACCACCTTGCAACCGTTGGCGACGAGTGCCTGGGCATCCTCGAGCAGCAGCGTGTTCTCGCGAGCGCATGGCAGCGCGATGTCGCAGGGAAGCTGCCACACGCCGCGGCCGTCGCCCTCGTGCCACGTGGCATTAGGCTTCTCGTCGACGTACATAGCGAGCGTGACGCCCTTGTCGTGGCCGGAGCGCTTCTTGTTGTAGACATGCTCGAGCACGGTGTAGTCGATGCCGTCGGGATCCTCGACCCAGCCGTGAGTATCGGAGCAGGCGAGCACCTTGCCGCCGAGCTGGGAGACCTTCTGGACGGCGTAGATGGCGACGTTGCCGGAGCCGTGAACGACGACGTTCTTGCCCTCGAAGGAGTCGCCGCGGCTCTTGAGGTACTCGTCCACAAAGTAGACCAGACCGTAGCCGGTGGCCTCGGTACGGGCGAGCGAGCCGCCAAAGGAGAGGCCCTTGCCGGTGAGGACGCCAGTCCACTCGTTGGTCAGGCGCTTGTACTGACCGAACATGTAGGCAACCTCACGGCCGCCAACGCCCAGGTCGCCGGCGGGAACGTCGGTGTTGGGGCCGATGTGGCGATAGAGCTCGGTCATGAAGGACTGGCAGAAGTGCATGATCTCGTTGTTGGACTTGCCCTTGGGGTCAAAGTCGGAGCCGCCCTTGCCGCCGCCCATGGGAAGGGTGGTCAGGCTGTTCTTGAGGATCTGCTCCAGGCCCAGGAACTTGAGCATGCCCAGGGTGACCGTCGGGTTAAAGCGCAGGCCGCCCTTGTAGGGTCCAATGGCAGAGTTGAACTCGACACGATAGCCGCGGTTGACCTGAACCTTGCCCTGGTCATCGACCCAGGGGACACGGAACATAACGATGCGCTCGGGCTCGACGAGGCGCTCAAGCAGGGCGGCCTCCTCGTACTCGGGATGGGCGTCGAGCGCCGGCTGGATGGTGCCGAGGATCTCGGTCGCGGCCTGGATGAACTCAGGCTGCTCGGGATAGCGGGCCTTGAGCTCGTCGAGAACTTTCTGCGTGTAGCTCATGCTTCCTCCAATTGATGGAAAAGAAAGGTGTCGTTCGCGGCGCCTCATACGCCGCGAGCTTTATCGAGTATGGATAATATCGCACTGTTGCAGCAAAGTTTCGCATAAGCCGACGAGCAGATGTTTCGTTTTGATTACGATGCAGGTAGAAGCGTTTTTGAGCACCCGACGTACAAATCGCGTGTTTCGAAGCTGTTTCGTCCACGTGGTCCATACCACCACAAAGAGGACAGGCACCTTTGTGGCGGTTGGCAGGATGCGTTGGCGGGAACGTATGTGAATCGAACACATCCAAGACGTTTTGCACGCCTCACAACGGTTTTGAGGACCGCGGGGCCCACCGGAGCCCATCCGTTCCCAAACGTGGCGGTATTTTACCAAACGCGCAGTGTCGCGCCACGAAAACGGCCCATCTACTACGTTTAACCAGCAAGGGTAAACCATACCCACTTTTTCGTAACATCGGCAAGTCATCTACCTGCGGTTTTGTTTTTGCGGTTTTTGAAATGGTCGAGGGTAGTCACTTAAACGTAGTAGATAGGCCGGTTTTGTGGCGAGCGGCGATTCGGAGCCCTAGCGCAGGGATCTGAGAGCGCCGGCCTCCTTGTTGAGCGTCGTAAAACGCACCGCATCCAGGTGCTCCAAGATGCTAATGGCTCGTTTGCGCGACACGCCTAAGGCCTCGCGCAGCACACTCGTCGTGGCAACGCCGCCAGCAGCCTCGATAGCCGCGGCGACGACCTCACGTGCATGGGCCTCGGCGGCGGCAGACAAGGCAACGTCGCGTTCGATCTTAACGATCGCGCGGTTGAGCGAAAGCTCGCGCAGGGCACGCGTCATGGTGTCGCGATCGAGCTGCAGACGCTCACCCACCTCGGGCAGCGTCGCCGCACCGAGACCCGCCTCGTCGAGGGCGGCCACGATGCGCTGGCTCGCCTCGCGCACCACACGTATCGCCGCAGCGGCAGAGTGCGGGTCGAACACCTCGGCACCGTCGACGGTGCACACGCCGCGCGCACAGCCCTCGAGAACGAGCGCGGACGCGATGTCTTCGCCCGCTGTCGGCCAGGCGGCATGCGCGACCTCGCCCGGCGTGAAACCCGTCTGCTTGGGCGCGGCCCCGTGCATGGCGGCCAACGTGACGGAGAGCGTGGCGAGGGCGGCATCGAGCACAGCGGGGGCGGCATAGAGCTCCTCGGTCGAGCGCTCGGCATGAAGCGCCACGGCGTCACCCGAGGAAACCGCCCCGTGCAGGAGCGCAGCCGCCTCGGCACCCGAAAGATCGAGAGCACGGGCTGCGGCCGCGGCAGGCACAGGCAGGCGCTGCAGCCCCAACCATGCGGCAACGGCGGCGGCGCGGTCGTCGGCATCCAGGGCCCCGAGCAGCGCGCACTCGCCCGCGGAGAGGACGCGCGAGCGGCGGCACCGCGAAAGAAGAACACGACCGCCGCCGATAAGCACCACCGGCGAGAACGCGAGCACAATGAGGCCGTCGCCCGATCGCACGGGAAGGCGCTCCTCCAGACGGACCTGCACGATGCGGGTCTCGCCAGCCTCAATGGGTCCCTCACCCTCCATGAGC
This sequence comes from Collinsella sp., assembly GCA_019414265.1. Lineage (GTDB taxonomy): Bacteria > Actinomycetota > Coriobacteriia > Coriobacteriales > Coriobacteriaceae > Collinsella. The sequence continues at coordinate 5,989 of DXMJ01000016.1, read as the reverse complement.
ATGATACGGCCAAGGACCTCCGCCGTACCCGCCATCACATGAACGCGCGTACCGGACTCGAAGGGCGCGGGCTTGGTGCCCTCGCGCCCCAGATACGTGAAGCGGGCGATGAGCCTGAGCGTCGAGCCCTCAGCACCAGACCCGCAGAGGACCTCGCCACGCGGAAGGTCGCCCGCACCGTCGCCCACGATGTTGAGCGCCGCGCGCTGCCCGGGCAACGCCCGAGGAGTATCACCATGCACCTGAATCGCGCGCACGCGGCAGCGCACGCCCGCGGGACATGAGACGAGCTCGTCGCCCACCGCTACGGGGGCATCGTGAAGCGTGCCCGTGACGACCGTCCCGGATCCCTTGATGGTGAAGCAGCGGTCGATGGGCAGGCGCGGGGCCAGACCGGGGCGCACCGGGCGGGATCCGGCATCGGCCAGGAAAGAGTCGATGGCTGCATCGAGGGCAAGGCGAACGTCCTCGATGCCCACGCCCGTGCGCGAGGAAACAGGCACCACGGGCGCATCGGCAAAGACGGTATCGCCGAGGAAGTCCATCACGTCGAGCTCGGCGAGCTCCGCCGTCTCGTCGTCGGCCAGGTCGCGCATGGTGAGCGCGACGACCATGCGCGTCACGCCCAACAACTCGAGAACGTGCACGTGCTCGCGCGTCTGCAGCATCACGCCCTCAACGGCAGAAACCACCAGCACTGCCACGTCGATGCCCGTGGCGCCCTGCACCATCGCGCGCAGGTAGTGCGCATGACCGGGCACATCGACCAGGCCGACAATCTTGCCGCTCGGCAGCGCCAACTCTCCAAAACCGAGCTCCGTGGTCATACCGCGGCGCTTCTCGACCTCCAGACGGTCGGGATTTTTTCCGGTCAGCGCCTCGATGAGGGCCGACTTTCCATGGTCAACGTGTCCCGCCGTTCCAACGACAACGGGACATTCGACAAGCTCACGCGCCGTCATCGACGCAAACCCGCCCGCACGGCATCCGTCAACGCAGACGCACACAGGTCAAGGTCGGTATCGTGCAAAAGCGTGCGGACGTCAAACAGCACCTGGTCGCGCTGCACGCGCGTCACAACCGGCGTATCGGGTTCTTGAACCATGGCGCGCTTTAGGCCATCGGCGGACAGGCGCCCATCGGCGGGACAGACGGCAACGCAAAATGTTGGGAGCTCGACGGTCGGCAGCGAGCCGCCGCCGGGGGCAGAGGCGCCCTCGACAACCTGCAATTCCACCGCCTCCTCGCACTGAGCCTCGCGAAGTTTACGCAGCATGCGGTCGCGCAGGCGCTTGGCCTGACGCTCGAGCGGAGCCGGCGCGCCGGATAGCATGTTGAGCACCGGAATCTCCCGATGTGCCGTATCGGAACCGGCCACATACAGGCGCAGGGTGGCCTCGAGGGCCGCGAGCGTGAGCTTGCCGGGGCGAAGCGCGCGCATCAGCGGATGCGAGGCACAAGTGGCAATCGCCTGGTCGCTGCCGAGAATAATGCCCGCCTGCGAAGCACCGAGTAGCTTGTCGCCCGAGCACGAGACAAGGTCAGCGCCGGCGCAAAGCGAGGCGGACGTGGACTTCTCCCCCGCATCGGCGAGCACCCCGTCTGCAAGCAAAGCACCCGAGCCTTGGTCCTCGTAAAGCAAAAGCCCGTGCTCATGCGCCAGCGCAGAAAGCTCCGCCACGGAAACCTCCTCGTGGAAGCCCTCGATGCGGTAGTTGGAAGGATGAACCTTCAGGATCATCGCCGTGTTGGGCGTGATGGCGCTTCGATAATCATCCAGATGCGTGCGGTTGGTCGAGCCCACCTCGACAAGCTTGGCGCCCGAGGCCGCCATGATGTCGGGAATGCGGAAGCTACCGCCCACCTCGACCAGCTCGCCGCGACTCACGATGACCTCTTTGCCGCACGCATGCGCGGCAAGCACCAGCAGCACCGCCGCGGCGTTATTGTTGACGACCAGGGCGTCCTGCGCCCCCGTGAGCGTGCGCAGCAGACGCGCGGCATGCTCTTTGCGGCCCCCGCGAGCGCAGGTTGAGACGTCATACTCAAGCGTGCTGTAGCCGCGAGCGACATCGGTCACCGCCCGCACCGCCGCGGGCGCGAGCGGAGCGCGGCCCAGGTTGGTGTGAATCACAACGCCCGTCGCGTTAACGGCAGGGCGCAGGGTCGGCAGCGACAGGCGGTGGCACCGCCGCTCGATAGCCAAGGCGAGCTCGCGCTTATTCCTAGCGGGGGCGCCAGAGCGAATCGCCGCGCGCTCGGCATCGAGCTCGGCGTCAATCGCCTCGCGCACCAACGTGTCGCCCGCATCGCCGGCAGCCTTCATGACCGGCCACTCGGCCAGCAGCTCGTGCACGGCGGGAATGGAGCGCAGGCGGTCGCGCACCTCGGCAGGCATGGATTCGCAGTCGCTCATGGAAAGCCCTTCGACATAATCAATAAAAAGCAGGCCCCCCTTGGTCGTCATCGGCCAAAATGTGACGACGCGAATACAAAAGGGACAGGTCCATTATGGCAGCTCGCGACAAGACGGCGAAGCGCCTCGTCCAAAACCTGCCAAAATAAACCTGTCCCTTTTTGGTCGGTTATGGGTTGGGTCCTTTAGGACTCTTTGTTGGCGTAGATAAACCAGTAGCCCAGCGCCACGATCAGGGCGCCACCTACGATATTGCCCAGCGTGGCGACCGAAAGGTTGAGCGCCAACCCGGCGGCGTTGAGGGCATCGGCGCCGGCGACATCGGCTCCATAGCCGCACGCGTGCATCACGGCACCCATGGGCAAAAAGTACATGTTGGCAACGCAGTGCTCAAAACCGCATGACACAAAGGCGGCGATAGGCAGCAGAATACCCACGACTTTATCGACCACGGTCTTGCCGGCGGTACCGATCCATACAGCCAGGCACACAAAGATGTTGCACAGAATGCCGCGGAAGAAGATGGTGACGGCGTCAATCGAAACCTTACCGGCGGCGACACTCACCATGGTGTTGGCAACGGCCTCGCCGTTGAGCTTATAAATAGCTGCCATGTAAACCAAAAAGACAACGAACAGCGCGCCGGCAAAGTTGCCGATCCACACAACGACCCAAGCCTTGAGCATCTGGACGAGCGTGATCTTTTTGCTCTTGAGCGCGCAGACCATAAGCGAGTTGCCGGTAAACAGTTCCGCGCCGCAAATGAGCACGAGCACCAGTCCCAGGCAAAAGCACAGGCCGCCCACAAAGCGCTGAGCGCCCCAGCCAAGGGACGCATCGCTCAGAAAGACCGTGAAGAACAGACCGCCGAAGGCGATGAACGCGCCGGCGAACATGGCGAGCAAAAATGCCTTCGAGGCAGGCAGACTGGCCTTGGTAACGCCGGCGGCCTCGGTCTTGGTCTCGATTGCGGCAGGCGCCAGGCAGTCGGGGATGGGGTATTCTGCCTTGAAATCTGCCATGTCAGTCACTTCTTTCCTAATCAGCAGGGACGAGCATTGCCAATGCAAAGGCCCCGCGTCGGACGGTCAAAACAAAACAGGTCAGAAGTAAACGTACCTCTGACCTGCAAATTACTTGGAGCGGGCGACGGGAATCGAACCCGCGTCATCAGCTTGGAAGGCTGGGGTTCTACCATTGAACTACGCCCGCAAGATATGGTCGGGACGACAGGATTTGAACCTGCGACATCCTGCTCCCAAAGCAGGCGCGCTACCAAACTGCGCCACGTCCCGAAGGTGTTGAGCAGCTAAGGTCTAAACCTTGCGTGTCCCAAAGCGAAGGAAATTATAGGGGAGACTCCCCGCCTGTGCAAGCGACGATACCCTAGCTCCTCGAATGTGCGACAAACCGGCTGTGGAGCAGGCCAATCACAAACGCCACCACGGCAACCGGCGCCCATGCGGCTCCAATGTCGGCCAGCGGCAGCGCATCGAACGGCAGCCACACGCCTGCAAAGAACGCGTCGCGGATCGAGGTGATCACGCTCTGCACCGCGACAACGCCGCCGACCCAGACCCACACCTGCGGATGCGCGTCGCAAAAACCGTGCACTAGGCCCATAAGCACCAGAACAATTGCAACAGGGTACAGGGCGTTGAGCATGGGCACCGAGAACATGAGGATCACGTCGAGACCCACGTTTGAGAGCACGCACGAAAACGCCGCGAACACAAAGGCGAGTATCGCAAAGGGACGGCGCATGGCCTCCTCGGAAGCCTCTGCTCCCCCTTCGACCACATACGTCTCGCAGAAGTAACGCGAGCAGCAGCTGATGAGGCCGATGCATACGTTCATGCAGGCGAGGAAGAAGATCGCAAAGACCACGACCGTGCCGGCAAGGCCAAAGTGCATGGAGGCCGAGCGGGCGAGGATGGCGGCTCCGTTGGTGGCATCGGGCATCACGGTGCTCAGCTGCGTGCCGGCAAGCGCCAGACCGCAGTAGATGATGGCCATGAGCACACCAGCGATCACGCCGGAGCGCGAAATCTCGAAGGCCACGCGCTTGTCGTCGGTAACGCCCAGCTCGTGGATGGTCTCGGCGATGATGATGCCAAAGGCGAGCGACGCGAGCAGGTCCATGGTCTGATAGCCGGTCAAAAAGCCCTGCACGGCGGCACCGGCATCGTAAGGAGCCTGCGGCGCGGCAGCGGAACCCAGCGGCGAGACCACGGCAGCGCCCACGACCAATACGATAAGGGCGATGAGCGCGGGGCCCGTAATGCGGCCGAGCACGCGCGTAATGACACCCGGGCGCAGCGTGAGCACAAAGGCGACGGCAAAGAAGGCGACGGCAAACACCAGGCGGGCCGTGCCGAGCGAGACACCCTCGGGCAGCAGCGGCACCAGCATCTCGAAGGCCGTGGAACTCGTACGCGGAATGGCCAGACACGGACCGATAGCCAGATACACCGCCGCGACAAAAAACTCGCCAAACTTGGGGTGCACACGACCGGCAAGCTCGCGCGCCGTTCCGGCAAGTGCCACGGCGATAAAGCCCATGACGGGAAGGCCGATGGCGGCAATCAGAAAGCCGAGCATGGCGAGCGGCGTGGCAGAGCCCGCCTGCAGCGCCAGCAGCGGCGGAATAATGAGGTTGCCGGCGCCAAAGAGCATCGAGAACAGGGCGATGCCGACGGTAACGACATGGTCGGAGCGTAGACCACGCGAGGCGGATGAGGCCATGAGAGCACCTTTCGAATCAAAACAAAAACGGGACGGGCAAAAGACCCGTCCCGCAAGTATATACGCTTTAGCAGGCTAAATTGCGCAAAGCGTCGATCGCGGTGTCGACTTCTTCGGCCGTGTTGAAGTAACCAAACGAGAAGCGAACCACGCCCTGGCGCTCGGTTCCCAGCGCGCGGTGCATGAGCGGGGCGCAATGGGCGCCGGGGCGCGTCGCAATTCCCCACCCTTGCATGAGCGCGTCCGAGACCTCGGCCGAATCGATATCGCCCACGTTAAGCGAAACGATCGCCGAGCGCACGGGCTGGTCAAACGCACCGTAGAGTTTGATTTCCGGAATCTCACGAACACCGGCGAGAAAGCGATCGGCCAGGGCGCGTTCGTGAGTCGCAATCGCTTCAACTCCACCCTGTGCCTCGATAAAATCAAGGCCTGCGGAAAGGCCCGCTACGCCGTGGCCGTTGAGCGTGCCCGCCTCAAGGCGCGTGGGCCACTCCATGGGCTGCAACGTATCGAAGCTGTGCACACCCGTGCCTCCCATGGCCCAGGGCACCACGTCGACGTCCTCCGCCACGGCCAGGCCACCGGTGCCCTGCGGGCCCATAAGCCCCTTATGTCCAGTAAAGCACACGACGTCGAGCCCCATGGCGCGCATATCGATATGCGCCGTACCGGCAGACTGCGAGGCATCGACGATCACAAGCGCACCCGCGGCATGTGCCAAGGCCGCCACGCGCGCAATGTCGACCGCGTTGCCGGTCACATTAGAGGCATGCGTCACCACCACGGCACGCGTACCGGGCGTGACCAGCCGCTCGAGCTCGTCGT
>DXMJ01000015.1 GCA_019414265.1 Collinsella sp. | reverse complement strand
GAAGAACATACGTCGGAATGCCAGCGCCATACGGCAAAAACTCGGGCAGGTAGCTATCATGCAGCTCCTTGGAAACACCGCGAAGCTTAAAGCCGCCGCTCTCAGAAAAATAAATCGCAGCTCCAGAGGCATCGAGCGTTCCGACGAGCTGATTCAAAACGATATCGAGCAAGCTGGGGAGCTCATTGGAGCCCACGGTACTCATAATGACCGAAAGGGTACCCGAAAGGCGTTTATTCGCCACCCTAAGCTCCGAAAGCGCACGTTTGAGCTGACGATCGTGGGAATACTGCTCTTCGATACTGTGAAGCGCCACCAGGACACGTGGTGCGCGGCGCCCAAAGATGCGTGGAGGCGTTACGGAGCCCGCACGAACCAAGACGGGAATAAAAGAGCCGTCACTCAGCTTGAGCATCAGTTCGTTCTCGGAGCCATCAGTTTCAAATGGTAGACGATGTTCCGTCGCACGTTCAAAAGCGGACGAATACAGGACGTCTTTAACATCTCCACCGATGACGTCGGCGCGTTCCTCGCACATCAAACCAAGTAAGCGATTATTCACATGCAGAATGGTGCCGTCGAGCTCACAAATGATGACAGCATCGCTCGTGATCTCGACCAGTTGGGCAACGTCTGCCCACTCGTTGCGCTCAAGCGTTTCCATCGTGGACCTCACCGTCTATCGGTAACAAAAAAGCCTCCGAAGAGGCTTCTCAAATGCGATGGTGTCGGAGGCGGGACTTGAACCCGCATGACCAAAAAGCGGTCACTAGCACCTCAAGCTAGCGCGTCTGCCAATTCCGCCACTCCGACATGCTATGTTGTTGATTCGCGGTTCGTTTTCTTGGACCCGCGCGTTCAACGAGGAAGATAATAACCTATGATTCGAGAACTGTGCAAGCACTTTTTTCAAAAAAGTTTACGAATTTGTAAATGCGCAGGTAGACTGACCTGTTCGGGCCGAAATGAGGTTGCTTTCCAACGCGTCCTCGGGCATGCGACATTATTTTGATCCGCGCTTCGCGCTACAAAATAATGCCGCCCCCTGCGGAATGCGTTGGAAAGCAACCTCATTCCGGCCCTAGAAGTATGCACTCCGGGCACAGTTCTCAAATATGTTCTGGGGCTAATACATAATTTAGTGGCTCGGCTTTGCCGAGCCCTTATATGGGGAGGCCGGAGCTAAAGCTCCGGCCTCGCTCAATTTCCTATTAGATTAAGTGAGCGATCGAGGAATCGCACTCCCCCCTCTGCCGCGTTAACGTAGGGCCCGCTCTGGAGTTGCCTTTCAGAACATTCCGCAGACCAGGAAGCCCCCTTATCCGCAGCTCCGAAGGAGCAGGATAAGAGGGCTTCCATGGTCGAGGACGTTCTGAAAGGCAACTCCAGAGCGGGCCCGGACAGTTCACCGACTACAGGTCGATGTGCGATTCCTTAATCGGGAACGGCTCGGCGAAGTGGCAGGCGCAGCAGTGGCCCGGGGCAACTTCCTTAAACTCAGGAAGCTTCTCGGAGCAGATGCCCTGCGCGATCGGGCAGCGCGTGTGGAAACGGCAACCGGTCGGCGGATCCAGCGGCGACGGCGGATCGCCAGCGAGGATGATGCGCTTGCGGGTCTTCTGGATATCAGGATCGGGAACCGGCACGGCAGACAGCAGCGACTGCGTGTACGGATGGTGAGGCTCGCTATAGAGCGTTTTCCAGTCCGAAACCTCGACCATCTTGCCCAGGTACATAACGGCAACGCGATCGGAGATGTGCTGCACGACGGAAAGGTCGTGGGCAATAAACAGATACGCCGTACCGAACTTGTCCTGAAGTTCCTTGAGCAGGTTCAGAACCTGGGCCTGAATGGAAACATCCAGAGCGGAAACGGGCTCGTCGCAGATGATCAGCTTGGGCTTCAGAGCGAACGCGCGGGCGATGCCGACACGCTGACGCTGACCGCCCGAGAACTCGTGCGGATAGCGGTTGATGTGCTCGGGGTTCAGGCCGACGACGTCCAGCAGCTCGCGGACGCGCTCAATGCGCTCCTCCTTGGTACCCACGCCATGAATGGTCATGGGCTCGGAGACGGTCTCGCCAATGGTCATACGAGGATTAAGCGAAGCATAGGGGTCCTGGAAGATGAACTGCATCTCGCGACGCATGTCCTTAATCTCATGCTTGCTCATCTCGGCAACATCTTTGCCCTGGAAGAACACTTTGCCGGCCGTCGGCTTGGTCAGGCGCATGATGGTGCGGCCCGTGGTGGACTTACCGCAACCAGACTCGCCGACCAGGCCAAAGGTCTCGCCCGGATAAATCTCGAACGAAATGTCGTTCACAGCAGAGACGACACGCTTGGAGAAGCGCTTGGCGAACATGCCGGACTCAGCGGGAAACTCCTTAGAGAGGTGCTCGACCTTCAGCAGCGGAGTACGCTCGTTGGTATCTGCCATTACGCCTCGCCTCCCTTCTTGGAATCCTTGCGCGTACGGGACGTCTCAGGAGCGTTCTTGAGGAACTCGGGGTCACCGGAGTAGTGGCACGCAGAGTAATGACCAGACTCGGTGACAACGCGCTCGGGGCGCTGCTTGCAGCACTTATCCGTCGCATAGGGGCAACGAGGAGAGAACACGCAGCCCTCAGGCAAGTTCATGAGCGAAGGCGGGTTGCCGTGAATCGGCGTAAGAGGCTTCTTCTCATCGATGGCCTGTTCCGGGATGGAGCGGATAAGGCCCCAGGTGTAGGGGTGGCGGCTCTCGTAGAAGATTTCCTCAGCAGTACCGAACTCGACAGGACGGCCGGCGTACATAACCATGATCTTATCGGCCATATCGGCGACGACGCCCAGGTCATGGGTAATCATGATGATGGCGTTGCCGTTCTTCTCCTGCATTTCCTGCATAAGCTCAATAATCTGAGCCTGAATGGTAACGTCCAGGGCAGTCGTGGGCTCGTCGGCAATCAGAATATCGGGATCGCAGGCAAGGGCCATAGCAATCATGACACGCTGACGCATACCGCCCGAGAACTGGTGCGGATACTCATTGACGCGCTTCTCGGGCTCGGGAATGCCAACGAGGTCCAAAAGCTCGGTGGCGCGCTTGAGCGCCTCCTGCTTGGAGTAACCACGGTGCAGACGAAGGCCCTCACCCACCTGCTTGCCGATCTTATAGACCGGGTTCAAGGAGGTCATAGGATCCTGGAAGATCATCGCGATGTCGTTACCGCGGATGTGCTGCATCTCTTCCTCGGTCATCTCGAGGATAGAACGACCGCGATAGCGAACGTCGCCGCCCTCAATCTTTCCCGGAGGCATCGAGATGAGGCCCATGATGGTCATGGCGGTCACGGACTTACCGGAGCCGGACTCACCGACGACACCCAGGGTCTCGCCGCGATCGAGCGTGTAGGACACACCGTCGACAGCGCGAACGACACCGTCCTCGGTATGGAAATACATCTTAAGGTCATCGACCTCGAGCAGATGCTGGCCCTCGGGAACCGGCTGGTCCTTCAGGTCCACATAGTTCTTGTTCTTCTTCATCCTTATGCGTCCTTCATCTTGACGTCGAGGGCGTCGCGCAGACCGTCACCAAGCAGGGTGAAGGCGAGCACCGTCGAGAGAATTGCCAGACCGGGCATGATCATCATCCAGGGAGCAGTCAGCAGATACTGCTGACCGTCCTGAATCATGGAGCCCCACGAAGGCGTAGGCGGAATAACGCCCATGCCGAGGAAGGACAGAGCGGACTCGGTCAGAATGGCGCCACCAATGTTCATAGTCGCGTAGACCACGATGGAGGCAACGGAGTTCGGGAAGATGTGACGCACGACGATACGAGCATCGGATGCACCCATCGCGCGCGCAGCGTCAACATAGTCGTTTTCCTTGACCGTCAGGATTGCAGATCGGAAGACGCGCGCAATCGAAGGCCAGCCGAGAACACCGATGGCGATAAAGACGTTCTGAAGACCACGGCCGATAACGGCGATCATGGCGACGACGAACAGCACGTACGGGAACGCTAGGAAGATATCCGCACAGCGCATGATGATCGTATCCCAGATTCCGCCGTAGAAACCGGCCAGAGCACCCATGACCAAACCGATCACCGTGGAGATGGCGGTGGCCATAATGCCGACGGACAGCGAAACGCGTGCACCGTAGATAACGCGGACGAGAATGTCGCGGCCAAGGGCGTCGGTGCCAAACGGGTGCTCGGCACACGGAGCCAGCAGCGACGTCTCGGCCATGGTGGTCGAGTCGGAAGCCGTCGGCGAACCGAGCCAGGGCTTAGCCCACAGATCGGCGGTCAGGGCAACCAAAACGACGATGATAATCCAGCAGACACCGATAACGGCGAGCTTGTTCTTACGAAGACGCTTAAAAGCGTCGCCCCACAGTGTGCGGGACTTGGCGGGAGCAGATGCGGCCTTGGTGGCGGTAGCTTGCTCCTGAGACTGAGAATCAGTTTCCTGCATGAGACGTACCTCCCTTAGGCCTTATCCGACGGACCGCCAAGGCGGATACGCGGGTCGAGGAATGCATAGCTAATGTCGACGAGCAGGTTGATCACCATGACGACGACAACGATGAGCGTAACGCCGCCCATAACGATGGGCCAGTCACGCATGCTAATAGCGCGATAGACCTCATAGCCGATACCGGGCCAGTTAAAGACCGTCTCGGTCAGGATGGCACCCGAAAGCATGCCGCCAAAGTCGACACCAATATAGGTAACGACGGGGATGAGTGCATTCTTAAGCGCATGCTTGATGATGATCGCGCGACTGGAGAGACCCTTGGCCTTTGCCGTACGGATGTAATCCTGGTTCATGACGTCAAGCAGCTGCGAACGCATAATGCGGGCAGCATAAGCGGTCGAAACCGAAGCCAGCGTAATGGTCGGAAGCACATAGTGCATCCAATCCTGATACTGAGAGCTGGAACCGCCGGCACCCGAAATCGGCATGGAGAATGCGCCGCCGGTGGCATCCTTGAGGATGACGCCAAAGAACAGCTGCAGCAACATACCAAGCCAGAAGGCCGGGACAGCAACGAGAATCGACGTGGTGAGCGTAACCAAAATATCCCAGAAGGAATAACGCTTTACCGCCGAAATGATACCCGCGCCGATACCCATGATTGCCTCGAGCACGATGGCGCACGCGGCAAGTTTGACCGTATACGGATACTTTTGGGCAAAGATTTCCGTAACCGGCAGCTTGCGCTGGTACGAATTACCCAGATCGCCATGAAGCAGACCGTTCATGTAATACAGATAACGGTCTACAAGCGACGTCTGAACGGGATCGCCGTTCTCGTCAAGGATCGCGTTGCCGTCCTCGTCCGTCTGGACCAGGTGATAGCGTACGCGAAGCTGAAGCTCTACCTCGGGGGACAGAGCCTTGTCTCCACCGATCAGCTTGATCGGATCTCCCGGCACGATATTCTGGAGGGCGAACAGAATCAGCGTAACGCCCAAAAACACCGGGATGAACTGAAGCACACGTTTAACGATGTACTTACCCATACCACTCCCCTATCTAGGGATTAACCTAAATGGGATGCCGATCGCCAGACCGGCATCCCAAAATTACCATCAGCCAGTTTACCCCAGGTTAGGGAGAACTGTATGTTTCCCATGAGGTCTACGTAAATACTTGACCCTCACGGAAGCTGCAAACTCTTAGGCGAGCTCGGCGGTACCCAGCTCGGCGTGCTTCTGCGGATCGACATAGAGGTGCTTGATGCGATCGGAGCCAGCGATGGTGTGCGTGTAGAACATCACCGGGATGACCGGGCAGTCGGCAGCGACCATTGCGTCGGCCTCCTGCATCTTAGCGACGCGCTCTTCGTCGTCAACCGTGGTACGGGCCTCGTCGACCTTGGCGTCGAACTCGGGGTTGTTGTAACCAGAGCGGTTGTCGCCACCGAGGGAGTCGGAGTGGAACAGCGGATACAGGAAGTTGTCCATGATCGGGTAGTCGGCAATCCAGCCCAGGCGACCGAACTGATAGTTAAAGTTCTGATACTGCTCGAGCAGGGCAGACCACTCGGGAGTATCGGAGACGGCGGTAACGCCGACCTTGGCGAGGTCGCCGATGATGGACTCCATGATCTCCTTGTGGCCACCGTCCTGGTTGTAGGAAAGGGTCACGCTAATGCCACGGTCGCCGTTGGCACCGGCAGGAGCAACCTTGTCGAGGTACTCGTTAGCCTTGTCGACGTCGTAGGCGCAGAACTCCCATGCGCCCTCCTTGTAGCCATCGATGCCCGGAGGAACAATGCCGTCGGCGGGGGTACGGGTGCCCTTGAAGATGGTCTTGCAGATGGCCTCGCGGTTAATGGCCAGGGAGATACCTCTGCGCAGGTCGGCGTTGTTGAACGGCTCGGCCGTGGTGTTGCAGGTCAGGTAGTAGGTGGAAGGCTCGGCGCCGAGCAGCATGCGCTCGCCGTCGCCCATGGTGTAGCCGTCCTTGGACACGCCGCGATCCTTCTTGGCAGCGTCGATCTGAGCAACGGGAACATCGCAGATATCGAGGTTACCGGCCTGGAACTCCTTGTAGGCGGTCTCCACGTCCTTGATGACCTGGAAGTGGATGCCATCGATCTTGGCCTTGTCGCCATAGTAATCGTCGAACTTCTTGAGGTTGATCTCCTGACCATCCTCCCACTTGCCGTCCATCATGAACGGGCCGTTACCGATCGGGGCAAGGTAGAAGCTCTTAACATCGGACTCAGCGCACTCGGGAACCGGGGACAGAGCCGGGTGAGAGGCGACGAAGGGGAAGTCGGCGTAAGCGGAAGACAGCTTAACGACGAGGGTCTCATCGTCGGGGCAAGTAACACCGCTGAGCTCGGTAGCGTTACCGGCAAGTAGATCGTCATAGCCCTCGACCATGGAAAGGTGATAGGAGACCTCGGAAGGACCGTACTCGGTAGCGATGGCCGACTTGGTGTTGACCAGACGCTCCCAAGCGAGCTTGAAGGACTTGGAGGTAACGTCGTCACCGTTGTGGAACTTGGCCTTCTTGATCTTGAAGGTGAACTCGGTGGCGTCGTCGTTGGCCTCGAAGGACTCGCAAGCCAGCGGGACGATCTTGCCCTTCTCGGCGTCGTAAGAGGTCAGAGCATCGAACAGCTGGTACTCGACCTGAGTGCCCTGATCCTCCTGGACGTTGTAGGGGTCGATGCAGACCGGGTTGTTGATGTAGAAGTTCAGCGTCGAACCGGACTCAGAACCGGAAGCGTCGCCGCCCTTCTTGCCGCATGCGGCAAGAAAAGCCATGGAGCTCGCAGCAAGGGTACCGCCGACAAAGGCGCGACGACCCATAACGGGCTGGTGGAACATAGAATCAGCCATGCCATCCTCCTTATGAGATAGGACAAAGAAATGTTCAGTCGGACATATGTCGAGACAATCCGATCCGAACCATCAAAACGCCGCCCGCTGCTATGGCTGGTTATGCACAACAGACCAACGTTTTGCAATACAGTAGCGCATTTTATGCACGATTTGGGGCTAATTCCGGTTAACGGTCGAGAATTTCTTTAGTTGGGCGAAGTATGTGGGGATATTTTGACTCTGTTACAAGTCTGTAAACAAAAAGGGCCCCGCGCATGCGGGACCCTTTACAAACGTATAGGCGACGACGCTTAGTAGCCGACGATGCCCTGCGGGAAGAAGAACATGCACAGGACGACACACACGGCAAAAACGACGGCCATAATTACCGTCAGGCGATCGAGGTTCTGTTCCATGACGCCCGTGGCAGAGCTGGAGTTATACAGCGAGCTAGCGATCATATCCGAAACGCCGGTGCCCTTACCGGAATGCATCAGGACGAGAATCGTCAGCGCCACGGCAGAGACAGCCCAAACGACAAACAGAAGAATCTGGAACGGACCCATAGATAAGCTCCTTAATAGAACAATTCAAACTCCAGTACTGTACCACAACCCCCAACACTCCCCCACCTGCCATTTAGGGACGGGGTAGAAATGGCAGAAATACCAAAAAAGGGGGTCGTCCGGTTGTGGACAACCCCCCCCTTACTAGAAAACGATATTTGTTTTCCTATTAGGCCTCGGTGGCGAGCACGCGACCCGTCATCTCGGCGGAAGGCTCAATACCAGCCATGGTGAGCATGGTCGGAGCGATATCGGAAAGACGGCCGTCCTCGATACCGGTGAGCTTGGCCTTCTCATCAACGATGATGAACGGCACGCGGTTGGTGGTGTGAGCCGTAAACGGATGCTTGGAACCGTCGGAAGCAACGTCAAACATGTGATCGGCGTTGCCGTGGTCGGCGGTAATCAGCGCAAAGCCGCCCTTGGCGAGAATCGCCGGGACAACCTTGGACAGAGCATCGTCAACAGCCTCGACGGCCTTAACGGCGGCGTCGAAGACACCGGTGTGACCAACCATGTCGCAGTTCGCGAAGTTCACGATGTAGAAATCAGCGCGATCCTCGTTGATGGCGGCGACGAGCTTCTCGGTAACCTCGGGAGCGCTCATCTCAGGCTGCAGATCGTAGGTAGCGACCTTGGGGGAAGCGACGAGCACGCGCTCCTCGCCCTCCTTGGGCTCCTCGATGCCGCCGTTGAGGAAGAACGTCACGTGGGCGTACTTCTCGGTCTCGGCGGTGTGCAGCTGCTTGAGGCCATTGGCGGCGATAACGTCGGCCAGGACGTTCTCGGGGAACGTCTTGGGGAAGGCGACCTCGACGTCAAACGTCGGATCGTACTCGGTCATCGTCACAAAGTGCGAAAGCTTGATCTGCTCGCGCTCAAAGCCGTCGAACTCCTTGTCCGTGAACACGCGGGTCATCTGACGAGCGCGGTCGGGACGGAAGTTGAAGAAGATGGCCGCGTCGCCCTCGTGGATGCCCTCGTTGTGGGCAGCGAAGGGCTCGACGAACTCATCGCCGCGCGGATCCTTCTCGTAGTAGGCCTTGATACCGGCCACGGGGTCGGTATCGGCATCGGACGCGTTGACCATGACATCGTAGGCACGCTGGATGCGCTCCCAACGGTTATCGCGGTCCATGGCCCAATATCGGCCCGAGACGGTGGCAACACGAGCGTCGCAACCGGTCTCCTCGGAGATCTTAGCCAGGAAGGCGCAGAACTCACTCATGTAGCCGGCACCGGACTGCGGGTCGACGTCGCGGCCATCCATGAAGGCGTGGACGCGAACGGTCTTGACGCCATGCTGGGCAGCCATCTTGGCCAGAGCCTCGACGTGGTTCATGTGAGAATGAACGCCGCCAGGGCTCATAAGGCCCATGAGGTGAAGAGTCTTGCCTTCGGCCTTGACATCGTCCATAGCCTTGACGAAGACCTCGTTCTTGGCGATGGAGCCGTCCTTGATGGCATTGTTGATGCGCGAAAGCTCCTGGAACACGATGCGGCCGGCACCGATGTTGAGGTGACCCACCTCGGAGTTACCCATCTGACCGTCGGGAAGGCCCACGTCCTCGCCCGAAGCGCCGAGCGTGGTGTGAGGGTACTTCTCGTACAGGCTATCAAGGAAGGGCGTCTTGGCAGCGGCGACGGCGTTCTCGCCATCGGCCGGAGCCAGGCCACAGCCGTCCATGATGATCAGGAGTGCAGGAAGATGACGCTGTGCCATATGTCCTACTCGCCTGCCTTGACGACCATAGAGGCGAAGTCGGCAGCCTTGAGGGAAGCGCCGCCCACGAGGGCGCCGTCAACGTCAGGCTTGGCGACGAGCTCGGCGATGTTGCCGGGCTTAGCGGAACCGCCGTAGAGAACGCGGATGCCATTAGCGAGCTCCTCGCCGAACATCTCCTTGAGGGTCTCACGGATAGCGCCGCAGACCTCCTGAGCGTCCTCGGCGGTAGCGGTCTTGCCGGTGCCGATAGCCCAGATGGGCTCGTAGGCGACGACGACCTGCTTGGGGCAGGTGATCTCAAGACCAGCAAGGCCAGCCTTGACCTGGTTCACGACGTGCTCGACATAGGTGCCAGCCTCGCGGACCTCGAGGGACTCGCCGCAGCAGAAGACGGGAACAAGACCGGCGGCAACGAGAGCCTTGGCCTTCTTGTTCTGATCCTCGTCGGTCTCGTGGAAGTAGTCGCGACGCTCGGAGTGACCGATGATGCAGTAGGTGCAGCCAGCGGACTTGAGCATGTCGCAAGAGGACTCACCGGTGAAGGCACCCTTGGCCTCCCAGTACACGTTCTGTGCACCGAGGGCGATGGGGGCAGCCTGAATGCGGTCATGAACCGTGGTGATGTCAATGGTCGGAGGGCAGACGAGCACCTCGACGCCAGCCGGAACCTCGGGCAGAGCCTGAGCCAGCTCGTCGGCGAGCCTGGCGGCCTCGGCGACGTCGTTGTTCATCTTCCAGTTACCAGCGATAAGAAGGGTGCGATTAGGCATCGAGAAGCGCCTCCACTCCGGGCAGGGCCTTACCCTCGACGAGCTCCATGGAAGCGCCACCACCGGTGGAGATCCAGCTCATCTTGTCGGCCAGGTTGAACTTGTTGACGGCTGCGACAGAGTCGCCACCGCCGATGATCGAGGTGCAGTCGGCCTCGGCGACAGCCTCGGCGATAGCCTGGGTGCCGTGAGCGAAGTTGTCGAACTCGAAGACGCCCATGGGGCCGTTCCAGAACACGGTCTTGGCGCCCTTGACGGCCTCGGCGTAAAGCTCCTCGGTCTTGGGGCCGATGTCCATGCCCTCACGATCGTCGGGGATAGCGTCGGAAGCGACAACCTCGGGGACAGCGTCCTCGCCAAAGTGATCGGCAACACGGTTGTCGATGGGGAGCAGGATCTTGACGCCCTTCTCCTCGGCCTTCTTGAGCATCTCGCCGGCGCGCTCGACCCAGTCCTCTTCCTTGAGGGACTGACCGACGGTCAGGCCCTGAGCCAGGAAGAAGGTGTAGGCCATACCGCCACCGATGATCAGGGTGTCAGCGGAGTCGATGAGGTGATCGAGAACGCCGATCTTGGAGGAAACCTTGGAACCGCCGACGATAGCGACGAAGGGGCGCTCGGGCTCGGCGAAGATGCCGGTCAGCGTGTCGACCTCCTTCTCAAGCAGGAAGCCGGCGACGGCAGGCAGGTAAGCGGCGGGGCCCACAACGGAACCCTGGGCGCGGTGAGCGGTGCCGAAGGCATCGAGAACGAAGACGTCACCATAGGAAGCGAGCTTCTTGGCGATCTCGGGGTCGTTCTTCTTCTCACGCTTATCGAAGCGGACGTTCTCGAGAACGAGGACCTTGCCCGGCTCGACGGCAGCGACAGCCTCGGCAGCCTTCTCGCCGTAGGTGTCGGCGACAAAGGCAACGTCGAGACCGGAGAGCTCGGCGAGCTTCTTGGCGACGGGCTCGAGGGACAGCTCGGGCTGGAAGCCGGTGCCATCGGGACGGCCGAGGTGGCTCATGAGGATGACGCGAGCGTTGTGCTCAACGAGATAGTTGATGGTGGGCAGGGCAGCCTTGATACGGGTGGTGTCGCCAACGACGCCATCCTTGATAGGCACGTTGAAGTCAACGCGGACGAGAACGCGCTTGCCGTCGACATCGATGTCGCGGACGGTCTTCTTGGTAAAGGCCATGTTTGCTTCTACCTTTCGTACGTGTCTGCCTCCCATTACGGCAGACGATTTCCTATAAAAAGGGCGCGACCCTAGGGTGTAAGCCCTATAAGGCCGCGCCCTTCTTTAGACGCTCAACGAGCTATTCGCTAAAAGCTAAATTAAGCAACGAACTTCTCGAAGTACTTGATGGTGCGGACCATCTGAGAGGTGTAGGAGTTCTCGTTGTCGTACCAAGAGGTGACCTGAACGAGGGTCTGGCCGTTGCCGAGGTCAGAGCACATGGTCTGAGTGGCGTCGAAGATGGAGCCATGGGTCTCGCCGATGATGTCGGTGGAGACGATGTCGTCCTCGTTGTAACCGAAGGTCTCGGAGATGGTGGCAGCGTAGGCCTTCATAGCGGCGTTAACCTCGTCGACGGTGACCTTCTTGTCAACGACAGCGTAGAGGTTGGTGATGGAGCCGGTCGGCGTCGGGACGCGCTGGGCGGCACCGATGAGCTTACCGTTGAGCTCGGGGAGAACCAGGCCGATAGCCTTGGCAGCACCGGTGGTGTTGGGGACGATGTTGACGGCGCAGGCGCGGCTACGACGCTTGTTGCCCTTGCGCTGCGGGCCGTCGAGCGGCATCTGGTCGCCGGTCCAGGCGTGAATGGTGGTCATGATGCCGGACACGATGGGAGCGAAGTCGTTCAGACCCTTGGCCATCGGGGCGAGGCAGTTGGTGGTGCAGGAAGCAGCGGAGATGATGTTGTCCTCAGCGGTCAGCGTCTCGTGGTTGACGTTGTACACGATGGTGGGCAGATCGCTGCCGGCCGGAGCGGAGATGACGACCTTCTTGGCGCCAGCGTTGATGTGGGCCTGAGCCTTAGCCTTGCTGGTGTAGAAGCCGGTGCACTCGAGAACGACGTCGACGTCGAGGTCGCCCCAAGGCAGGTTGTTGGCGTCGGCCTCCTTGTAGATCTTGATCTCCTTGCCGTCAACGGTGATGGAATCCTCGCCAGCAACGACCTCGTGATCGCGAGCGTAGTTGCCCTGCGTGGAGTCGTACTTCAGCAGGTAAGCGAGCATATCGGGAGAGGTGAGGTCGTTGATAGCGACGATCTCGGAGCCCTCATGACCGAACATCTGACGGAAAGCCAGACGACCGATGCGACCGAAGCCGTTAATAGCAACCTTTACTGCCATTGTGTCTCCTTTCGTAAGGCCCCCGCGAGCTACAGCGCCCGCCGTTGAGGCCCACAAACTAACCACTCGCCTAATATACCTTTTTTTTGACTTGAATTTCACGAGAATGCTCGAAATTGAAAATCAAATTTACGTTAAAACGTTTTAAAGAATAAAATAGCAGCTAAATCCGTATATAAGTCGATACTTCAAACTACCTGTTTGCTTCAATGAGCTTTTCAAGCCTCAAAACTCGATGGTAGAGGGCCGACTTCGACAAGGGAGGGTCGGCCATCTCCCCCAAGTCGCGCAGCGACAGGTCGGGATAGCGCTCGCGCAGGTCGCAAAAGACCGCCAAGGCGTCCGGAAGCGTGTCGCGCAAACCCCGCTGTTCGAGCTCATCGATCAGCGCAAGCTGATGCTGGGCGGCACCTGCACTTCTGGTCTGATTGGCCAGCTCGGCATTCACGCGACGGTTTACGTCGTTCTTAACCAATTTGACCGCGCGCGCTTCCTCGATCTCGGCAACGCTGCGCTTAGCACCGACCAGCTTTAGGAGCTGCTCGATCTCTTCGGCGCTCTTAATGTAGACGGCAAAGGATCCGCGCCGCGCGTTGACGCGCGCATGGACTCCAATCTGCTCCAACAGATCGCAGAGCCCCTTGGCATACTGCTCGCCCTGCACCGCGATCTCCAAATGAAAGTCGCCGCGGGGATCGGCCACGAAACCGCCGGCGATGAGCGCGCCGCGGATGTAGGCAAGCCTGCAGCAGGGACGGGCAACGATGTGCCGGGGAACACCGGCGACGAGCCCTCCCCTGCGGTCGAGAATGCCCAGCAGCACCAGAGCCTTGTCCAGGTCGGGTTGATCGGGCAGGGTAATGAGATAGTTACGGACTTTATGCAAGACCGATTTTCGAACGGTGAATTCCGTTTTGAGCTTAAGGATGCGATGCGTCAGTGTGATCATCGTGCGTGCGACGGCGCCCGTCTCGGTCGCGACCGTCAAACGATACCGCCCGGAGCCGGCCAGCGAAAGTGTACCGCTCACACGCGTCAGGGCGGCAAGCGTCGACAAATCGCAGTATTCACATTCGGGTTCGCAGCGCGCGAGCTCGTCACGCACCTCGGCGGTAAACGACATGCAGACCTATGCTTTCGTGTTGGCGCGCGACAGGTCGCGATGGGAAATGCTCACGTGATACTGGGCGCCTTCCAAATAACGTGCCGTGGCCTCGGCGATGGCAACGCTGCGGTGTTGACCGCCCGTGCAACCGATGGCAATAGAAAGCTGCGGCTTGCCCTCCGCGATATAGCCGGGCATGACCGTATCGAGCAGCTGCGTCCAGGCCTTCCAGAACTCCTGGGTCTTGGGATGGTCCAGAACAAAGTCGGAGACTTTCTTATCGAGACCGGTCATGGTGCGCATCTCGGGATCGTAGAACGGATTGGGCAGGAAGCGAACGTCGATCATAATGTCCGCCTCGACGGGCATACCGTGCTTAAAGCCAAACGAGAACACGTGAACGTCCATGAGCTGCTGGTCGGACAACTCGGAGAACGCCATGCGCAATTTGTTGCGCAGGGCAGAGGTACGCAGGCGGCTCGTGTCGATGATCATATCGGCTCGATCGCGCACACCCTGCAGCTGCAGGCGCTCCCGCTGAATCGCATCGGCCGTAGTCTCCCCCGGCTTGGCAATGGGATGGCGGCGGCGGTTTTCGCTATAACGACGGATCAGTACCTCATCAGAGGCCTCGAGAAAAACGATGTCGCAGCTCATCTCGCGCTCCTCGAGTGCGGCAACGGCATCGAGCAGCTCGTCAAACAGTCCCTGGCTACGCAAATCGCAGGTGACGGCAAGATGCCTGCCCACGCCCGTATTGATGCCGACGAGTTCGGCGAGCTGGGCGATCAGACGCGGAGGCAAGTTGTCGATGCAAAAGTAGCCCATGTCCTCGAACACATGCATGGCCTGCGTTCGGCCCGATCCGGACATTCCGGTGATGATGACGATATCGGGGATGCGCTCCGAGCGCTCCGCCGCATCCATGGCATCTCCCTTTTGCATGTGCTGCCTCCTAAAAACAAGCGCGGGACCCAGCAACCCGGATCCCGCGCGGTCAATTGCCTTTAATGAGTATACCGCCCTGAGCGGATACAAGGTCCGTCTTACGCCTCAAGCGCGGCTTTGAACCAACTCGTAATACTCGTGGGGTGCGTAATGGCAGTGCCCACGACTACTGCCCAGGCGCCCGCATCAATCGCGGCGCGGGCCTCCTCGGGCGTGTGCACGCGGCCCTCGCAGATGATGGGAAGGCCGGGAAACTCCTCGGTCGCCTGGCGCAGAAGCGGCAGATCGGGACCGTCGGCCATAGTGCAATCGATAGCGGCAACACCGTGAGAAAGCGTGGTGGACACCAGGTCGAAGCCCATGTCGACAGCACGACGAATATCCTCGATGGTGGCACAGTCGGCCATCAGGAGCACGCCCTCCTCGTGCAGCGGACGGAAGGTGTCCTCGACGGTCTTGCCATCGGGACGCGGGCGATCAGTGGCATCAATTGCCACGATGTCGGCACCGGCGGCAACGCAGGCGCGAGCATGACGCAGCGTCGGCGTGATGTAGACGCCCTCGTGTCCATCCTTCCACAAGCCGATGACGGGGACCTCGCAGCGGCCCTTAATGGCGGCGATGTCGGCAAGACCCTGGCAGCGAATAGCGGCGGCGCCGCCAAGCTCGCAGGCGCGAGACATCTGAGCCATGGTTTCGGGCGTACGAAGCGGCTCGCCCATATAGGCTTGAACGCTCACGACGAGCTTGCCCTTCAGGGATTGAATCAAAGGATCAACGGTCATGTTCGACTCAACCTTTCTCAAAACAGCCTTCTGAGACACCGCACCTTGACGTTCAAACCGTCGCTCGCGTACCGAAGTACGCTTCGCTCCTCTTTCACGTCAATCTGCGGCACCTCAGAAGGCGCACTTGGTAGTTATGTTTACTTCAACGACGCAAGAAGGTGTTCGGCGGCACCGATAAGCGGTGCGTCGCCCTCCAGAGAGCCGATGAGGATCGGCGTGTCCTGAAGCGGGTCGAGCGCCTGGCTGGCATAGCCCTCGTGCACCGAGTCCTTCCACGTCTGCGAGCGCCAATCGGGACCCTGGTGAATCACACCTCCCGAAAGCACGATGACCTCGGGATCCAAGATGTTGGCAAGCGAGCCCAAGCTGGCGCCCAGCGCAAAGCCGGCGTCATGGATAACCTCGGTCGCCTTTACGTCGCCCGCGCGGCACAGGTCGTTCACATCGCGACCGACCGAAGGACGGCTGGGGTCAACTCGACCGAAGCGCTCGTCGTACATACGGCCAATCGAGGTGCCCGAGGCTACCGACTCAAGATGACCAGAACGACCACAAGCACAGGGAATGCCGGCTGCAGCCGAGCACTCGATATGGCCCATATGGCCGGCAGCACCATGGAAGCCCTGCATTACGCGGCCGTTCTCGACATATGCGCCGCCAATGCCCGTACCGATGCCAAGACACAAGACGGAGAACTTGCCCTTGCCGACGCCCCAGTGGGCCTCGCCCAGAGCATGAGCCTGCACGTCGCCTACAACGGCAACGGGAAGACCGAGATCCTCGCGCAGACGCGGCCCCAACTGAACGCCGGACCAGCCAGGCATGATCTCATTGGCATACGCGATGGCGCCCGTCTTGGGATCGACGACGCCGGCGGCACCGATACCGACGCCAAGGACCTCGACATCGGGATTCGCCTCAAGAGCGGCCTTGACGGACGCCTCGATACGCTGGAAGACGGCCTCACCGCCCTCTTGGGCCTCGGTGGGAACCTCAGCTTCAAAGACCGGATGGGGCACGCTGTCATCAGCCGGATACTCCATAATGGCAGTCGCAATCTTAGTTCCGCCGATATCGACAGAGCAGACGTACTTGTTCTCCATGTCGCTCTCCTTCGGAGATAAAAACAACTACAGGAAATGCGCCGTCAGGCTAGCCGTCACAGCGCAGTAAAGGTTATCCAGGTGCCCGAGATCGCCGAGAAACCGTATGGCCATTGACCTAACGGGTCATGGCCATACGGTTGAACGGCGAGGTCGGGTGCCTGGGAAAGCTTTACAGGAGACCGTTGTCCTGGAGGACCTTCTTAATAGCCTCGACGTTCTCGCCAGTCATGGCCTTCACCGGGCGCGGCATGGTCGGGCTGTCGAAGATGCCCATGAGGTTCATAGCGGTCTTGAAGGCGCCGACGCCACCGGCATAGCCCTGGACGCCCGAGGTGACATCCCAGATGTGGGAGATCTCGTTGAGGCGATCCTGCTCGGCCTTGACGGTAGCCCAGTCACCGGCCTGAGCGGCCTTCCACTGGCGCACGTAGCCCTCGGGCTCAACGTTGGCAAGGCCCGGGACAGAACCGTCGGCGCCACCGAGGTAAGCGCCGTCGACAACAACCTCGTGACCGGTGAGGATGCTCATCGGATGGCCGTTCTTCTCGTTCTCCTGAACGAGATAGCGGAACGAGATGTCATCACCCGAGGAATCCTTGACGCCAGCAAGGACGCCCTCGGCGCCGAGCTTGGCAAGGAGCTTCCAGGGGAGCTTGGTGTGAACGCAGACGGGAATGTCATAGGCAAAGATGGGCAGGTCGAGCTCCTCGTGCAGGATGCGGAAGTGCTCCTCGACCTCGGTCATGCCCTGCAGGGCATAGAACGGGCAGGTGGCGACAAGCGCATCGGCGCCCAGCTCCTGAGCGACCTTACCGTGCTCAATCATGCGCTCGGTCTCGGTATCGATGATGCCGACCAGAACAGGCACACGGTGGTCGACGATACGAACGGCCTCGGCGATGATCTGGCGACGACGCTCATCGGTGGAGAAAACGACCTCGCCCGAAGAGCCCAGGAAGAACAGGCCATCGACGCCGGCATCGATCATGCGGTTGATGCTGCGCTCAAAGGAGGCAACGTCGAGCTGGTGGTCTTCGGTATCGGGAACAACGACGGGAGGGATAACGCCGGTGAATTTCTGAGTTGCCACAAGAATCTCCTTAGTTGTCTGGCGGGCGGCCCTATGCCACCCACTCTTGTTGGCAGTGTCCAGGCCGTCTAGGCCAAAGAACACGGGTAGAACGTTTGGTTAAAGAAGTCGACGACTTCGTTTTCGAACGCATTGATACGCTCATGAGCGTATTTGGCATAGATGATATGCCTCCGGTCACACTCAAGACCGTTGAATACGGCAAACTGATCCTTGGGATCGCTCACGGTATCCATAAGCGATGTGCCCATGAGCACCGATCCGCGCACCCGAGACGACAGCGCCTCGAGGCCGCCAGGAAGCGGATTGGCAACCGCCGTGCAGGCGAGGCCCCGCTCGTCCAGAGCAGAAACCGCCAGCGTGACTCCGCCGCCAAGACCCTCGCCCCATGCAAAGATGCGGTCGGGGTCCATGCCATCAAGATTGCGCGCCACCTTCGCCAGCGCGCAACCCCAACGGACGCGCTCGACAAAAGCGGGCGAAGAAATCTCCCGCTGCAGGTCGTCCGCACCAGCAACATCGTCATCCAGCGCGAGGACGGCATACCCCATGGCGGCAAATCTCGTCATGTGATGCCAGCCGCGCACAGGCCGATCGATGTCGTGGAACATCAGGCACAACGGCACGCGCTCAGATACTCGGGCACGACCGACAGGCTCGATCAAACGAGCGTGAATCGCATCGTCACCGCGCTCAAAGGACACCTCCGAGTAACGGGCGCAGGGGTTAACAAAGTCAATCGCCGTAATGGCCAGGCCTTGAATCTTAAGATTCGAAGCGCATGTCTCTAAATCAGAAACATCTGCTTGGACATCACCGCGCCAGTCCCGATATTCTGCGAGCCTTGACGAAACCGTTCCAGGAATTCCCACGAGTCCGGGGACAATCAGCTCGTCAACATTGCTCTCGCACTTAGACATGAGTCTCCCCTCCCTTGCAGAAAAACGGAATGATCAGATCGTCAAAATCCTGAATCTCCTCGTGGCCAAAGCCTTCAAAGAACTCATGACGCTTTTCGCAGGTCAGATTGTTATAGACCGCAAACTGCGTCGCTGGCGGACAGACGATATCGGCTGTGCCGGTGCCAAACAGCACGGGGCATTTGACCATAGGGGCAAAGTTCTTGGAATCGAAGTACGCCAGCTTGGCATAGGCTTCATCGATACGAGTCGAGTCCTCGTCAAACCAGCGAGACCAATAGCGCAGGCCCTCGTAGGCAATGTCGTCGGCATCCAAATCCCAGACCAGGCGGAAATCCGACAGGAAGGGATAGAGGATGGCGGCGCGATTGATAAGCTCGCTGTTAAGTGCACAGGTCGCAATGCCCAAACCGCCGCCCTGCGACGCGCCGTTCACAAACACACGGGCAAGATCGATGCCCTCGAGCTCGCGAACGATACGGCACAGGATGCGAATATCTTGGTGCAAGCGGACATAGTAGAGGTTGGCCGGGTCGCCGTCGATACCGGCGACGATATGCCCGGCAACCGTTGTGCCCTCAAATCCACCAATGTCCTCGGAGGGACCTCCTTGGCCGGGGCAGTCGAGGGCGATGAGTGCCATGCCCATGCCCGCAAACGACGCCTGCTCAAACCAGCTGCGGCTTGCACCCGGATACCCATGGAACTGAAGTACCAATGGCACGGGCTCGTCCGAGACGGGTTTAAGGTACTTGGCATGCAGGCGAGCGCCACACATACCGGTATACCAGAGGTCGAAAAGCTGACAGGTCGCGGCATCGGTGGCCGATGCCGTCTCGATCGCGTAGTCAAGCCCGACGGCGTCGGCCTCGGCCATGCGATCCTTCCAAAAGAGATCGAAATCTGATGGACGGGGCATGGCGCCTCGATATTCACCAAATTGATGTTGTAGCTCCTGAGCACTTGGCATGGCTCGTGAACCCAACCTTTCGAAATCGCAACGGAGGTGCGCCCGGCAAGGGGGCCGGGCGCACGGGAGGGAAAGCGAGGCTACTCGCCGAGCTTGGGGTGCAGCAGCGACGGCGCAGCGCCGAGCAGCATCTTGGTGTAGGGGTCCTGGGGGTGCTGGAAGACCTGCTTGGCCTCGCCCTGCTCGACGATCTTGCCGCCATTCATAACGATGATGTCGTCAGAGATATAGCGGACCGTCTGGATGTCATGGCTGATGAACACCATGGCCAGGCCGAGCTCCTTCTTAAGGTCGGTCAACAGGTTGAGAATCTGCGCGCGGACCGAAACGTCCAGAGCCGAGGTGGGCTCGTCGGCGATGATGGCATCGGGGTTCAGCGACAGGGCACGGGCAATTGCGACGCGCTGGCGCTGGCCGCCCGAAAGCTGGCCGGGGAGAACCTCGGCGGCGGAGCTGGGCAGACCGGTGAGCTCCAAGAGCTCCTTGACGCGCTTCTCCTGCTCGGCCTCGGTACCCAGGTTGTGGACGCGCATGGGGTCGAGCAGTTGCTCGCGAACGACCATACGGGGGTTGAGCGCCGTGGCCGGGTTCTGGAACACGACCGAGATGACGCGACCCATGTGGCGACGGTCCTCGGCGGTACGTTTGGTAACGTCCTTGCCCTTAAAGTAGACCTTGCCGCTCGTGGGGGCCTGCAGGCCGCACATGACGTTGGCGGTGGTGGACTTTCCGCAACCGGACTCGCCGACGATGCCGATGGTCTGTCCGGGCATGAGCTTAATCGTTACACCCTGGACGGCGTGAACCAGGTTGGGGTGCAGAATCGAGCCGGTACGGGTCCTAAAGGTGACGTGGACGTCATCAAGGAAGATGATCGGCTCGACGCCGTTGACTGCGGTCTCGCTCATCTACATCACCTCCGCGTGAGGGGTCAAACCATTTGCCTTGAGCACCTCGTCGGGGAGCTCGGAATAGAAGTGCTCGGTGCCGGGCACGCGCTTGAAGACCGGACGGGTGTCCAGGCCAATGCGCGGATGACTCGAGCGGGGTGCGAAGCGATCGCCCTTGGGGAAATCGCGCGGGCTCGGAACGGCGCCGGGCACCTGGTGCAGGCGGCCCGAACCGCTCTCGATGGACAGGACGGAACCCAGAAGACCGCGAGTGTACTCGTGGATCGGGTTGGTGAGCAGCTCCTTGGTGGGCGCCTGCTCGATAACCTGGCCGGCGTACATAACCGTGATGTTATGGGCGACCTCGGCGACCAGTGCCAGGTCGTGCGAAACGAAGATCATGGCAAAGCCGAGCTTGGCCTGAAGGTCGTTAAGCAGCTTGATGACCTGCTTCTGGACGGTAACGTCCAGAGCGGTCGTGGGCTCGTCGCAGATGACCAGCTTGGGGTCGCGGGTAAGGGCCATAGCGATCAGAACGCGCTGACGCTGACCACCGGAAAGCTCATGCGGATAGCTCTCGAGCGTACGCTTGGGGTCGAGGCCCACGAGCTCCAGGAGCTCCTCGGCGCTACGGGTGCCGCCGCGCTTGGTGAGCTGCTTCATCTGGGCGGAAATGAGCATGGAGGGGTTGAGCGAGGACAGGGCGTCCTGATAGACCATGGCGATATCGGTACCGCGCAGGCCGAACCACTCCTTCTTGCTCATCTTGAGCAGATCGCGGCCCTCCCAGAGAACCTCACCAGAAAGGTGCTCGTCATCGTCGGTCAGGCCCATGATGGCCAGCGTGGTGATGGACTTACCGCAGCCGGACTCGCCTACCAGGCCCATGGTCTGGCCGGGACGGACGTCAAAGTTGACGTGGTCGACGACGTTGATGTCACCGTGGTGCTCAAACTGAATGCAGAAGTCACGGACCGAGAGAATCGGCTCGACAGACTCGTCGGGCACATGGCGGTCGTTACGCTTGAGCTCGACATCGCGCAGGGCGCCAAGGCGAGCGGAGAGGGACTGAGCCTGCTCCTTGTAGGCACGAACGGGGTCGGAGACCAGCAGATCGGCCTCGCGACGCTTGGAGGAATCGGTCGGATCCAGGGCGGCGGAGGGAGCAGCGGCCATGGCGTCGGTAATACCCTCGGAGAGGATGTTGAGCGCCAGGCAGGTGATCATAATGGCCAGGCCCGGGAACAGTGCCTGCCACCAACGGCCAGCGAGCACGCCGCCGCGGGCGTCGGCGAGGATGTTGCCCCAGGTAGCGGTGGGCTCCTGGATGCCGGCGCCGATGAAGGTCAGCGAGGCCTCGAAGATGATGGCGTCTGCGACCAGGGTAACGGTGAAGACCATGATCGGAGCGATGCAGTTGCGCAGAACATGCTTGATCAGAATCCACGGAGCCTTGGCGCCGGACACGATGACCGCGCGGACATAGTCCTCACCGTACTCGGACACGATGTTGGCGCGCACGATACGGGCGATCTGCGGAGTGTACATAAAGCCGATGGCGAAAATGATCGACGGCACGGAATTGCCCAGGATGGAGACGAAAACGGCTGCGAGGGCGATACCCGGGATGGACATGATGATGTCCAGGATACGCATGATCGCCTCAGAGATAGACTTGCGCGAAACCGCTGCAAGAGCGCCGACAACGGAACCACAGACCAAAGCCATGGCGGTAGCACCAAAGCCGATGATCAGCGAGTAACGTCCGCCGTAGAGCATGCGCGAAAGGATGTCGCGGCCCTTGTCGTCGGTACCGAAGATAAACCCGTTGCCGGGAGCCTGGCGAGCCGTAAAGATCTCGACCGGGCTATAGGGGGCAAGAAGGGGCGCCAGAATCGCGGTCAGGGCGACCAGCATCAGCACGACGGCGGCAATCTTAGAAGACAGCGTCATCTTCTTCCAGCCACCGAGCTTGAGCCCCTTGGAGGCAGCCTTCTCGAGCTGCTCGGTTTGCTTCTCTCGAATCTTTACCATAATCTACACCGTCCTGATGCGCGGGTTGATGAGCAGGTAGAGCATGTCAACCACGATGTTGATGATGATGAAGGCAAGAGCAACGACGATAACGACGCCCTGAACCAGGTTCGCCTCGTTGCCCTGAACGCCCTGCAGAATCGCGGTGCCCATGCCGGGGAGGTTGAAGATAACCTCGATGACGACGGCGCCGCCCATGAGGTAACCGATCTTAAGACCGAGGGTGGTGACCGGGGTGATCAGCGCATTGCGAAGAACGTTGATGCCGACGACGACCTTCTCGGGAACGCCGGCGCCGCGAGCCATACGGACATAGTCCTTGTCGAGCTCCTCGACCATGGCGGTACGCACGATACGAGTCATCTGACCCGTCAGCGGAAATGCCAAGGCGATAGCGGGCATGATCATACGTCCCAGATAGCCAACCGGATTCGTGGTGAAGTGAGGCAGAGCACCCGATGCCGGGAGCACCTTAAGGTAGGAAGAGAACAGCAGGATCAACAGAACGGCAAGCCAGAACGACGGGGTTGCCAAGCCGGCGATGGAAAAGACGCGGATCACTTGGTCCGGCCATTTGTCGCGATACAGTGCCGCGATGACGCCGAGCAAAAACGAAACGACCGCACCGATGGCAAGACCGATGAAGGTCAGCTGCATCGTGACGGGCAGGGCCGTGGAGATGCGCTTGGCAACGGAGTTGCGAGCAGCACCATAGGTACCCATGTCGCCATGAATCAAATCGCCCATATAGCGCACGTAGCGCACGGGCCAGGGGTCGTCCAGACCATACTTCTCATGGTACTCGGCAACCGCCTCGGGCGAGGCACCGTCACCCAACGCCGTGTAGGCGGGGTCGGTCTTGGAGAACGACATAAGGAAGAACACCAGGACGGTGACGCCCAATGCCATGATCGGCAGCGCCACAAGACGCCTTCCAATCAAACGTAGCAAGTTGTTCACGTTCTCTCCCCTTTCTTTTGTCGGTGGGACCAACTGGTATATGAGTACGGATACTCATTACAAGACCCGAGCGACATCGTTGCCGCCCGGGTCTTTGTTTCAACTATGAGGATACGGTCCCAACGGCCGACATCCTGCATACAGACTCAAGCGAGTCTTACGCCTTGACGGTCGCAACGCCCCTGAAGGACATGCTCGTCGTGCCAATGCCCTTGAAGCCATCGAGGGCCTCGCCGTTGGGCGCAGTGGACGGATCGTCCCAGGAAGCGGAGACGGTCTTGACGTGGACAACGGGGTACAGAACGGCGTTGTCGGCAATGATGTCGAAGCACTCGTTCCACTTCTTCTGCTGCTCGTCGCCCTCGGCGGCAAGAGCCTCGTCCATGAGACCGTGGAGCTTCTGCCACTCAGCGGACTCCTTCCACGGGCAACGGGTCTGCATCCAGACGTTGTCGCCGTACCACCAGTTGAGCAGCAGATCGGGGTCGGCGCCGAAGCAGGAAGGATCGCCAGGGGCAAGGAGGATATCGTAGGCCTCGCCGCCGTCGATGGCAGCGTAGGTGGCCGGCGAGGTATCGGTCTGGATAGTCACATCGAAGCCGAGAGCGTCGAGGTCGTTCTTGACCTGGGCGGCCATGCCCTTAATCTGCTCGTTGTCGGTGGTGCGCAGGGTGATGGCACCCGGGGTGATGCCGGACTCCTCGATGAGCTTCTTAGCCTTCTTGGCGTCGGTCTTGTACACCGTGGAAGCCTCATGATAGTTGGTGAAGCTCTTAGGCAGGTAGCAGCTGGCAGCGGTGGCAAGGCCGGCGAAGGTGTTGCTGACCATCTTCTCGGTGTCGAGCGCATACATGACGGCCTGACGGACCTTGACGTCGTTCCAAGGCTCCTTGGCGACGTTGAACATGATGAAGCGGGTACCGAAACCCTGAACGTTATCGATCTTGCAGCCGGCGCTCTCGAGCTGGTCGACGGCGTCAGCAGTAACGAGCTCCATAACGAGCGTGGAGCCCTCCTGCTGAGCGGTAACGCGAGCGGTGGGGTCGGTCAGGATGCTGTACTGGATCTTCTTATCCTCGGCTGCATACTCACCGTTGTA
Source organism: Collinsella sp. (assembly GCA_019414265.1). Lineage (GTDB taxonomy): Bacteria > Actinomycetota > Coriobacteriia > Coriobacteriales > Coriobacteriaceae > Collinsella. The sequence continues at coordinate 18,870 of DXMJ01000015.1, read as the reverse complement.
CTCGGGGTTGGGAACCAGGGTGATCTCGGTATCGGAGATAGAGTCGTACATCCAGGGGCCAGAGCCGATCGGCTGCTTGGCGCGATCCTCCTCGGTCTGGGTGGCCGGGGTAACGCGGATGATGGCAAGACGATCCTTGAGCAGAGAGAAGTTGGGGACCTTGGTCTTGACCGTCACGGTGCTGGCGTCCTTAGCCTCGATGGACTCGAAGGGCTGGAAGAACGGAGCGTAGGTAGCGGAAGCGGCGCAAGCGGTGTAGGAAGCGACGACGTCGTCAGCAGTGACCTCAGTACCATCGGAGAACTTGGCGCCCTTGCGGATGGTGACCTCGAAAGTGGTGTCGTCCACAGACTTGGGATCGTCGGTGGCGAGCTCGTTGAAGGTGCTGTAGTCGTGGTAATCGATGCCATAAAGGCCCTCGACGACATGCCAGTTAGCGCCCAGGCCAACAGCGGAGCCGGTGCTGGCGGGGTCGAAGCTGGACGGAGCGTAAGCGGAACCAGCGGTAATCACGCCGCCGCCACGGTTAGCGGAATCGGTGGAGCTGGCAGCGGAACCCTCGTCGCTGGAGCTGCCACCGCAGCCGGTGAGACCAAGGCCGGCGACAGCAGCGACGCTGCCGGTGAGGCCGAGGAACGAACGCCTGGACATACCCTTGTTGATGATGGCCATGTCTTCTCCTATCAATAGAGAATCTTACCCGGAGGCACCTAGACTTGCCCCCGCGCAACTTGCGGACGACATATACCTTACCTACCGACAAACCCAACTTGGGTGCCGCGCTCGGCGACCGATACATACATACGCTTGAACGGTATTTACTACCGTTCACCGAATTCATTGACAAACGATTCAACAGACAGTATGTATCGACGAGGTGAGATATCAGTCTTCGTCAACCCGCAGGATAGCAGGGTTATTCACCATGGCTAGTCAAACGTTTTAGCGTTAATAAAACCCGAAATCAGCAGGTAATCGCCGCGAAATAAATGATTGAAAATCAGCCAATCATGTATATCAGTTGTTTAGAAGCGCGTTTAGTTTTCGGAACGGCTGGCCGATGCCTGGGCGCGCTCGGCATTCCATGCAACAAGTGCCTCGTGGACCGCTTTGGCGACATCGGCCGGAACGCCTCGAACTTCCGCAATCTCCTGCTCGCTTGCCGCGCGCAAACGCTTCATCGAGCCAAAATGGCGCATAATGGCACGTTTTCTGGCGGGTCCCACGCCCGGAACGTCGTCAAGCACCGAAACCGTCATAGCCTTATCGCGCAACTCGCGATGGAACGTAATCGCAAATCGGTGGGATTCATCGCGAACCTGCTTGATCAGATAAAGCGAAGCGGAGCCGGTCGGCAGCACGACGGGAGTCTCGTCCCACGGCACGAAAACTTCCTCATCGGCCTTTGCCAAGCCACAAACTGGTATATCGAGGCCAAGCGCCTCAAGTTGCTTAATTGCAGCGGTCAATTGCGGCTTGCCGCCATCGACAACGAGCAAATCGGGGCGCGAGCCAAAGCGCTCGTCCGCCATGCGCTCGGGAGCATAGCGACGCCCCAGAACCTCGGACATCGATACGAAGTCGTTCGCCTCGTCCAATTCGGCCTGAATTTTAAAGCGACGATACTGGCCCTTGTCGGCACGGCCGTTGGTAAATACCACCATCGAAGCGACGGTAAAGGTGCCGTGCAACGTCGAGATATCGAAGCACTCGATGCGCAACGGCGGCGCAGGCAGCGCCAGCGCGCTTTCGAGCTCCAGGAGCGCTTGATTGGTGCGATCGTCAGCATACCCCGTGCGCATCATGTAGCGCATGAGGGCATGGCGCGCATTTTTGGAAGCCATATCGAGCAGGCGGTGCTTTTCGCCGCGCTGCGGCCTATGGAGATGGCAAGAGCGTTCGCGCCTGCCCGCAAGCCACTCCCCCAACGCTTCGGCATCCTCAAGCTCGACAGAGAGATTGATCTCGGCTGGAATATCAGCCGTCTCGTCGTAATAGCGCTTAAGAAAGCCCGATTGAAGCTCTTCCTCGTCGACATCCAGGCCTTTATCGAGGATGAACTCACAAGTTCGAACCGTTCGGCCCTCGCGAACGACAAAGACACAGGCGGCAGAGATAGTCTCTTCGCGATAGAAGCCGATGACGTCGATATCGACGCTCGATGGAAGAACGACCTGTTGGCGATCGTCCAGGCCCCTAATGACTTCCAGGCGACGCTTGACGCGCGCCGCACGCTCAAAATCGAGCGTCTCGGCTGCCTCCGTCATCTCGGACGTAAGCTCGTCAACGACATCCTTGCGATGGCCCGACAAGAAACGTTCGACACGTTTGACGTTCTTGGCATAGTCGGCAGGGGAAATCGCGCCGATGCATGCGCCCGGCCCGCGCCCGACATGGTAGTCAAAGCAGGGACGCCCGTTTTGCGCGCAAATCATATTGACGATGTTTTCTTCGCCCTTATGAGATTCGACGATGCGGCGGCAGCGGCGCCATTCCGCACAGGATGCCGAGCAAATAGGAATAACCTTGCGTAGCGTATCGATGGTCTCACGCGCCGCACGGCTATCGGTATAGGGGCCATAATAGCGCGTTCCCGGTTTATGACGCTCTCGCGTGTATTTAATAGCCGGAAACAAGTCGCTCTTGGTAATGGCGATAAAGGGATAGCTTTTATCGTCTTTGAGGTCGACGTTAAAGTACGGATGGTACTGGCCAATCAGATTGCGCTCGAGCACCAATGCCTCGTGCTCGGTCTCCACCACGATATAGTCGAAGCTCGCCACCAGCTGCATCATGAGCGGGATCTTTTGACGCTCGTCCTGCAGCGTCACGTATTGACGCATACGGGCACGCAGGTTTTTTGCCTTGCCCACATAGATGACATCACCCTTGGCATCTTTCCAAAGGTAGCAGCCGGGTTGCGTGGGAACGCGCGAAACCTGCTCGGCAAGTGTTGGAATGTTGTCGTGACCTGCCACGCGCACCTACTTGCGACGAAGCAGCGCCGAGACCTCGGGCATCTTAAAGACGAAGGCAAGACCAAAAGTTACAGCGAGCGAGACGACGCCTGCAACACAAACGTAGCCCAGGGTAATGAGGATCGAGCTGCCAAGCGCTCCGACAAAGTGCTCAAGTGCCCACATGACGCCGGCGCCCGCGGCAGCGCCCAAGCCACCGAACAGTAGGCCGAAGAAACCGCCATGCAGGATAGACTTGACCTGAAGGCCATGCAGACGACGGCGCAGCCACCACAGTGAGCATCCGACCAAGACCACGTAGTCAACGACGTACGAAAGCGCAATTGCCGGCATACCGTAGCCCAGCACCACGCCAAACAGCAGCACCGAACCGGCCTGGCCGATAGCGGAGTACAGGCAATAGCGGCTATAAGGTTTCATATCGAGCAGGGCCGAGAAGCTCTTCTGCATCAGCACGACCACGCCGTAGAACGGCAGGGAAAGTGCCAGATAGATAAGGAACTCCGACACCAGCGCCACACCGGATTCATCGAACTTGCCGGCGCAGTAGATCATGTTGAGCGGACGGGCGAAGACGATCAGATACATCGCAAACGGAATCAGGAAGAAGAGCATCTGGGCGACACCGCGCGAAATGCCCGTGCGGACGCTGTCGTAATCCTTCTCCTGCGCATCGTGAGAGAGTTCGGTATAGAGTGCCGTCGAAAGCGAGGCGGCGATCAGCGCATAGGGCAATGTGTACCACAGGCGCGCATATGCGATGACGGAAGGGCCGGTCTCGGGCTGCACCACCAGCGCGGCGGCATTGGTAATGGAGGTCGAGACAAACATGCACACCGTGGCGAGCAGCGTCGGGATACCAAGCGCGATCGTCTGTCGCAGCGCGGGATCCTTAAAGTCGATATGGATATGAGGATGCACGCCATGCTTGCCAAGCGCGGGAATCTGGCAGGCCATCTGGACAAAGACGCCGAGGGTCGTACCAACTGCGATCAAGATAATACCGGCCTGCTCGCCAAATTGTGCAGACACGGGAGCAAAGCCCATAAAGCTGGCGATGACGATGACATTGTTGAGAACCGGGGCAAACGTCGACCAGAAATAGTCGCGGTGTGCGTTGAGAACGCCCGAGAACACCGAGCCCAAGCCATAAAACAGAATTTGAATAGCAAAGAAGCGGAACATGAACGCAGCGGTATCCATGCTGCCACCATCGCCCGAAAGGAACGACTGCGTCCAAATAAAGCCGGGAGCAAACACGGTGCCCAGCAGCGAGATACCGCCCAGCAGCAGAAGCAGAATACCAAGCAGGTTGCCGACATACTCGTTCGATGCCTCGCGACCCTGCTCGCGCCTCACACCCATATACACCGGCAAAAACGCCGTAACGAGCATGCCGCCCATCACGAGCTCGTAGAGCATGTTGGGCAGGTTGTTGGCAACCTGATAGGAGGACGAGAGCAGCGACATACCGATGGCGGCCGCCATGGCCCACGTGCGGATAAACCCGGTGACACGCGACACGATGGTCAGCACGGTCATAAGGCCAGCAGAACGACCAACCGTGGAGTAGTCCGACGAACCCATATCGTCTACGTCGTCCTGAGAGTCCTCATAAACCTCATCTTGTGGCGGCAAATCGTCCACGACGGCAAAGGAGCCGGTCATCGCAAAGGGATCGTCAACCAAAACGGCGTCATCAGCAGGTGCGGCGTCATCGCTGTTCGGCATGTTGTTACCGGATACGGCATCATCATCGAATATGGCATGGTCGCCAAACACCGTGTCAACTTCATTGGCGGCGACGGTTCGGGCAGAAAACGACAGAGGGTCCCAGTCGTCATCACCGTCGATGGCCACGCCCTCGACGGGATCGGTCGAACCAAGCGGCGACCATTCGTCATCCGAAAGAAGCGGTTCGCCATCATCATGAGCCGTGGGCTTGGCGGAATGAGCGGCAGGAGCGCTCTGCGGTGTGCTCTTTCCCTGGGCTGCCATCAAAAACACCGCCGTCTCATCGGGACGCGGCGCACGAGGAGCCTCGGAGGCGATCGGCATCACGCTGGCGCTCGATTGAGCGGCGGCCAAAAAGACAGCCGTCTCATCGGGACGAGCCGAAGAAAGAACCGTACGGGGAAGTGCCGTGCCGGCACCGGCGGCACGCAAGTACACGGCCGTCTCGCCCGGGTCAGCGGCAGCGGACCAGGCGTTTCGAATCTCGTTATCGAACGAAGCGGCCTCGGGCGCGGGCGTCTGAGGAGCCGACCCTTTTGCAAAGTGAGCTCCGCGCTTTGATTCTTCCTGCGGCATCGCTCAGTCCTCTCTCGTGATCGGGGCAACCGTCGCCCCGCAAAATGCAACTAAGTCATCGGGAGCAAGCTCAAGCTGATAGCCGCGCTTGCCACCCGAGATAAAAATGGTATCCCAAAGGACGCATGTCTCATCGATCAGAGTCCGGAAGCGTTTTTTCATACCGACCGGACTGCAACCGCCGCGGACATACCCCGTCGCGGCAAGCAAATCTTTGACATGCATCATGGTCAGCGACTTTTCGCCTGCGGCGCGCGCGGCGGCCTTGAGGTCGAGCTCGTCGGCAACGGGAATGCAGCACACGACATGGTCGTTGGACGGCGTCGTGCAGACCAGGGTCTTAAATCCCTGACCGGGCTCCTCGCCAAGCTGCTCGGAAATCGCGACGCCCAGCCCCGACGATTCGTCGCCATCGTCTTCGTACGTATGGAGAACATAGGAGATGCCGGCGCTTTCCAGCTCGCGCATCGCATTGGTTTTTGACGTCTTAACAGCCTTTGCCATGGCACATCCTTTCCCTCGCAGAGCGACGTAAGGATTAAGTATAGGGCCAATTCCGCCGCATATGCCATCTCGACACACAGAAGCGCCACCGAATCAGAAGGAATCGGTGGCGCGTCGGTACTACAACGTCTCTTTACTGTGCGTCGAGCTGCGCCTGACGCTCACGGTCACGCTTGAGCAACGGCGCCAAGAACTTGCCCGTGTAGCTCTGCGAACATGCCGCGACTTGCTCCGGCGTGCCTGAGACCACGACGGTTCCGCCGCCATTGCCGCCCTCGGGGCCCATATCGATCAGGCGGTCGGCAACCTTGATGACATCAAGGTTGTGCTCGATCACCAGAACCGTGTTGCCCGCATCGACCAGGCGTTGCAACACGTCGAGCAGCTGACGAACATCCTCAAAATGGAGGCCGGTTGTGGGCTCGTCCAAAATGTAGAACGTCTTGCCTGTCTGGCGACGATGAAGCTCCTTGGCGAGCTTTACGCGCTGCGCCTCACCACCCGAGAGCGTCGTGGCGGGCTGGCCCAAGCTCACATAACCTAGGCCGACGTCATACAGGGTTTGAAGCTTTCGCTTGATCTGCGGAATATTCCCAAAGAAAGCCAGTGCCTCGGCCACGCTCATGTCAAGTACGTCCGAGATAGTCTTGCCACGATAGGTAACCTCGAGCGTCTCGCGGTTATAGCGCTTGCCGCCACAAGCCTCGCAGGGAACATAAATATCGGGAAGAAAGTGCATCTCAATCTTGATCTGGCCGTCGCCCTTGCACGCCTCGCAGCGTCCGCCGCTCACATTAAAGGAAAAGCGTCCCGGCGAGTAGCCACGCGCCTTCGACTCCGGCGTGCTCGCAAACAGCGCACGCAGGTCGTCCCACAAACCAATATAGGTAGCGGGATTCGACCGCGGCGTACGGCCGATTGGCGACTGATCAATATCGATCACCTTATCGATGCACTCGATACCGTCGATTTTTTTGAACGGGCCCACGGGACGCGTAGAGCGATGGATAGCGTTGGTGAGGGCAGGCGCAATCGTATCGGTGACCAAGGAACTCTTTCCCGATCCCGATACGCCGGTTACGACGGTAAGCGTGCCAAACTCAATCTTGGCGGTAACGTTTTTGAGGTTGTTGGCACATGCTCCCGTAATCTTAAGACAGCCACGTCCGGGGTTGCGGCGTTCATTGGGAACTCGAATCATTCGCTTGCCGGTCAGATAGGCACCCGTCATTGATTCGGGGCACGCCATGATGTCAGCGGGCGTTCCCGCGGCGACCACGTGCCCGCCGTTGACGCCCGCGCCTGGCCCCATATCGATCACATAGTCGGCAGCGCGAATCGTGTCCTCATCGTGTTCAACGACGATAACGGTGTTGCCGATATCGCGCAGGCGCTCGAGTGTCTTAATCAGCCGCTCGTTGTCGCGCTGGTGAAGACCAATCGAAGGCTCGTCCAGAATATAGAGAACGCCCATGAGGCCCGCACCGATCTGCGTAGCCAGGCGAATGCGTTGCGCCTCACCGCCGGAAAGCGTCGCCGAAGCACGATCGAGCGTCAGATAATCAAGGCCGACATCAACCAGAAAACGCAAGCGTTCCAGGATTTCCTTGACGATACGACCGCCGATGAATTGTTGACGCTCGGTGAGCTCAAGGTCCTCAAAAAACTCGAGCGACTCGCGGCACGACAGGCAGCAAACCTCATAAATGGACTTGCCGCCCACGGTGACGGCGAGCATCTCGGGGCGCAGGCGAGCACCATGGCAGCTCGAACACGGCTCCTCGCGAATGTACTTCTCCAGGCGCGCCTTAGTGTTCTCGTTGGTCGTCTCGGTATAGCGCTCGTACAGGATATTGCGCACGCCCGAAAACTTGGTGTCCCACTGGCTGCGACGACCGTCGAGCTTTTGATAGTCCACCGAAATCTTCTTGTCGCCCATGCCATCCAAAAACGCACGACGCACCCGCGGGGGCAGGTCCTCCCATGGCGTATCGGCACTCACCTTAAAGTGTTTGCAGACCGCAGCAAAAATCTGCGGATAATAGTTGGAATTGCCGAACAGGCTGCCAAAGACTCCGTCGGCAATCGACTTTGAGGGGTCTTCAATCAGCGCCTCGGCATCGACTGTCTTTTTAAAGCCCAGGCCATCGCACTCGGGACATGCACCATAGGGCGCGTTGAACGAGAAATCGCGCGGCTGCAGGTCGTCGATGGAATGCCCGTGCTCCGGGCACGCCAGTGCCAGCGAATACTCCAGCAGCTCGCCCTCGGTTCCCTCGGGAGCGTCGCGCTCGGGCAGCATGTACACGTTCACGTTACCGTGCGCCAGTGCCGTCGCCTGCTCAACGGACTCGGCAATGCGACCCAGGGAGTTCTCTCGAATCACGATACGGTCGACCACGACCTCAATGTCGTGTTTGAACTTCTTGTCCAGGTCGATCGGGTCGTCAAGCGAGCGCACCTCGCCGTCGACGCGCACACGGCTAAAGCCCTCAGCCCGAAGATCCTCGAACAATTTTGCGTACTCGCCTTTGCGCCCGCGCACCACCGGTGCCAGCACAAACGCACGACGACCCTCTCCCGCTGCCAGGACCTTATCGGCGACCTGGTCGGTGGTCTGGCGCTCGATAACGCGACCGCACTCGGGACAGTGCGGCGTGCCCACGCGTGCAAACAGCAGACGCAGATAGTCGTAAATCTCGGTTACGGTGCCCACCGTCGAGCGTGGGTTTTTGGACGTCGTTTTCTGATCGATCGACACAGCCGGCGACAGGCCGTCGATCGAGTCCAGATCGGGCTTGTCCATCTGGCCTAAAAACTGGCGCGCATAACTCGACAGGCTCTCCACGTAGCGGCGCTGACCCTCGGCATAGATCGTGTCAAACGCCAGCGAGCTCTTGCCCGAGCCCGAAAGACCGGTAATGACCACGAGCTCGTCGCGCGGGATGGAAACATCGACATTGCGCAGGTTGTGTTCGCGCGCACCACGGATAACGATAGAAGAATCAGACATGGAAGCTCCTTGCCTCCTATAACCTCAAATCACACTGTCGATGAGTTTAGCGCACTCAACGCGCACAGATGTTCGTAATACAAGATTCGCAGACCTTTTGCTTTGCGTGTCGGGTGCTTTGTTTCTCGAAATGCCGTGGAAAGGTTAGAGTAATCTAAAACTGAACTTAATTTGCTGTAACAGAGGAACGTCCATGACCGAAGATATCCCCCTTGAAATCACTTCGAGTGGCATGGCCAATCTGCCCATATTCATCGCCGTCCTTATCGTGGCCGCCGTCGTCGTGCGCGTGTATTTTTCAATCAAACACAACGAAAAACCGCCCATTGCCCGCGTCTTTTGGTGCGCGATGCTCCTCATCCCGCTCGGCATGGTAGCTGCATGGATTACGAATCAATTGCTCGTAAATGAGGACTGTTCCCTATGGGTCCTTTCTTATTCGGCGCTCGGTGCTGCCGCCGTCATACTTCTTGTCGAGCCCTTGGTTTCGGGACTTATCGACCAAACCGATCTTGCGACGGGAACGGTTGCCTGTATTTGCCGCGACATCCTTGTCGTCGCCGCTGTTTCAGCGCTCTCGTTCGTTTCACTCGAAATTGCCTGCAACGAAACGTTCTATCGCATTCCCGCCAACTCATTCGGGTTTTCCGTTGGGCTGCTCGCGACGGTTCTGCTCTCCCTTTATTTGCTGGGACAGCGTCATGGAGGCGTCATGGCCCTCGTGCCCGTCGTCTGTTGCACCCTTGGCATTGCCGAGCACTTCGTCATAACGTTTAAAGGCGAGGCCATCCTGCCGAGCGACATTTTGGCATTGGGCACCGCAATGGAAGTAAGTGAGGGATATGAGTTCACCTTCACTGCAGGAATCGTAACCTCACTCGCCCTGCTGGAGATTTCCCTGGGGCTTCTTTCGCTTATCCGACCGCGAAAGCTCCGTACGCCCGCCCATGTCTTCCCCGCAATCGCCGCTAACCTCTGCGCTTTTCTGCTAGTGACCGTTGTGGGGCTCTTGGGCTTTTCCAACATCGACTTGGAGCAGTCGCTGGATTTTGGATTTGACCGTTGGCAGCCCATCACCACGTATGCGTCTCAGGGTTTTATCACTTCGTTCACCGAAATGGTCAACGAGTTGCCCATTGAAAAGCCCGAAGACTATACGCCCGATGAGGCGCAGAGCATCGAGCAGGAGCTCGCCGCCGCCTACGACAGCACGTATGGCTCGAGCGAGCAGCGCGCGGCGGCCGTTGCCCAGTTCAATGAAATCAAGCCGACGATTGTTGCCGTCATGAACGAGAGTTTTAGCGACCTTTCGTGCTTCGAGCAGCTCCAGGCGGCCGGGTACACCGGTCCCGCATTCTACAACTCGCTTCCCGACACACTTGTTCGCGGCACCATGCTCGCTTCGGTCACCGGTGGCGGAACGGCGAACTCCGAATTCGAATTTTTGACCGGAGCGACAACGGCCTTTGTCGGATTAGGCAAGATCCCCTATCAGCTGTATCAGATGAATGGCGTAAACAGCCTGGCAAAGGACCTTAAAGAGCTTGGGTATACCACTACCGCTATGCACCCGCAAAACCCCGTCAACTACCATCGAGATAAAATCTATCAGCAGCTGGGCTTTGGAGACTTTCTTTCAATCGGCGATTTCGAAGGTGCGCCCTATTACCATGCCGGCGTATGCGACTACGCCACCTACGACAAGATACTCGACCTGCTTAGAACCGACGAAGCGCCGCAGTTCATCTTTGACGTCACGATGCAAAATCACGGCGGCTACGACCATGGCACCGTTCCCGCCGAAGAGCTGACAAACTATTGGGTCGAGGGAGCCAGCGAAGGCGCCAACAGCGCGCTCAACACCTATCTCACCTGCATCAACGCATCCGACCGGGACCTCGAGTACTTTATCAACGAGCTCCGCAACATCGGCAGACCGGTTGTTCTTGTCTTTTTTGGCGACCATCAGCCGAGCGCCGCAACGACTCTCAACGACGAGCTGTACCCTCAGGAAGATACGGCAAGCCACGCTTTCCGTATCTATCAGTCGACATATCTCGTCTGGGCTAACTATGAGATCGCCGGCAATACCGAGCTCAACGTCTACGACACCGTCGGGGCAAACGAGATTGCAGCCATTACCCTTAATAAGATCGGCGCCCCGCTCACCAATTACCAAAAGGCCCTGCTTGCGACAAGGTCAGATGTGCCCACCATCAATGTCGCCGGCTATCTCGGTGCCGACGGGCTGCGCTACGACTTGGAATCGGAAGACAGCCCCTACGCCTCGACGATCGACAAGCTGCAGCGCATGCAATACCTCGAGTTCGCCAGCAAAGTTCAATAAGCCCGCCCATTCGCTTGGGCCCATCGTATTGCAAGCACGCTCGGCCCAAACGCATCGCAAATGACTCCCGCTCGCAAACGAGGGTACAATGACGCTCGTGCCACATCGCGGGGCCCCGGCCCCAGCATATACAAAGGAGTCATACATGGGTTGCGAACACGCACAGGCCGCCGGCGGACAAACGTCGCCGTCGCAATTTGAGGAGAACACGCTGTCCGAGGTCAAGCGCGTCATCGCCGTGCTTTCCGGCAAGGGCGGTGTCGGCAAGTCATTTGTCACCGGTGCCATCGCCACCGAGCTTGCCCGTCACGGCCACAAGGTCGGCGTCCTCGATGCCGACATCACCGGTCCCTCTATCCCCAAGATGTTCGGTATGAGTGGACGCCACGTCCATGCCCTTGGCAACCTTATGCTGCCCGAAATCTCCGAGCACGGCGTCAAGGTCATGAGCTCCAACCTGCTGCTCCAAAACGAGACCGACCCCGTCCTTTGGCGCGGTCCGGTCATCGCAGGCGCCATTAGGCAGTTCTGGAGCGAGACCTCGTGGGGCCCCATCGACTACCTACTGGTCGACATGCCTCCGGGAACAGGCGACGTCGCGCTCACCGTCTTCCAGTCGCTGCCGGTCGACGGCATCGTCATCGTCACGAGCCCGCAGGATCTGGTCTCGATGATCGTCGCCAAGGCGGTCAACATGGCCGAGAAGATGAACGTCCCCATTCTGGGCATTGTCGAGAACATGAGCTATATTGAGTGCCCTGACTGCGGCAAGAAGATCGAGGTCTTTGGCAAGAGCAAGCTCCCCGAGGTCGCAGAGCGCTATAACCTCGACATCTTGGGCCAGCTTCCCATTAATCCGGCACTCGCCGAGGCCTGCGATAAGGGCGAGGTCGAGACCGCGCTGCCCGATGGCATGTTGCCCAAGGCAGTCTCTGCCGTCGAGGCTATTACCCCGCACGAGACCGACGAGGCCTAAGTGAACACGAGCGCCCTCTATGACGTCTTGGTAATCGGCGGCGGGGCTTCAGGCCTCGCCGCCGCCATTACGGCCGCACGCGCTGGCAAAAGCGTCTGCATCGTTGAGCGCGATGTCGCCTGCGGCCTCAAGCTCCTTGCGACCGGTAACGGCCGCTGCAACCTCTCCAACGAATCAATTGATCCTCAGCGGTATAACCACCCCGCATTCGTCGAATCCGTCATGGGCCTCCAGCCCGAACAAGAGCTTATGGGTTTCTTCTCCTCGCTGGGTATCATGACAACCTCCGAGGAAGGCCGGCTGTACCCGCGCTCCCTTCGCGCCGAATCGGTGCGCGACGCGCTTCTCAACGTTTGCGACCGCCTAGGTATCACCTTAATCTGCGGAGCCAACGTTGCCTCGGCGCACAAAGCTTCCGAAGGCTGGGCACTCCAAATAGACCGTCCAGCGCGAGCGCTCAAGGCAAAAAAGCACGATGACCGAAAATCGGAGCTCCGCTCGCTTCGGAAAGCGCTCGCCGATGCCCCTCGCAAGAACGAGACCCTGCAGGCACATGCCGTAATTATCGCTACGGGCGGCAACCCCACCGGTATCGCCGATACGTTTCGCCTCCCCCTCACTTCGCTGCGCCCCATCCTCTGCCCCGTATCGGCAACGGTCGTTGGCGATCGGGCGGCACTCAAGACGTTGGATGGTCTGCGCGTCCATGCCCGCTTGACGCTCGCCCACAATCATAATGAGCTCTGGCACGAAGACGGTGAAGTGCTGTTTCGAACCTTCGGTATCTCGGGCGTCGCTGTCTTCAACCTCTCTCGTCGTATCCAGCACGGCGATACGATCCTGCTCGACGTTTTCCCCGACCTCTCCAAAGACGAGTTGCTCGATACGCTCAACCGGCGCGTTGAGCTGCTCGGCGGCTTTTCGCCCCGCGATCCCCGTTGGCTCGACGGCATGCTCGCCCCGCAACTCTCCCGCGTCGTCTGCACAGCGTTCGAGCAGTGCCATCCAGGCTCCAACGATGTCATCCACCTGGTCTCGATCCTCAAACACTTTAAGTTGCTCGTCGAGGGAACAGCCGAGGAGCGCTCAGCGCAGGTCACGCGTGGTGGCATATCTGTCGAGAGCATCTCAACACCCAGCCTACGCGCGCGCAGCGTTGTCGACGCCCCGCTTTACGTCTGCGGTGAAGCGCTCGACATCGACGCCGATTGCGGAGGCTTTAACCTTGCGTGGGCCTGGATCTCGGGCATTCGCGCTGCAAGCAGCCTGTAGCCGCGCAGTCTATAATCAAAAACGCATTCGGGCCGTCTGGGATACCGGACGGCCTCTTTCTTGCCTCTAAGGAGACCTCGATGATCGAAATCACCCAAGTCAACGCGTCGCTCGATGAAGCCGACGATGAAAATGCCTGTCTCATTGTTGGCAAGCGAGTCGCCAAGCGCGTCCTACGTTGCAAGGACTCCGAGATCAAGTCCATCGAGCTCCACCGCAAGTCAATCGACGCTCGCAAAAAACGAGACGTCCATTTTATCCTGAGCTTTCGTGTTGAGCTGACTAGTCCCCACCTCGAGCGAGAAGCGGTCGACAGCGTTGCCGAGCGTGACCGCTCGCGCGTACGCGCGATAGAAGACGATGAGCCTTCATTCCCCTCCCCCGCCTCCGACGCACCTCAAGAACGCCCTGTCGTTGTCGGCGCCGGATGCGCCGGCCTTTTCGCTGCGCTTACGCTCGCCGAAGCAGGTCTTAAGCCCTTGCTCATCGAGCGCGGCGACCCGGCATTTCGCCGCTCGCGGGCGATCGACCTCTTTCTAAAGGAGCGCATCCTCGACCCCGAGAGCAATATCCAGTTTGGTCTGGGCGGCGCGGGGACCTTCTCGGACGGCAAGCTCAATACGGGAACAAAAAATCCCGCCCATCGTCTTATCCTCGAAACCTTCGTCGAGGCGGGTGCGCCCCGCGATATTCTGTGGGATGCCAAGCCGCACATTGGCTCCGACATCCTTCCCAAGGTTGTCACCGCTATATCCCAGCGCATCGAGCAGCTCGGAGGTGTCGTCCGTTATCGAACGAAGCTCGTCGACATTCGCATCGACGCGTCTGGCGCCATCACTGGCATTGATGTCCAATCGTCCCAAGACGCCGCTTACGAGTCAATCGAGACAAAGCACCTCATCCTCGCCTGCGGGCATTCTGCTCGCGATATTTTTGAGCTCCTTAAGGACCACAACGTGGCCCTCGCACAAAAGACCTTTGCCATGGGCGTTCGCATCGAGCATCCGCAACGCGACATCGACCGAGCCCAATATGGAGCCTCGGCGGGACATCCAGCGCTCGGGGCGGCCCCCTACAAGCTCGTCGCCCATCTTCCCAACGGCCGCAGCGTGTTCTCGTTTTGCATGTGTCCCGGCGGGCAGGTTGTCGCCGCCTCTTCCGAGCAGGGCCACTTGTGCGTCAACGGCGCCAGTCTCAATGCCCGCGACGGACGCAACGCAAATGCCGCCCTGCTCGTTAACGTCACGCCTGAGGACCTTCCCAACGATGACCCACTCGCCGGCATCGAGCTCCAGCGCGCCTGCGAGGCGGCCGCCTACCGCCTGGGCGGTTCCAACTGGAACGCACCGGCACAGCTCGTCGGAGATTTCCTCGCAGGACGCGCCAGCAAGGCGCCCGGAAAGGTAAAGCCCACCTATCCGCTCGGTGTGACCTGGACGGCAATTGACGAAGCCCTGCCGCAGCATATCGTCGAGTCGCTCCGCCTGGGACTTCCCCTACTTGGAAAAAAGCTACGAGGCTACGACCGCTCCGATGCTGTCCTTACCGGCGTGGAGACTCGCTCGAGCTCACCGGTCACCGTCACCCGAGACCGAACATGCCATGCCGTGTCGACCCCGGGCCTCTACCCTTGCGGTGAGGGAGCTGGATATGCCGGCGGCATCATGAGCGCCGCCACCGACGGCATCCGTTGTGCCGAAGCCCTGATCGCAGACCTCTAACGCACGAATTCCAGCGCGCAAAAGACACAGGCCCCAAGCTCCACAGGGAACTCGGGGCCTGTTCGCTATTTCTTAAACCGTGCACCCTGGCGTTTTCTGCCCGATGCGAACGTGGAACCCTTGCGGGCCTGCGAACGTAAGCGCTCGATCGTCTCGTCCTCAGACGCACCCTCGAGCATCGCTCGAATCTGAACGACGGCATCGCGCAGGCGCGCCGCCTCCTCAAAGTCCATGGCGGCAGAAGCGTTACGCATATCCTCTTCCATGGTTTCGACGATCCGCACAAGCTCGTCATGCGGCAGTTCTTCCAACTGCTCCGCAAGTGTCTGCTCGGGCGCCACCGTTTCCGGCACGCCGCCCTCGCCCGACTCATCGGGCGTATAGAATGCGCCATGGCCAAGAGAGTCGCCCTTCGAGCGCCCCTTGGAACCCACGGTTTTTTCGGCCTCGGCAATAAAACTTGAGATGTCGTTGATGGCCTTGCGCACCGTCTTGGGCACAATGCCATGCTCTTCGTTATATGCCATCTGAATCTCGCGACGGCGCTGCGTCTCCTCGATGGCCTCTTTCATCGAATCGGTCACAACGTCTGCATACATGATGACTTCGCCATCGGCGTTACGGGCCGCGCGGCCAATCGTCTGAATCAGCGAACGGCGGTTGCGCAAGAAGCCTTCCTTATCGGCATCGAGAATTGCCACCAGTGAGACCTCGGGGAGATCCAAGCCCTCGCGAAGCAGGTTGATGCCAACGAGAACATCAATCTTTCCCTCGCGCAGCGTTCGCAGGATCTCGACACGGTCCATCGTCGCTGTATCGGAGTGCATGTAATTGACCTTAATGCCCGCATCAAGCAGATGGTCGGTCAGGTCCTCGGCCATGCGCTTGGTGAGCGTGGTCACCAGTACGCGCTCCTTGCGCACCACGCGCTCGCGAATCTCGTCCTCAAGATCGTCAATCTGCCCACGAACCGGACGCACATCAATCTTGGGGTCGAGCAGACCGGTCGGACGAATAATCTGCTCAACGTCGTTTTGGCTCACCCGCAGCTCATAGTCGCCCGGCGTGGCCGAAACATAGATGAACTGGGGAATCCTCGCCTCAAACTCATCGAAACGAAGCGGGCGGTTATCGAGCGCCGAGGGCAGGCGAAAACCGTGTTCCACCAGCGTCACC
The DNA here is from genome assembly GCA_019414265.1 of Collinsella sp. Lineage (GTDB taxonomy): Bacteria > Actinomycetota > Coriobacteriia > Coriobacteriales > Coriobacteriaceae > Collinsella. The sequence goes on along the minus strand of DXMJ01000015.1, from coordinate 2,573 downwards.
TTACGCGAGCGGTCACCTTCGTGCATGCCGCGAATCTGCGGCACCGTCACATGGCTCTCATCGATGATGCAGAGCATATCCTTGGGAAAGTAATCGATTAGGGTAAACGGCGGCTCGCCCGGTTTGCGACCGTCCAGATGACGCGAGTAGTTCTCGATGCCGTTGCAAAAGCCCATCGTCTCGAGCATCTCAAGATCATAATCGGTGCGCTGCTGCAGACGCTGCGCCTCGAGCAACTTGTCGGTCGCCTTGAGCTCCGCCACGCGCTTCTCGCACTCTTCGCTGATCGATTTCAGAGCCGCCTTGACCTTCGGCTTCTCGGTCACGTAGTGCGATGCCGGCCATACGGGGATGGCCTCGTACTCACGAAGCATCTCACCGGTGACCTCATCGATCTCGGCAATCAGCTCGACCTCGTCGCCAAAGAACTCAAACCGCAACGGATGCTCGGCATAAGGCGGATACACGTCGACAACATCGCCGCGCACGCGGAACGTGCCGCGTGCCAGGTCATAGTCATTGCGATCATATTGAATGTCGATAAGTGCATGGATAAAGTCATCGCGCTCGAGCGGCACCTTCTTGTCGACGTTTGGAGCCAGACCCGCATAGTCCTCAGGAGAGCCAATGCCATAAATACACGAGACCGATGCGACAACGATCACATCGCGTCGAGAGAGCAGTGACGCGGTCGCCTGATGGCGCAGCATCTCGACCTCTTCGTTAATCGAGGAGTCTTTCTCGATATATGTATCGCTTTGCGGCACATACGCCTCGGGCTGATAGTAGTCGTAGTACGAGACGAAGTAGACCACAGCATTATTGGGAAAGAACTCTTTGAGCTCGCTCGCAAGCTGAGCGGCGAGCGTTTTATTGGGAGCCATGACCAGCGTCGGCTTCCCCAGGGCCTCGATGGTTTTAGCCATCGTGAAGGTCTTGCCCGAACCAGTCACGCCCAGCAAAACCTGATAGCGGTCTCCGTCCCTCACGCCCTGCACAAGCGACTCAATGGCCTTAGGCTGGGAACCGGCAGGCTCATAGGGAGACACGACCTTAAACGGCACGTCAGAGCCTTCAACGCCAAAGCGCTTAAGTTCACCACCAACGCGTTCTACTTCAAATTCCGCCATGGATACTCCTAACTCATACATCTGCAGTATACGCAGGCGGTGGGCTTAGTCCTATACGAACCGATCGGGATAGAGAGTCTTATATCGAACCCAGGCATTATTGACGCGAATCAGATAAGCCTGAGTTTCAGGGAAGGTAATCGCATTATGGAATGACGTGTTCTGCTGCGCCCATCCGTCGACATTGCCCATACCGGCGTTATAGGCGGCGATGGCACTATCCGTCGACCCGTTGAAATAGGCGAGAAGATACGAGAGGTATGCGCAGCCAAACTCGATATTCGTAGCCGGATCGTTAAGATTGTCGGCCGAATACTCCCCTCCGTCGACAAGGCCCTTGGCGATCATATCCTGGGCAGTCTCGGGCATCAGCTGCATCAATCCCTGAGCACCCTGATTCGACTCGGCCTCGGGATCCCAATTCGATTCCGACTTAATGACAGCGCACACCAGATACGGATCCAAATTATGCGAAATACTGGATTGCTTTACATACACCTCGTAGTCAATCGGATACAGCGGCTTAAAGAAAGCGGCAGGGGCACACGAGTAGACGAGCGAAATAAGGCCGAAGGCAAAAACGGCAGCCAGCGGTATAAGGCGATACCACGCAAAGAAACGTGTCTTAGGCATCGGCATCCTCCTTATCCGTTACATCCCCGAAGCCATGGCGCACAAGCCATGCGTCCAGTTGTTCAAAGAGCGAATTATCGCCTCCCGCATTATCGATTACCGTCGTAGCGAGATTGCAAAGCGAAGCCTCATCAGGTTGGCATGCAGAGCGAGCATCAAAATCAGAGGACTCCATACCACGATGAATGGCACGCTCGCGACGAACTGCCAAAGGAGCACTGATAACCAGAATTTCATCAGCCAGGCCAAAAGCATCCTCAAAACCAGTCGGGGCAGAAACCTCGACAACCGCAAAGGGATAACGGGGGGACGAAACCGTACAACAAACCGGATCGAGAATCCTAAGCGAAAGCTGTTCAATGAGAACGGGGTGCACAAGGCCATTGAGCCGTGCGACCGAATCAGGAGAAGCGAAAGCTCGAGAAGCGAGGATGCTGCGGCGAATGCCGCCCTCCTCATCCAAAATATCCCAGCCAAATTCTTCCGCGAGGGCATTGACGATATCGGAGCCTGGCACATACAGCGATTTGGCAAGCTCGTCCAGATCGATAAGCATGGCGCCATGAGATTCGAGATAGCGGCAGGCAGTCGACTTACCCGAAGCAATATTGCCCAAGACAAAAACGGTAAACATCAAGTCCTCCCTAACGCCAATGGGAGTTATTATCGCGCAAATACAAAAGAAGGACTCAAAATACAGCCAAACAGTAAGACAAGCTAAAAGAAGGCGAGTTCTTGTATTACAGCTCTTTATAAAACGCAAAAAAGGGGGAGGCCGCGAGGCCTCCCCCTTCTTCAAGTCATCAGACG
>DXMJ01000014.1 GCA_019414265.1 Collinsella sp. | reverse complement strand
CTCGCATAAAAAGCCTCCCATTTCTCATGTCCAGGAAATGGGAGGCAGTTCACACCCGGTGGCGGGTTCTTTTTTGCTTCGCGCATACAGGAAGGACATCATGGAAAGCCGCAAGCCGTATCTCGCCACCCTACCCGGGCTCATCCTGGGCTGCCTCGTCTGCTGTGCGCTCTGGGGGTCGGCTTTCCCCTGCATCAAGATCGGTTACGGGCTCTTTGGCATCCCCGCGCACGATAGCGCCTCACAGCTGCTCTTTGCGGGCTTGCGCTTCACGCTTGCCGGCGCCCTGGTTATCGTTGGGATGAGTGCGGCCCAACGCCGCCCCCTCATTCCGCAGGCTCGTGACATCAAGCCCATCTTTGTCTTGTCACTCTTCCAGACTATCGGGCAGTACTTCTTTTTCTACCTAGGACTCTCGCGCGCCAGCGCCATGTCGAGTTCCATCATCGAGGCCAGCGCCAACTTCCTCGCAATTCTCTTTGCCGCCTTGGCATTTCACACCGAGAGGCTCAATACGCCCAAGGTGCTTGGCTGTGTGCTGGGCTTTGCAGGCGTCGCGCTCGTCAACCTTTCGGGCGCGGATGGCACCTTTGGCTTTACGCTCGACGGCGAGGGATTTATCTTGGCTTCCACTGTTGCGGGCGCCCTGTCGACCTGCCTCATTGGCATCTTCTCGCGCGAGCATGACGGCGTCTTGCTCGCCGGCTGGCAGTTTTTAGTCGGTGGCGTGGTCCTTACCGCAATCGGGTTTTTGATGGGCGGCACGTTTTCCCCCACCGAAATCGCCCCCGCCATCGCGCTCATCATTTATATGGCGCTCATTTCCGCCGTCGCGTACTCGCTGTGGTCCCGCCTGCTCGCCGTCAACCCCGTCAGCCGCGTTTCGGTCTTTGGCTTTATGAACCCGGTCTTTGGCGTGCTGTTGAGCGCACTGCTGCTCGGCGAGGGCGCTGGCACGAGCCCCGTTACCGTACTTGTTGCCCTGCTGTTGGTCTGCGGCGGCATCATCATCGTCAACAAACCCAAAAAAGCCTAGCGAACCGCCCTTATTTAGTAGAGGAGATTCACATGCTTTAGCTTAATGGAGTACATCGGTGAGCTGAGGGCCGCAACGCACGCCAGCGTTCGCCCTTTTTTTCTAGCGTATCTGGACGCCGGCTTTCTTCTTCTCGCGCTTTACGCGGTAAAGCTCCGCGTCGGCAGCGCGAAGCAAGTCTTGCCAGGTATCGACGCCATCACCAACCCGTGCGTAGCCGATGGACATCCGCAACAGATACGGGACCTCGGCGCGCGCGAGCTCGTCGCTGATTGCCGCGCACAGACACATGATGTCCTGCTCCGCCGTCGCCTTTTGAAGCACCACAAACTCATCGCCGCCATAACGTGCGATAAAGCCACCAGACGCCGAGCAGACCTCTTTGAGCGTAGCAGATATGACCTGGAGGGCATGATCGCCCTCAACATGTCCATACCGGTCGTTAATCTGCTTAAAGCCGTCAGCGTCCATCATAAGCAGATATACATCTTCGGCCTGATCCACATTTGAAAAGAGCGACAGCATATAGGTCTCAAAACGGTTGCGATTGTTGAGGCCAGTCAACGGGTCGGTCGAGATCAGCTGCTCCTGGTAGATGATGTAGAGCAGCAGGATGCTCAGCGTTATACCGACACAAAGGCCCGGTACCGAAAACAAAACCTGGAAGGTACCGCCCACCAGAGCGGGAACCGCAAAAAAGGCGAGGGTGCGATAAATGGCCTTCTTTTGCAGACTTTCGACTTTTCGAGTCTGAATAAAGGCATGCAAAGACGTATATATGATGTAGCAGTAGCTAACGATAGGCTGAATCATATAAAGCGCTCCGCGACGATATACGCCCTGTGCATCGATATAGAACATAGTGTGCGTCCAGTAGCTGGTAAATGCCAGCACGACCACCAATACGGTTGGCAACGTCACGAGCGCCACCCTATAGCGCGCGGTCAAAAGGCGTGAGCCCTGCACTGTCTCGGAATAGAAAAACCAAATGAGGCACGCGATGGCGAACAGCGAAAACGAGACCGCGTTGGAAATCCAGTTGGCCGTGATGCCTACAGGAGTGCTCACGCCGTCCGAGAGCGTCCAGATCATATCGAAGAAAATGTAGGCTGCAGACGTGTAGCCCAGCATGCTAAACAGAAGCTGCTGGGTGCTCGAGAACAAGGAGCGGCGGCTTCGTGCGGCAAGCCCGATAAGAACAATCATGCATAGCAGGAATATCTCAATTTTGAGTGCCTTAACCACTAGACGCCATCCATTCAATATTCAAGTGGTCAGAATCGCCCGATTCTGGTCTGGGCAACAAACACCCCCTACCCGCAGGGGTAAGGGGAATCATAGCAGAGCGCCCGAACGTCACTGCAAAACAGTCATCGTTCGGGCGCTCAAACGGCGCGAATTGCACTCCGGCATCATTGATGGGTAGCGATTGCTATTCGCCATCGATGTCGGTCGCGACGGCCTCCTCGATGGCCTCGACACCGGCAGGCGACAGATCCTCCTTGCCCTGGCAAAACTTCTTGTCGACCCAGCCGGTCAGAATCGGGGCCATGATTGCCGTGATGATGACGGCGGTGGCGATCTGCGCATACGCGGTGGGCGCAAGCTCGGCATAGCGCGGAGCGACCTCGGCGAGGGCGACCGGCGTGGTCATAGCCGTGCCGGCGATAGTGGAGCAGGCAACGGCCGCCTTGCCGTTACCACCGCACAGGCGCTCGAAGGCAAAGGTAATGGGACCGACGATAAAGAGCGTGATGAGGCCCAGCAGGATGCCCGAAATGCCGCCGGTGATAAAGCTCGAAAGACTCATGGACGCACCGAGCTGAAAACCGATAACGGCAATCGCAGGATTGGCGCCGGGAACCAGCAGGTTCTTGATGAACGGGAACAAGTTGCCCAGAACCATGCCGATAACAAGCGGCAGGATGGATCCGATGATGGTGCCGACGGGGATGTTGGCGAGACCCGAGACACCGAGGATGATCATCGTGACGGCGGGGCCGGCCGTAAAGAACGGGATACCGACGGCGCCTTGCTCGGACTCGTCGCCGAACTCGCCCATGATGCCGGTGTAGAGCGCCATGTTGCAAAACGTAATGCCGCCGATGATAGACACGGAGCTCAGACCTAGGAAGTTGTCGTTAAAGAAATATGCCACACCCAAGCCAAGGGCAGCCGCAACAACAAGCTTAGGAATCAGCACAACGATGCCGGTCTTGATGGCGCCCGGCGTGGACTTAAAGCTGATGCCGGCACCCACAAACAGCAGGATCGCGGCAACGATGGTGTTGGAACCACCGCGGCAGGCGGCGGTAAAGAAGCCGCCGATCTCAAAGACCTGCGGGCAGAAGGTATTGAGCAAAAGGCCAACGATCATCGGGTAGATCATGATGTCACCCGGGATACGCGGGACTTTGAATTTCTTTTGCTCGTTGGCGGTCGCTTCCTGTGCCATGAAACCCCCATTTCCGCTGACGCAGAACAAAAGCCCACGTCATACTTTGCTACAGTAAAGTTTGACCATGGTACCAGAAGAAGCAGACCGGCTCGGTGAGAAATTCGATACGTGTGCCGGGACGCTAAACGTGCTCCGCTCTTATATGAAGCTCAAAACGATATAGAACACGATGCCCGAGACGCAGCACCACAACATCGACTTTGTCTTGATTGCCACCGCCACGACGCCGGCGGCCGCAATCCAGGGAATCAAGCCCTGCCACAAGCCGGCGTCGAAAGCGCCAGGGCTTATCAAATCGTTGGCGACCAGCGCCGCAAAGGCGGCAGGCGGAATATAACCCAAGGCCTCGGTAACGCGGGGCGACAGCGTTCTCCCGCGCAAGGCAAACGCCGGGGCAATGCGGAAAAACGCGATGGCCGCCCATGACGACAGCCATAGAACCAAAAACTCATTAACGGGCATCGCGAGCGCCCCTTCCCTCGGCGAGGACATCGCACGCGAGTGCCGTGACAACGCCGACGAGCACACTTGCCGGCACGGCGATATTCGTCCACCCCAAGAACTTGCATATGGCGACGGACACCGCAGCCAAACCGGCAGCTACGACATTGCCGCGCGACAGTCGCTGCGAAAAGAGTAGGCAGATAAAGAGCGATGTGCAGACAAAACCCGCAATAGCGGTGGGAACATCAACAACGGCGCCGACGATGGCGCCCGTCGTACACGAAACGCCCCATGTTGCGATGAGGATCACGTTGAGCACAAAGGACTCGAGCGGACCCCAATCCTCCCCTTTAACCAACTTGGCAAGCGAAATGCCGTATGCCTCCTCGGTAAGTGTCGCGGCAACAGCCAGCGTCTGACGCTTCGAAGCACCCCTCAAATGCGGTGCGATCGATGCCGAGTAAAGCGCAAAGCGCGAGGAGATTGCGGCCACACTTGCGACAATCGATGCCGCAGGCACACCTGCCAGCCACAGGTTGCAGACCATAAACTGCCCGCTGCCCGTCACGAACGTGCTGCTCAGGGCAAAAACCATCCAGGGTTCCATTCCCGTCTGCGCCATAATCATTCCGCACGGCGCGGCTATCGCAACATAGGTAAGCATCACCGGCCAGACGGTTTTAACGATTTTGAGCACCATAACGTTCCTCGTCCCGACAAGATTTCCGAGCCGCATTCAACGACGCGGCAGAACCATCGCCCGATGGCAACCGAGTTCACCTACAATTGCCACCGGATCGAAAGACACAGAAAGACACAACTTTTTAGGAAGTCATTATGACAGCTATCGATCGAACGCGGGCTGCCGCGGCCTTCAAAACCTACACCGATGCCTACGATGCCGCCAATCCGCGTATCGCGCTCAAAATCGAGCATACGTACCACGTTGCCGAGGCATGCGATGCCGTGGCACGCGAACAGGGCTGGTCACCTCAGGACATTGACCTAGCGTGGCTTTGCGGCCTGCTGCACGATATGGGTCGCTTTGAGCAGCTGCGACGCTGGGACACGTTTAAGGATGCCGAGAGCATGAGCCATGCGGCGTTGGGCGTCGAGGTTCTCTTTGGCGAAAACCCTGCAGACGCGCCCGCGACAACAAGTATCCGCGACTTTATCGACGATCCGGTAGAAGACGAGTTGATTCGCGCAAGCATTGCCTATCACAGCGATTTCCGTCTACCCGCGCAGCTCGACGAGCGCACGCGGCGCTTCTGCGATATTGTGCGCGATGGCGACAAGGTCGACATTATGCGCACCATCGCCGACAGCACCGTCGACACCATCCTCAAAGTGGATGAGGACGTGTTTCTTGCCAGCCACTTCTCGGCACCGACGCTGGCTGCCTTTGACGAGCACCGCTGCGTCACGCGCGATGAGCGCGATGAGCCCGCGGACTACTTGGTGGGGCTTATCTGCTTTATGTTTGAGCTCGTCTATCCGGCAAGCCGCGCGCTGACGCGCAAGCAGGGCGATATCTACCGCCTGCTCGACGCACCTTTTGGTATCGTGCGGCCCTTTACCGACCCCGCCACGCAAGCGACCTGGGAACGCCTAAAGAAAGAGATGCGAGCCTGGCTGGCCAGCGCCTAGCGCTCGAGCTGGGCCAGAAGCTCCTCGACAACTTCGACGGCGTCACCGACAACTTTGTACTGCGCAGCGCCGAAGATGGGGGCATCCGGGTCCTCGTTGACAGCGATGATGCACTCCGCGCCGCCGATGCCGGCAAGATGCTGGATAGCGCCCGAAACGCCGATACTCACAAGGAGCTTGGGCGAAACCGACACGCCGGTCTGGCCAATCTGGTGGCGATACTCCAACCAGCCTGCCTCCACAACGGGACGCGTGCAACCAAGCTCGGCACCCAAGGCATCGGCGAGTTTTCGCATCAGGGGCAGATTCTTCTTGGAGCCGATGCCGCGGCCCACCACGACCAGGCGCTCGGCATCGGCAATTGATGCCTGCTGCCCCCACTCCTCGGCGGGAATCGAGATCTCGACACGGGCCTTAACATCATTCGCAAGCGATACCTGGGTAATCGTGCCAGAGCGGCTGTAGTCAAACTTGGGTGCCCCAAAGATGCCGGGGCGCACCGTTGCCATCTGCGGCCGATGATTGGGGCAGATAATGGTGGCCATCAAGTTGCCGCCAAACGCCGGGCGGGTCTGCTGCAGTAGACCCGTCTCCGTATCCATCGAAAGCACCGTACAGTCGGCCGTAAGGCCCGTCTGCAAGCGTACGGCCACACCGGGCGCCAGCTCACGACCAAAGGCAGTCGCGCCGTACAGAATGGCCTCGGGTCTGCGCTCGGCCACCAAATCGCAGATGAGACGAGCATAGATCTCCGCATCGTTTTGGCGCAGTCGCTCGTCGCGGCAGACCACGACCTCGTCGGCACCGGCGCAGACCAGATGTTCCAGGTCCTCAAGCGAGCCCTCGGGGCCCATGCCGGCCAATGCCACCAGACGGCAACCGCGAGCATCGGCAAGCTCGCGCCCCTTACCCATGAGCTCGTAGGCCACCGGAGCCACGACATCGTGATCGTCGGTCTGAACGAATACCCATATGTCTCGATACGCATCGAGGTCAACCGCGCCGGCGGCCTCGTCGCGCTCGATCGAAATGGCATTGACGGGGCAGGCGTCGACGCACCCGCCGCACAAGATACAGCCGTCGGTCACATGGGCGCAGCGGTTGGGGCGCTCGCCCTCCATCACAATGCCACCCGAGGCACAGGCGCGAACGCAGCGGCCACAGCCAACGCACGCCTCGCTATCGATTATCAGTCCGCTCATCTATGCCATCCCCTCGATAATCTTGGCAATCTTTGCCGCCTGCTCGACCGGCGTGCCCTCGATGGCCTCGCACGTTTGGTCGCGGTCGGGCACAAATGAGCGCACGACCTGCGTCGGCGATCCGGTAAGGCCGCAACGCGAAGGGTCAGCATGTACATCGGCAGCACAGACCACCCGCACATCCGCATCTTCGGCCGCGCGAATGCCGGCGATGCTCGGCATGCGCAGCTGGCCGATCTCCTTGGCGGTCGTCATCGCGCACGGCATCTCCAGATAGACCGTCTCCTCGCCGGCATCGCAACCGTGAACGAGCGAAAGCGCACCGCACGTCGTAAAACCTGCGCTCTGCACGCAGCTCACATCGGTCACGCAGGGAATCTCGAAGGCGCCGGCCAGCTCGGGGCCAATCTGGGCGGTATCGCCATCTACCGCCATCTTGCCGCAGATGAGCAGGTCGAAGTCCTCGTCGAGCGCCTCGATACCGCATTTGAGGGCATAGGTGGTCGCCAACGTGTCCGCGCCCGCAAAGGCGCGATCGGTCAGCAGCAGCGCATCATCGGCGCCGCGGGCAATGCAGTCGCGCAGCAGCGATTCGGTTGCAGGGATACCCATCGACACCACCGTCACGCGCACATCCATGCCAAAGCCGATAAAGTCGTCCTTGAGCGCCAGCGCGCATTCGAGGGCACTTGCATCGAAGGGATTAATGACCGCCTGCTTGCCATCACGCACGATGGTATTGGTTTTGGGGTCCATCTTGACCTCGGTGCTTCCCGGTACCGCCTTGACGCACACCACCATATGGAAATCGCTCATCTTCACGCGCCCCCTTTCTGGACGAGTTCATCCAAGAGCTTCTCCGAAAATAGGTTGCCACGACCCAGCTGCCCGGCAGGATCGAGCTGCAGCTTGAGTCGAGCCGATTCGACCATGGCCTCGTGGCCGTACATCGTCTCCAAAAAGCCCGCTTTGATCTTGCCGACGCCGTGCTCGGCAGAGACGGCGCCGCCCATAGCCGTTACCTCCGCAGCCCACCGGGCAAACAGCTCACCACCGCGACGGTAGTCCTGCGCATCGCGCGGCAGGATATTCACATGCAGATGGTTGTTGCCGATATGTCCCCAGGCGGCAGACTCAAGCCCGCTTTCGGCCAGCGTGCGGCGATAGAAGGCAACGACATCGGCCAGGCGCGCGTTGGGTACCGACATATCCGACCCCAGTTTGGTAATGGTGGGGTCGGTGCGGCGACGCTCATCGATGAGCATGTTGACACTCTCGGGGACGGCGTGGCGGAAGAACCGCTGGCATTCGCGATCGACCTCGGTGCGCGCAACCCAGGTCGCGTCATCGCGGCCGCCCGCAAGCTCCAAAACCCATCCCAGGTGGTACAGCTCCTCAGTCGCTTGAGCCTCGTCGTCGCAGTCGAGTTCCACGTAAATACAGACCTTTGCCTCATCGTCGAGTGCCGGCAGCGAGGCAAACGCGGTCGACTGCTCGCGCTGGCGGCGAAGGATATCCAAGGCGCCGGCATCGAAATACTCAATAGCGGCGGCATGGGACAGCACGGGGCGCACGGAATCGGTAAAGGACACTGCCTTGTCCTCGCTGTCGAAAAAGCAGCTCACGCCCCATACGACCGAAGGTGCCGCCTGCAGGGCGATCTCGAGCTCGGTAATGACCCCGAGTGTGCCGCATGCACCGATAAAAAGATCGATGGCGTCCATGTCGTCCGAAACGAAATAACCCGACGCGTTTTTGGTCTTGGGCATGGTATAGCCGGGAAGATCCAGCTCAAGCGCGCGGCCCCCTGCCGTCACGAGCGACAAGTGGCGTGCGTCAGCGTGTGCCCGACCTCGATGAAGCTCGAGCAGGTCGCCGTCCGGCAGTGCCACGTGAAGCCCCGTAACGTGCGGGCGCATGGGGCCATAGGCATAGCTGCGGGCACCGGAGGCATTGCACGCCGCCATGCCACCCAGGCAGGCAGATGCCTCGGTGGGATCGGTGGGAAAGAACTGCTCGGGAGCTGTCTGGAACTCCTCATAGGCCTCAAGCGATGCCTGATCCCAGCCAGCGGTCGGCAATGCCTTCTTGCCCAGCTGCTTGCGTAACTCAGAAAGCACGACGCCCGGCTCCACGCGCAGCAGAAAACGGCCTTGCTCGTCGCGGCGAAGACCCAGGTAGCGATTCATACGAGAAGTGTTGAGGATGTGGCCGCCGTGGGGCACGGCACCGGCAGCCAGACCGGTCCGAGCACCCTGGACCGTTATCGGAACATGCTCGGCATGGAGCTTTCGCAGAATGGCGCGGACTTCGTCCTCCGTTGTCGGAAACGAGATACTCGACGCCTCGCCCGATGTGCGAGATTCATCGCGACCATATTCTTCGAACTCGTCGCTGAAGGGTTTGATGGCTGCAGACACGCAAACTCCCCCTTTAGTTAACTACAGTATTTGCAGGGAGATGTTACCGCATCGTTTCGTCGACGTGACTGAGACCGTCTCCATAATTGGCGAATTTTACGTTTGTGCAATTCGGCAAGCGGCGGCGTTTTCTCGGCAGGCGCTCTATTTAACGCGCTCCTTCCCATCACTGCCATGCATGCAATTGGCGCTCGAAAAAACTTGAGATATTTTTTAGCATCTCTCACCTGCGGCGATGTAAACCCGTCAAGCATTTGGTCAGAAATTGGTCAAGTTGCGGCTGATACGGTCGGCATCGACAGCCAGAGCCAATAGAAGGTTTGGCCCAAAAGCAGGGAGGTTCCCATGGCATATTACTGGCCCCAGTATGGCGTCGCCATCGAAGTTGACGATGACCCATATCTTCTGCCCTTCGACGAGGAGGCGTTTCCCGATGCGGTCGTCTATCACGTCACCACCGACGTGATCTGCGATCCCGAATCGTTTTCGGCACTCGCCCACCATATCGCCCACATCCACGACATCAAACTCGACCCAAACTTCGACGAGCTCATCTACTCGCGACGTCTCATGCTCCACATGCTCTTTGGCGCCGATCCGTCCACGTTCGCGCGCGTCTATACCACTAAGGATGCCGCATGAACGCACGGAAGCGGTCGAGCCCCCTGGGGTCAAAACATCGAAAAAGGCTCGGCATCGTCTGCTTGGCCATCGCCTGCGCCCTTATCGCCGTCGGCCTTTACGCCTGGCAGTCAAAGCCTGTCGCCGAGACGGGCGCCTCGGTCACAGCGGCAGAGGGTAAGTCGCGCCAAGAAATCCAGGACGAGCTCGATGCCATCGTCCGCGACAACATGATGACAATCTCGGTCGCACCGGTCGCCCAGCTACAAAAAGGCGGTAAGCTGCGCGTCAACGTGCAAAACGTCCAGGATAACAAGTTTCCCCAGCGTTTCCGCGTGATCCAAAACGACGAGACCGTCTATGAATCGGGCGTGGTCGAGACCGGCAAGACCGTTGAGACCTGCCCTGCAGGCGACATCAAAGAAGGTGAGGCGTATATCGAGATTCAAGCGCTCGACGCCAAGACCTACGACGCCCATGGCAATCCCACGCGCATCAAGGTGCGGGTTGCGCAGGCCGAAGACTAGATCTGCCGCCTGTTATGAAAATGCGCACCCGTGCCGTTTTCGTCTAACCCTCACGGAAACGTTCCGTGACGAATAGAAAGGAACGATTATGGACATCACCAGGAACTTGAGCGGGACCAGGGCGCTCGTCGTGGGCGCAGGGCTGGCGCTCGCACTCGCAATGAGCGCCGCGCCGACCACCGCTCTGGCGGAGGGACGCGTTGGAACCACCGACGTGACCATCAGGACCGAAATCGACAACATCGCGTTTAAGACTCCGACCGTCATTCCGTTTGTCGCCAAGGCCGATGGCACGCTTCAGGGCCCTTCCGAGAACACAACCACTATCGACAATCTTTCGGCCTATGGCATCCACGTTACCAACATGAAAATCGGCGCCAAGAACTCCTGGAGCATCGTCGCTGACGCCAAGACGGGAACCGCCCAGAACTCCATCGATTTTAAGGTCGGCCCCGACAAGGCACTCCAAGACGCTCATGCCGCGACGCAGGAAGCAGGCCTCGACCTTTCCAAAAATGCATCCTTCGACATGGGCTACCAGGGCATCGCCAATGGTACGGACAGGATTAAGCTCAAGACGAGTGGCAATGTCGCCCGCGTCACGCGAGACATCTTCCATGTGACCGGCACGGGCGACCAGGTCGCGAGCATTACGTGGACGGTCGAGCCCGGTGCGCACACGGCCTAAGGCGATTGTCCTTGCCGCTATCGTCGGCGTTGTAACGTTTGCCCCGATCGCCGCCTTTGCCCAACAAGAGCAGGCGCAAGCTGCCACACAAGTGACTGTCGATCTATCGGAGCTCGAACGCAGCGGCCAACATGAACCCCTAGCGCAAACGGGCGACACGCGACAGCTCCTGGCGGCAGGAATCGCCGCGGCAGGTACAAGCGCCATCGGCCTTGGCCTGCACATCAAACGCAGCCAGTAGCCACACAAATCGAGACCGTCCAGAACAGGTAAGGAGAGCCCATGGCATCAAAGAACCTTTTGCCCGTTGCCGCGCTCTGCAGCGCGCTTGTCACCGGCATGCCCGTCGCCGCTCTAGCGACACCCGCCGTAGACGTCCCCTTACCTGCCGTCAACTGTCTCGTCACAAACCAGATGAGCACCATCGCGCGCCAACGCCTCTCGCTTGCGCAGGCAAGCATTTCGACCTCGGGGTGCCTCCGTCGCTGCACGAACAGCTCGATAGTCGTGGATACCGAGCGCTCGCGCAAAGCAGACGGCCCCCTAACGGGATACGCTATCTGCACATGGCGCGCGGTTGCAACTGATGCCGATGACGATTCCTGCGACGTGGAGCTGCACTTCGGCATCACCCTGCCCGATGACTCGGCGGACGGGGCGACGGTCGCCTTCGACAGCACATTTTTCGAAGACGGAGGAGGTGTATGCCTGGGCTGCGTCCCCTCGAGCACCGATGGCACGCAGCCCGCTATCTCATTCACCGCATCGCTGAAAATGACCAAGGCGGGCACCGACGCCACACCAAATGGCGAGATCCCTCTGATGTTCTACGCGAGCGGCACAGAAAGCCAGGAGATTCGGGGCAAACAGCGGACCGGATCGCTCAGCCTAACGCGAGGGGCAGATCCCGGTCCTGTCGATATCAGCACCCAGACGCAAGATGTGCATCACGTCCTTGTCGATCCGGCGCTTCTCGAGATGGAATGGAGCGGAGCGGGAGCGGTCGGACTCGCCCCCTCGACAGGTGACATCGCAAGCGACTCCAGCGAGAGCAGCGGTGAAATAACGCCTGGGGACAATGGCGCACCAGGCAACATTACACCGCCATCGAGCGATCCTTCAGCCATTTTCAACGAGCCAAGCGAAACAACCGCCGCGGTGGGCGGCACGCAAGCTGGCGAAAACTTGGGGTATCCCATGCCGGCAGACATCGACGAGGGCAATTGTTGCATGATGGTCGCGCTCGACCGCACGGAAACCGTCGACGCCGCGAGCATTGAGGTCACCGCCGCCGATAAGCTCGTCCGCAAAGCAGCCATTATCGCTTTTCCCAAAACCGTCGAAGTTGTTTATCTACCATCGGGCGAGGTCGTAGCCCCCACCCTGCTCACCTTGCTTGGGGCGAAGGGCACGGCCAACCAAATCGACAACCTCACGGTCGTCGACCCTGCGACCACCGCAAAACTGCACCTGTATGCCGTAACCTCGAACGGGGGCAAAATCGAGGAATTCGACGGTGAAAGCCTCCTGAGTAACCGGATACTCCATAGAATGGAAGACGTCTCGTATCAAATTGAGCTCGAGGGATTTGACCGAGCTCGAGATGCCGATATCATCGCCGCGGCCATTGAGTCCCCGCAGCGACTCATGACGCTGCGCTTCGATTTCAGCCCCTATGTCGTGATGGGAGGCTGAGGCTTGGTCACCAAATGCCGTCATTAATACCACTTATATAACGTATAGGATGAGTCATGACGCACCATGCAGCCCAGTCTGCTACGATTGCCAGGTTGACATCAATATGGGAGGGCTCATGCCGGGTTTGGGAATGATCATCAACGTCGCGCTTTTGATTGCGGGCGGACTGCTGGGCCTTATAGGCGGACGTTTTATCACGCCCCGCATCCAAGACACGCTCATGAAGGCGTCGGGGCTGTGCGTTCTGTTTATCGGATTGGGCGGCACCACGCAAAAGATGCTCGTCATTGACGGTAAAGCACTGGCGACCACCGGCACTACCATGCTCATCGTCTCGTTTGCCCTTGGCTCGCTCATCGGCGAGGCCATAAACCTGGAAGCCGGCATCGAAAACCTGGGCGAATGGCTCAAGCGCAAAACCGGCAGCGAGGGAGACAACGAGTTCACCAATGCCTTTGTCTCGACATCGCTGACCGTCTGCATCGGTGCCATGGCTATCGTGGGATCAATCCAAGACGGCCTGCTCGGCGACTGGTCCACGCTCGCCCTCAAAGGAGCGCTGGACTGCATCATCGTCTGCACCATGACGGCTTCGCTCGGCCGCGGCTGCATCTTCTCCGCCCTGCCTGTTGCCGTATTCCAGGGAACGATTACGCTCTTTGCCGGCGCGCTCTCCCCCATCATGACCGCCGCCGCCCTCGACAGCCTATCACTCGTGGGCTCTATGCTCATCTTCTGCGTCGGCGTCAACCTCATCCGTCCTCAGACCTTCCGCACGGCCAATATGCTCCCCTCCGTTGTCATAGCCGTCATCTACGCCCTCCTGTTCTAAATCTATCTACATAGCGGTATCTCGAACACCTGTTTGATGCTGTGTTATGATATGAGGTCACCGAAGCTGCGTTAGGAGAGGAGAGACGGTGGCCGACCAGGACATCAAGATGCTCATCGAGCGCATCATGGCCGAGGCCCGGACCCATCAGTCCGCTCGCTTCTCACATGAGGTCTACGCAAACGAGCCGATTCTCAAAACCGGTCGTCAGATGCAGAACTTCCTTCCCGACCAGTACCGCAAGATGCGCGAGATATCGCGCTGGCAGGACGACCCCAAGGGCGGCGCGGGTCGCTGGCTTTCGGAAGCCGAGCTTTTCTACCGCCAAGGCCTGCTGATGGCCGATTTTGAGGACGATTGCCCCTATAACGGTACGTTCAAGTCGTACTTCCCAACCTACAACGCTATGAGCGATCGCCAGCTGCGCGGATACTTTACCTGGCGCGCCCAAGTGCGCCGCGGAACCATCGAGGAAACGTCTACGTCCTTTGCCTTCCTGTATCTCTATGAGCTGATCTGCGGCATTGGCGTTGATGACCCGCTCGATGGCTTTAGCAAGATCAAGGCCTTTTGGGATGCCTATCGCGCCTTTGAGCCCGGAATAGACCGATTTGCACGCGTGTGGTTGCAAGATTACGCCGTTTTCCACGGGCTCAACCCCGAGCTGCTTCGCGACTCTAAAACCGTTATGTTCGATAACGCTCTTATCGAGCTGCGGCGTGCGGCGCGAGACCTCTCGCCTGTATCGGCGCCGTCGGCCCAAGTCCCCAAGCGTCGCAAAGCCTCCGAACCCACGCTCCCCCTTCCGCCCGACGAGGCAGGCGAGGAGCGACTCACGACCGCTATAAACGCCCTCTCCACGTACAACCTGAATAACTCACGGCTCGACCGTTCCCACCATCGCGACCTGCGCCGCGTGGCATGCGCCGTGTATGTCCGTATGGCGCGCTACTATGACACGCACCGAAAGACCGGCATCGTAGCGAGCTTGTTTGGGGAGGAGACGGCCATGCCCTACACCATGTTTGCCTCGGCCGTGTTCTTTGCGCCCGAGCGCCACGAGGACTGCGAATATCGCCTGGACCCCATTCACATCTACCGCTGCCAAAATGGCTTTTGGGAATGCATGCGCGTCCACGGCAGCAGACAAAAAAGCAGCAAGCTCGGTGAGATGATGCGCGCCTGCGACCAACGCCTGCGCCTGGCCCTAGACCCCGCCCATCCCCTGAAGGAGGAGAAGGTCCCCAAATATCTGGCCAAGATCATCGATGACGAGGTCGTGGCATGGCTTTCGTGGGACGCCGCGCACCAGCCAGTCAAGATCGATATCGATTTGAGTCAGCTGGGGCACATTCGGAGCGCCGCCGCACAAACGCGTGAGGCGCTTTTGATCGATGAGGAGCGCGAGGACGATGTACTCGCAGAGGTCGATACGGCGGGCTCCGAGCAGCCGAAAACCGAGCCCGCAGCAGACGCGTTTGTCGAACCGGCCACGACGGCCGCAGGGCAGGACGAGGCCGACGAGCCAACCATTTCCACCGAACAGTTTGGTTTCGTGGCGCCGCTTCTTGCGCCGACGCCCCCGCCCGCAGCGGCTGCGTCCACTGACGCCGCGACCGAACTCGCGCCCGCCGCAGATGCCTTCCTTCGCGCGCTCCTCGAGCAAAACGCAGTGCAAGCGACATCGGCAGTGGCGCGCTCGGGCCAGAGCGAGGATATGCTCGTCGACAGCATCAACGAGGCGCTCTTTGACCTGGTGGGTGACACCGTTATCGAGTTTGGAGCGGCAGGACCGCAGATTATCGAGGATTATGAAGCAGACGTGAGAGGATACCTAGACCATGAGTGACACCGCATCCGCAGCGCCCCGCGTACCCAAACGCGTCGCCGCCGTTATCCTAAACTCGCTCAAGGGCGGCGTGGTCCCGCGCATCGGCCTTCCCTACATCACCGTAGGGCGCGAGGTCGAGATCCGCGCCCTGCTCACCGACCTGAGTCTCATCGCCGACGGCGGCGCAAGCTTCCGCTTTCTGGTCGGTCGCTACGGAGCCGGCAAGAGCTTTTTGCTCCAGACCATCCGCACGCACGCCATGGGTGAGGGATTCGTCGTCGCCGATGCCGACCTATCCCCTGAGCGCCGCCTGCAGGGCGGCCAGGGACAGGGCCTTGCCACCTACCGTGAGCTCATCCGCAACATATCGACTAAAACGCGCCCCGAGGGCGGTGCGCTCAACCTTATCCTGGATCGCTGGGTCGCCTCGTGTGCCGAGGTCGAAGAGTCGGTCGTCAATGCCCAACTGGCCCCGCTCGAGGAGATGGTCCACGGCTTCGACTTCTCCCGCATGCTCCGCCGCTATCGCACGGCCGTATCCGAGGGCGACGAAGAGACCATGAGCCGCGTGACCAAATGGATCCGCGGCGAATACCGCACCAAGAGCGAGGCTCGCGCCGAACTGGGGTCCTCAACCATCATCAGCGATGACGACTGGTACGACTACGTCAAACTCATCGCGCGTTTTTTGGTTTGCAGCGGCTACAAGGGCATGCTGGTGCTCATCGACGAACTCGTGAATCTGTATAAGATTCCCAACGCCATCACGCGCCAGTACAACTACGAGAAAATCCTGACCATGTACAACGACACGCTCCAGGGCAAAGCGCAGTACCTGGGCATGATCATGGGCGGCACGCCAACCTCCATCGAAGACCGTCGCCGCGGCGTGTTCTCCTACGAGGCCCTGCGCAGCCGACTCGCTCAGGGTCGCTTTGCGCGCGAGGACCTCAAGGACATGCTCGCGCCCATCATCCGCTTGCAGCCACTCACCTATGAGGAGCTGCTGGTGCTCATCGAAAAACTCATGCAGATCCATGCCGGCTACTTTGGCTGGACGCCCACGCTTACCGAGAACGACTTGGTGGACTTTCTCAAGATTGAGTTTGGCCGCGTGGGAGCCGATACGCACTTGACGCCGCGTGAGGTCATTCGTGACTTTATCGAGCTGCTCGACATCCTATGCCAAAACCCCGACGCCAACGTGGCCGAGCTACTGCAAAGCGTCGGCGGCGACGCGCTGGCGCCGGCAACAGCAACAGGCGACACCGGCACCGCAAGCGGCGACCGCAATTTCGCCGAGTTCACCATCTAACCTGCCAAAAAGGGACAGGTTTATTTTGGCTGGTTTTATCTGGGCAAACGTCGAGGCAGTGATGCGGCAAGCCACTGCTCACCGCGTTAAGAGGTTCGTATTTGAGAGGAGGCCCCGTGAACGCCTTTGACCGCTACGCCCCGTTTATCCAAGACTTCATCTACTCCCACGATTGGGAGAGTCTGCGCTCTATCCAGGTTGCAGCGGCAGACGCCATCTTTAACACGCAAGATAATGTGCTCCTGACGGCATCCACGGCTTCCGGAAAAACCGAGGCAGCCTTCTTTCCCATCCTGACCGAGTTTTGGGAGAACCCGCCCGCAAGCGTGGGCGCCCTCTACATCGGCCCCCTCAAGGCGCTCATCAATGATCAGTTCGTCCGTCTCAACGACCTCTGCGAAGAGGCCGATATCCCTGTCTGGCACTGGCATGGCGATGTCTCGCAGTCGCACAAGGCTAAGCTCATCAAAAAACCGAGCGGCATCTTGCAGATTACGCCCGAGTCGTTCGAAGCGCTCTTAATCCATAAGCACATGGCGATCCCGCGCATGTTTTGCGACCTGCGCTACGTGGTCATCGACGAGGTCCATTCGCTCATGCGCGGCGACCGTGGCGGGCAGACGCTCTGCCTTATCGAGCGGCTCTCGCGCATGGCCGGCGTGCAGCCTCGACGCATTGGCCTTTCGGCCACCATCGGCGACCCCGAGCGCACGGGCGCTTTTCTCTCACAGGGAACGGGGCGCGACTGTGTTATCCCCCGCTTTGAAGAACCGCGCCGCGTGTGGCGCATCTCCATGGAGCACTTCTACAACTCGGGTCCCCAGGCACAGCAGCGGGGATTCGAGAGCACGGGTCCTCAAGAGGCCGAAGTGCTTGCGTGCGAGCGTATCGAGGCGGCGGCATCCGCGGCACTGCCCGCCGGCGCCCAAGACATGCGTCACAGCGGACAGCTCACACAAGAGGAGCGCCGTCAACGTCGTGAGCGGGCACGGGGCAAGGCCGCTCCCAAGGACCGCCAAACTTCCTCGGCCCCCGAGGGCGAAGTCGACATCCCACGAGCGACCGAGCAGGCGCTTCTCAACCCCACCGACACGGCGCCCGACAACGCCGACCCCGGTATGGGCTATATCTTTGAACATACGCGCGGCCGTAAGTGCCTGGTCTTTGCCAACTCGCGCGAGGAGGCAGAGGCCGTGTGCTCCATGCTGCGCAGCTACTGCGAAAGTCGACACGAGCCCGACCGTTTTCTCATCCACCATGGCAATCTTTCGGCATCGCTACGCGAGACGGCCGAAGAACTCATGCGCGATGAGGAGCAGGCACAAACGACCGTCACCACCTCTACGCTGGAGCTCGGTATCGATATCGGCCGTCTGGAGCGTGCGTTTCAGATCGATGCGCCATTTACCGTCAGTTCCTTTTTGCAGCGAATGGGCCGCACGGGACGCCGCGACCTTCCGCCCGAGATGTGGTTTGTCATGCGCGAGGAAGAGCCCGAGCCGCGCACGATGATGCCCGAGACCATTCCGTGGAAGCTCCTGCAGGGCATCGCGCTCGTACAACTCTATCGCGAGGAAAAGTGGGTCGAGCCGCCCGAGCTCGATCGACTCCCCTACAGCCTGCTCTACCACCAGACTATGTCGACGCTTGCCAGCACCGGCGAGCTCACGCCGGCAGAGCTTGCCCAGCGCGTGCTCACACTCAGCTATTTCCATCGCATCTCGGCCGATGACTATCGCGTACTGCTGCGTCACCTCATTAAGATCGACCATATCCAAGTCACCGAGGGCGGCGGACTCATCGTGGGTCTCGCGGGCGAGCGCATCATTAACAACTTTAAGTTCTACGCCGTATTCCAGGAAAACGAAGAGTTCACCGTTCGCAGCGAATCGGCCGAGCTGGGCACGATCGTCAATCCGCCACCGCCCGGTGAGCGCATCGCCATCGCCGGACACTGCTGGATTGTCGAGGAAGTGGACTGGAAGCGCCACACCGTCTTTGCCACGCAGGTCAAGGGCCGGGTGCCGGCCTACTTTGGCGACTGTCCCGGTGACATCAATACACACGTACTCGAGCGCATGCGCAAGGCGCTCAACGAACACGCCGCGTATCCGTACCTTATGGGTAACGCACGGGCCCGCCTTGCGCAGGCTCGTCATACGGCCGAGATTTCGGGCGCGGGAACTAAACCGCTCATTAACCTGGGCGGCGATACCTGGGTGCTCTTCCCCTGGCTGGGCAGCTACGCCTTTTTGGCCCTCGAGCGCATGCTCAAGATTAAATGTGCCGCGGAGTTGGGCCTTCGCGGACTCGACCCATCACGCCCGTACTTTATGCAGTTTAAGATGAAGGCCGACGAGGAGACGTTCTTTGAGGTGCTCGCCGCCGAGGCCGAGAAGGACTTCGATCCCATCGAGCTCGTCTATCCCGACGAGGTGCCTTATTTTGACCGCTACGACGAGTTTGTTCCCGAAGAGCTCGTGCGCAAGGGCTTTGCCGAAGGCGTGCTCGACATAGAGGGCATGAAGCAGCGTGTCCGCAGCTGGAGCGACCACGCCTAAGACCCGTCTTTTTGGGACGGAGAGACTTACTTGTCGTGAAGGACGGTGCCGAGGAAGTCGGCGTCGAAGGGCACGGCTTCGGCAAAGGCATAATCGCCGTCACTGGCGACGAGCAGGTAGTTTTCCTCGCCGCCGAACTCCGCGTCGCCGCATGGGACCACCCAGGCGTGGGCGAATACCTCGAGTGCCGCGGCAACGCAATCGCGCAGGAACGTCACGTCGCTCCCCCTGTTCGCACTCACGATATTGGCAACATAGATGCCCCCGGGGTTCAGGCTGCCTCGCACCAAACGCAATGCCTCAACCGTCGCCAGCTCGCGTACGGGCTCGGCACCGCCAAAGCAATCGCTCACGACCACGTCGTAGCGACGATGACCCACGCTCGTCACGCCCAGATACGAGCGAGCCTCAGCGGTAATCACTCGCAGGCGATCGCCCACCGTGCGCTCCAGCTCGTCCAGGTAGAGCCAACGGCGCGCCAGGCGCGTAATCTCGGCATCGTACTCAATGACGTCCATGCGCAAGCTCTCGTGCGACATCAGTGCAAACTTGGGATAGGCAAACCCGCCGCCGCCCAGCATGAGCATACGGTCGATACCATGCCCGTAAGCATCACGCATTGCGTCCTCAGCCTCAAACACGTCGTCAAACGCGCGATAGTACGCAAAGACGGGCTCCGCCCAACGCTCGCCAACGTAGCTTGCGCTTTGGTAAACGCCGCCTTGCACCAATACACGGACTTCGTCGCCTCCCTCATCGTGCACGCGTTTCACACGCGCCAACCCATGGCGGGTTCGCGCAACCTGCAGACAGGCAGCACGGACAGCGACAGCGGCCGCGCCAAGCGCCGCGGCCCCCAGAGCAACGCCGGCAACGACGCCGGCAGAAACACTCGGCTTGTTCATCTAGAGCTCCTTTTGCAGATAAAGGCCATGGTCATAAAATCCAAGATGACGATAGTACTCACGTGTGCCAATCGCGCTAATCACGTTGATACGCGCATAACCCGCATCCCGGGCAATCTCGCACGCACGTTCTACGAGCAAACGCCCTAACCCGTGATGCTGCGCCGCCTGGCCTTGATCGCCCACGCGCGCCGCCATGCCATACACGTGAACCTCGCGAATCATCGCCTCGTCCGACACCGTCGGCAACTCGTCCGCATGCGCGGCAACAAACGCGCGGTCGGGCAGCGACAGGCGCAAAAAGCCCGCGATTTTGCCCTGCGGTGTCACCCACTGCAAAAAGCGCTCGTGCGTCACCGGCGTCTCGTACGCCACTTCCTCGTCAAGGGTCAACTCGTCCAGGTCGGCGCCCGCCGTGCTGATCTCGCGATAGCGAATCTCACGCACCGTCGCACCGTCACCCCAAGCAGCCAAGCGGTTCTCAACGAGCTGGCGCAGGTTGGGTTTCTTGTTGCCCACCATGATGTCATCGGAGCTAAAGTCGCGGATCATGCGGCTGATGCGGCAGAACGCCGGCGTCACCACGATGTCGTCGGCCAACACATCGAGCAGCTCGTCCTCGGTATAGGGGCGCCACTCGCCACGCTCGTAACAGCCCACCAGACGCGAGCCCTCGATGAGCGCGCACGGGTAGACCTTGACCTCGTCGGGCATAAAGGCGCCCTCGGTCATAAAGCGCTCGTAGTCGCACTTGTCCCCATCAGGCGTGGCGCCCAGCAAGTTGAGCATAAAGTGCGCGTGGATCTTAAAGCCAAACAGGCGCGCGAGCGAAAACGCCCGCTCGATCTGCGCCACCGAAATGCGGCGCTCGTTGATATCGAGTAGATGCTGGTCAAGACTCTGAATACCCATCTGAATCTTGGTGCAACCCAGGCGGCGGATGAGCGTGAGGGCCTGCGGCGTTACGGCATCGGGGCGCGTCTCGATAACGAGCCCCACCACGCGATGCTTCGCCGTCTCGTTGATGCGCTGCTGACGCTCAAGCTCCTCCATCGTTGCCGTCTGCCACTCGGCAGCCTCGCCCCATGGCGTACCGGGGCCGTACAGACGGCGCACTGCGCGGTTATAGCCACCAACGACAGCATCCACACGCCCCTGCTCGTCGGCAACGCCGGCAGCAAGCTCAGCCTCGTCTGTCGCAATGCCGGCAGCCCGATAGCGCTCGCGGCGCTCTGTTACCACCGGCGGCAGGGCATCGGCGGGAGCGTCATCGAGCAGGCGCCCTGCCTCGGCACGGCTGATGCCCGGACGCGCCAACATGGGGTTTGCCGCCACGCCGGCGACGGCATCGTCATTGAGCGCACGGAAAAGCTCCGACATAAACCACGTTTGATACCCTTGCGGATAGTCGCTCCAGGTGCCACCGAGCACGATGAGCTCTATCTTGTCGGTCGCATGCCCCATCTGCGAAAGCGCGGTCAGACGAGCGCTCACCTGCAGATACGGGTCAAAGCAGTTTTGCTCCGCACGGGCGCACGCCGGCTCGGCGTGCAGATAGCTTTTAGGCATGCGCAGGTCATTGGGGCAAAACAGGCAATCGCCCGAGCATGGCCAGGGCTTGGTAATGACGGTAATGGTCGCCACGCCCGAAGCCGTGCGACGAGGCTTCATACGCAGCACCTGCAGCAGTCGACGTTCCAGCTCGGTATCGACATTCCACGCAGCCCAACGAGCCGGCTCCTCACGTTTAACCCGCTGGTAGAACGGCAGCAGACGGCGCTTGGCCAAATCGCGTTTGTCGGCACCCTCACGGCGCGCCTCGGCATGTATCAGTTTGACGAGCGCCTTGTCGTCCACGGTCTCGCCGCGACGCAGGGCCTCAAGTATGTTCAAGATAATCTGTTCCATGCCCCCATTGTAAAGGCAAAGGCGCCGGAGCCCGTCACGGCTCCGGCGCCTCCATCAAACAGCGCAGCTATGGTTTATAAGTCTTCGATAACCGCCCGTCACTCTGAATCAAATGACATGTCGCCCGAACCAACCTCAAAACGATACGTGGCGGACTTATCGCCATTATCGAATTCAAGATTCAAAATGGTCTCGCCGTCGTAGTCAAGCGGAAGGAAATCGCTCTCGAAGTCGCCGCTGCCCAAGGTGAGGCTCGCCTTAAAGCCCGTAGAGTTCGGAACCGTCATCTCCACATCACCCGAGCCCACACTCACGTCCATCGACTTCGCGGGCGCCTGGTAGAGATCGAACGTCATGTCGCCCGAACCGACCTCGGCATTCAGGGTGTCGGTCACGGTGCCCGTAAACTCAACGTCTCCCGAATTCAACGTTATAACCAGATCATGGCACGCAATGTCCGCGACCGCCAGGTCGCCCGACCCTACATTCGCCGTAATGCCCACCAGGTTATCCGCAACATCTCGCGGCAGCTCAATGGTAATTGTGCGGTCAATCGCGCGCTTATCATCGTAGTCGAACTGACTGATCTTGAGCGTAGAGCCCTTGACCTCAGCAAGGTTCCGGGTAGCCGCATCAGAAGCAGACGTTCCCTTCGCAACGCGACCGCTTTCGATAACACGCACCGGGCCGCCAGAGACACATTTAACCTCGACCGTCCCCGACGTCACGTCCAAGTCGAGCGATTGGAACGCGTCGGCATCAAACGTTTCGCTCGAAAGCTGCTGAGGCCGAGCGGAATAGTTACCGCTATCCAAGAGATCATCGTCGTCAAACATATCGTCAAAATCAGACAAATCTCCAGATAGAATACCGGTCGTACGCACCATATCGGAATGAGCCAATAGCTGCGAAGCACCAAAGACAAGCCCGATGATAAGCACAAACGCTCCGATGCCAACACCCAAGCGTACCTTGGATTCATGCGAAAGCTTCATCATTCATCACCCTCTTTGGCAATCGGCTCAGCGGTGGCCGCGGCAGCCATGTCAGCGTCAACCGAAGCGGAAACGTTCTTCCCCTTAGTCATAGCGACCGCCGGTGCCGGACCAACCTGAATATCCCCGCGCGCCCAATCACCATCGAGCGCACGCGCCACCCAGTGATAGATGGGAATCGTAAAGAAGATCAGTGCGGCAAAGGGGCCGGCGCCAAACAGGAACATCAGCAAAAAGAACAGCAGCCAGCACACAGCCCAATACGGGAACGACTGGAACGGACCTTTCACCGGAGTCACGCTGGTCGCACCGGCACCCGTCACCTGAGCCGTCGCCGCATTGGCAGCCTGCGCGCTCCAACTCGCCGCCTGCGCCGCCTTGGCCGCGGCATCACTCGCCTGTGTTGCCGCCTCGGTGGCGCGCGCCGCTGCCTCATGGGTGCGGGCACGCTCCGCGGCCTCGGCCTCGCGCTGACGGGCGCGGTCCTCGTTCTCAAATTCGATATCGTCCTCGATCTCGTCACTCGGATTGAGGAGCTCGTCCAAACTCACGCCATAGAGTTTTGCGAGCGAGATCAGGTTCTCGGTATCGGGCGAGCTCTCCGCACGCTCCCATTTACTGACCGCCTGGCGCGACAGTCCCAGCTTTCGCGCCAACCCTTCTTGGCTAAAACCCTTGCTGCGACGAAGGTCGGCGAGCCGCTGCGCAGTTTCTACATTCATGGTTCCTCCTATGTGATGCCAGCCGTGCCGCCGGACCGTTTTTGTTCTTAAGGCGCCTTGCACAGTTAAAAATCTATCCGCCACCGCCAAAAGCATGCCACCTATTCTAGTGAGATTTTTGACAACCGGCGGTTGCGGGTGCATATGAGCTGCGGAAATGTGTCCAAACAAAGCAATGACCCGTAGCTTGGTTGTCCCCGTTGCGGCGTTAACGGTAGTATGGTCGTACTGTTTATTCCGCACCGCCAACGGAGGGAGTCCCGCGCCGTGAACCGCGATTTCGCCTCATCGCTCATCCAGCTCAACAACACGTTCTATCGCGAGCACTCCGCCTCCTTTTCCGATACGCGTCAGGCCCCGTGGCCCGGCTGGGTGCGCACCATGGACATTGCGCTCGAACAGCTCGACGTCGCCACGATCGAGCATCCCGTCCGCGTCTTCGACCTTGCCTGCGGCAACATGCGCTTCGAGAACTTTGCCGCCGGCGGCACGCTGGCTGCCAAAGGCGTGGACGGCACGAGCCCCTCGGCAGACGCCAGCTGCCCCTTCGAGTTCTATGGTGTCGACTCGTGCCAGGACCTGGCCATCGATGCACGCGGCCACGCCCTGCGCATTCCCAACCTGCACTTCCAGGAACTCGACGTACTCGACGCCCTTATGAAGCTCAACCCCGCCGAGACACCCGACGTGCTTTTCGACGCCCCGCTCGCCGACATCTCGGTCTGCTTTGGCTTTATGCACCATGTGCCGTCGTGCGAGTACCGTGTACGCGTACTTGATGCCTTGGTGCGCCAAACGCGCCCGGGTGGCATCATCGCCATCAGTTTTTGGGAGTTTATGAACGACGAGCGCATGGCGCGCAAGGCCGTTCGCGCCGAAGCCCGCGCCGAGCTCACCCCGCCGTTTGAGGGTTACGATTCCGCGCAGTTTGAAGCCGGCGACCACCTCATTGGCTGGCAAAACGACCGTCACGCCTACCGTTATTGCCATCACTTTGATGATCAGCAGATCACCGACCTGGTGCGCGGCGTCCGTACGTTCTACAAGAGCGGCGAGGTCCCCGTGCGCGAGCTTGAGCGTTTCCATGCCGACGGTCGCAGCGGCGAGCTCAACCGCTATGTGATTCTTAAGCGCCTGTAGGCATTGACGACTCGTCGCCGAGCCGCACCGCAACTTTCGGGCACATTGCGCCCACCCTTTTTCAACCCATTGACGGAACGTGCAGCTATGCGTTCCATACTTATGACCAAGGAGCCTCATGGGAGCCGTCCACGTTCGCACGCCTAAGAACTTTGTGCTCGAGGAGCGCCTGGAGCGCTACGCCGATGCGATTGAGACGAACCCCGAGGCCTATGCCGGAGATTGGCGCGAGGCTTGCGCGCCAGTTGGCAGCAAGCCCTTCGAACACCTTCACCTGGATCTTGGCTGTGGCAAGGGAACGTACCTTGTAGAGCGCGCGGCCCACGAGCCAAACACCCTCTTTATCGGTATGGACCAGGAGCCCATCTGCATCGCCTATGCCGCACAGAAAATCTGCGAGCAGGAGCTGTCCAACGCACTCGTCCTGCCCCGAGGCGCCGCATCGCTGCCGCAGCTGTTTGCCGCAGGCGAGCTCGATGCCATTACCATTAACTTTCCCACGCCGCAGCCCAAGGCCAAGTACGCCAAAAAACGACTCGTCCATGTCGACCATCTGATGCTCTACCGCCCGCTCTTTTCAGCCGGCGCCACCGTCACACTGCGAACCGACAGTAAGCCATTGCGCGACTACGCCCTGGGGCAGTTTGCCGCGGCCGGCTACGACACGCTTTGGGTAAGCGACGACGTCCGCCGCGACCATCCCGAGCATCCCGAGACCGAGTACGAATGCCGCACGCGCGAGATGGGTGCCGTCGTCTATGGCATTTGCGCCACACCCGGCGCGCAGCCCAGCAATGAACAGCTCGCGGCGGGCCGCGCGCAGGAGCAAAGCCTTGCCTGCTACCTGCCCGAAAACCTCGATGAGCTCACCTATGTACCTCTGGGCATGGAAGAGGCCGTCGAGAACTTTAGAAACCGCGCCCGCAAAGGCAAGAAGCGCCTGCCGCAAGAGTCCTAGGGGCTTCTGATGGTCGCGGCGTCGGCAAACAAGCGCAAATTGGCGCCAGCGAACGGCCCTCAAACCTAAGTGAGTAGACTTTTTTGCAATAGCCAGGCACAGCCCGCATAGCGAAACATAAAACCGCAGGTAGAACCCTTGCGCAAAAGTCATGTGCTCGCAATATCGCAAAAAGTCTACTCACTTGGCTAGCGACTACACTAAACGGCTGGGCAGAACGCCCATTTCCTGCATTTTCTTGCCTGCGAACGCATCGATGCGACGCTACGCCATAATAGTTGGCGGACAATCGCGAGAGAAAGCAAACACATGGCACAGACCACGACAGATATCGCCGCCAGCACCGTCCCCGGTGCCGGAGCCGCCAGTTCATTCTCGGGCGGCACGGGAACCGAAGCCGAATTCGGCTCACTCGGTGCGCTCTCCCCCACCTGGTGGGAGCCCGAGGACGGCAGCGAGCCCGAACCGTGGCTCACGCCCGACCAGGCCTTCGAGCGCTTCTTTGAATGGACGAGCGATCGCGGTATTGAGCTGTGGGACCACCAGGAAGAGGCCCTCATGGATCTAGCCGCCGGCGATCACGTCATTCTGGGCACGCCGACCGGATCGGGCAAGTCGCTTGTCGCGCTGGGCATGCTCTTTATGGGCATGGCACAGGGCAAACGCTGCTATTACACGGCCCCCATCAAGGCTCTGGTCAGCGAGAAGTTTTTCGACCTTGTGCAGGTGCTCGGCCGCGATAACGTCGGTATGATCACCGGCGACACGCATATCAACACCAAGGCGCCCGTCATCTGCTGTACGGCAGAAATCCTCGCCAACGACGCACTACGCGAGGGCGAAGATGCCGATGTTGGCTGCGTCGCCATGGACGAGTTCCACTACTTTGCCGACCCCGATCGCGGTTGGGCCTGGCAGGTGCCGCTGCTCACCCTGCCTCACACGCAATTCATGCTCATGAGCGCCACGCTCGGCGATGTCACTGCCATCGCCGCCTCACTCGAGGAGCACACCGGCGCTGCTTGCGACTTGGTCGTCGACGCCCCGCGTCCTGTTCCGCTGAGTTACGACTATGTGACGACCTCCCTCGAGGGCACGGTCGAGCTCGCCATGCGCCGCGACGAGGCCCCACTCTATATCGTGCACTTTAGCCAGGATGCCGCACTTGCGACGGCACAGTCGCTCGCCAATTTTGGCATTGCCAACAAGGAGCAGCGCGAGGCCATCAAGGAGGCGGCCAAGGGCACGAGCTTCTCGACGGCCTTCGGCAAAATCCTCAAGCGCTTGCTCGGATGCGGCGTCGGCGTGCACCATGCTGGCATGTTGCCGCGCTACCGCCTGCTGGTCGAGCGCTTGGCGCAGCAGGGCCTGCTACCCGTCATCTGCGGCACCGATACGCTCGGCGTCGGTATCAACGTGCCCATCCACACCGTGGTGCTCACCGCGCTCACCAAGTTCGATGGCTATAAGATGCGTCGTCTGCGCGCCCGCGAGTTCCATCAGATTGCCGGTCGTGCCGGCCGCTCGGGCTTCGATACCGAGGGCATGGTCATCGCCGAGGCACCCGAGCACGAGATCGAGAATGCCAAGCTTATGGCCAAGGCGGGCGACGACCCCAAAAAGCTCCGCAAGATTAAAAAAAAGAAGGCCCCCGAGGGCTTTGTCACCTGGAACAAGCAGACGTTCGAGCGCCTGATCGAGACGCAGCCCGAGACACTCAAGCCGCGCCTGCGCATCACGCACTCCATGGTGATTAGCGTGGTCGAGCAGGGTGGCGATGCCCGAGCCCGCGTACACGACCTCATCGAGACGAGCCTGCAGACCCCCGAGGAAAAGGCTAAGCTCGAGGTTCGTGCCGACGAGATCTTCGCCACGCTCATCGATTCCGGCGTCGTCGTGCGCACCGAGGTGCCGCCCGCACCCGACGCTCCGGCTGACGCCGCGCCGGACATCGACTACGCACTGACGGTCGACCTGCCCGAGGACTTTGCGCTCGACCAGCCGCTCTCGCCGTTTTTGCTTGCCGCGTTGGAGCTGCTCGATCCCGAGAGCGAGACCTATACCATGGACCTGATCTCGATGGTCGAGGCAACGCTCGAGGATCCCAAGCAGGTGCTGCGCGCTCAGGAGCGCGCAGCGCGCGACCGCGCGATGGCCGAAATGAAGGCTGACGGCGTCGAATATGAGGAACGCCTGGAGCGCATCCAGGATGTCACCTACGAAAAACCGCTCGAGGACTTGCTCGACGCCGCCTTCGACAAGTACTGCCAGGAAGTGCCCTGGGCAAACGACTACCAGCTCTCTCCCAAAAGCGTCCTGCGCGATATGCTGGAAAGCGCGAGCGATTTTAAGGGTTACATTCAAAAGCTCGGCATCGCCCGTTCCGAGGGCATTTTGCTGCGTTACCTGGCAGAGGCCTACCGTTCGCTCGACCGCACCGTGCCCATCGAGAAGCGCGACGAGCGTCTGCGCGACATTATCTCGTGGCTCGGCTTTGTGGTGCGCTCGGTGGACTCGAGCCTGGTGGACGAGTGGGAGAACGCCGGCAACCCGGCAGCCCTCGATGCTGCGCCGCCGCAGGGCATCGACGAGGTCGTGGCGGACCGCCGCGGCTGCACGCTGTTGGTGCGCAACGCGCTCTTCCGCCGCGTGACCCTTGCCGCCCGCGAGCACGTTCGCGACCTGGGCGAGCTCGACGACGACTGGGGCATGAGCGAGATCCGCTGGCAAAAAGCACTCGACGCTTACCACGAGCAGCACGAGGAAATCCTCACCGACGGAGATGCCCGCAGCGCCGCGATGTTTTCCATCGACGAGTCCGACGAGAAGACCGCGCACGTATGGCACGTGCACCAGATCTTTGCTGACGAGGATGGCGACCACGATTTTGGCATCATGGGCGATGTCGATCTGGACGCCACGCAAGACGGCGGCGAGGTAATCTTCAAGAACTACCGTGTCGGCTTTATCGAGGACCTGCTCGAGGACTAGCCGGGCGCAATGGGACGAAACAAAGCGGGGTCGCTGGCAACATCGCCAGCGGCCCCGCTTTTTGCGCGATACGCTATCCCCTACTCGGCATCCTCGACCTCATACGAATCCGCCTCGGCTGGCTCATCGTTCGTCTCTGTCGCGGCCCCGCGCGCCTCGTCAAACGCTGCTTTCATGGTCTTGTTGCCCCACGTGAGCTTGCGAATGGTAAGATCGTCGGCTTTCTTGTTGGCAAGGCGCAGATTGTTCTCGGAGGACAGCAACGCCTCCTTGGTTTTCTGCAGATGGCTAATCGTCTTGTCGATCTCATCGATTGCCGTTTGGAACTTGCGGCTCGCGATCTCGTAGTTGCGGCCGAAATCGTTCTTGAACTTCTCCATCTTGGCTTCGAAGTTCGTGACATCGATATTCTGCTGCTTGTACTCCGCCAGCTCCTGCTTATAGCGAAGCGAACCCATGGCGGCATTGCGTAGCAGCGTAATGATGGGAATGAAGAACTGCGGGCGGATCACATACATCTTCTCGTAGCGATAGCTCACGTCCACGATTCCCGCGTTGTAAAGCTCGCTCTCGGGCTCGAGCAGCGTGCAGAGCACCGCGTACTCACAGCCTTTCTGGCGACGATCGTGATCGAGTTTCTTAAAGAAGTCCTCGTTTTTATGCTTGGTCGCGGTCTCGTCGTTCTCGTTTTTCATCTCGAACATAATCGAAATGACCTCGTTGCCGCTCGCGTCGCGCTCACGGAAAATGAAGTCTCCCTTGGTGCCCTCGGATGCATCGTTATCTTTCTCGAAGTACGCATTGGGAAACGCCGTCATGCGCAGACGGTTAAACTCGGTCTCGCAGTGCTGCTCGAGCGACTCGCCCACCATCTTGGTGGACAGGCGAACCTTCATGTCCTTAAGGCGCTCAATCTCTTCATCCTTGTAGCGAATCAGGTCATCGCTCGCGCGCTTGGCCTGCGCAAGCTCGAGCTCGTGTGCCGCCTTGGCTTGCTCCTCGCGAGAATCGCGCACCGCCAGCTCGCTCGTCAGTTTGGCACGTGCCTCATCGCGCTCTCGCTCCGCCGCGGCGACCGCCTCTGACAGGTTCATTTTTGCCATCAGTTCCTGCTCGCGCAGCTGGGCACGCAGGCCCTCGGCCTCTTGCTCGGACTGAGCCTTTGCGGCGGAAAACTTCTCTTGCACCTTCGCGCGATAGTCAGTAAGCGCGCGCTCGGCCTCGCTGCGAGCGGCATCGAGCTCACGCTGCGACTCTGCCGCGGCAGCGGCAAGCGCCATCTCCTGGGCCTTGTCCGCCGCGGCGATCCTGGCCTGCAGCTCGGCAATCTGAGCGTCGCGCGCGGACAGGTCGTTTTGAGCAGCATTGCGTGCCGCCGCCTCGGCAAGCCTGGCTTCATCATCTTTGCGCTCCAACTGCGCACGTAAATTGTCGATCTCGCGCTGAAGCTCGGCATTCTCCTTTTGAGCATCGGAACGAGCCTCAACCGCCGCGCGCTGACTTGCACTCTCGCGCTCTGCGGCAGCGCCTTCGAGCTTGGCGCGCAGCTCGGCAAGCTCAGCGTCGCGCTTGGCAACCTCTTGTGCCAGCTGCTGAGCTGCAGCGTTCTTCTGCTCGACAAGCTGAGCGTCGCGCTGAGACTCTGCCTTTTGCAAAGCAGCCGTCGAGCGCGAGCGCTCAAGCTCCAGTGCCTGCTCGCCCTCGCGCTGGACCGCCTTCACGCGCTCATCCAGGTCGCGCGAGAACTCGGCATCGCGCACCTGCTTGACGATATCCGCATAGCCGGACGCATCGACCTTAAAAACTTCGCCACAATGCGGGCACTTGATCTCGTTCATAGCAGCTCCTCGATGGACGCAAATTTCAACCGCCTACACTCTACCGCGCCGCACGGACAAAAAAGGCGCCGCTGCCATAATGGCAACGGCGCCAGAACCACCACAAAGGCGACTGTCCCCTTTGTGGTGACTTGGGTCCTTACAGGTCGCGGTAGTCGATCAGGCGAAGATCGGATTGAGACTCGAGCCAAGCGCGAAGCTCGGGGTCGATCAGTGCATCGACTTCCTTGGTACGATCGGTCGTGAGCGAGCTGTTCTCCAGGATAAAACGATCGAGATAACCCGGATGGCACACAAAGACGACCGTCTCGCCGTCCACCATCCCGCGAACCGTCTGCATGATTGCCTCTTTGGGCTCGTAGCCCGGCTCCATCGAGCGCATCACCATGCGCAGATCAGTATCTCCGCAATGCACCACAGCCGCGGGGTCGAAGCTCGCCTTTTGCTCCTTAAGGCCCAGCTCCTGAGCAACCGCCGAGATCGCTCGGTTAAGGTTTTTGCTCATGACGGCATGGGCCTCAAAGTAATCGGGCTCGCGGCCCACGATCTCGACAAAGCGGTCATGCTGCGCGCGGATCTCGATGCAGGCCTCGTCGAAGTCTATCAACTCCTCGCCGCGCTTAAAATGATCGCGGAAGGTACGGCTGCTATGGAACTCATCATTCTCGTTGAGCATGCTCGGAATGAGCGCCGGGTCGGCACACGGCTTGCCCAGGCACACGTTGGTATGCTGACCCACCGCAATGCCGGCATCCGCCACGAGCGACCAGCCACGCTCGGCCTCGGGCATATTGGGCATAAGTCCCGCCGAGCGCACCAGGCCCTCATTGATACTGCGGGCAATCCCCAGGTTAACGGCATACGAATAACCGATATCATCGGCACGAATGAGCAATTGCTTCATATTGACCCCCATCTACGGAAAGGGACACTTGAAGCGCAGCCAAGTGCCCCAGATAATTGTCCTACCGAACGGATGCTTTAGGCTTTGGCGGCAGCAGCGTCTTCGTCGAGCTGCTCCTTGGTAAAGCCAAAGAAGTAGGCGATGGCAGCGGCGGCAACAAATGCAGTGCCCGATGCAACGCAGCCCCATACGAGATTAGCAGTTCCGCCTGCAACATAACCTGTAATACCAAGGATATTAGTTGCGCCCAAAACATACGTGGTCACATTAGTGAGAGCCGCGATCAGGCCGCCGATAGCGCCGCCCGCGACCATGGCACCCAGGCAGCGAGTATACTTAAAGCCGCAGCCATACAGCGCGGGCTCCGTCACGCCACCGACAATGCCGGAGAGCGAGAAACCAAGCATAGCGCCCTTTTCGTCGACCTCCTTAAGGCGCAGGAAGGCACCGAAGGCCATGCCCCACGTGGCGAACTGAGCGATAGCACCCGCGACCATAACGCAGGAGTCAGACCCTGAGGTGAGCACCTGCACAATGCCGAGGGCAATCAGAACCTGGTGCATACCGGTCATAACCAGGAACTCCCAAAGCGCGGCAATGGCGACGAGGGAGAGGATTGTGACGATGCCGCCAGCGTTTCCGAGGCCGAACATAAAGTTGCCGACCAGGTCGCCCAGAATGGAACCAATCGGAGCTAGGGCGCACAGGGAAACGGGGGTCATCACAGCCATGGTGCACACGGGCACAAACACCGTGGAGAGCATGTCGGGGATGATCTTCTTCATGAACTTCTCGACGACCATCAGCACCGGCATAGACAGCAGCATGGGGAGCACGGTCGCAGAATAGTTGTTCAGCTGAGCCGGGAGCACGCCGTAAACCATCGTGGTCGTAGCACCAGAATCCGCAGCGGCGTTGACCAACGTCATGAACTCGGGGGCAATGAGCACGCCGCCGAGCATCATGCCGAGCGGCTGGCTGCAGCCGAGCTGCTTTGCGGCAGCCCAACCCAGATAGACAGGGAGGAAATAATAGCCGGCGTTGTAAATCCAGTTGTAGAAGAAGTTGTAGATGTCAGAATCGGCAGACCAGATACCGAGCATGCCGTCGCCGCAAAGTACGGCAAGTGTGCGGAACATGGCGGCGCCCATGATAATGGGGATCGTCATGCACATTGTCTTGGACAGGTAGTTAAGGGCCTTCTTGCCCGCAGTCTTGACCGTCAGTGGCTCCTTGGTGCCGTCATCGAGGTTCTCGTCAATGGAGCCTTCGCCCTTGACGCCCAGCGCAATGGCGGCGTCATAGACCTTCGGCACGTTCTGGCCAATGATGACCTGATACTGGCCGCCAGACCACTGTGCGCCCAGCACACCCTTGATCTTCTTAACTTCATTATCATTGGGAATGGACTGATCTTTGAGGTTCAGACGCAAGCGGGTCATGCAGTGCGTCGCGTTCGTCACATTGGAGGCGCCGCCGACGGCAGCGAGCACGTCCTCGGCAATCTTCTTGTTATCGACAGCCATGTCGAATCCCTTCTCTTCCAACTAAAGGCCGTGGGACTTCACGGCACCAAGACGCACGATTCCGCTCGCGCCTGCGCAGCGCGCGATACCAGTTGGCAAGAGATTGATTTGCATGTGATTCCCGGGTGGATCGACATGAAAAAAGCCCCGCGCACAACCGACAGAGACCCAATTATGGTCTTGGCAGAATCGGTAGTGCCTCTCGGAGCTGCGCCGTGAGTAACACCCAACACACGGCGAGTATATGCGGCAGATGCGTTCGTTGCGGCTCAGATTACCGACGAACGGTAGCAAACGACCCGCGAACGGTC
This sequence comes from Collinsella sp., assembly GCA_019414265.1. GTDB lineage: Bacteria > Actinomycetota > Coriobacteriia > Coriobacteriales > Coriobacteriaceae > Collinsella. The sequence continues at coordinate 10,522 of DXMJ01000014.1, read as the reverse complement.
GCCATGACGGAAAGGAAATACCAGAGAGCCTATTTATCCGAGTGGACAGAAGCCACGCGATTCACATGCATGATCAGATAGACGAGCTCCACTTGGGCCAATGGCTCGCCAAAGGTCTCTTGAATCAGATCGTCGACACGGTGAGCGCAACGCGATGCCGCCGGATACTGCTCCACGAGCACGTCGTAAAGACCGGAGTTCTCGGTATCGATCGGCTCTTTCTTTGCCACGCGGTCGAGCAGATAGCGCACATGAGTGGCAAAGCGGGCAAAGGCGAACGACGAGCGATCGACCGTCACACCCAACTCTTCTTGAATAATCGCGACCGTCATATCGAGCAGTCGCTCCTCGTGCTGCTCGGCAAGCACGCGCCGCTCGCTCGGCTTAACCGATGCGTTGACAATCGACATGGCAATGCCCGCGGCCTCGCTTCGGGGCATACGCACACGGAAGCTTTTCTGGATGCCGCGAACAGCCAGCTCGCCCAAGCGGTATTCGATGGGATGCAGCTGCTCCAGATCGCGCTCGAGCGGCAACGACACCACCATGTGTTCGCGGGCGCGCTTAATGGCAAACTGGATATGGTCCGCCAGTGTAATGGGGAGGTTAGGGCTCAATTCGTACGAAAGCTGTCCGGTTGCGATATCAGCCAGCTGAGCAGAAAACTCCAGCACCTCGGGGTCGACCTCATCAATAAACGCCAGGTACTTTGAATCAATGCCGTAAAAGGTACGCGTGATGACATCCAGGTCGACCTCATGCGGCATATCGCCAAAGCCGATACCGCGACCCAGCGCGATAAGCTGACGCCCCGCGCCGTCTTCGCAGATGGCAGCGTTATGGTTAATGCGCTGGATAGCCCTCATGGATTCATCGCTCCTACTGAAACGCGCCGCACAGACCATCCGCGCGGCGCGTTCATTCTACCTGCACTTACAGCTACAGTCCAAAGAAGCCTAGGATTTGGTCACGGCTTACGGGCTTGTAGTTGTTGGCATCGAGGCCAACGTCGTAGCGCAGAACCGGGCGCTCGCGATCGCGGTTGCGCGCGTTGGTGCGGTCTCCCCTGCTGTGGATATGCCCGTGCAACATGATGGCGCCACGCGCCTTGCCGTTCCAGCTGAGCATGGGGTAATGGCTCATTACCAGGCGATGGCCCTTCGCGTAACCGGGGGCGACCTCCAGATAATCGCGCACCTCATCCCAAATGTGCGGCGCGTCTGGATCTTCCCAGTCGCCGTCATGGTTACCGCGGATGAGCGTTACGTTCTGACATTCGATGCGCTCGCGCAGGCGCACCGCCTCCGCCAGGGGCAAACGATAGGTAAAGTCTCCCAAGATATAGAGGCGGTCGTCCACAGCCACGCACTCATTGATGGCATCGATGACCTTGCGGTTCATCTCCTCGACCGAATCAAACGGTCGATCCATGTCGTGCAAGATATTCGTATCGCCCAGGTGCAGGTCGGCGGTAAACCACATCATCGTCTCTGTCCTCATTTCGCAACGCGTATAAGACCTGTTTAGTATACAGACGCGGCGATGAGACAGTCACCCAAAGAGCCCGCCGAACAGACCTCGGCGACGCTTGTCCTGCTTTTTCGAAGCGTCATCCCGCGTCTTCTTGCCCTGCCGCTTCTTACGGTCCTGCTCCAACTCATCGTCATCGAGTAGCATATCCCACTCAAACGGATCGTCTGTCAGATCGAACAGGTCATCGTCATCAAACACGTGCGCCTCCATTACCGATTAGCGAGCATCCACAACGTAGTTGAGAAGTCTACGGGCCCGTGCGGACACAAATTCATCCTGCCTGCGTCTTTCAATCGTTTGCCGCAACGCTTGCGCAACGGAACGCTTGCAGATAAGATGGGAACACGGATGGCACCCGTGGCAGCGGGTCTTGCCAACTCCGATACACGTTTTCATCGTGAGAAATGGCCGTCTTCGCTTACGCGGGGGCGGCCACTTTGTTTATCCCTATGTCATCTGATTCTAATGCACAAACATGCGCACGAACTTGCGCTTCCAGCTTGCGTAAGGGGCATAGCGGAACGGCACGTCCAGCCACGTTGCCTTGTTCACGATGCTCTTCTTGTGGCTAAACGTATCGAAGCTCTCGCGTCCATGGTACTGTCCCATACCGCTCGCCCCCATGCCGCCAAAGCCCATATGGCTCGTGGCCAAATGCATAATGGTGTCATTAACACAGCCACCACCAAAGGGCACGTAACGCACAAAGCGCTGCTGAACCTCACGGTCTTGGCTAAAGATATACAGGGCCAGCGGCGTCGGACGATCCGTAATAAACGTCTCGGCCTCGTCTAGGCTCTCAAACGACAGCACCGGCAAGATGGGGCCGAAAATCTCCTCCTGCATTACGGCGTCCTCAGGCGCCACGCCGTCCAAAATCGTCGGTTCAATCTTGAGCGACGACTCGCGCGCGGTACCTCCCAGCACAACCTTGTCGGGGTCGATCAGCCCGCGTACGCGCGCGAAATGCTTGGCGTTGACAATATGACCGTAATTCTCATTGTCGAGCGGATGCTCGCCAAACATGCGGCGGGCCTCCTCCTTGATGAGGTCCAGCAGCTCGTCGTGCACGCGCGCATCGACCAGCAGGTAGTCGGGCGCCACGCAGGTCTGCCCCACGTTGAGCCATTTACCAAAGGCGATACGGCGTGCCGCGACCTTCAAGTTAGCCGTCGCATCCACGATGCAGGGACTCTTTCCGCCCAGCTCAAGCGTCACGGGTGTGAGGTTTTTACTTGCACGCTCCATGACGAGCTTGCCGACCGGAACGCTACCGGTAAAGAAGATCTTGTCCCAGCACTCATCGAGCAACGCTTCGTTTTCGGCACGCCCGCCTTCGACGACCGTCACCAAGCGCGGATCAAATGCCTCTTCACAGATTTGCTTGAGCACCGCGCTCGATGCCGGAGCATAGGCGCTCGGCTTGATGACCACGGTATTGCCCGCGGCAAGGGCGCCGGCGAGTGGCTCGAGCGTCAGTAAAAACGGGTAGTTCCACGGAGCCATGATGAGTGTGACGCCATAGGGCACGGACTGCGTCTTGCACACACTCACGGCGTTGGCGAGGTCACACGGACGCAGGCGCGAGCGACTCCATCGAGCCACATGCGCAATCTGATAACGAATCTCGGAAAGCGAGGTGCCGATCTCGCACATATACGCCTCGTCATGCGACTTTCCCAAATCGGTCTTGAGCGCATGGGCAATATCGGCCTCGTGGGCCCGCACCGCATCGCGTAAACTCACGAGCGCACGACGTCGAGCATCGACATCAAACGTGGCGTGCGTCTTAAAATAGGCGCGCTGATCGGCAACGATGCGCGCGATTTCCTCGGTGTTCATGGGCCCTCCTAGTTCTCGTCTTCAAACATACCACCCGCAACGACCTCGTACATATGCTCGAGCTCCAAACGGTCCATTAAAAGCGGAACGGGGTACAGGGGATTGGCCTCGGCATCGGCATGCGCCGCCATCTCAGGAATGTCGGAGCGGCGAATGCCCGTCACATATTTGGGTATGCCCAAGGCGGCGTTCATGCGGTCGACCCAATCGATAAAGGCCTCAGCAGCCACGTTGTCCAGCGCATTAGCCGGCGCAATGCCGGCCATGCGGGCGAGATCGGCGAGCTTGGGAGCAGCAGCTTCGCCATAGGCGCGAAGCATGTGCGGCAGGATGATGGCGTTGGCCAAGCCGTGGGGAATCCCGTAACGCCCGCCCAGGCTGTGCGCGATGGCATGGACGTATCCAACATAAGAGCGCGTAAAGGCAACGCCCGCTTTATACGCCGCCGAAAGCATATTGCGGCGCGCACGCATGTTGCCACCGCACTCATAGGCCTCGAGCAAATTGTCGTGGATGAGCTGCACCGCCTGGCGCGCCATCTTGCGCGTATAGGGCGTGGTGCTGCGCCCGATAAAGGCCTCGACGGCATGTGTCAGGGCGTCCATGCCCGTTTGCCCCGTAATGGAGGCGGGCAGGCCGCGCGTAAACTCGGGGTCGTGCACCGCAAAGCGCGGGATCAGCACAAAGTCGTTAATGGGATACTTGTAGTGCGTCTCGTCGTCGGTAATTACCGCTGCAAGCGTGACCTCGCTTCCCGTGCCCGCCGTGGTGGGAACGGCGATGAGCAGCGGCAGGCGACGATGGATACGCAACAGGCCGCGCATCTTGTTGATGGGCTTCTTTGGCTGCGCGATGCGCGCGCCCACGCCCTTGGCGCAGTCCATGGCCGAACCGCCGCCAAAGCCGATAATGGCCTGGCAGGCGCTCTCTCGATACAGAGATGCCGCTTCCTCCACGTTTGAGACCGTGGGGTTCGCACATGTTTCGGCATAGACCGCAGCGCTAATTCCCTTGGACGCGAGCGCTGTCTCGAGCGGTGCCGTGAGCCCCAGACGGGCAATGCCGGGATCTGTCACGATAAGAACATGGTGTATTGAACGCTTTTGAAGCACTGCGGGCACTTCCTCAGCGTGCTCTAAAATGCGTGGCTCGGTATAGGGCAGCACCGGCAATGCGATGCGAAAAACCGTTTGATACGTTCGGCACCAGGCGCGGCGGGCTAGATGCATAAAGGAAGCTCCTTCATTTGTTGATTGGTCAACATTTGCTCGACCGATTGTACTCATCGGAGGTCGCACGAGGTCTAGCAATCGTTAATCAATCAACATCTACACATGCTTAAATTGTTTTATTAAAAATCATTCCTAATAGGCTTCACATTCGGTCTCATTTATGGATAATAGAACTCGTCAAGACGCACGTCCGGAGAGGGCCCTTACGGGACCGGACGAGCGCACCATCGCCATCGATCGAAAGGATCGAATCATGAAGTTTGTTTGCCCCGTTTGCGGTTATGTGGAAGAGTTCGACGGCGACCAGCTGCCCGAGGATTTCAAGTGCCCCCAGTGCGGCGTTCCCGGCTCTCGCTTCCTGAAGCAGGAGGAGGGCCAGCTCGAGTGGGCTGCCGAGCACGTCGTGGGCGTCGCCAAGATGGAGGGCGTCTCCGAGGACATCGTTGCCGATCTGCGCGCCAACTTTGAGGGCGAGTGCTCCGAGGTCGGTATGTACCTGGCCATGGCTCGCGTTGCTCATCGCGAGGGTTATCCCGAGATCGGCCTGTACTGGGAGAAGGCTGCCCACGAGGAGGCCGAGCATGCCGCCAAGTTCGCCGAGCTCCTGGGCGAGGTCGTGACCGATTCCACCAAGAAGAACCTCGAGATGCGCGTTGAGGCCGAGAATGGCGCCACCGCCGGCAAGACCGATCTTGCCAAGCGCGCCAAGGCCGCTGGCCTCGATGCCATCCACGACACCGTGCACGAGATGGCTCGCGACGAGGCCCGCCACGGCAAGGCTTTCGCTGGCCTGCTCAAGCGCTACTTTGGCTAAGCCAACTGCCTGAGACATAACCTCTAGCTCGAAGAAGGCCCGGACCGTATTGGTTCGGGCCTTTTTGTGTCTCGAGGACTCGTTAACGCCCTGAAATAGAGCTATCTTCGGCATCGGTCTCTCGTCAAAAACTAAGTGAGTAGACTTTTCGAAACTTGCCGAGCAGACCATCCGTATTGCTTTATAAAGTCGCAGGTAAATGACTTGTTTCAAAACGGCCTGGTCGCCAAAGTGCCAAAAGCCTACTCACTTAGAACCGCAGCCGTCCACGATCGAGCTGTTTTGCGTCTAACGGGCATCTTTCCGTCGATTACTCCCAATTTTGTCCAGTCAACGAATAGTTCAGACCGGAGTAATGTCTCAGCCCTTTGCTCATCTGAGCTTTTATCACGATATTCAGCATCGAGCATCCTGCATATGGCCTTAACGATCGCGCGGAATCTATCCTCATCGGATATCTGTCTGTGTGTCAGGAGAAGTACATCGTAGCCCATGGCCTGAAGGGCCGTCATGCGGTCAGCGTCACGCAAGCCATCCCCTGCGCGTCCGTGCGAGGCCTTTCCCTGACATTCAATGGCCACCTGTCGCCTGCCGTCCGGCGAAGAAAGAAGTAGGTCGATATATACACGGGACTTTCCCACAATCGCTCGAGCACTTGTGCTTAGCATCACTTCAACATTAAGCTCTATGCCGCAAAAACCTTCGCCTCCCAGGGATCGCGGCAGTGCAAGTAGCAAATACGCCTCGACCTCAAAAGGCGACGCGGCGCCCAATGGAACGAGTTGCGATACCGCTATAAATCTATTGCCGTAACGCATCCCGCAAACATCTGAACAAAAACGGTCAAGGTCTCCGCCCAAAACCAAAGCGTCTCGACGCCATAAATTTGAGGCGGTGCCGTCCTCGGACGGGCAGCGCACCCAACCGAACGTTGTCGAAATCGCGCCCGAATCAATTGCACGCGAAAGCTCCGCCTCAAGTGCCGCCGGCAGGGCACACACCGCAAACAAGCCACACATCTCCGCCAATACCAAAAGAAGCTGAAGATCCGTCAGATGCCGCAACATGATGAATGCCGTCAGTAGAGGAGACGTAATCAAAACCCCATGCTCCGTTCCCAGCACGGATTCCCTGGGAAGCTCACCAAGAAACAGCCGCTGCCTAATGCTGGCAGGACAAGTCCGTTTGTTTCTCGACCGAACCAATGTATACAACGGAAAACCGAGCGCGACCGCAGCCGTCGGGTTGCGGGCGAGATCATATCGCTGCCGGTCTTCTTCCGGTCGTGGAAGCGGCGGACACAAAGCGCGGACTTGAGGAGGCAAACGCCAGTACCTAAAAGCTGATATGTCACAAAGTAGATCCTTCATAGGCACAGGAAAACACGAATTTCAACCCAGTCAGTCACGCATTGGCGCGAACGCACCAAAAATGGCGCCGAACGGACTGCCAAGTTTTCAACAGCCCTCCCCAACTGGCCAAAAGCTTGCCGAGAGCTGGACGAAGCCCTGTTGAAAACCCCATTTTTTCTCATGCAGGAGCTTTGCGCGGCAAGTGAGTAGACTTTTTTGAACATCCCGAGCAGGCCGGTCATCCTGCTTTTCAAAACCGCAGGTAGATAGCTTGTTACAAAACTGCCTGGTCGCCAAAGTGCTAAAAGTCTACTCACTTAGGTTGCAGAGTGCCCCCCCATTAGCTGCAATTCCAAGGTAGTTAGTACTTTTGGACTCAGATCGTCATACTGAACAAGAATTTGAGTTGAGTTTTCAGGGACAGATGCGCCATCGGCACACCAAAAACAGTCACCGATATCGATAAAAGAGATGCTCGAGCGCGTGAGGGCCCGTGCAAAAGAGCTTCCGCCCGCGTCACACTCCACGGCCACGACGCAGTAAAGGCCGGCGTCCGCGTACTCGATCGAGACTTCCCCTGCCGGAAACGTTTTCCGTACAAGCGCCGCCAGGCCATCACGCGCCCCACGAGCACGAACGCGCACGCGGTTCACATGTCGCTCGTAATCACCCGATTCCAGCAAACGAGCCAAAGCGACCTGGTCAACAGAACTCACCGACGAGGCGTAAAAACCAAGGTTGCGCCTAAACCGCTCCATTAGCTCGTCGGGCAGCACCATGTACGCTAGACGCAACGCCGATGACAGGCTCTTCGAAAACGTGTTGGTGTAGATAACCGACTGGGCGGCATCGATCGACGCGAGCGCGGGAATCGGTTTGCCGGCAAGGCGAAACTCACAATCAAAGTCATCTTCGATGAGATACCGACCCGGTCGCTCGGCGGCCCAGCTGAGCAGCGCGTAGCGACGCGCAATGCTCGTCACAAGGCCGGTCGGATACTGATGGGACGGCATCAGATGAAGGACATCGGTCCCGCTTTTCTGCAGAGTGCTCAAGACCACGCCCTCATCATCCAACGGGATATGTCGAACTTTGCAGCCCATGGCCTGATAGATGCGCGTCAGGCGCAAATAGCCCGGATCCTCAACGGCATACACCTTGTCGGCTCCAAGCAACTGAACCAACATGGTATCGAGCAGCTGGGCGCCCGCACCGATAACGATGTTGTCGGGGTCGACATTCATACCCCTTGTCCCGCGCAGGCGGTGAGCAATTGCGCGTCGTAGCCGAGCGGTGCCCTGTGCCGGCGCAGTCGAAAAGATTTCGCGTTCGTCTTCGGATGCCAGCGTCGCCCGCAGCGCGCTTTGCCAAAGCCGCGCCGCCTCCAAAGCGGAAGGAGAAAGCGCATCAAATCGCTCGACCTGTCCGTTGATATCATGTGCGCTGGGGCCCGCGGAGACGGCATCTCGGTCGATGCCCTCCGCAGCCGAAGGCAAAACCGGTGCATCCGGAAGCTCGCAAGCGTAGTAGCCCCGACGCGGCATTGAGCAAATATAGCCCTCGGCAAGTAACTGGTTATATGCATTCTCGATGGTAATGACACTGATTCCCAGATGACTGGCAAAGGCGCGCTTAGACGGAAGATGTTCCCCCGCCGCAATGCGTCCAGCTACGATATCATCTCGAATTTGCTGGTAAACATACTCATAGAGCGATGCTTCGCCGCGTTTTTCCAAATTGTAGTCAAGCATGTGTTTGCCACCTGACCTTATCGCGCTGTTCAATCTGGTATTAGTCTGACCTTGTAATTATCTCGAAAACTGAGTATTTCGCCATACCCAGCTCCCCGATAGGATGTTCCGTCAAGCAATGCACATGCCAACCAAGGGAGCAACCATGGTAGAACAGACCAGCAAGGCCGATCGCGTCAAACTCAACCGCGAGCTCGCGCAGATGCTCAAGGGCGGCGTCATCATGGACGTCACCACTCCCGAGCAGGCACGCATCGCCGAGGAGGCAGGCGCCTGCGCCGTCATGGCTCTCGAGCGCATCCCGGCCGACATCCGTGCCGCAGGCGGCGTCTCGCGTATGAGCGATCCCAAGATGATCAAGGGCATCCAAGAGGCCGTCTCCATCCCCGTCATGGCCAAGTGCCGCATCGGTCACATTGTCGAGGCGCAGATCCTGCAGGCCATCGAGATCGATTACATCGACGAGTCCGAGGTTCTCTCCCCCGCCGATGACGTTTATCACATCGACAAGACCCAGTTTGACGTGCCGTTTGTCTGCGGCGCCCGCGATCTGGGCGAGGCGTTGCGCCGTGTTGCCGAGGGCGCCACGATGATTCGCACCAAGGGCGAGCCGGGCACGGGCGACGTCGTCCAAGCCGTGCGCCACATGCGCAAGATCCAAAAGCAGATCCGTGACGTTGTCGCTCTGCGCGATGATGAGCTCTTTGAGGCAGCCAAACAGCTGCAGGTTCCGGTCGAACTGGTCCGCGAGGTCCATGCCACGGGCAAGCTTCCCGTCGTGAACTTTGCCGCCGGCGGCGTAGCGACCCCCGCCGACGCCGCGTTGATGATGCAGCTGGGTGCCGAGGGCGTCTTTGTCGGCTCGGGTATCTTTAAGAGCGGCGACCCCGCTAAGCGCGCCGCCGCCATCGTCAAGGCCGTGGCAAACTTCACCGATGCCAAACTCATCGCCGGGCTTTCGGAGGACCTGGGCGAGGCCATGGTGGGCATCAACGCCGACGAGATCGAGATCATCATGGAGGAGCGCGGGCGCTAGTCCAGCAGAAAGGATCGCACATGAGCGATTATGCAGACCAAACGGTCGCCGTGCTGGCGGTCCAAGGCGCTTTTGCCGAGCACGAGGCAAGACTATCTGAGCTGGGCGCGCACTGTATTGAGCTGAGGCAGGCGGCCGATTTGCAGCAGAACTTTGACCGCCTGGTCCTCCCCGGCGGCGAGTCCACCGTTCAGGGCAAGCTACTTGCCGAACTCGGTATGCTCGAGGGGCTTCGCATCCGCATTGTTGAAGGCATGCCTGTATTGGGGACTTGCGCCGGCTTGATTCTGCTGGCGCGCGACCTTGCCGCCCACGACGATAAGGGGACGCCGCGCCTGGCAACCATGGATGTGCTCGTTGAGCGTAATGCCTATGGCAGACAGCTCGGCAGCTTTCGCACCAAGGGGCGGGTAGACGGTATCGACGGTGAAGTGCCGCTGCCGTTTATCCGTGCACCCCGCATCGTCAAGGTGCACGGCAATGCCAAGGCCCTGTCCGAAGTCGATGGCCGCATCGTCGCCGCCCGTCAAGACAACCAGCTCGGCGTCACCTTCCACCCCGAGCTCGACGACGACGCCCGCCTCCACGAGCTCTTCCTCCAAATGTAGGCAAAAACGAACGAGCGTAGATTTCCACTCTCATGCTATGTAGTCGTTGGGGATGTTCTTAAACGACTAGTCAAACAAGAACGTTCCCAACGACTACATTGCGATAGACGGCCACGTTTGCCCAGATAAAACCGACCAAAATAAACTTGTCCCCCTTTTGGTAGGTTTGGATCAAGGCAACGCCGATATTTTGGTACCGACAGCGAAAACCCGCCAGAGCGAGGGAGGCCCTTTTGGGGCGAGATGACGCCATAGGTTGAGCATAAGTCAGCGAGCGAGTCGCATTTGTGACAAGGTGGCGTGAAACGAAAGGGCGCTGACCTTCTGGTCGCGCCCTTGAAGTTGAACGTCAGA
>DXMJ01000013.1:45489-50208 GCA_019414265.1 Collinsella sp. | reverse complement strand
TTGGTGGCTTCGCTCCGTCATGGGTGGTTCGGCGTCCAACGTCTGCTATTGCAACAACAACGGCAACGCCAACAACAACTCCCCTCGCAACACGTGGGTGCGGCCCCGCCCCGGATTCCCTTTCACTGCCAGACCGAGTAAGCGAGAGCCGAAAGCCGAGCGCAAAGAGGAAGGAAGGCGCGACCATCGGCCCCAGCGCCGTAAATATGCACCCCGCGCGGGGAGCCGGACGCTTCTTGCATGGCCGGGCGCTCCGGCGCTCAGCCCGGTTTCATGGCCTCCCCGCAAAGCGGCTGTCAGAGCGCCAATGCTAGCCGTGCGGGGTGCCCTCCATGAACTCAGACGATAGGCGCGCTGCCCGCAGGGCTAGGCGCGAGGAAAAGCGCGCCCGCAACAGGGCCGAGAGGATAGACGGCCTCACGCTTGAGCGGATCGCCGACATGAACGCGCTCTACGACGCCGCCATGAAGTCGAGGCGCGGCGTGTCGTGGAAGGCGTCCGTTCAGGGCTACTGCCTCCACGTTCTGGGCAACGTGCACAAGGCGCGCCAAGACCTGCTGAACGGCGAGGACATCCGGCGCGGCTTCCATGAGTTCGACCTCATTGAGCGCGGAAAGCTGCGGCACATATCGTCCGTGCACTTCAGTGAGCGGGTCATACACAAGTCGCTGAGCCAGAACGCGCTCGTTCCAGCGATCATGCCCACGCTCACCGCCGGCAACTCCGCCAACATGAAGGGCAGGGGCGTCGACTACGCGATAGCGCGGCTCAAGAACCAGCTCGCGCGGCACTACCGGCGTCACGGAACCGAGGGCTACGTCCTGCTCGTGGACTTCAGCGACTACTTCGCGCGCATCGACCACGACGCGGCCAAGCGGCTCGTGCGGCGCGCGCTCGATGACGAAAGGCTCGTCGCGCTCACGGAAAGCCTCATAGACGCGTGCGGGGACGTTGGCCTCGGCCTAGGGAGCGAGCCGAACCAGATATTGGCCGTTGCGCTCCCGAACCCCATCGACCACTGGGCCGAGGAGATGGCGGGGCTTGAGGCGACGGGCCGCTACATGGACGATTCCTATTACATCGACATGAGCAAGGACAAGCTCAGGCTGGTCTTGGCCTGCATCGAGATACTGTGCGATGACCTCGGCATCACGATCAACAAGAAGAAGACGCGGATCGTCAAGCTCTCGCGCGGCTTCCGGTTCCTCAAGAAGCGGTTCTACTACGGCCCCACGGGCAAGGTCGTCGTGCGTCCGAGCCGCGAGGCCATAACCCGAGAGCGCCGCAAGCTCAAGGCGATGCGCCGCATGCTCGACCGTGGCGAGATCACGCTGAGGCAGATAAGCCAGTCATACCAGAGCTGGCGCGGCGGCATGCTCAGGCTCGACGCGCACGAAACCGTCCTCAGCATGGACAGGCTCTACAGGGAGCTGTTCGGCAATGAATACCCCCCCCCGGAGCGGAAATCCTGACCCTGACTAGGCTCAAGGCCGCCGCGTAATCTCACGCCGCCCATACGATGTGCGCACCCTATGAAAGGAGTGCGCCATGGAGCGAACCAGAGAGGCCATCGAGGCCGAGATCAACGGTTACAAGCAGCTTCTCGTGCAGAGCGACTACAAGGCGCTCAAGCACGCTGACGGGGTCATGACCGAGGAGGAGTGGGCTCCGGTCAAGACCGAGCGGGAGGAGCTTCGCGCCAAGATCAACGCCTGCGAGGCCGAGCTTGAGACGGCCCCCTCGGCTTTTGTGCCGGAGGAGGCATGAGCGGTGATGCCCTAGCGGGAGGGTTCGAGGCCGCCGCCATAGCCGAGCCGCTTGCCGCCCTCCTCGCCTTCACCGTTGCGGCTATCTGCTTCGTTGTCGTCAAGTGGGGCATGCCCCAGCGCCGCGCCCTCAAGGAGAAGCAGCTTGAGAACGAGCGCGCCATCGAGGAGAAGAAGCTTGAGATCGAGCGCTACCGCATCGAGGTGCAGGAGACGGCGGACAAGGCCCTCGACTCCCGCGAGCGCGAGCGCATCAGGACCACCCAGCAGCAGGTGGCCGCGCAGAACGAGCAGACGCGCGTCATCGAGACGCTTTCCAACGGCCAGCAGGCGCAGACGCGAATCCTAGAGGTTCTCTCTACGCAGGTCGGCGACTCCAAGGAGCGAAGCCACGAGATGGGCGGGCGCTTGGAGCACACCGAGGCCACCGCCCAGCGCATCGACCAGACCACCTCGCACATGGCCAAGCAGATTGACGAGGTTCACGCAATCGTCGTCCGACGCAAGGGAGCGGGCGATGAAGGTTAGAAAGGGGTTCAACCATGACCAAGGACGGAATCAAGAAGTGGTTCGTCGCGGCGGGCGTCCGCGCCGTCAAGACCGCAGCCCAGACGGCGCTCGCCGCCATGGGAACGACCGTGGTCTCCATTACCGCGCTGGACTGGCCGCAGATCGCGGCGCTCGCGGCCACGGCTGCGGTCGCGTCGGTGCTCACGAGCATCGTTGGCGTGCCGGAGGTGGAGGAGGGCACAAGCCCGCTCTCCAAGCAGCAGTAGCGCTCCTTCTCGTGGCCCTGTTTCTCTTCGGCGCGCTCGTGGTATGGACTCAGCCGCAGCCCGTCGAGGAGGAGCCGGATCAGCTCCCCGTCGTGTACGACACGCCAGCCGAGCCGCAAGTCCCGCTCTACATGCAGACGGACGAGCGGTGGGGCGGGCTGCCCTACGCCGGCGCAGACCTCGCCACGTCCGGCTGCGGTCTCACGTGCGCGGCCATGGCTTGGGAGAGGCTTTCTGGCGAGACGTGCACGCCGCCCATGCTGCTCAACCTCGTGGGCAACGACTACGTTCAGGACGGGCAGAACTACATGCCCGGCTTCTGCGAGTGGATGGCGCAGCAAGACCCGAAGCTCGACTACACGGTTCTCTACGAGGACAGATCGCGGGCGCTTGAGGAGTCCGCCGCCGGGCGTCTGGTGTTCGGAACCATGGAGGGCGCGCTCCACGAGGACGGGCGCGAGTACGGCGGCCACGTGGTGCTCATAACGGAGAACCTTTACGGCCACATCACAATCCACGACCCGTGCGAGGCGTATCCCGTCGCACTCGACTACGACGAGTTCAACGCCGTCGCTTGGGACTACTTCATCTCGATCGGAAGGGGCTAGAAATGTCCATGAACGGTATCGACATCAGCAACTGGCAGAACGGCATCAACCTCGACGCCGTTCCCTATGACTTCATCATCGCCAAGGCCACGCAGGGCAAGACCTACGTCTCCCCGGACTGCGCGCGTCAGGTCGAGCAGGCCCGCGCTCGTGGCAAGCTTTTCGGCGTATATCACTACATCGACGGTTCCGGCGCTATCGGCGAGGCCGACTTCTTCATCGACAACATCAAGAACTGGATCGGCAAGGGCGTCCTGTGCCTCGACTGGGAGAGCCAGCAGAACGCCGCATGGGGCAACGAGGACTACCTGCGTCAGGTCGCACAGCGCGTCATCGACCGCACCGGCATCCCTCCCATCATCTACGTGCAGCAGAGCCGCATGGCCAAGGTGAAGCCCGTTGCGGACGCACTCAACTGCGCCCTGTGGATCGCCCAGTACGCCAACATGAACGCGACCGGCTATCAGGACGCGCCTTGGAACGAGGGCACGTATAGCTGCGCCATCCGCCAGTACAGCTCGTGCGGTCGCCTCTCCGGTTACAGCGGCAACCTCGACCTGAACAAGGCGTACATGGACGCTGCGGCGTGGAAGAAGTACGCCAATCCCGGCGGCAGCACCTCGACCCCTGCGCCGTCCCCGTCCCAGCCGGCGGACTCCGCGCCGTCCGGCTCCACGCTCGACCTCGTTTACCACATCGTCACGAACAACATCAACGGCGATGCCCGTAGGGACTACTGCGGCAGACGATACGACGAGGTTCAGGGCTTCATCAACGACACGCACAACGCCTCCGCTTCCACGCTCGCCGAGTGGATCAACTCCGGGAAGTACGGAAACAACCCGGTTCGCCAGACCGTCATCGAGGCGTGCGGAGGCAAGTACCGGGAGGCGCAGGACATCATCAACGGGAAGTCCCGCACCTACACCGTCAGGAGCGGTGACACGCTCTCTGGCATCGGCGCCAAGCTCGGCGTCAGCTGGAAGGGCATAGCGAGCAAGAACGGCATCTCGTCGCCGTACACCATCTATCCCGGCCAGAAGCTCAAGTACTAGGAGGAAGCCATGCAGACGATCAACGCCAAGTACACCCCGACCAAGCAGAAGGGCGCTCAGGAAGTGAGCATCCACATTGAGGGGCTCCCTTCTGGGGGCTCCGTCGAGGACGGCTCAATCACAACCGACAAGCTCGCCTCCAAGGCCGTGACCGCCGACAAGATCGCCGACGGCGTGATTCCGGAGGAGTACACGCTCCCGGCCGCATCGGCCTCCGAGCTCGGCGGCGTGAAGCAGGTCGATTATGTCGCAGACCCCGCCGGTGAGACGCCGACCAAGGCGGAGTTCATCTCCCTGCGCGACGCCATGGTCACCGCTGGCGTCATGAAGCCCGCGAGCTAGGCCGCGCGGCTGAAGCGCAGGTAGACGGCCCCGTTCACGACGGTCATCATCGTTCGAGTATTTTTGCAAACGGGGCACCAGAGATTTGCCGAGCCCGGTACCGCTACGGTGCCGGGCTCTTCTGGTCTAAGGGCAGGGTTCGAGCCGTCGACACCCGCGTCACCAATTTCCC
>DXMJ01000013.1:0-45479 GCA_019414265.1 Collinsella sp. | reverse complement strand
GTGGATATCGCGGGTTCGAATCCCGCTGGGGGCACCATTTAAAATGAGAAGCCCGTTGCCCTCGCGATGACGGGCTTTTTGCTACCGATATACCGGGATTCGAACCCGACAGGGTGCGGATCCCGGCAAATCGGTAGCAAAACGGACTCCAAAGCGTCCTTCGCAAACAAAAAGCCGGGGCCCGCGCGATGCGGACCCCGGCTTTCAACCGTGACGGCATGCTGTCCCAGTCCTACACGTAGAACAGAATGTCGTCGTAGGTCGGGACCGGCCAGTAGTCGGCGGCCACGATCTCCTCCATGGCATCCACGGCGGCGCGCAGCGTATCCATAGCGGGAACGACCTCGTGCGCGTACACGTTGGCCTGCTCCTGACCATCGAGGGCTTCGGCCTTCTGATGCACGGCATCGAGCGCCTTGATGGAGTCGTTGATGGCGGTGATACCGTTGCAGAGCTTGTTGAGCGTGTTCTGCTCGCACTGCATGGCGGCCTCCGCACCAGCGGCACGAATAGTCTCAAGGCCCTTAGCGACCTTGGTGGCATAGGCAGTAATGACCGGGCGATAGGTACGACGCGCCTCGCGAACCATCGTGGTGGCCTCGATGTTCATGAGCTTGTTGTACTTCTCGAGCTTGCAGTCGTAGCGGCACTGGGCCTCGGCCTTGGTCAGGACACCCGTCTCCTCAAAGAGCGCAATGGCCTTATCGGAAACAAAGGCGGGCAGGGCGTCGGCCGTGGTCTTGTTGTTGGCAAGGCCGCGCTTCTCGGCCTCAACGGGCCACTCGTCGGAGTAGCCATCGCCGGAAAAGAGGATGCGCTGGTGGTCGGTCAGGACCTTCTTGCAGTACTCGAGCGCGGCGTCCTGGAACTCATCCTCGGGCGTACCCTCAAGCGCGTCGGCGAAGGACTTGAGCGACTTGGCCACGGCGGCATCGAGCACCAGGTTGGAGTCGGAGACGTTCTGCTCGGAGCCGCAGGCACGGAACTCGAACTTGTTGCCGGTGAAGGCAAACGGGGAGGTGCGGTTGCGGTCGGTGTTGTCCTGCATCAGCTTGGGCAGGGTATCGGCGCCCAGGTCGAGCACGCCGCGCGTGGCATGGACGGAAGCCTTGCCATCGATGATCTTCTCGACGACCTCGGTAAGCTGGTCGCCCAGGAAGATGGACATAATCGCCGGAGGAGCCTCGTTGGCGCCCAGACGATGATCGTTGCCGGCCGAGGCAACGGAGGCACGCAGGAGCTCCTGATAGTTATCGACGGCCTCGATCACCGCGGTGAGGAAGACGATGAACTGCAGGTTGTCGAGCGGGGTGTCGCCCGGATCGAGCAGATTCTCGGACTCGGTGCCAAGCGACCAGTTGTTGTGCTTGCCCGAACCGTTGATGCCCTCGAAGGGCTTCTCGTGCAGCAGGCAGACCAAGTCGTGGCGGGAGGCGATGAGCTTCATCTTCTCCATCATGACCAGATTCTGGTCGATGGCCTCGTTGACCTCGCCATAGACCGGTGCGAGCTCATGCTGGCAGGGGGCAACCTCGTTGTGCTTGGTCTTGGCGGGAATGCCGAGCGCCCACAGCTCGTTGTCCAGGTCCTTCATATAGGACGAGACGGTGGGGCGGATTGCGCCAAAGTAGTGCTCCTCGAGCTCCTGGCCCTTGCAGGGAGCGGCGCCAAAGAGCGTGCGGCCGGTGATGACCAGGTCCTTGCGCTTGCGGTAGGCGTCCTTCTTGATCAGGAAGTACTCCTGCTCGTCGCCTACGGAAGGAACGACCTTCTTGGGGCTCTTGCCAAACAATGCCAAAACACGCTTGGACTCACGCGAGAGCGCGGTCATGGAGCGCAGCAGCGGGGTCTTCTTGTCCAGGGCCTCGCCCGTGTAGGAGCAGAAGGCCGTGGGGATGCACAGGACGTCGTCCTTGATAAAGGCGGGGCTGGTGGGATCCCAAGCGGTGTAGCCACGGGCCTCGAAGGTGGCACGCAGGCCGCCGTTGGGGAAGCTGGAGGCGTCCGGCTCGCCCTGGATGAGGTTCTTGCCCGTAAACTTGGTAATGGCGGTGCCGTCGTGGTTGGGCTCGAGGAAGCTGTCGTGCTTCTCGGAAGTGATGCCCGAAAGCGGCTGGAACCAGTGCGCATAGTGCGTAGCGCCCTTGGAGATGGCCCAGACCTTCATGGCGTGAGCGACGGCGTTGGCCACGTCCAGGTCGAGCGGCTCACCGTCCTCGAGGGTTGCAGCAAGGCGCTTCCAAATGTCCTTGGGGAGGTAGTCCTTCATGACTTCCTCAGAGAACACCATGGTTCCGAAGCGGTCAGTAAGTTCGGCCATACGGAACTCCCTTCGTATCGGCACCGCGTGAGAAGCGGTGTTGATTGCTAACGAACGAGTCCTAGCTTAGACTCGCCGTGTTTCCGCGACATTACCGTTATGTTGCTGTCGCGAAACCAATCAATGAGGTTACCGCATCGCGGCGGTGTTGCTGCCCTCAACAGCCAATCAACTGTATAAATTGCAGACCTCTCCCCATGGTTTAAGGATAGTCAACTTGGAATGGGGCTCTATTAACTGGTATTTCGCATCAGATACCATTCAATAGAGCCCCCATTCTACATTGACCGCTCTGTTATAGGAAATGCCGATAGCGAAGCATTTTCGATTGGTATCACCAAATAGCGAGTAAAACTCCATCGTGGCGCAGTGGTGCTGTAGAATCCTTACAACACATCGCACTAAGCATCTAAAGGAGCACGATATGCGCGTCGACGAGGTTTTTAAGCAGGCAGCATCCCAAGGCACCGCGCCCGTTTCGTTTGAGATGTTCCCGCCCAAGGGCGAGCTGACCCTCGACACGGCTCGCGAAGTGGCAGGCAATCTGTGCAATCTTTCGCCGAGTTTTGTCTCGGTCACCTGCTCGGCCGGCGGTTCGGGCAACGGCGCCGCCACCGCCCCCATCGCACATATGATTACGAGCGAATTCGATACGCCCTCGGTGGCACACCTCACCTGTGTGGACCGTACCCACGCCGATATCGCCGCCAAGATCGATGAGTACCGCACCGCCGGCGTCGAAAACATCCTGGCCCTGCGTGGCGATCTCCCTGCCGGCGCGACCGAGGACGACAAGCCCGCCTCGGACTACGCCTACGCCCGTGACCTCATCCCCGAGCTCGTCGACGCCGGCTTTTGTGTGGGCGCCGCAGCCTACCCCGAGGGCCACATTGCCTGTGAGGACCTCAACGTCTCGGTCGAACACCTCAAGCAAAAACAGGACGCCGGCGCGAGCTTCTTTGTGACGCAGCTCTTCTTTGATAACGAGTGCTTCTACCGTTTTCGCGAGCTTGCCGACAAGGCCGGTATCACCGTGCCCATTACCGCGGGCATCATGCCGTTTATGGGCAAGTCGCAGATCAGCCGCATGGTCTTTATGTGCGGCGCATCGCTGCCCTCCCCCGTCATCAAGATTCTCGCCAAGTACGAGAACGATCCCGAGAGCCTGCAGGCAGCCGGTGTAGATTATGCCGCCCGTCAGCTTTGCGACCTCAAGGAGCACGGCGCCGCCGGTCTGCACCTGTACACTATGAATCGTCCTGCGATCGCCGCAACCATTATGGAGCGCCTGGGGTAATGGAAAAACCGCACATCGATACAACCGCTGTCGAAGTGCCGGCCGACCTTGCGTCGCCGGCGCTTTATCGTATCGATGATGCCCACCATCCCCGCGTCGATCGTGCCGAGATGCTGCGCTACCTGGGCTACAGCGGTCAGCAAATTGAGCCCGAACTGTCGCAGCGTATTGAGCTTGTCGTTGAACGTTTAGAACTGGACATTGAGCCCCGTGGCGTGCGACGCGTGTTTGCCGTCGATGCCACGGGCGTGGACGAGCAGGGAGAGCCCTGCATCCGTCTGGTCGGCACCAACGTTGAGCTGCGTGGTCGCGATATCTATCGCCATCTCAAAGACGCCCACTTTGCCGCGCTCATGGCATGCACCCTCGGCATGGACGCCGAGCGTCGCCTGCGCACCACGGGAGCCCAGCAGCCCCTGGAGGGAGCCGTGCTCGACGCCGCATGCTCTGCCTATGTAGAAGCCGCTGTCGAGCAGATGGACCAGCAAGTCAAGGCTGCGGCCGCGGCACACGGACTCGCTGGCAACTGGCGCTTTAGCCCCGGCTACGGCGACTGTCCGCTTACGGCCCAGCGCTCAATCGTGGCTGCACTCAACGCCACGCGGCTCATCGGGCTTACCGTCACACCTACCAGCCTGCTCATGCCCACCAAGAGCGTGACCGCGGTGATCGGCCTGTTTGACGGCGAGGTCCACGATGCCCAGAGCCGCCCCACCTGCAATATCTGCCGCATGCGCGAGCACTGCCGCTTCCGCGCCGCCCACACCACCTGCTATTCCAGCCATTAGGAGCTCATTGATGTTTACTCCGCTTATCACTCACGATCTGGACGGCGCCGCACTGGCGGCGCCCGTTGATGCTGCCCGTCGTAATGGCGCTGCATACAAGACGCGCACGATCGACGACCTTCGCATTAAGGACGATCGTCTGCGCGCCGCCATTGAGGGCACGGTGCATCTGCTGTTTGACGGCGGTATGGGCACCATGCTGCAGGCCGCTGGCATGAAGGCCGGCGCCCTGCCCGAGCTGCTCAACTTTGACGAACCCCAGGTCATCACCGACATCCAGCGCCAGTACGTCGAGGCCGGATGCGACGTGATTACCGCCAACACCTTTGGCGCCAACGCCCACAAGCTCGACGGCGCCGCCACCGTGGCCGATGTCTTTGCCGCCGCCGTCGCCTGCGCCCGCAAGGCCGGTGCCCGCTACGTGGCCGGCGACATCGGCCCTATCGGCGCGTTGCTTCGTCCCCTGGGCACCCTGAGCTTCGATGAGGCCTACGATCTGTTTGCCGAGGAGGTGCGTGCTGGCGTCGCCGCGGGCGTTGACCTCTTTATTATCGAGACCATGACCGACCTGGCCGAGATCAAGGCCGCCGTCCTCGCCTGCCGCGAGAACTCCGACCTGCCCGTCTTTGCCACCATGACCTTCGAGGAGGACGGCCGCACCTTCCTGGGCACGAGCCCCGAGGTCGCCGCCATCACGCTCGATGCCATCGGTGCCAATGTCCTGGGCATCAACTGCAGCCAGGGACCGGCAGAGCTCCGAGGACTCGCCGCACGCATGCTCACCGTCACCGATAAACCCGTGATGGTGCAGGCAAACGCGGGACTCCCCCGCGTGGACGACGACGGCAACACCGTCTTTGACATCCAGGCCCCCGAGTACGCCAAGGCCGTCGCCGGCATGATCGCCGACGGCGTGAGCGTCGTCGGCGGATGCTGCGGAACCACGCCGGCGCACATGGCAGCGCTGCGCACGCTTATCGATAACCACACGCCCAGTCCGCGCCACCGCAAGCCCAGCATGTCGGTCACAAGCGCCCAGACGGTCGTGGACCTCCCCTGCGATGGCCACAAGATCGCTGTCATCGGCGAGCGCATCAATCCCACCGGCAAAAAGCGCCTACAGCAGGCCCTGCGCGACGGCGACCTTGACTACGTCGTGAGCCAGGGCATCAGCCAGCAGGAACAGGGCGCCGATATCCTGGACGTCAACGTCGGCCTGCCCGAGATCGACGAGGTCAAGATCATCCAGCAGGCGACTGAACAGCTCCAGGGTTCCACACTGCTGCCGTTGCAGATCGACTCCACCGACCCCGCAGCCGTCGAGGCCGCCGTGCGCCGCTACGCCGGCAAGCCCATCATCAACTCGGTTAACGGCAAGCAGCAGATCATGGATGAGATCTTTCCGCTGGTCGCCCACTACGGCACCAACGTCGTCGGCCTTACGCTCGACGAAGGCGGCATTCCCGATACCGCCGAGGCCCGCTTTGCCATCGCCGAGCGCATCGTGGCCGAGGCCGCCCGCTACGGCATCGGACCGGACCGCATCCTCATCGACTGCCTGGTCATGACCGCCTCGACCAATCAACGCCAGGCCGAACAGATCCTGCGCGCCATGTCCCTGTGTAAGGAGCGTCTGGGCGTCAAATGCGCACTCGGCGTGTCGAACATCAGCTTTGGTCTGCCCGCCCGCCCGCTGCTGGGCTCAGTCTTTTTGGCTGCCGCCTTTGGCGCGGGCCTGGACGCCCCCATCATGAACCCGGGCTCCAAGCGCTTTATGGATACCGTCTACAGCTATCGCGTCTTGAGCGTTGAGGACGAGGGCTCGACCGGATACATCGAGCGCTACGCTGGCTGGACCGATCCGTACAAGATCGCCGCAAACCCGGCGGCGGCCCAGGCGGCATCGACCGACGCCGCTCCCGCTGCTGGCCCCGCCGGCACCGACGGCAACGACGACCCGATCCGTCGCATGGTCGTCTCGGGCCGCAAAGGTGAGATCGCGGCCGAGACCGAGCGTCTGCTGGCGGATCACGACGCCATGGACCTCATCAACAATCACTTTATCCCCGCCCTCGACGAGGTTGGCGTCCTCTTTGACCAGGGAAAGTTCTTCTTGCCGCAGCTCATGGCCTCGGCCGAGGCGGCGCGTATGGGCTTCGACACCATCAAGCGCCTGATGCCCGCCGGCGAGATTGCCGACAAGGGCAAGATCTGCGTGGCCACCGTCAAGGGCGATATCCACGACATCGGTAAGAACATCGTCAAGATGCTGCTCGATAACTACGGCTACACCGTCTTTGACCTTGGCCGCGACGTCGATCCGCAAGAGGTGCTCAAGACCGTACGGGAGCGTGACATCAAGCTCGTCGGCCTCTCGGCGCTTATGACTACCACCGTCGTGGCCATGGAAGAGACTATCAAGCTGCTTCATGCCGAGGTGCCGGGCGTCAAGATCATCGTAGGTGGCGCCGTGCTCACCCCCGAATACGCCAAGCAGATCGGAGCGGACTACTACGCCAAGGATGCCGCCGAAAGCGCGCGCATCGCCGAAGAGGTCTTTGGGCAGTAACACAACGGAAACAACCGAGCACCAAAACGTGCCGCATGCGCCACTTGGCACGTGCGGCACGTTAGAATAGATAAGATTATGCTCGTTTTGGCAGATAGGAGCGCAAGGATGGCGATCACGCCCGCAGAAATCGCGGAAACCCGCGGCATGGTTGAGGAGCAGAACCTCGACATCAGGACCATCACCATGGGTGTTTCGCTCATGGGTTGCGGTGACGAGAACCTCGACCGCATGTGCACGAAGATCTACGATCACGTGACGCACACGGCTGAGCATCTGGTCGAGACCGCCGAGAACCTCGAGCGCGAGTACGGTATCCCCATCGTCAACAAGCGCGTTTCCGTCACCCCGGTGGCGCAGATCGCCGCATGCTGCAAGGATGAGGACCTCACCCCCATCGCGCATGCCCTCGACCGTGCGGCCGAGACGCTCGGCATCGATTACCTGGGCGGCTTCTCCGCACTCGTCCAGAAGGGCATCGGCGACGCCGACCGCCGCGTCATCCAGTCCATCCCCCAGGCGCTCGCTACCACCAGCCGCGTCTGCTCCAGCGTCAATGTTGCTAGCCTGCGCGCTGGCATCAACATGGATGCCGTGCTCATGGCGGCTCAGACCATCATCGATGCCGCTAAACTCACGGCCGACCAGGATTCCGTCGGCGCTTCCAAGTTTGTCTGCTTTGCCAACATGGTCGAGGACTCCCCGTTTATGGCGGGCGCCGTCCACGGCGGTGGCGAGGCCGACGCCGTCATCAACGTAGGCGTCTCGGGCCCCGGCGTTATGGCCGCAGCCCTGGAGACACTGCCCGATTCCGCATCGATGATGGAGGTCGCCGAAAAGATTAAGCAGACCGCCTTTAAGATCACCCGTGCCGGCGAGCTCATGAGCCGCGAGGCCGCCCATCGCCTGGGTGTCGAGAAGGGCATTGTCGACCTGTCGCTGGCTCCCACGCCTGCCATCGGCGACTCCGTCGCACGCATCCTCGAGATCATCGGCGTGGGCACCTGCGGTGGCCCGGGCACGACCTGCGCGCTCGCCATGCTCAACGATGCCGTCAAGAAGGGCGGCGTCATGGCCAGCTCCAGCGTGGGCGGTCTCTCCGGCGCCTTTATCCCCGTGTCCGAGGACGCCGGCATGATCGCCGCCGTCGAAGCCGGCGCGCTTTCGCTCGAGAAGCTTGAGGCCATGACCTGCGTGTGCTCCGTTGGCCTGGACATGATCGCCATCCCCGGTGACACCCCGGTCGAGACCATCGCCGGTATCATCGCCGACGAAATGGCCATCGGCGTCATCAACAACAAGACCACGGCCGTGCGCGTGATTCCCGCCATCGGCAAGGGCGTGGGCGACTGCGTCGAGTACGGCGGCCTGTTTGGCCGTGCGCCCATCATGCCGGTGAACCCCAACGCCGGCACCGTGCTTGCCCATCGCGGTGGACGCTTCCCGGCGCCGCTGAACTCGCTGAAGAACTAGCCTAGGGATACGAGGCGAGGAGCCCCGCCGCCGGGCGGCAGACATATAAGGTCGCCTGCTCGGACAGTCCTGACTCGCACGGAGAGCACATTAAGTGCTCTCCGGCTCGTGCGGAACTCGCGATCGACCTTATATGTCTGCCGCCCGGCGGCGGGGCTCCCGCACATCTCAACCTTGGCTGGGTTCTGGCTCAGTGGCAGTCGCTTCGCTTCTGCCCGCCTTGGTTGGTGTGGCGGTTTGGCGTTGGAGCGGTTCTTTTTCTGATATATGCTGGTTGCGGCTCTTCTTTTGGGAGGAGTCGCTTTTTTGTTGCTAGGAGGTTGGCCCGTGGTTGATGGGGAGATTCGTTCTGAGCTGCTTGCTGCGGATTGGAATGGCGAATGGATGCGTCTGCAGGCCGCTCGGCATCGGGCTGATGATTCTTTTGAATGGGATAAGCGAGCTCGACATTTTCGACCTCTTGAGACTGCCCCTTATGCTCGGGATTTTATAAAACTGTTGGCGATTGAGCCTGGTGAGTCGGTGCTCGATATGGGGTGTGGAGCTGGGTCGATTGCTATTCCGCTTGCTCAGGCTGGACATCCTGTGATTGCTGCTGACTTTTCCCCTGCCATGTTGGGCACGCTTGATGCTGGCATTGAGTACTATGGGCTCGAGAATCGCATTACGCCGCTTGAGCTTGCTTGGGATGATGATTGGGATTTGGTTGGACCGGTCGCGAAAGCGGTGGATGTTGCCTTTGCCAGTCGGTCGGTTACGACGACCGATCTAAAAGGTGCGCTTGCCAAGCTTGACCGTGCGGCTCGTCGGCGTTGTGCTGTCACGATGGTCGCCAACTCCAGCCCGCGCTATGATCTGCACTTGATGAACGCTATCGGCGCCTCCGTCACCTGCAGCAATGGCTTTGTGTACGCCTTCAACATCCTCATTCAGATGGGTGCGTTGCCGCAGGTTACATACTTTGAATCGCCTCGTCGCGATACCTTCGATAGCCTTGAGGCAGGCGTGGCGGATTTTTCCCGTATGCTCGAGCATGGCAACGAGGATAAGATCGACTGCCTGCGCGACTACATCGCTCAACACATGATTGAGAACCCCCATGCCGGTGAGCCGGGCTCCAAGGGCGTGCCGCAGGGGCGCTATATGCTCGACCATATCCGTAAGGTTCGCTGGGCGTTTATTGCATGGGAGCCGGTCTCTGCGCCCAGCTCATAGCCTGTTCGCAGCCCACGCCGCCCACTCACTCGGCATCCGCATTCTTTTTGAACTGGGCAAACGCGCCCCACACCGCGCCGTTCCTGCGCTATCGTGGGACAGCTCACGTAGATTAAGGCCCCGTCGCGGGGCGCCCCATACATAGAAAGCGAGAACCCATGGCACTGACAGGAGCCCAGGTCAAGCAGCTTCGCAGCATGGCCCATCACCTCAACCCCGCCATCATCATCGGTAAGTCCGATGTCAACGAGGGCACCGTCGAGCAGACGGTCGCCTACCTGGAGAAGCACGAGCTCGTTAAGTGCTCCGTGCTCGATGGCTCCAGTCTTTCCGCCCGCGAGGCCGCCGAAGAGCTCGCTGAGCGTTGCCACGCCGAGGTCGTCCAGGTCATCGGCCGCAAGTTCTCGCTGTATCGCGAGTCCTCGCGCAAGGACATCGAGAAGATCAAGCTCGTCTAAAACCGGCTGGTCATACCGAACAAGTCTGCGGGCGTCCGAGTGATTCGGACGCCCGTTTTTTATCGCTCGACAAGCACGCGCTTGAGCCTGCCTTCGACCAGGCGCTCATACAGGCGCCTTGTCTCGGGCTCGGGCACGCCTTGAACCTGCTCTCGCAGGTGGTGCATGTGGCCGCTGTATAGCTCGACAACATCGCGGCGTCGTCCCGCCGCACCGTAAACGCGCATGGCACAGCGAACCATGTCCTCGCGCGCAGTCTCTTGGCGAAGCCCCGATTCAACGAGCCAAATTGCCGATTGCAGGTCATTTTCCTCGAGAGCGGCATTCGCTCCCCTAATCATGCAGTCGATGTACTTGGATTGCATAATGTGGCGCATGCGCGTAAAAAACGTGGGATTGCAACCGGTGGGAACATACAGCGGCCCCGCGTAGAGCTGCTCAACCTTAAGACAAAGCTCAACCAGGTGAGGGCCTCTCGCGCCCATACGGTTTCCCAGGATCTCGCGGCTCAGCTGGTCAAAGAGCCTTACATCGGTCTTAACGTAGTCGCCGTTGAGCCCTATGCACTCGTTTTGGATGAGCACGCACGACTTGCCATCCGGCGTTGGACCCAAAGCCGAGCGCAAGCGCGATACCGTCGAATACAGATTGTTGCGCGCCGCGCTAAACTCGGCATGGGGCCACAACTCCATGGCGATTGTCTCGCGGTCGACCATGGCATCCATGCCCAACGCGAGCCGCTCGGCAAGTGTTGCCGCCTTTTTGCGACGCCACATCTTATCCGTGATGGGAAAGCCGTCGCGCTCGGCGCGAAATGTGCCAAACATGCGCATCTCAATATGGCCGATCGTATCGACAGCCTCAACCTCGCCCGCCTGGAACAGGTGCTCGCTTTCGCCCTCAAAATCATCGCGTAGTGAATACCGCGAAAGCTCACGCACCGGAAGCTTCTTGCGAATCCTGACGGCAGGCTCGCCCAGACAGTGCATCGCAAGACGCGCAAATAGCCGATACGATGGGTCTAAAATCCCCGAGCGATTCATAGACATCCAGGCGGCAAGATCGCTATCGCGGCCCGCAGCGGCCAGGTGCAGCGCCACGATCCAGGCTTCTGAGCCACCGACCTGCGTCTTGCTAATGTCGAGCAGCTCCGCCTCTTCGCGAACCGATACCAGCGACGTATTGCGCAGGTACGCCACGCGCTCCAGCAGCAACGCGTTTTCGCGCATGTACGCAATCGATTCGTCGGCGAGCTTGAGCACCTGAACCGCACGGAACTTCGCGTTGACCGGCCGCCCCTCCGCCAGCGATTGCCAACCCTCCAGCAATAACCCAAACAGCTGAATTTGATTGTCACGAACACGCACCGCAAAGCGGTCGAGCTCGCCAAACGCCACATCGTCGGTCACGGGCAAGCCCGCGAGCAGGCGCCGCGCCGCGAGCACCATACGCAGCCAAATGGATGGTGCCTTAAGCCCGCGGATATCGAGCGCCTCGAGTATCTGCGCCATCTTGTCATCGCGCTCGTCGGGTTTAGCAAACGAGCCGTCGAACAGCTCCACCAGCATATGGTCGGCCTGTATGAGAATCCCCGCGATGTCGAGCTCGCAATCATAAGCTTTGCACGCCTTGAGCTTCGCGAGAACATTGCCGTCTTCCGCTCGCTCGGTTAGGTGGCGCTTGACCTCGATATGCGCGGACAGCATGTCGAGCACCTCGCAGGATGTCTGTTCTTGCACAACAGGGTTGGCGGGAAGCCCCAGGTCATTGTCGCCGTAAAAGGCGATGGTAAGCGCCTGGGCTATTTTCCAGGTAGCGGGGTCGACCTCGCGGGCCGCCTGGTCACCCGCACGTTCGATAACGGACGCCATATACCTTGCGAGCTTTGTATTGCACACGCTGACAGCCGCCAGATACACGCCGAGTGCCTCGGCGGCTGTCGGCTCTTGCTCCTGCTTTTCCGCATTGATCATCGCCGATGCTGCACGGCAAATGTCCCCTCCATGCCCGGTCAGGGCAAGATCGGCCCCATACTGCCCGGCAAGCTCCAACACCACACGGCGGTCCAAGAACGCATCGGCCAGGTCCATGGCCAAATCGCATCGGGCCGCCTTTATCAAAATGCGAGCAGCCCGCGATACTAGTTCGGGACGGATCTCGGCAACAAGCTTTCGCAGCCTCAGGCGCGCGTTGTCCTTAGCACCCAAACACCTAAAGGTGCGATCAGACGGATCCACGCCAAAAATCGGATAATCGCGCACAAAGATAGACTGGTCGACCATCGAAAGCCTCACACCGCACGCCTCTAGCTCCGCAATGCGGCCCTCGCCCATCAATACCATCAAGCAGGCAACGGTAAACAACAGGTTGTTCTCGAGCGATGCGAGATCGGCCAGCGCCGCACCGTACACGTTGACGATTTCGTTCTCGAGCAACCCGGCAACATCGCCCTGTCCATACATCCCCGTCTGCAAGGCAGATACCAGCTCTGGCACACCTTGCGTGAGCCGATAAAAATCGAGCGATGTGCTGATAGAGAACGCCGTGGCCCATGACGAATACTCATAGGCGTGCACCTTGAGCATCTGCGCATTGACTTTTACAGAATCGCCCAGCCCGTGGATAAGCAATCGGTTGGAGGGGCGGCAGGCAATAAAGACCCCCGTCCCCGTAGCACGTAAGCTGCGGATTCGATCGATGAGGTCCTCGGTTTCGTGCTGCTCGAGATTGGGCACGTTGTCGATCGCAACGAGCGAATGAGGTTTGTCCTTAAGCTCATCGGCGACAACCTCGAGCTGCATAAAGAGCTCGCGTCCAATCGCGCGGTCGGCCTCGATAATCCGAACCGGCCCTCGCGTGGGATCCGATTTAACCTCCTGCACGTATTGCAGCAACACCGACGTCTTACCAAACCCGTCGGGCGCGTAGAGCAAAACAATTCCCGCCTTGCGCCCTTTAACGATGAGCTCGTTCATCAAGCGATCGCGCCGCACCATATAGCCGCCGCCCGTCGGCATCAACTCGAGGTCGTCCGTATTGCCCAGATCGTTTACCATGCTTGCTCCTCAACTCGACCATATGGACACCGTAGCTGCAGGACCATAATAGCCGCCCCGTGAATAGCGCGGCTTAGAGTTTTTAATTGTCTGCCGGTACGTGTTTGGCAAGTTTTTGTACAGCGAGGCCCGATGGTAACTTATCCCCCGACCAATAGGTCTTTGCGCAGGTCAATGCGCTTGCCAGCATGTCCCATCCCATTTGCAGTGTAGCGCAGTCGGCTATTTTTATTTGAGTTGCGCAACTCGCCTACTCCTCGCTACCGCCTGCGACTCTATGGTGGCAAATGTGCACAGAATCTGCTATAGAATGAATCACAAAAATTTAAAACCCTCCAGTCAAGCACGCGGCAAGGTTTCCGTCATGTATACGCCACGGCGTATGCCCACTAAAAAGGCCCCCGCAAAGCGAGGGCCTTTTGAGAAACTATGTAAGATCGCTTGATCGCGTTACTCGCAGAGCGAAAGAGCGGCCTCGTCAGCAACGACAACGCAGTTGGTGTGCAGCTGCAGGATCGAAGCCGGGCATTTGGGCGTAACCGGACCATAGCACATATCGTGCACGGCCTGAGCCTTGGCCTCGCCGTTGGCGACAACCAGGATCATGCGGGCATACATGATGGTCTGGGTGCCCATGGTGTAAGCCTGACGGGGCACGTCATCGATGCTGTCGAACAGGCGGCTGTTGGCCTGAATGGTGCTCTCGGTGAGGTCGACGCAGTGCGTGCCCTTGGAGAAGTGGTCATCGGGCTCGTTAAAGCCGATGTGACCGTTGTTGCCAATGCCGAGCAGCTGCAGATCCGGGTAACCGGCGGCAGCGACGATCTTGTCGTACTCGGAGCAGGCAGCGGCGGCATCGGGGTTGGAGCCATCGGGCACGTGCGTGTTGTTCAGATCGATATTGATGTGATCGAAGAAGTTCTCGCGCATAAAGTAGTGATAGCTCTGGGGATCGTCGTGCGAAAGACCACGATACTCGTCCAGGTTATAGGTGCTGACCTCGGCAAAGTCAATGTCGCCCTTCTCGTACCAAGCAGCGAGCTGTTTGTAAGCGCCAATCGGGGTGGAGCCGGTGGCAAGACCCAACACGCAATCGGGCTTGAGGATAACCTGAGCCGAGATGATATTAGCGGCCTTGCGGCTCATATCCTCGTAGTCTTTAGCTTTAATGATTTTCATTACGCGTCCTTTCTCGTACAAGAGAGGCAAGGCTCCCCTTACAAGCACTTGCCCGCGGCCCGCGTCGGCCGCAACCAACGTGTGCGGCCACCAGGGCGAGGTCGCGTAATATATGTGTCTCGTGTCTAACCGCGTCGAGGCCCCTGCCCGTCCACGGTGACCCAAAGCTGTTTAGCCTCGGACGTTTCCCATCTTGCCACGGAGGGCGCCCTCTTTCAAGGGCGCCCTCCGTAAACGTGTTTGAATTGTAGGCTAAAGGCCAAGCGGAGCGACTAGCGCTCACGCGCGACGATAAGCTGGTCCATCTCCTCGACATGCTCGCCAACGGAACCCTTGATGCTCGAGAACTCAACGGAGTTACACACCAAGATGGGAACCGTCACATCGTAGCCCTCGGCAGCAATTGCCTCGCGATCGAACTCGATGAGTACATCGCCCTTATGGACGATGTCACCCACTTGCGCATACACAGTAAAATGTTTGCCCTCGAGCTGAACGGTGTCCAAACCAACATGGATGAGCACGTCTAGACCATCGACCGTGTTGAGCGCAACGGCATGACCCGTGGGAAAAATCGCCTCGACCTTAGCGTCAGCCGGAGCAATCACACGTGTACCCGTAGGCTGAATCGCCACGCCCTGGCCCAAAAGGCCGGTAGCAAACGTCTGGTCTTTGACCTCGGATAACGGAATGACGTCGCCCGAGATGGGAGCATCCAGCGTAAGGACTCGACCACGCATACCAAAAGACCTCAGGACTTTAGTGAACATGCTCCCCCTCGGACATACCAATTAATCAAAATAACTTTAACAGTTTACCACTTGGCACCCGTTTTTGACCATTAGGGAAGTTCGCGCTTGACAACCTCGACGATGTCGTCAACCACACGCTGGGTCAACTCGTGCGTCTCGGCCTCGGCCATCACACGGACCAGCGGCTCGGTGCCACTCGGACGTACCAGAATGCGGCCGCGACCGTTGAGCTCCTTCTCGGCGGCAGCGACGGCGTCCCAAATGGGCTGACAATCGTCCAGGCCGGCCTTATTGTCGGAATGTACGTTGACAAGTACCTGCGGGTACTTCTTCATGATGCCGGCAAGGTCGGTGAGGGTGCGGCCGGTGCGCTTGAGCACGGCCAGAAGCTGCAGGGCCGTCACCAAGCCGTCGCCGGTGGTGTTGTGCTCCAGGAAGATGATGTGGCCGGACTGCTCGCCGCCGATGACGGCACCGTCCTCGAGCATACGCTCGAGGACATAGCGGTCGCCCACGGCGGTCTGCACCATCTCAAAGCCCTGCTCCTTCATGGCGATGGAGAAACCGAGGTTGCACATAACGGTCGAGACGATCTCGGAGTTGGCGAGCTTACCGCGAGCGGCCAGGTCAGAGCCGCAGATGGCCAGGATGTAGTCGCCGTCGATCTCGTTGCCCTCGCTGTCCACGAACAGCACGCGATCGGCGTCGCCATCGTGAGCCAGACCGATGTCGGCGTGGGTACGCAGTACGAGCTCACGCAAGGGCTCAAGATGAGTGGAGCCGCACTCGACGTTAATGTCGGTGCCGCAGTAGTCGGTGTTGATGGCATGGACCGTGGCGCCCAGGCGCTGCAGTGCGGCGGGCGTGGTCTGGCAAGAAGCGCCGTGGCCGCAGTCGACGGCAACAACCAAGCCGTCGAGCTTAAGGCCGTCGAGCGTGTTGATGGCATGATCGACATATGCCTTGCGGGCGTCCTTCATCTTGATGATGTGACCCACACCGGCGCCGGTCGGCAGCGTGTCGGCAGCCATGGCCTCCTCGGACATGACCCAGGCGCTGATCTCTTCCTCGACAGCATCGGGAAGCTTCATGCCCTTGCGGCTAAAGAACTTGATGCCGTTGAACTCCGGCGGATTGTGCGAAGCAGAGATGACGATGCCGCCGTCGAGCTCGTTTTGGACGGTGAGCAGCGCCACGGCCGGCGTAGGGATAACGCCGCAGCAGTGCGGTCGGCCGCCCTCGGCCATAATGCCGGCGGTCAGAGCACTCTCGAGCATGGTGCCCGAAAGACGCGTGTCACGGCCGATGCAAATGTCCGGACCAAGGAACTTGGTCGCCGCACGGCCAAGACGAAACGCGAGGTCGCACGAGAGGTCGGCGTTGGCGACGCCGCGGACGCCATCGGTACCGAAGATGTTCTGGGGCATAGGATCGCTCCTTCCCAAGTGGGCAAAACGCAGTCGCCCACCCTAGTCGAAAAAGAAAAGCGGGACCCGCCGAGCAATCGGCAGGCCCCGCTTGTACATTGTATCTCGTAAGGAGATAAAACCTTAGCGCTTGGAGAACTGGGGAGCGCGGCGAGCCTTCTTGAGGCCGTACTTCTTGCGCTCGACCACGCGAGCATCGCGCGTAAGGAAACCGGCCTTCTTGAGGTCAGCACGGTAGTCGCCAGCGTTCAGAAGAGCGCGAGCGATGCCCAGGCGCAGAGCGCCGGACTGACCGGAGATGCCGCCGCCATCGCACAGAGCGATAACGTCGAACTGACCGGCGGTGTCGGTCACCTTGAAGGGAGCAAGGGCGTTCTCAACGAGCTGATGACGGCCGAAATACTGCTCGGCGTCACGCTTGTTGATGGTCACCTTGCCGGTGCCGGGGACGAGACGGACGCGGGCGACGGCGTTCTTACGACGGCCGGTACCCTGGTAGACAACGGTGTTCTCAGCCATCTTTAAGCCTCCAGCTCAATCTTCGTGGGGTTCTGGGCAGCGTGCGGATGCTCGGCACCAGCGTAGACCTTAAGCTTGGTCATCTGGGCACGGCCGAGGGTGGTCTTGGGCAGCATGCCGCGAACGGCGCGCTCGATGACCTTCTCCGGGTGCTTCTCCATAGCCTGGCGGAAGCTCTCAGCCTTGAGGCCGCCGTTGTAGCCGCTGTGGCGATAATAGGTCTTCGTGTCGGCCTTGTTACCGGTAAGCTGGACCTTATCGGCGTTGATGACGACAACGAAGTCGCCGCAGTCGCTGTTGGGCGTGAACTGGGGCTTGTTCTTACCGCGCAGGATCATTGCGATCTGGGTGGCAAGACGGCCCAGGACAGCACCATCGGCGTCGACGAGAACCCAGTTGCGCTGGACCTCGCCCTGCTTGGCGTAGTGAGTCGATTTCGAAATCACTTAGACTCCTCCATGTACAGTACGTGTTGTTACAGAGATTCACGGGGCTCTGCAAGTAACCCGTCCATATTACCCCGCTCGTCGCCCGAGTCAACAGGTATTTTGGCTCTGACCAGACTTTCTGCACATGTCGTCCATGGGTCATGACGTCGCGACGCTAGCGCTCGACAAACGCCTCGATATCTCCCAGCAATCGCTTTGCCTCCTGGCGGCCCTGAATATACAGGTCGAGGAGCTTTGCCGGATCGTGCTCAACGTGGCCGACCTCGACCGGCTTTTGCGGAGCAACGACCAGCGCACGGCCCTCGCGCTCATACTTCCACAGATGCATGCGTTGGATGTTATAGCGGTCGTGGCGCGTCTCGATAGCCTCGAGCAGGTAGGGGTAGTCGGCATAGCGGGCGCGCGCGGCGGGCATAAACTCGTAAGGCTTTTTCTCGTATGAGCGGTCCTGCGTAACGATAACGACCGCACGGTCGAAGCCCGCCTCCTCGAGCACATGCTCGATAGGGACCGAATCGGCTACGCCGCCGTCGACGTATTTGTGCCCGTCAATCTCGACCGGCGGCGTCACCAGCGGCAGCGACGTCGAGGCGCGCACGGCATCGAGGTCGAGCACGGCGCTTTTGACCGGCAGGTACGCGGCGGTTCCAAAGAGCATGTCCGTCGCGGCGGCGTACATCTCGATGGGGCTGGCGTCGAACGTCTCGTTGTCAAAGGGATCCAGGCGGTCCTGGACGTCGTTAAAGATAAAGTCGTAACCCACAATAGAGCCCGTGGACGCAAACGATGCGGCACCCATGTAGCGGCTGTCGTTACAGAAAGCCAGGTTGATGCGGTTGGCACGGCCGATCTGGTGCGACTTGTAGTTGACGCCGTTGAGGGCGCCGGCCGAGACGCCGTACACCGCCGGAATTTCGACACCGGCCTCCATGAGGACGTCGAGCACGCCTGCGGTAAATTGCCCGCGGAAGCTGCCGCCCTCCAAAACGAGCGCGACCTTGCCGGCGTTCTTTGCCCTATCTTCTGCAGTCATATTGACCTCCTGCTGTTTCGTTTGGGCTTCTTCTACCCAGTTTTGGGATAGAGAGCGCATTGGTTTTGGAGTTGCGGAGGACGGGGCGGTCGGCGGGAAAGCGCGTCCCACTCTGCGTTGCTGCGGCGCATGGCAGGCTGAGATTCGATATCATCGCATCTATATAGGTTTGAGGCTTTGCGCGGAGAATCCGCGTATTTGCTTCGCAAATCCGCACCGGCTTCGGCCGCCTGCCGGCGCCCTCGCCCGCGGGCTAAAAACGCTCACGCGTTTTCTTTACGCCCGCGCCCTGCGCAGAGTTCGATTCTCCGCGGTATCTGTATGTAATAAAAAAGCAAGTAGAAACACTTCTCTACCTGCTTGTAACTATTGGTGGAGGCGCGGAGAATCGAACTCCGGTCCACGAAAGCCCCCTGATTGGCATCTCCAAGCTCAGTCGCTGGTTTAGTCTCGGACGCTTTGCGCGCAGCGACACGCTCGCGGCATCCCAACCGGTTCGGTCTTAGCCCGCGCCATACCGATTACGTGCGCAGGAGCATTCCCCTAACATGACGTCGCACCGGTGTCGGGGAAATCACCGGGTTGACGCGCCGCTATAAACTAAGCAGCGAGAGCCATAGGCTCAAAAGAAGAGTTGTTGTCAATTCAATTTGACGGTACCCCTGTTTAACGAGGCGAGGAGACCTCGGCTTGCTTCCTCTCTCAGAGCTATCGTGTCGAAACCAGTCGCCCCCGGATGTCGGGAAAGTCTGGATGGTATCGGGCCTGCAAACACCCGATAACCGTCGACTTTTCAAGGAACATACGGGGCGAGCCCCGCTCGTGGAGTGTTATCTTACCACGTTCTGAAAGCGGACAGCTGTTCTATGCACGAGCTGTGAAGACCCCAATGTGCGCCGCACTTCGCACTTTTGCTACCGATCGCGTCACGTATATTTTCGCCAAGCAGAATTGACCCGTCGAAAGGACCGTTATGGATACCAAGCAGCAACTCGTCAATGCCCTCGCAGGCCTGGGCTCAACCATTACCGAAGCTATGGATGTCATCGAGGGCTTTGTCCCCTGCGGACATCCTGCCCTCACGGTATCGAACGCACTCGTCGCGCTGGACGCTGACGATGATGCAGCTCTCGCCCAGCAGCTTGAAACCGTCGAGGGCTTTATCGACCACGTGAGTGAGAACCGCGGCGTGGCCGCCTACCACGGCATCGAGGTCGAGCTCGCGGGTCCCAAAGCCGATCTGCTCGCAGCAATCCGCGAGGTAGGCGCCCTTATGCAGACCGCAGGCGTCAAGAACACCCAGGTCAACGAGTGGGTCTACCGCAGTCTGGCAGCACTCGACAGCTCCGACGAAAAGGCAGTCGAGCAGCTCGCAGAAAGTCCCGCCATTAAGGCCGAGCTTTTGTAAATAGCAGACGCGGGTCCCTTGGCGCATCGTCGTCCAAGAGGCCCGCAAACAGTTTGCGTCAACCGATAGCCGCGCCGCCGCGTTCGGCCAAAGCAAGAATCGGCATCATTTGGCGCGGGGTCTTTGCTGCAAGATCGGCATGTTCGAGCAGCTTGCGATCGTTGGTCACCAAGTAATCGACCTGCGCGCGTTTGCATGCGGCGAGTACCAAGTTGTCCTCGTAATCGCGATGGAGCGCTAAGTATTTGTCGGCCAGCCAAAGGTCCGACGCATCTGCACCCACGGCCGTGGCGTTTTCGGTCATGTTCCGAACAAACGCCAGCGCCGCATCGCCAATTGCACGGGCAGATGCCTCGTCGAGCGCTCCCCCACTGGCAAGAACGCTACGCTTCAGCTCGTGTTGGACAACGTACAGCACGTCCTTGGCGATATGCACCGGAAAGAACATCAATGCCCCTGCCTCCGCCGCCTGCCCAATAAACGCACGCGCGGCAAGCGACTCGGCATGGTCGACGCAAAACGAATCAACCCATACGTTGGCGTCCACCATTATTTTGAGGGGAGCCCCGCTCACAGGATCATCTCCTTTTGGCGATAGCGCTCGTCCATGGCTTCGGAATAGATTGTGTCCCAATCGCGATCGTCGGATACGGGCGACGTAGCGATGCCCAAATCTGCATAAAGCCGGTCTGCCGCTGCCCATGATGCGGCGAACGGAGTATCGGGCGCGACGGATTGCCGCCGGTCGTCGACGGCCGCAAGCACTTCCTCGCACGAACCACCGCCCTGCGCGACCTTGGCCACCACCTTTTTGATGAGCTCGGGCAGTGACCTGCCCGAAAGCTGCAGCGCTTCCTCGGCGCGCTCTTTAACCGAGCGATCTACGCGAACGTTCACCTGCGCCATGCCGCTAACAGCACCCATCTCAACCTCACCTTCGACTCCTGCTATCTTAGCTAGCACAACTATATATTGCTGCTAGCACACGGTCAAACGCAAAAGGCCTGCATTCTGGCGGCTGCAACACCGTCCGAATGCAGGCCATTAACTCAAGCAAAAGCGCTAACGCAGGTAAGCCTTCGCGTTGCTCAGGCTGTAGGCAATCGTCGAGCCGTTGTGCAGTAACGACGACGTCTGCGGGGTAATCGCGCCGGTAATACCCAATGCCAACAGCGCCGAGTTGGTGAGCATCACCTTAGAGTAGGAGCTCGTCAGACGATCAATGAGGCCCTGACTCATGCGGCGCAGGCGCACGATTGCGGCCAGATCCGTATCGGTCAGGATGATATCGGCGACCTCCTTGGCGATGTCGCTTCCGCCACCCATCGCCAAGCCCACGTCGGCCAAACCGAGCGCCGGCGAATCGTTGACACCGTCGCCCACCATGGCAACGTGGCGCCCCTCGCCCTTAATGCGCTCCACATACGCGTACTTGTCCTCGGGCAGCAGCTCGGCCTTAAACTCGTCGACCCCTGCCTCGCGAGCAATGCGCTCGGCCGTGCGCTCCGAGTCGCCCGTGAGCATAACGACATGCTTAACGCCCAACGCGTGCAGGTCGGCGATGGCCTCACGGACCCCGGCCTTGAGCGGATCCTCGATGCCGAGCACGCCGACGACCTTGCCGTCGACCGCCAGATACAGCGGCGACAGGCCCTGCATCTGGGACTCGATTTGCTCCTTAATGTCGGCCTCGAGCTGCGCGCTCTCGTCCTCAAACACAAAGTGTGCCGAGCCGATAATCGCGCGACGCCCCTCGATGGACGAAGCGATGCCGTGCGCCACGATGTACTCGACGGCAGCATGGCGCTCGCGGTGCTCGAGCCCGCGCTCGCGGGCGGCGTTGACCACGGCACGCGCCACCGGATGCGGAAAATGCTCCTCCAAGCAAGCGGAAAGGCGCAGGACCTCGTCCTCGCTCCAGCCGTCGGTCGTGAGCACGCAAGCTAGGCGCGGCTGGGCCTCGGTAAGCGTGCCGGTCTTGTCAAACACAATGGTGTCGGCCTTGGCAAACGACTCAAAGTACTTCGCGCCCTTGACCATGACGCCCATCTTGGCAGCATCGCTCATAGCGGTCATGACGGCAACGGAACCCGTGAGCTTGAGTGCGCACGAGTAGTCGACCATCAGTGCCGCGGAGGTCTTGATGAGACTGCGCGTGGTGAGCGCAACCAGGCCCGCGAGCAGGAAGTTCCACGGGACGATCTTGTTGGCAAGGTCCTCCATATGCGACTGGCCCTCGGACTTGAGCGAGTCGGCCGTCTGCACGAGCGAGACGATTGAGCGCAGTTTGGTTTGCGCCGTATTGGCGCGCACGCGCACCAAGATGCCGCCGTCTTCCACGACGGTACCGGCGAACACGTCGTCGCCCACGCTGCGCTCGACGGCCAGCGGCTCGCCGGTCAGGGTCGCCTGGTTGACCATAGCGCTCCCCTGCTCGACAACACCGTCGATGCAGATGGACATGCCGGTGCGCACGGCGACCAAGTCGCCGGGCTCGAGCTCGGTGGCGGCAACGCTTACCTCGGTGTCGCCGACGACCTTTTGCGCCTTGTCGGGCACATCGAGCAGCGAGTTGATGAGCTCGTTTTCGCTCATGGCGCGGGTGTAGTCCTCGAGCAGCTCGCCCACGTTGAGCAGGAACATCGTCTGGCCCGCGGTGTCGACATCACGCTTGACGAACGAAATGCCGATGGCCGAAGCGTCGAGCACGGGAACGGTCAGGCGCGGCTGCGCGAGCTCATGAAGGGCAGCGCGCAAAAATGCCATGTAACCGGCCACGACAAACACCGCACGCAGAGGCGTCGGCAAGAACCAGCGACGTGCGTAATGGGCACCGATAAGTGTGGCAAGATCCATGACGAGCTTGTGCTTGCGTGGCTCAAGCTGCATCACGTAGCCTGTCTTTGCGTCGGCAATGGCCTGAGCATCGAGTGCGCCCAAGGCGTCGAGCACGCTCGCGCGGCGCGGCTCATCGTATTCGAGCGCCATCTGGCCGATGCGGCCGTAGACGCGCACCTTGTGCACGCCGTCGATGTCGCCGCCAAGCTTAAGAAGTGCATCGAGATCGCTCTCTGGCACAGGACCCGCCAATTGAAGACGGGTCCTGCCGGGGATCTCGCTAATAATCGAGAATCTCATAGTTTGTGCCTGGAAGCGTTACTCGGCTGCCTCGTCAGCAGCGGCCTCGCTCTGGGTGATGTAAGCCGCCTCGGCAACCATGTCGTCGACATTAGCCTTGGCCTGCTCGACCATGTCCTGGTAGCCGTTCTTGATGCGCATACCGCACGCAATACCCTGCACGCAGACATTCTTGACCGGAGCGCTGGT
Organism: Collinsella sp.; assembly: GCA_019414265.1. Lineage (GTDB taxonomy): Bacteria > Actinomycetota > Coriobacteriia > Coriobacteriales > Coriobacteriaceae > Collinsella. The sequence continues at coordinate 22,209 of DXMJ01000013.1, read as the reverse complement.
AAGCAGCTTGATGCCGGCCGTGCCAAGCAGAAAACCGCCACCGACAAGCAGGGTATTGAACGTCGACTTCTTCATGTTGCTTCTCCCTTTTGCCGCATTGGACGCGGCATGGTGCCTCAGCACCCGAGTAAACAAGTTTGCTCGAGCACGCTTTTGAAATATCTCAATTTTATCTAACTATCTAGGTCAGCCATGGCTAACCTTTTGAAAATTAACGATGCGGAGTAACCGATTGTCAATGTGAGAAAGGGACTGTCCCTTTGCCCCTTCTTACAACTGCCAGGTAGCTGCTTCCTTTTGCAGCGCCACCATGCGGGCGAATTCTCCACCTGCCGCCTTGAGCTGCGCCGGAGTGCCCTGCTCGGCTACCACACCATCCTTGAGCACAACGATCTTATCGGCATTTTCTACCGTGCGCATACGGTGGGCGATCACGATAACCGTCTTGCCTGCGAGCAGGCGGGAAAGCGCCTGCTGCACCACGGTCTCGTTCTCCACATCCAAGCTCGCTGTTGCCTCGTCCAGCAACACGATCGGCGCGTCTTTGAGCAGCGCACGGGCGATAGAGATGCGCTGGCGCTCACCGCCGGACAGCTTGGAGCCGTTCTCGCCGATCATGGTGTCATAGCCCTGCGGCATGCGGCTCACAAACTCGTCGCAGTTGGCGGCACGCGCGGCAGCAAGCACTTCCTCATCGGTGGCATCGCGACGACCAAGACGGATGTTTCCCATCACCGTGTCGTCAAAGAGCAGCACGTCTTGGAACACAATGGCGTAGTCGCGCAGCAGCACCTCGGGATCCACGCTCGCAACATCCACGCCACCCACGGTGACCGTGCCTTCGGTGGCGTCCCAAAAGCGCGCAGCCAGGCGGCTCACCGTAGACTTGCCGGAACCCGAAGGACCGACCAGTGCCGTAACTTCGCCTTCCTTGGCGGTAAAGCTCACGTCGGTAAGAACTTTCTCGCCGGCGCGGCCGTCCTCGCCCGCACCATAGCCAAATGCCACGTGATCGAACACCACATCGTGGCCCACGGGCTCAAATTTCTCGCTGCCCCGCGCCACGGGCTCTTCCATGATGGAACGCATGCGCTTGGCCGACGACTCGGCGGCAAACAGCTCGGACATCAGCATCAGCGCCTGATCAAAGGGCGCATAGATGCGGCTCACCATAAGCAGGAAGGCAAACATCACCAAAAAGTCGACCTGGCCGGAGGCGACCATCGCAGCGCCCGTGACCAACGTGGTGGCAATCCCCAGGCGCAGGATGGCAAAGGCGGAGTTGACCAAAAGCCCATTGGCGAGCTCGCCTTTGGTGGTCTCGCGCTCCTCGGCATCGATCACGGCGTTGAGCCCCTCAAGATAATGAGCCTCCTGGTTGGTGGCGCGGATCTCGCGCACGCAGTCAAGCGTCTCCTGGATCGCCTCGGTAACCTTGACCTTCTCGGCACGCACATGGTCGAACACCGGGGTCATGGGGCCGCGTGTCAGATACAGCACGGCAAAGGCCACGGGCACGCTCCAAAACGCCGCGATCGCCAGCTGCCAGCAAAAGAACAGCGACGCCACGAACACAATGGCGCTTGCGATGATGGCACCCCAAAGCTCTCCCAGCACGTGGCTGTAGGCGTGCTCCATGGCCTGGACGTCGCCCATGATGGTTTCGGTTAAATCGGCCAGATCACGACGGCCAAAAAACGACAGCGGCAGCTTGCGCAAGCGCTCGGCAATCTCCATACGCTGCTTGCCGCACTCCTCGTAAAAGATGCAGTAGGTGTAGTAATACTGCTGCCAGTTAGAGGCAAAGAGCAACACGAAAAAGACCAGGAGGCCGCCCACAATCGGCAGGGCATCCGGCAGGTCGGCACCGGTGGCGAGATGTTCGACAAAACCGGCCATGACCAGGAACAATAAGCCCATGCCGGCCATGGTAATGAGATTGGTGAGCGCGGTCCAGAAAATGCCGCGTTTTACGCCGGCGACGCCTTTATCGGATAGGAAGTACTTCTTTTGGAATGAGGCGAACATTTAGGCCTCGCCTCCCTTCGTGACGGCGGCATCTGCGGCGGCAGTGATCTTCCAGCTCGCGGCCTGTTCGTATTCGGCCCACATCTTGGCATACAGACCCTCTTGGGACAGCAACTCGGCATGGGTGCCGGCCTCCTGCACGCTACCTTGATTGAGCACCACGATCTTGTCGGCCCCCACTACAGTCGAGAGTCGGTGCGCAATCATAATGACCGTGCGACCCGCCGCCAGCTTGCTAAAGGCGCGCTGGATGAGCGCCTCGTTCTCGGGGTCGGCAAACGCCGTGGCCTCATCGAGCACCACGATAGGCGCGTCTTTAAGGATCGCGCGGGCGAGTGCCACGCGCTGGACCTCGCCGCCCGAAAGATATGCTCCGCCGGCACCGAGCATGGTATTGATGCCCTGTGGAAGCTTGGCCACAATGTCGTCGCACTGAGCTGCGGAGAGGGCCGCGCGCACTTCGTCGTCAGTGGCCGTAGGCTTGGAGGCGCGCACGTTATCGGCAAGTGTTTGGCGGAACAGCTGGTTGGTCTGGAACACGAAGGCGACCTGGTCCATAAGCTCGTGCGGATCCATATCGCGAACGTCCACACCGCCTACGAGCACTCGACCCGAGGAAACATCCCAAAAACGCGGGATCAGGCTTGCGCAGGTTGACTTACCGCCGCCCGAGGGACCCACCAGGGCGAGGGTGCTACCAGCGGGAACGCTGAAACTCACATGGCTAACGGCAGGTGCTTCGGCACCTTCGTACGTAAAGCTCACGTCCTCAAAGCGCACATCGCTACCGGCGGAGTGCTTGGGCTGGGCAGGCACGGAGAGCTGTTTGGAACCCATGACGCTTCGAATACGAGCCAGCGAATCGGCACTCATCTGAGAGGCCTCGCCCACAAACATGAGCTTGGTCATGGCCGTCGGTACCACGGCCGAAAATATCGCGTAAAAAGTGAAGTTGGCCATAAAATGCGCGAAGTCCGTCTCGCCCGGCGCCAACAGCAACGCCACGGGCAACAGGAATGTCACAAGACCATTGAGCGCAGTAAGGTTGAGCACCTGCGGACCTCGGCAAAACGTGCCCGCATAGCTTTGTGCCATGTCGGCGTATTCGGCGATCGCGTCGTGGAACGCCTTAAAGGAATAGACCGTCTGCTGAAACACCTTGACCACGGGAATGCCGCGTACGTATTCGGTACCGGTCTTGTTCATCTTGACCAGCGCGCCCATGTAGGCCTTCATGAACTCGGCGCCCTTGCCGCTCATCATGGTGGCCATGGCGCCAAGCGAAACGGCGACCGAGATAAGGCATGCCGCGCCCAAGCGCCAATCGAGGGCGAAAAGCAGCACGAGCAGACCTGCGACCATGGCGGTGGCGCCGGCGATATCGGGCAGCATGTGCGCGAGCAGGGTCTCGGTGGAGGCGGCGCATCCGTCTACGATACGGCGCAGCTCACCGGTGGCGTGTGTGTCAAAGTAGCCAAGCGGCAGCTTAAGCAGGTGCTCGCTCGTAGTCTTGCGAATATTGGACGCGCAGCGAAACGCAGACAGGTGCGTGCACATGAGCCCCACGAAATAGACCACGATGCTTGCCAGCGCAAACCCCACGGCCCACCAGCCATACGTCGCGATGCCGCAGGCTTCGCTCCAGTTAGGCGCCACGGCGATCAGATCGCGCGCGACAAGCCAAATGCACACGAACGGGCCAAAGCTCAGCAGCTGCGAGAGCGCCGAGAGCGCCATGCCCAAATACGTTAGGAATTTGCGGTCACCGGCATACGCGAGCAACTCGCCGATGCCTCCACCTTCCCTTTTTGATCCCTTTGCCATGCGATTCCCTTCTAACGGCTTGAGAGTTAACCGTAATGAACTTATCATTGATGTGTTAGCCATGGCTCACAATTGAGCCAGGCGTGGACGTTTCTGCAAAGGAAAGGGACGCTTTTGCAAATACGGCGGGCAGCGACCGACATAACCGAGCTCTACGCACCGCAGTTTGAGCAGTTTGGCCTGGAGCTTACCGGCAAGGGCGCCGTCTTTACCGGCGAGGTGGCAAACGATCGGGCGCACGGACGCGCATGGATCATGCCCCTCTCCCCTGCCTGCATCGTCATGGAGCATTACATTACCCCGACGCACGATATGTACCTGGCCGAATACACACCCGAACCGTACGCGTGCGTGAGCGAGGTCAGCGCGCCCACGCTCATGTGCATGCCCGAAGCCGGCATAACGCCTGCGAACCTTAAACCCCTGCATGGACCGTGGCCAAACAATGCCGTGTGCAGCTTTATCCAAGATAACTGTGGCGAGGAGTTAAGCCCACTGTTTGCAGGGCGGCTCTATCACTCGCGCTCGGTGCTCTTTTTGCCTGGATATTTTGACGAGCTGGAGCACCGCTATCCCACCGAGTTCGCAGGGGTCTTTGAGGCGTTTGCCGAACCATGGCACGAGGAGGCGACGTCTGCCATCTGCCACACGTTGCGCCGGATTAACGAGGACCGCGCCCGCACCGCAGGCGGACACGTCTATATGCAGGGCATCGTGGAGACCATGGTCGCGGAGCTCGCCTGTTCGCGCGCGGCCCACAAGCAGGCGCAGCAGGCGGCAGACACACGCGTCAGCGTGACCATTGCCGAAGAAGCAACGGCAATGATTGAGCGCACGCTCGACAAAGGCAGACGCGTGGGTATCAACGAGGTGGCCGAGAGGCTCTACACAAGCCGCTCCAAACTATGCGCCACCTTTAAGGCCCAAACTGGCGAGTCCCTGGGCGCCTACATTCGCAGACGCCGTATGGAGCGAGCACAGGACCTTTTGGCCGACAGCTCGCTGACGATAGCGCAGGTGGCAGAGCGTCTAGGCTACCCTCAGCAGGCCGCCTTCACCCAAGCCTTCAAGCAACACACCGGCACCACCCCCACCACTTGGCGCTCCCAACATATATAAAGAATGAAGGCGCCAACGGCGCCCTCATTCACCAAATTCCATTCAGCCCCGCCTGACCCGAACGGCCGAGTCGTCACGGAACCGAGGGACCGGGCGCAGGGCCTTGCCTCTCAATGAGTTCCCTTCAAAACAATGGGCGTGCCGACGGCACGCCCATTCACTCTATTCCATTCAGCCCACCTGACCCGAACGGCCGAGTCGTCGCAGAACCCGGGAGCCCCGGCAGGGCGGGTGCTTGCTCAAAATGAGTTCCGCACGCAAAGAAGGCCACTTAATGTGGCCTTCGTCTTGCGCAGGACTGTTTGAAATTTTGAGGAAGCACCCGCCCTGCCGGGGCTCCCGGGTTCCCGCTTACGAGAGCGACGTTCTCAGCAACTCGTTGAAGAGCTTCGGGTTGCCCTTGCCGCGGCTCGCCTTCATGCACTGGCCCACCAAAAAGCCGATGACCTTCTGGTTGCCGTCATGATACTGCTGCGCCTGATCGGCACAGTTTGCCAGCACCTCGTCCACGATCGGCTGCAGCGCGCCGGCATCGCTCACCTGACGCATGCCGCGCTCGTCGACGATCTTGTTGGGATCGTCACCGGTCTGGGCCATGGCCTCAAAGACCTCGTGCGCTTGGTTGGAGCTGATGGCATCGGTCGCCAGCAGCTTGGCGAGTGCTGCCACCTGAGCCGGCGCGATACCGGACTCGGCGAGCGACACGCCCGCGCCCTTAAGGTAGGCGATCATCTCGTTGACCACCAGGTTCGCAACTGTCTGCGCCTCCTTGCCAGCCATGCCGGCAGCGGCGGCCTCAAAGAACTTGGCAAACTCCGGGTCGCCGGCGATCTGCTCGGCATCCGCCGCCTTAATGCCAAAGTCGGCCTCAAAACGTGCGCGTTTGGCATCGGGCAGCTCGGGGATCTCGCCACGGCAGCGGTCGATGAACTCGTCGTCCAAATCGAACGGCACCAGATCGGGATCGGGGAACAGACGATAGTCGTCGGCCGTCTCCTTGACGCGCATAACCACAGTGCGCTTGCGGCTGGGCTCCCAGTGGCGGGTCTCCTGGTAGATGATACCGCCCTCCTCGAGCACCTCGGCCTGACGGCAGATCTCGTAGGCAAGGCCGTCGTGCAGGCTCTTAAACGAGTTGAGGTTCTTGAGCTCGGTCTTGGTACCCAGTTTGGTCTCGCCGCGGCGACGCAGGCTCACGTTGCCGTCGCAGCGCATGGAGCCCTTCTCCATGGAGCAGTCGGAAATGCCCAGCGTCACAAAGATGCGACGGAGCTTTTCCATAAACAGGCGCGCCTCCTCGGGCGTGCGCAGATCGGGCTCGGTCACGAGCTCGATGAGCGGCGTGCCGCAGCGGTTGTAGTCGACGAGCGACTCGGCCGCGGCGGTAATGCGGCCCTCGGCACCGCCCACGTGCACCATCTTGGCGGCATCCTCCTCCATGTGGATGCGCAGGATGCGGATGGGTACGGTATAGGAACCGTCCTCGCGACGCTCCGGCATGGTCATATTGCTCGCGTCATAGCTGGCCAAGTGTCCTGCGCGCTGATTGCCCTCGCGCATGGTCGAGGACATGGACGTGGACAGGCCCTCGGCGTTGGCCGAGGCGCTCGCCAGGCTCTGGGCCTCGGCCTCGCCAAACGCGCAATCGGGGCGCTCGGCGGCACCGCGACCGGTCACGTCCAGGTCCAGATGACCGTACATGGCAAAGGCGACCGGACCCTGCGTGGTCTGGAAGTTCTTGGCCATGTCGGGATAGAAGTAGTGCTTGCGGTAGAACATCGAGTGGCGCTGGATCTCGCAGTTGGTAGCGAGGCCGGCCTTGACGATGCTCTCGATGGCGCGCTTGTTGGGCACCGGCAGCGCACCGGGCAGGCCCAGGCACACCGGGCACACGTTGGCGTTGGGCTCGTCATCGTGGCTGAGCTTGCAGTTGCAGAACATCTTGGTATCGAGTGCGGTGAGCTCGGTATGGATCTCCAGGCCGATCACGGCCTCCCAATCCTGCAGGACCTCGGAAAGCTCCTTCATTACAGCTCGCCTCCCTTCCCGGCAAAATCGGGCGCGACGGAAAGCGCGGGCGCACCCGTGGCGGCATCGGCAAAGCCGCGCTCCAGGGCGCGGGCAAACGTGAGCAGTTGACGGTCCTTAAACGCCGGACCCACCAGCTGGGCAGAAACGGGCAGCTGAGTGTCCTCGCCCAGGCCCAGCGGCACCGAGATACCGCCGTTGCCGCAAATGTTGAGCGAGATGGTGTACAGGTCGGAGAGGTACATCTGCGTGGGGTCGCTGATCTCGCCAAACTTAAAGGCCGTGCGCGGCGAAGCGGGCATAAGGATGGTGTCCACCTTGGCATACGCGGCGTCGTAGTCCCGCGTGATGAGCGTACGGGCCTTTTGCGCGGCGTAGTAATACTTGTCGTACACGCCCGAGCTCAGCAGGTAGGCGCCGAGCATCTGACGGCGCTTGGCCTCGGCGCCAAAGCCGTGGGCGCGCGAAAGCGAGCTCTGGTCGGACAGGTTGGCGCAGCCCTCCTCCTGATAGCCGTAGCGAATACCGTCGAAGCGGGCCAGGTTGGAGAACGCCTCGGCCGGGCCGATGACGTAGTAGGCGGCGATGGCGGCGTCCAGGTGCGGCAGGTCGACCTCGACCAGCTCGGCGCCCTGGTTCTGCAGCTCCTGGGCGGCGCGCTGAACGGCGGCCTTGACCTCGGGCGTCAGGCCCTCGGCCTCCATAAACGCGGGGATGATGCCCACGCGCTTGCCCTCGATGCTGTCGTTGAGATGTTCGGTAAAGTCGACGGCGCAATCCTGGCTGGTGCAGTCGTACGGATCGTGGCCCGCGCCGGTAAGCGCGTTCATGGCCAGCGCGACGTCCTCGACCGTGCGGCCAAAGGGGCCCACCTGGTCAAGCGACGAGCCAAAGGCGACCACGCCGTAACGGCTCACGGCGCCATACGTGGGCTTAAAGCCCACCACGCCGCACAGCGACGCCGGCTGGCGAATGGAGCCGCCGGTATCCGAGCCCAGCGAGAGCGCGACCTCGCCCGCGGCGACGGCTGCAGCGGAGCCGCCCGAGGAGCCGCCGGGCACGCGCTCGGTATCCCAAGGGTTGTTGGTGCGGTGGAACGCCGAGCTCTCGGTGGAGCTGCCAAAGGCGAACTCGTCCATGTTGGCCTTGCCCATGGGCAGACAGCCGGCATCGAGCATGCGCTGGACGCAGGTAGCGGTGTAGACGCTCTGGTAGTCCGCGAGCATGCGGGAAGCACAGGTGGTGCGCGTGCCCACGAGGTTCATGTTGTCCTTGATGGCCAGCGGCACGCCCGCGAGCGGGGGCAGCGGCTTGCCTGCGGCACGGTCGGCATCCACGCGCGCAGCGGCCTCGAGCGCAAGCTCGGGGGCCACCTGCAGGAATGCCTGGACCCCGCCCTCGCGCGCCTCGATGGCGGCAAGGGAGGCCTGGGCCACCTCGGTAGCGGTATAGTCGCCGGCGGAAACGCCCGCGGCGATCTGGGCGGCGGTAAGGGAATCGAAGCTTAGCGCCATTACTCGCTCTCCCCCTCTCCCAAAATGGACGGCACGCGGAAATAGCGGTCGCGCGCGCTGCCGGCGTTTTCGAGCGCGACGTCGAGCGGCAGGTCGCGCTCGGGCTCGAGCAGGTCGTCGCCCATCACGTTGGACAGGCTTCCGATGGGATGGAACGTGGGCTCCACGTCGGGTAAGTCATATTGCAAGACGGGCTCGAGCATCTGGACGGCGTCGTTCATGTAGGACGTCATCTGGGTGAGCTCGTCATCGGTCAGTGCGATCTTTGCGTACTCGGCGATGCCGCGCACGTCTTTCTCGCTGAGTGCCATAGGCGCTCCCTTCCGCATAACAGATAAACCGCTCTAGTATACAAGGCAACGCCGCTTGGAGCAGGTGCTTTACCCAAATGCAGCGAAAACGTAACGAGAGCGGTGGATTGGCAGGCTGCGGGCTGGCGGTTCTGCAGCGAAACCGCATCGTCCATAGCGAAGACCGTCTCGTCCACAACGAAAACCGTATCGACCGCAACGAAGACCGTCCCGCCCGCAACGAAAAGCATCACAACATTCGACGCTTTTCGCCAAAATCGCGATTTTCATCGAATGTTGTGATGGTTTGGAAGTCCCGACCACCACAAAGGTGCCTGTCCCCTTTGTGGTGGTTCTGAAGAATGTCTTATGCCGAGGCCTTGGCCTTGCGGCGCTTGCGGACCGCGTGGATCACGATGTCCAGCAGCAACAGCACAATGGCTACGACCACGATGAGCACGGCAAACTCGCGCTTGCCCCAGTGGCGGCCGGCCAGCGACTTTTGCTTGTCGACGTCCTTCTTGCTGTATTTGGTGCGCACGCAATGCACCAGCAGGCGATGGTCGTTCACGCCATAGGGCGTGCAGGTAACGAGCGTCACCTTGTCGGCACCGGGCTCGATGGTCAGTGACTCCATCTCCTCGGGCAGCACGACCTCGGAGTCCACCATCTTGTAGGCGAGCGTCTTGTTCATGGTGTGCAACAGCACCAGGTCGCCGGGCTCCAGCGAATGGATGTCGTCGAACATGCTCAGGTTGCGCATGCCCGAGTGCGCGGTGAGCACGCAATGCGTCGAGGTGCCGCCCACCGGCAGGCTCGTGCCCTCCAGGTGGCCGACGCCCGCCATAAGGACTTCTTCGCTCGTGCCGTGGTAGATGGGCATGCTCACGTCGATGGAGGGGATCTCGACCCAGCTCATCATGGGGTCACGGTCAAAGATGAGCTGCTGGGCGTAGGGCTCGATCTGGTCGGCGGGGAGCTCGGTGGCCTCGCCCGCCAGCTGCTCGTTAAAGGAGCGCGCCTGGAGCAGGATGCGCTCGCGCTCCTCGGCAGACAGCGCGTCCACGGTGCTGGACACGGTGCTGATCTGGTTGAACACGCCCGAGGCCTCGAGCCGGTCCAAGATCCACGGCCAGGTCATAAGGCCCACGCCAATAAGGATGATGACGATGGTGATGAGCCGGTCGGCCCAGCGCGGCAGTCGCTTGCGACGACGCTTGGGCTTTGGTTGAGGTTTGGGCTGAGGGCTTGAGCCGCCGTTGTCCGCGGCGTTATTGCTCTTCATATGTTTGGCGCCCTGCACCATCGCCGGTCACTCCTCTACAACTCAGGTTGTCTAAACAAATAATAGCCGATTAGCAAACTCATGCACCGGACAACGCAGCTAGGACCGAAACGCCGCCTACGGTTCGAATTCTTGGAGACCTTCTACAGCGCTTCTTGCCATGGATATTCCTTTCCAAACATGCGATCGACTTCGAGTTGAATTCGCTCATCGTCGATTGCCGCCAAAGATAGCGCAAGCGAAATGTCATCGACACGGGAGGAGTTGGCAAACACGGGCGCATAGCGCCACACTTGGATCATCGCCGTTTCGTTATCCGGCAACTCCCCGTCTGCGACTTCGAGGTCACTCAGTTGACGCCATGCACTTCTTAAGACGGCCTTTTGTTCCATACCCGGCGCAGCGAGCATCGAACGCGCAGCGAGCGCCGTCTCCCCGGCGTCAACAAGATACTCGATCTGCGGCGTCTTCCTTGCAAATAAGACCTTCAAGACAGGCGAGGAGAGCTCTGCCATGTGCTCACTGAGCAGAAGATCAACGGCAACAGGGAACACGACGACACGTCGCTCGCAACGCTCGCGCCTCGCGAGCCCCCTGTCAACAAGCTCGGTTATGGCCTCACTCGCGCGGCTTGCCGAGATCCCAAGCGCACGACAAAGGTCATGGGGGCGATATGGCTCCTGGGCTGCTCCCCAGATTGCGGCAGCCTGTGCGTTGGGTGACATCTTGGTCGCGTGATTGCGAAACCGGGCACCGCCCCTCTCCGTGCAGGCCGTGCCCATAAATGGAAGAAAAGCCTGTCTGCCGGGGCAAACAAACGGAATCCCTTGTGCGACCAATGCTTTGCGCTGACGTGCATCGGCATCAGGAAACGAAACGACAACAGGAGTCTCCGCACGCAAGGCTAGCTGACTATAGACCCTCTTAGCCTCGGGAAGCCCGACGCCAGTAGGCAAACTTGCAAGCAAAAACGAAAAACCGTTTGCGTCAACAGCGCGGACTTCAATCGCCCGCAGATGCAGCGGCAAGCGTGCGGATCCAGGCCAAGTTTTGGTCTTGGCGGAGAGGCCTAGTGCTTCTTGTAAGTAGATTAACGCTTCGTTCATTTCCATTGTTTTCGTTCGATTCCAGTTTGTATTGGAATTATACATAATTTTCGGAATTAAAGAGATACCGTTCGTGCCTAAGCCTACATTTGAGTTTTCAAAATATCCCGGATCGGCGGGGTGATTCGGGATACAATCTCAATAGAAAACGACGCACCCCGCGTAAATGTTTGGGAGCGCGGGCGGCCTAGTTTTCAGTTTTTGTTAAATGCCCGGGATCCGACCCCCGGGCATTCTTATTTGCGCTTTCGGCGCAAATGCCGTCCACCGTCCGTATCGCGCGTGCGCCTACGGACCTTAAACCGAACCTCATACGAGTCAAGAAACGCGATGACGAGCGTGCCCGCATCGGACGATGGAGGCTGACTGCGTTATCCCAAAAAGAACGGGGCAGACTCCAGTGCGGAGTCTGCCCCGAAAAGAGAATGGCAAAGCAAGAACGTCAATGGACGAGAAAAGTGTCCGCAAGTCTCATGGCCATCGCATCCCACCTGCCAAAGGGATGGGTGAGCGAGCGTTACTCCTGCTCGGACTCCTCGGCCTGCTTACGGCTGCGGATGAGGTGCGCCACGCCGATGCACAGCACCGCGCCACCAGCGATCCAAGTGAAGGTCACACCGTTGAGACCGGTCAGCGGGAGGCCGACGGACTTGGTATTGCCGACGTTGATGGTGATCTCACCGGTGGCGGCGTTGGTGCCGGCGCCTTCCGTGCCGTTCAGTTTGTTGTCACCGGCAGTGTCGTCAAGCGTACCGAAGGCGATGTCGTTGCGGCCCTTGTCGTACTCGGAAACCTCCGCCTTAAGCTCCGTCACCTTCATGGTCACGGCGTCATACGTCGGGGTGATCTTGAAGGTGAAGGGTTTGGCCTTGGTGTAGGAGTCGCCGGGGGCCTTGACCTCGGTCACCTTGTAGGAGCCGGCGTCGAGGCCGGAGACGGGGATCTTGCCGTCTTTGTCGGACGTGAACGTCACGTAGTCAGGCAGGTGGTTGACGTCGGCAACGGTCACGAGCTGGCCCGCGACGACGCCCGCGGTGGGGTCGTCCTTCGAGGCGATATACTGGTCTTGAGTGTTCGAATCAGCGGACTGGATGGTGAAGACGGCGCCCGCAAGGCCCCTCTCGGTGCCCTGGTCGACCTTGTTGAGGTTGAGCTTGAACGCGAAGTCGGCGACGGTATCCTCGATCGTCTCGCCCGTGCCCTCGGCATACGGGTTGTTGGAGTACTCGAGCTTGACGGTGTTGGGGTTACCGCCCTTGTTGCCGTCGGTTGCATTGCCAATCACGGCGTTGCCGTTGAGCTTTGCCTTGTAGAAGACAACGATCTTGGTGTCGGCGGTCACGCTCGCGACGTCCTTGAGGCCCTTCTTGCCGTCTCCGGTCTTGAACTCGACCGTCAGCGTGTTGTTGTTGCTAGCATCAGCATCCGTCACGGTATAATTGCTCGACTCAATCTCGCTGTAAGTCTCGCCGTTCAGCGCGTACACCTTAACCGAGCCTTTGACATAGTCAAGGCCATTGGAAAGCCCGTCGGTGAACTTGTAAGCATACGTGCCAAAGGTAGCGTAGTTGCTGGCGATCGTGCCGGTAAGCTTGTAGTTAACTTCCTGGCCGATCTGGGAATCGGCGACATCATTCCATTTGTTGGAGCCCTTGATGTCGGTGGCATCGGCGGCGTCGGCATCGTCGAGGACCTTCTTCTCGACAGTAGGCACGCCCTTCTTTGGCGTAACGGTCGTCGCGTTCACGCCGTCGATCACGGCGTAGACGGGAGAGGTGGACACATCGGTCGACTTGTCAGCAGGCTTACCGGGAGTAGCGGTGAGGAAGAGCCAGTAGCCGGCGCCGAGTCCGGAAAGGGATGCACTGCCCTCGCTCGTCACCTTCCAGGTGGTGCTGTTCTTCAGGCCATCGGCAATTAGACTGAGAACGTTGTCGCTAGCAACCTTCGAATCGGTCCCGGTAACTTCAGATTTGGTGCTAAGCCAATCGGCAGCATCCTGTGCGTTCTCGCTTTTGTAGGATGCATCCTTTTTCTTGATGGCGTTTACGACAGCAGTTTGGGCATCGGAGCTGGCCCATTCGATGCTACTCACCGTCGTATTCCCACCGGTCGTCGTGACCTTTGCCTTGAAGATCTGGATACCCTTATAGGTCGTGGACGCAGCGTAATCGGCGTCCTCGAACGTGACGGTCGACCCCGTACCCTCAGCAAACGCCATGGTCACGGGCGCCATCACGCCGCCGAAGCTCAGCGCTGCTGTGAGGCCGGCGGTTACTGCCAGGCGTGCGATGTTCTTGCTCATGCTCATCTTCTTTTCCTCCGTTTTCCGTTTGATTCTCATTCGATCGGTCATCATCTGTCTGTGTCTTAGCATCTACTTCGCTACGTCTCGCCCCGCTCTCTGTGGGGCTGCCAGCTACTCTTTATGGCTGCCACCTCCCCGCTTGACCAGGAGCGCGACCACGATGAGCGCGGCTCCGGCGACCGCTGCAGCGGCCGCGGCGTACATTGCCATATCGCCAGTCGAGGGCATGAAGCCTCCGGTGGTAATGCTAGGGGGTGTGCCGGTGGGCGTGTTAATGAGCGACGCCTCCAGACTGCCAGTCGACCCGTCCGCGCTGTCGGCGCGCAGGGGCGACTCGGCCGTGATGGTGAGTTTGGGCTTGGCGGCGGCCACCTGGTCGACGTCCAGGCCCTCGGCCCTGACTGTCACGGAGCGCGTGCCCTCAAAGGCGGTGTAGCCCTTGGGCGCCTTGAGCTCGCGGACCTCCAGCTTGCCCGAGTCCACGCCCGAGACGGTCACGCGGCCGTCCTCGCCCGTGGTGACGGTGGCCTTGCCCTCCGCATCCCACGTGCCATCGGCCGCCAGCGTGCGGCCGCGGTCGTCGGCGATGCTCAGGACCGCCCCGGCAAGCGGCTTGTCGCCGTCGCTGCCGCGCTTGGTGAGCGCGAGATCCCAGGTGTAGGCGCACGCATCGTCGCTCGGCGTGCGGGTGAAGCCCGCGTCGCCGGACTGGTCGGCAAAGGGAGAGCGCGGGTAGCGCAGGTAGACCTCGTTGGGGTTGCCCTTCGCGATGCCGTGGTTGCACGCGCTGTTGAGCGGTGCGTTGTACACGGCGACCACGCGGACGCCCGCGGTGAAGGCGTCGGCCCCGCCGAGCGCGGCGATCAGGTCGCCGGTGCGCACGGTGAAGGTCTTGCCGTCGGCCGCTACCTTGGTGGCGCACTGGGCCGTGATGTCGGTCCAGCCCTTCGCGGGCTCGGTGCCGACGCGGCCGTCCTTGTCGGCCGAGACGGCGTCAAAGCCGCCGTCCGCGCCCGTCGCCACGTACACGCGCATGCTCGCGGCCACCTTGGAGGGGTCGAGCCCCGCGCTCATGGTGTCGACGAACCGCACCGTATAGGTGTCGTAGGCAGCAAGGCCCGCCGGGACCGTGGCAGAGAGGCGCCAGTACAGGTCGTCGGCGACCGTGGCGTCGGCGGCCTTCTGCCATGCGGCGGTGCTGTCCTCCAGCACGTGCTTGGCGACCTTGGGCGTCGCCGCCTTGGGCTTGACGGTGACGGCGCTGCCGCCCACCAGGGCCATGATCGGCGCGGTGCCGGCCTCGCCCTGGGCGATGGCGTCGTCGTCGGCGACGATGAGCCAGTAGCCGCAGGGCAGCTTGGCCGTCGTGCCCGCGTTAAGGGCAACGGACACGGCGCCAGAGCTCTGGAGGGAACGAGCGAGCTGTGCGCTCAGCGCGCTCGTAAGGTGGGAATCGGTGTTGAGCCACTCGGCAGCTTCCTGCGCGGTGGTCTGGGAATTGGGCATGCCGGCGCTGTGCAGCACAGGCAGCGCGGCGTCGCGCGCGTCGTCGCTTGCCCAGGCGAGGTCGGTGGCGATCTTGGCGTCGCTGTCGCCGTCGACGACGTTGGCGCTAAAGATCTGATAGGCGTCGTAGCTGCGCGCGACGGTGCCGTTAACGGTGATGGAACCGTTCGCGCTCGGCGCGGCCTGCGCGGATGAGGGGAACACAACCGCGCAGGTGCCGATCAAGAGGGCGAGCAGCGCAAACAAGATCGGGAAGGAGCAAACATTCTTATTCACGACGCTCACCTCCCCTCGCGCTCGCCTTGCGACGAACGTGCATCCAGGCCGCAGCAGCGCAAAGCACCGCCGCGCCGGCAAGGTATGTCGGAGTGACGCCCGACATACCGGAAAGAGGCAGAGTGGTGGAGTAGGTGTTGGTGAAGGTGGAGGCGGGAATGGCGTTGGGCGCGGCGTCCTTGCCGATGGTGTTACTCACGGTGTTGCCCATGTCGTCCTTCACCTGCGTGACCGTGGTGGAGGTGGTGAGGCCGGAGTACTTGCCAGTGGTCTCATCCATGACGGCCTTCACCGTGACGGCCACCTGGTACTCGGCCTTGGAGTAGCGAAGCTTGTCGATGGCACCGGTGGTAGGCGCGACCTCCTTCACCGTGTAGGTGTAGGTCTTGGCGCCAGTCGGGTTCGGATCGTCGATCTTGGCGAGGTACTTTTTGGAGAACGAGATACCGCCAAAGGATGCCACGATGTCGTTGACCTTGGTGGAGCCCGCTGCGGGAGCGACGGAAATAGTCGTCGGATCAAGCTTAGGTGCGCTATCCTTATTTGCCCCCGTAGCCTCGATGCTGAACTCGAACGGCACATATTTGTCTTTATCGCCCTTCGGCCAGTCCGTATTGCGAACAGATTTGGTCACCGGGATCTTCACGGACGTAGTGGTAAGGGCGTCGGAAATGTAGACGTTGTTCCCGTCAATCGTCGGGCTCTTTCCCTCGGTCCACGTGACGGAACCGTCCTCGTTGGACACCGTGAACTCATAAACCGTGGTGTTCAAGTTGTAGCCAAACGGAGCCTGGGTCTCAACAAGCGTGTACGTACCCGGCAGCAGACCCTCGAGCGTGAACTTGCCAGGCGCGGTGTCGGTGTCTGCCCACGTGGTATCGCTCGAAGTCGACTGGTCACTCACCTGATCTCTCACGGTCCAGGACTGGTTAACGGCCGCACCATCGGCGTCATTAGTCTTGGTGAGTTTCCACTCAGAACCAGCCAAAGGAGTGTGTTTTGTGTCGCCCTCCCCCACCTTGGTCCAAGACACCGTACCGGTGATGATCTTGGTGTTGGGAATGGCACCTGTGGGGTTATTCTCGAACGGAACATTTTTGCCGTTCTCATCCACGTAACCCTGAACGTAGTTCGGCTTCTCGCCAGTATTGTTCATAGTGGCATAGTAGATGGTGTCTGACTTCTGGTAGCCAGCCGGCGCCGTCTCCTCTTTGATGTAATACGTGAAGTAGTTGGTATCGTTGGAATTGCCGATGTTTGCCTTCTGGTTCAGATAGTTGAACTGAAGCTTGCCATCACCCGAAGCGTAATCATTTGCGCCACCGTCAGTCACCGTCACGATAGCGTCCTTGCCCGCGACAGCATTCTCGACAGAACCATAGATAGCCCACGAGGAACCAGGAAGCGACGTGTTGCCGTTCGCCGCATCGACCTTGCTCCACGCAACGGCGGAGCCGTCGGGCGTATACGACCCAGACCACGGGAAGTTGTGACGCTCCTGATCCATATCGATGACGGAAGCCGAGTTACCCTCACCAAATGCTGCGGCAACCTTCGGGCTGTTCATTGAGAAATCGACGCCCACATAAACGCGGCCGTTGGTAGTCACATGGTCGTCGAAACTTCCGTTGGGAACGAGAATCGATCCGATCATAGCCGCCGCAGGATCGTCGTCAGTCCACTTGGCACCGGTGGCTGTGCCGCCGTATCCCCAGTCCGCGCGGTTTTCTCCCGCGATGCCGCCTCGAATGGTAAGGCTTTGCGTATCGACAAAGTTCCACATGATGGACTGGGAAGCCATCGCGTATGCCTCGCCCAGCTCCTTGCCGGAATATTGAGTTTCGTAACCACGCGAAATCTCGGTACCGTTCCACCAAAAGCGCCAGCCATTGTGAAACTCAATATTCGAAGATCCGGTAACGTTCACAACAACCGAGGCGCCCTTGGGAATGCCCTCGAATGCGAAATCAACGCCACGATAATACTCGTTGTTGTATGTATTGCTCAGCTGAGAAGCATCGATGGTGAACACCTGCTGCATAGAGGTGTTGTCGCCCTTAAACGTGATAAGACGCTCGCTATTCTTGAATCGCTTACCATTGAGCGACGTATCGGCGCAGTCCGAATATATGGTCTTATACGACTCATCAAACACCAGGCCATAATTACAATCCGTCTTGTCGTACTTGTTGATTACGTAGTTGTTGTGATTGCTCGCGAAACCAACCTCGAGCGTGCCGGTATTTGCAAACGAGTTGAGCTGTTTCGATAGCTTCGAGAGGTACCCATCTTCACCGTTGTAGCTCGAATAATCGTTATTGTTGACATTAGTCAAATCAACAGTTTGATTGAACAGGTTGCTTTCCTGAAAGTTCTTGCCCTCGTACCAATTACCCTGCGTTGTCACCACGGATTGGCGTTTATTGTTATCGCGCCAGTATGTGATGGGGCCTGCGATCTGCGCAGTGTAGGCAAAGCCGGAAGGAGTCGCGCCCTCAGAAGATTTCTGCCGTCCGACCCAAGCGCCTTTCTTCCAAGCGCCAACGGTAGTCGTCTCCGGCGAGTCGCCGCTATAACCAACGCTCATCTCGGTGATCGCACTTTTAATTCCGGCCACCGCAAGCACGGTGCTGCCGGCGACAGGACGGAACTGGGAACCAAAACCAACGGTGCCAAAGCGGAAACCAGCACCAATTGATTGATAGGGCCAGCTCTCTTTGACTGGATTCATGGCAAGCTTGCCACGGACCAAGGTAAGGCCCTCCGCCTCAGCGGCATATGAGCCGGTGGGGGCGTTCTCCGCATCAAGATTACTAGTGTCGCTCGGCTTACCACCGATGTACATGTCGCGGCCGACGTAGGTGGCCACGCCGGGATCGGGGGTGGAGACATCGATATTCGTACCGATACCGATAGACGTGGGAACATAAATTCCCTTCTCCACGGTGGCCGTCGCTCTCGCTGAAGCCGCATTCGCACTCTGAGCCTGCTCAGCACTATTTGAAGAGCCAGCCTCGCCGCCATTGGTCTCGTCGCTATTCTGGTTTTCGGCATCCTCGCTGGTGTTATCTACAGCAGCGGACTCACTTGAGGAACCCCCCCCCATTACAGTTTCCTCGGTAGAAACCGTCTGGGCATCGTTGGCAATGGCCTGCGAGATCGGGGGCATGACGAGCGACAGTACCAGGCTCAAAACGGAGGCTCCGCACAAAACGCCTGCCAGTACACGGCGCGTCGCTTTATTACTCTGCTTAGATTTGTCCGAATTCGCTTTCATCGATGTCTCCTCCCCAAGAGACCGCGATCTTGCTCTTTCACCATCAAACGTATCTGCGCAATCTGTAATTGCGCTCGTTTAGTAATGCAATTATAACGATTGTTTAAACATCTGAGCAACAAAACCGACATTTTTGTAGCGAGTTCTCAATTCTCTTGACATTTGCTCAGATTTACCTTCGTTTATTCGCTATCTATTTTTTGTTTCTGCTGGTAATTTAGTTGCGTATTATTTTTTAATGGCATTAGATTTATTTGCACAACATTTTGCTCAAGAGCAAACATCCTGTGAACGGTCGAAAATCAACCGTGAGCGGTAGGTCATTAACCGGAAGGAATATCCTACCAAACTGATGAGAATATCTTTAACCCATCGGTGGTTAGAAGCATGATGTTCAGACAACAATATTTGAATTTTCACACAGATTTTCGGTATCAATTCGCCCAAATCGCCTGAGGCCGCCACAAAGGCGCCTGCCCCCTTTGTGGCGGTTCTCCCCCTGCGCTACAGCAGATGCTCCTCGATAAAGATCGCGATGCCGTCTTCGTCGTTGCTGGCGGTTACAAAATCGGCGGCGGCGCGGGTGGCGTCGCTGCCGTTTGCCATGGCCACGCCCACGCCGGCGTCAGCCACCATGCAGGTGTCGTTGTCCGCATCGCCAAACACGCAGACGTCCTGGAGCTCCATGTCGTTGAGCTCCGCCACGCGCACGAGGCCGCGCGTCTTGGACACGCGCGGATCCATGAACTCGTAGAGCCGCTGCGTGGTTTGCAGAGCCGCCGCCTTAACAGTGTCATCGGCAAACGTCGACGCCCGCTCAATCACCCGCGGCATCACCTCGGGCGCCATGGTAAACATCACCTTGGGCTGCGGCTCGCGCAAAAACTCGGCAAAGTCGACCACCTTGTAGGGCACACCGTCGACGCGCGACAGGTGCTCGACGCACGCGTTGCTCTCGGGCACGTAGAACACGCCGTCTCGGGGGCAGACGGGCGTTGCCGGAAGGTCCGCCATGTGCTTGCAGATGCGCGCGATGGTCTTGCCCGGCAGCGGATAGCTTAGCTCGTTGATGTCGTGCGCGCGGTCGATGACCTCGGCGCCACCGCAGCCTACCAGCACGTCCACCAGACCTTCGATGCCCCAGGGCTCGTACATGGCCTCGGTCGCGTGGGCGTCACGCCCGGTGCACAGGCCAAAGAGCACGCCGCGCTCGCGCAGGGCGCGGATCGCCGCCGCGGTACGCGGGGACACCGTGTGCTGGCTCGTGAGCAGCGTACCGTCGATATCGCAGAACACGGCTTTAACGTGGCTGAAGGTGGTGTCCATGGGGGCCTTTCTGGGTTGTGCGGCGGTGTGGGGTGTATCTGGAAGTGGCGTTCATGGTATACCAAAGCGCACACGGGGCGCTTTGGCGCAAAACCACCACAAAGGTGCCTGGCCCTTTGTGGTGATTGCGGCGTCTACGGGCCAAACCATCACAACATTCGACGTTTTTCGGCAAAATCGCGATTTTCATCGAATGTTGTGATGGTTTCTTACTGCTTTACGGCACGTTCCAAGTGATTGCGTCCAAACAGCAGCAACGCCGCAGGGACCGCCGTCACGACCATGCCTGCCCCCACGAGTGTCCGTTGTACGCCAAATGTTGCCGCCAGCCACGGTGCAATCGCCAGCGGCGCCACGCCGGCGAACATATTGCCAAAGCCCATGACCGAGTTCACACGACCGAGTTGCTCGAGCGGGGCCGTCGTTTGCACGATCGTGTTGTGGAGCGGGTTGACGATGCCCCAAGCTATGCCCAGGGCGATTTGGCCGACAAGGGCCACACCCACGTACGACGTCCCCACATAGAGCAGACTTCCCAAGCCCACGGACATAAGCGCCACGAGCAGCGTTTTGAGGTTGACCAAGTGCGGCGGCAAGCGGAGCGCGAGCACGGCGCCCAGCACTGCGCCCACACCCGAGGCCGACGAGAGCCAGCCCATCCACTCAACGCCGACGCGTAGGACATCGCGATAGAAAAACGACTCGAGCGGGTCGAAGGCCCCGTAGCCAAAGTTCGAAAGAAAAATGATGCAGAAAAGTAGCGCGAGAACGCTGTTGGTGAAGACTGTCTTGACGCTGGCTGCGAAGGTGGCGCGGGCGGACGTGCTGGGGTTGGAGCTTTGCCCCGCACGCTCCCCTTCCTCTGCCGAATCGGCATCCGCATCCCCGGCGACATGGCTGGTCTGCGGCCTAAAGCCCCAGCCGGCGATGAGCGCCAGCACGGTAAAGAGCATCATGAGCACGAACACCGCACGCGACGACGCAGCCGCCGCGACAAAGCCGCCCAACGTGGGTCCGACGATAATACTCACGTTCGAAAACATGGCGATGGCGGAGTTGATGTCTTTGAGCTCGACGGGGTCGTTGGTGAGGTAGGCGGGATAGGACGTGGCGATGGGCTGAGCGAATCCCATCGTAAGGCCCAGGAACACCGCGCCGAGCAGGACGATGCCGGTCGCGCCACCAAAGGCGATGATTGCAGCACCCGTTGCCAGCGCGCCGACGATGCTCAGCAAGAAATGACGGCGCGGACCCCAGGCGTCGAGCGCTGCGCCGCCCGCAAAGGATCCCAAGATCACGAAAACGTTCATGAATAGGACGGCCAGCGATGTCGCGACGACCGAGGCGTCATCTGCATAAGTGAGCGTTCCGATGACGCCGATAAAATAACTGGTCTGAAACCCGGTGTAAATGAGAAAGCGCATCGCCACCAGGCGCTTGGCCTGCACGGACAGCGATGATTGGGGCTTTGAGAAAAGAGAGGCGAGCATGGAGACTCCTTGTTTCATACGAATGCGGACGGCGGGCATTCGCCACCGTCTGTCAAATCAATCTATCCGCATGAAACATTAAGGACGCATCAAGCCCCTTCTCTCCGTTTTTCGCCCGTCATGAACTACTTGGTAGATTGTA
Source organism: Collinsella sp. (assembly GCA_019414265.1). GTDB lineage: Bacteria > Actinomycetota > Coriobacteriia > Coriobacteriales > Coriobacteriaceae > Collinsella. Next base: position 690 of record DXMJ01000013.1, on the reverse strand, counting down.
AGGCATGTCCCACACATCTACCAAAGAAAAAACCACCACAAAGGTGCCTGGCCCCTTTGTGGTGGAAGTGACGTTTGCCCAGATAAAACCTGCCAAAATAAACCTGTCCCTTTTTGGCAGGTTTTAGGCCAGATGATCTTGGATCAGATCGCAAATGGCTCGGGCGTCGTTGATGTTGATGGCTCGGGTCGCAAAGCCGGCGTCGAAGGCCTGACGCGCCAGGGCCTCGTTGCAGGCAAGGGCCAGCGTGTGGCCGTCGACCAGGTCGAGCGAGCTCTTGCCGCGCAGACGGTCGACACCCGAGCGCGCGACCACGATGTTGTCGAAGCCCTCGGTCTTGTAGCCCTCGATGATCACCACGTCGACATCGTTGTAGCGCGACAGCAGCTCGCGCGCGGGCATCTCGTCCTCCTCGCGCGTGTCGGCGTACTCCGCCCAGCGCGTGGCGCAGATGAGACCCACGTGTTTGGACCCGGCCTGGTGATGGCGCCACGTATCCTTAGCGGGCACATCGATATCAAAGCCGTGATGTCCATGATGTTTGAGCGAACCCACGCGTAGACCGCGGCGGGTGAGCTCGGCGATAACCTTCTCGACGAGCGTGGTCTTGCCCGAGTTTTGGTAGCCGATAAACGCGATCGCGGGGACGGCCGGGGCCGGAGCTGCGGGCGCGACGGCGACGGGTGCGCT
>DXMJ01000012.1 GCA_019414265.1 Collinsella sp. | reverse complement strand
ATGATTGGTTGTTGAGCGTTGGTCAAAATGGTTGTTTTTACAGTAGCGCTAACAGACGAGACCTACGCGTGCCTGCTCACCGTGCCCGGCATCGGGCCGAGGACGGCGGCGCAGCTCGCGGTATCGGTCGACATCGCGAGGTTCCCGGACCACGACCACCTGGCCTCGTACTGCGGCATAGCCCCGAGGGTGAGGAGCTCCGGCACGTCGGTGAGGTCGGTCAGGGCGTCCAGGCGGGGCGACGCGAGGCTCAAGTCTCTTCTGATCTTCTCGTGCAACAGCCTGGTGAGGTCGTCGGGGCGCTACGGCGAGTACTACCGGGCCTGCAGGGCGCGGGGCATGGGGCACGGGCGGGCGCTCAAGGCCGTCGCGAGGAAGCGGCTCAGGGCGATATACGCCGTGATGCGCGACCGGGTGCCCTACCGGGAGTAGCGTCGAAGGTTGACAAAACTATAGGAACACCCAATGACTACCTTTCAAACCTGGCAGTTGGGGACGTTCCTTATGTGCTGGCACTTGGGGAAACTCCTTGCGCCAGCGGACGCGGTTTGCTTGCTGGTATTGCCAGATTGTTGGGCGTTCTCCAAGCCCTGTGGGCAAAAAATGCCAAATATGAGTACTGTTGCTGCTGTAGTGCCATATTGCTCCCACAAAATAATGGACATAAAGTAAATATGTTCATTAACGCTAGTACATATAAGCCTGATACAGAGCTGATTGAGCAATGTGGAGGTGCATACAAGCTACAAGAGCGGTGTTTTGGGTCGTTTTGGATGTTACTAAAAAAGTAACAGTACTCATATTTGCCATTTTTTGTCCACGGGGCCTTGAGGGAGGGCGTCAATCAGGTCCCAGGGGAGGCGGTTCGAGGGCTGCAAAACAAAAACGGGGACGCAGATTGTCCTGCGTCCCCGTTCTAGGGCGTTATTCGTTCCCTGCGGCAGAATTTACGCCGCTTCGTCGAACTGCGAGTTGTACAGGTCGGCGTAGAAGCCGCCCTGGGCGAGCAGCTCGTCGTGCGTGCCCTTTTCGACGATGTCGCCGTCGCGAATTACCAAGATCACGTCGGCGTTGCGGATCGTGGACAGGCGATGCGCGATAACAAAGCTCGTGCGGCCCTGCATCAGCGCATCCATGGCGCGCTGAATAAGCTCCTCGGTACGGGTATCGACGTTGGAAGTTGCCTCGTCCAAAATCAGCGCCGGGCGGTCGGCCAAAATGGCACGAGCAATGGTCACGAGCTGGCGCTGGCCTTGCGACAGGTTGGTGCCTTCCTCGTTGATCATAAAGTCGTAGCCGCCGGCGAGCGTATGGATAAAGTGGTCGCAGCGCGCGGCGCGTGCGGCGGCCTCGACCTCAGCATCGCTCGCATCGGGACGTCCATAGCGGATGTTCTCGCGAATGGTTCCGTTAAACAGCCAGGTGTCCTGCAGCACCATGGCAAACTCGCCGCGCAGCGCCGCGCGGTCCCAGTCGCGCACGTCAATACCCTCGACACGCAGCGAACCGTCGTCCACGTCATAGAAGCGCTGCAGCAGCTTGATGAGCGTGGTCTTGCCGGCGCCGGTGGGGCCGACGATGGCGATGGTCTGGCCGGGTTGCGCCTCGCAGCTAAAGTCGTGGATGATGGTCTTGTCGGGTGTGTAGCCAAACTTGACGTGATCAAACTCCACATGGCCGGGGCGCTTCTCGGGAATCTGCGCGTCGGCTTTCTGCTCCTCCTCGGGCGCGGCCAGGAACTCAAAGACGCGCTCGGTGGCGGCGGCCATCGACTGCATCGTGTTGCTCACGTTGCCCAGCTGCTGTACGGGTTGCGTAAAGTTGCGAACGTACTGGATAAAGCTCTGGATGTCGCCGGGCGTGGCATTGCCGGTCAGCGCGAGCTGCGCGCCCACCACGACGACGCCCACGTAGCCCATGTTGCCCACCAGGCTCATAAGCGGCATCATCAGGCCCGACAGGAACTGCGAACGCCAGCCGCTAATAAAGAGACGGTCGTTTTGACGGTCGAACTCCTCGATCGAGGCCTCGGCGCGGTCGAACACCTGAATGACGTTCTGGCCGGCAAAGTCCTCCTCGATAATGCCGTTGACGGTGCCCAGGACCTGCTGTTGCTCGCGGAAGTACGGCTGCGAGAAGTGAATCATTACGGTCAGGATAATCGCGGCGGCCGGCAGCGTGAGCACGGTGACGCCGGTAAGTGGCAGACTGATCGAAAGCATCATGACGAGCACGCCGATAATCTGCGTCACCGAGGTGATGAGCTGCGTCACGCTCTGGTTGAGCGACTGGCCCAGCGTATCGACGTCGTTGGTGATGCGGCTGAGCACGTCGCCCTTGCTGTGGCCGTTGAAGTAGCTCATCGGCACGACGGCAATCTTGGCGGCGATCTCCTTGCGCATACGGTAACAAATCTTTTGCGTGACGCCGGTCATGAGCCAGCCTTGGATGAGGCTGCAGACAGAGCTTGCCAGATACAGGCAGAGCAAAAAGCCGAGCGTCTTGGCAATCCAGGCAAAGTCAACGTCGCCGGTGCCGTTTACCTTGGCAACCAGGCCCTCGAACAGTTTGGTGGTAACCTGGCCGAGCACCTTGGGCCCCACAATGTTAAAGATGACCGAGCACACGGCAAAGGCGACGGCGGTAAACACGGCAATCTTATGCTGACCGATATAGCCGAGCAGCTGCCTCATGGTGCCCTTAAAGTCCTTGGCCTTTTCGCCGCGACGCATGCCGCCCATGCGGCCCATGGGACCGCGCTGGCGGGTGGGCTTGGGAATCTGAGTCTTGGTCTCGTCTGCCATTAGCGCTCGCCTCCTTCCATGACGGCTGCAATTTCTTCTTGGGTAAGCCCCAGCTCCTCGGCGGAAAGCTGCGACTGTGCGATCTCCAGGTACGCCGGGCAGCTGCGCAGCAGCTCCTCGTGCGTGCCGGTGCCCACCACGTGGCCGTCGTCGAGCACGATGATTTGATCGGCGTGCATGATGGTCGCGATGCGCTGGGCCACGACCACGAGTGCGGCGTCGGTAACGTTTTTGGCCAGCTCTTCGCGCAGGCGCGCGTCGGTCTTGTAGTCGAGGGCGCTAAACGAGTCATCGAACACCACAACCTCGGGCTTTTTTGCCAAGGCGCGGGCGATGGCCAGACGCTGGCGCTGACCGCCCGAGACATTGGAACCGCCCTGGCTGATGGGGGAGTTGTAGCCGCCCTCGCGCTCGGCGATAAAGTCCTCGGCCTGTGCGATGCGTGCCGCCCGGTGCATGTCCTCGTCGCTCACCATGTCGCCGGCAAACTTGAGGTTGCTCTCGACGGTGCCCGAGAACAGACGCCCCTGCTGCGGGATGTATCCAATGCGGCCGCGCAGCTCGGAAAGGGTCATGTCGCGCACGTCGATGCCGTCGAGCGAAATGCTGCCGCCCGTGACGTCGTATAAGCGCGGAATCAGTTGCACGAGCGTAGATTTGCCCGAGCCCGTGGAGCCAATGATGCCGAGCATCTGACCGGCATGCGTGGTGAAGTTCACGCCGCTGATGACGTCGGCGCGGGCATCGGGATACTGGAAGCTTACGTCGCGGAAGGTGAGCTCACCGCGCGGCGCGCTGGCGGCAGGCAGTTTGGGCGAGACGGGGTCGTTGATGCTCGTGGGGCAAGTGATGACCTCTTCCACGCGCTCGGCTGCGACCTCGGCACGGGGCAGAATGACCGAAACCATGGTGAGGATCATAAACGCCATGACGATCTGCATGGTGTAGGAGATGAACGCCATCATGTTGCCGACCTGCATCACGCCGTCGGACACGCCCTGCGCGCCAAACCAGACGATAAGCACGGTGATGCAATTCATGACCAGCATCATGAGCGGCATCATAAAGCTCATGGCGCGGTTGGTGTAGAGCTGCGTGGTCATCAGGTCGAGCGAAGCCTTGTCAAAACGCTCGAGCTCATGCTCCTCGCGGTTGAACGAGCGGATAGGCATAAGGCCGTCGAGCAGCTCGCGGGCGGTAAGGTTCACGCGGTCCACAAAGCTCTGCATCTTTTTGAATTTGGGCATAGTGAGGCCCATAAGCACGCCGACGACGGCCGAGACCGCGATGATGGCCACGGCGATGGTCCACTCCAGGCCGGTGTGGTTGGCCAGGACGCGCATGACGGCGACGATGCCCATGACGGGCGCCATCAGACACATGCGGATAAACAGGGTTGCGGCCATCTGAATCTGCTGAATGTCGTTGGTGCAGCGGGTGATGAGCGAGGCCTGGCTAAACTTGCCCACCTCGGCCGGCGAGAAGTGCATAACCTTGTTGAAGGTCTCGCGGCGCAGGTCGCGAGCGATGGAGCAGGCGGTGCGCGAAGCCACGGCACCGGTCAGGATGGTGGCGACCAGCGACACCAGACACAGACCAAACATCGTGGTCGCCATGCGGCCCAGGTAGGCGTTCTGCACGTCGGCGGGGTCGATGCCCTGCGCCTTGTACTCGTCTTGCACATAGCTCACGGCGCGTTGGGTCACGATGGAGCCCGACATGGAGCCCATTTTGTCCGCCATATCGTTGGCGCCCTCGACGAGCTTGCCCTGGTCGATTAGGCCGCCTTCAACGCCTAGACGCAGGCTCTTCATGGTGATTTTGCCACCGTCGGCGTCGATCTGCTTTTGCATATTCTGCGCCGCTGCGGCCTTCTGCTGCATCTCGGCGAGCTGCTCGGGCGTCATCGCTGCCATTTGCTCGGGCGTGGGCATGGCCTGAGCGGCGTCGCTGTCTTTCTCGCTGGACGTGCCGGTCATGTCTCCCATGGAGTCGGCGTCGATGCCCTGGTTGAGCGAAAGGACGACGGTCTCGGGCAGGCTCATAATGTCGGTAATTTTGCCTCCATCGGCACGCTCTTCCTCGGTGCCCTTGTACGTTCGAATGCCGTTTTTGTCAGCCTTGCTAAACACGGCCTCCACAGCCTTGGCGTCCTTGGCGCTCATGAAGAGTTCGAGGTCGTCGAGCGATTCGGCGCGAATGGTGTCGGGCACGGGCGAGGCGATGCCGCCTTGCTGCACGCCCACGTCGACGATGTCGCTCATATAGGTAGGCAGCGCCAGATCGGCGTTGCAGCTGATTACGATAAGTACGATAGCTGTGAACAGTGCCAGGACGTGCTTTTTAAAGAGCTTGAGAATCCTCACTCGGCATCTCTCCTTTCTTGATTGCGGTCGATAATTTCGTTGGCACGTCTTAGAAGGCGCACCATCTCTTGGGTATCTGTTTCGCCGAGCTGCTCGAGGAAGGCCGCGGTGCGCTCCTCGAATTCCCGTCGTTTGATTTCGAGATCCTGGAATCCCTTGTCGGTCACCGTGACGTGTACGCGACGACGGTCGGTCTTTGAGTGCTCGCGCTCGACCCAGCCCTTGGCTTCGAGAGCGCGTAGGATATTGGCGATGCGGGCGCTCGAGACCCAGGCGCGATCGGCGAGTTCGCTCGGCGTGAGCGAACCGCCAGCGAGCATGAGGGCGCGCATGACGGCCATCTCGCCGCCGAGGGCTTTGTCCGCAAAGCGCGAAATGCGCTGATGCATGCTGCCGAACTCGGTAAGGAGCTGACGCCCAAGTTCACGGAAATCGGTATCTTCCACCGAAAACCCCTAACACTAGAAACTATTTTCGGTGAAAGATGATACCCCCGCACGCGCACCCTATACGGTAGATTTTGGGACATGCCTAGAAAACAACCTTTAGGCGACCTCCGTACACCGTCGGTATCAGCAAAGTTAGGGGTAGATCTCTGAGCACGTCCTAAAGCCCACTCAGAGGCACTTTACCCTGCTAAAGCTGGCATAACAGCTAGAGTGAACGTCGTACAATGGCAAGGAAAAAACTAAACAAATCGGTGAACGGTAGTTGTTCACGCTCGCATTTCCTGCGGGTTTGTAAAAAACGCCATTATGATATAAAAAAAGAAACATATAACAGCCCAGATGGAGAGGGTCGCTATGTTATCCTTCTCAAACGGGTGAAATCTTGGGTTTTGGGTTGCAGTTCCAAGGTGGACAAACGTTTTTCCCTGCACCAACATGTGGTGAAGAACGGAAGAAGCCGGTAGTGCAAGCCGAAAATTCAAGAATTCAATAAGCAGCGGTGTGAGAGAGCGCCGCATTACACGTAACTAGGAGCGTGGTTACACAATGCAGGAGGCATGGGAAGGCTTCAAGGAAGGCATTTGGACGGGAGAGGTTGACGTCCGAGACTTCATCCAGAAGAACTACACCCCTTACGAGGGCGACGAGTCGTTCCTCGTCGGTCCGACCGAGCGTACCAAGGAGCTGTGGGGCGAGGTTCTCGACCTGCTGCTTAAGGAGCGCGAGCAGGGTGGTGTCCTCGATATGGACACCAAGACCGTCACGGGTATCGTGAGCCACCCCGCTGGCTACATCGATAACGCCCACCGCGAGAAGGAGACCATCGTCGGCCTCCAGACCGACAAGCCGCTCAAGCGCGCTCTGCACGTCAACGGTGGTATCCGCATCGCTTGCCAGGCTGCCAGCCAGCACGGCTACAAGGTCGACGAGAACGTTGTCGAGCGCTACACCTTCGAGCGCAAGACCCACAACGCCGGCGTCTTCGATGTTTACACCCCCGAGATGCGTGCTTGCCGCTCGGCTCACATCATCACCGGTCTGCCCGATGGCTATGGCCGCGGCCGCATCATCGGCGACTACCGTCGTGTCGCCCTGTACGGTGTCGACTACCTGATTAAGGACAAGGAGGCCCAGAAGGCTTCCACCCCGACGGTCATGACCGCCGACAACATCCGCGATCGTGAGGAGCTGCAGGAGCAGATCCGCGCCCTCGGCGAGCTCAAGATGATGGCCGAGACCTATGGTTTCGACATTTCCAACCCTGCTACCAACACGCAGGAGGCCATCCAGTGGATGTACTTCGCCTACCTTGCTGCCGTCAAGGAGCAGAACGGCGCCGCTATGTCCATCGGCCGTACCTCTACGTTCATCGACATCTATGCTGAGCGCGACCTTGCCAACGGTACCTTCACCGAGGAGCAGATCCAGGAGTTCGTGGATCACTTCATCATGAAGCTCCGCATGGTCAAGTTCGCCCGTACTCCCGAGTACCAGGCCCTGTTCACCGGCGACCCGCAGTGGGTCACCGAGTCCATCGGCGGCATGGGTGTTGACGGCCGTACGCTCGTTACCAAGATGAGCTACCGCTACCTGCACACGCTCGAGAACATGGGTACCAGCCCCGAGCCCAACATGACCGTTCTGTGGTCGACCCGTCTGCCCGAGAACTTTAAGAAGTTCTGCGCCAAGACTTCTGTCGCCAGCTCCTCGATCCAGTACGAGAACGACGACCTCATGCGCGTTTACCACGGCGACGACTACGGCATCGCCTGCTGCGTGTCCTCCATGCGCATCGGCAAGGAGATGCAGTTCTTCGGCGCTCGCGCCAACCTGGCCAAGTGCCTGCTGTATGCACTCAACGGCGGTGTTGACGAGGTCTCCAAGAAGCAGGTCGGCCCCAAGTATCGCGCCGTCGAGGGCGATACGCTCGATTACGACGACGTTGTGGCCAAGTACAACGACATGATGAAGTGGCTCGCTGGCGTGTACGTCAACTCGCTGAACATCATTCACTACATGCACGACAAGTATTGCTACGAGCGCATCCAGATGGCTCTGCACGACAAGCACGTGCACCGCTGGTTCGCTACGGGCATCGCTGGCCTTTCCGTCGTGGCTGACTCCCTGTCCGCCATCAAGTACGCCAAGGTCCACCCCGTCCGTGACGAGAACGGCATCATCGTCGACTTCGAGACCGAGGGCGAGTTCCCCAAGTACGGTAACGACGACGACCGCGTCGACCAGATCGCTCACGACGTTGTGCACCAGTTCATGGAGTACATCCGCATGAACGACACCTACCGCAACTCCGTGCCCACGACCTCGGTTCTGACCATTACCTCCAACGTCGTGTACGGTAAGAAGACCGGCTCCACGCCCGACGGCCGCAAGGCTGGCCAGCCGTTCGCCCCGGGTGCTAACCCCATGCACAAGCGCGATAGCCACGGCGCCATCGCTTCGCTGTCTTCGGTTTCCAAGCTCCCGTTCCGCGATGCTCAGGACGGCATCTCCAACACCTTCTCCATCATCCCGAGTGCGCTCGGCAAGGAGGACCAGGTGTTCTTTGGCGATATCGACCTTGATCAGCTGGGCGAGTAACTATTGTTAGTGCTATACTAACAATAACGATTACTGATTAGTGCGCCGGTTTCGGCCGGCGCCTATCGATCGAAGGAGACACATTATGAAGGTTTCTGAAGTTTCCGAGACTCAGGCCGATAACCTGGTCCACATGCTCGACGCTTACGCCGAGAAGGGTGGCCACCACCTGAACATCAACGTCTTCAACCGTGAGACGCTGCTCGACGCTCAGGCTCACCCCGAGAAGTACCCGCAGCTGACCATCCGCGTTTCCGGCTATGCCGTGAACTTCCACACGCTCACCAAGGAGCAGCAGGACGAGGTCATTGCGCGTACCTTCCACGACAAGTTCTAAAGGGGTTTAACTCCCGCAGGATCGCCGGGGCTGTTTGGGTTACCTCCCAAAACGTCCTCGGACATGCAAGAAACCCTCGCTGCGCACTTCGTGCGGCGAGGGCTTCTTGCGTCCTGCGGAATATTTTGGGAGATAGCCCAAGCAGCCCCGGCGGGGTCCTGTGTAGTCACCCTTTAGGCGAAACTCTCCTAATTATTTGGATGAGTCGTTTACTTACTTGTACTGTTACCGTCTTCCCGCTGTTGTTGGGGTATGCTTTGTTCGTATGTAAACGTATGACATGTTGATGGGGGAGGGTGCTATGGCTCGCGAGGGCGCTCGTTCTAAGGATTCTGCTAAGCCTGGCATCAAGGAAGTTGCAGCGGTGGCGGGGGTTTCGCCCACTACGGTATCTCGCGTGCTTAATAATCGCGGCTATATTAGCCAAGAAACCCGCGATAAGGTCCATGCCGCGATGGAGCGCATCAACTATACGCCCAACGATATCGCCCGTGCCATGCTCAACGGTCGCCTGAACCTTATCGGCATGATCGTTCCCTTTGTGAGCAGCCCGTTCCATGCTCAGGTTGTGCAGGCGGTCGAGCGCACGTTGGCGGAAAACGGCTTTAAGATGTTGCTGTGCAACAGCGCCAATCGACCCGATCTTGAGCGTTCCTATATTGACATGCTCCGCCGCAATATGGTCGACGGCGTCATCGTCAACTCCCTCAATATCGGTGCTGAGGCATATGCCGAGATGGGCTTGAGCCTGGTTGGTATCGACTGCGACCTTGGCGAGGCCTCTGTTCAGATTGCGAGCGACAGCTATAGCATCGGCGAACTTGCCACGCGTCGCCTGATCGATGACGGGTGTTCACGCATCCTGTGCCTGCGCAGCAATAGCCGCATGCGCATGCCTGCCAATAAGCGTACCGATGCCTACCTCGATGTTGTTGAGCAGGCCGGTTTGCCCGCGCTTGTCCGTGAGGTCGAGTTCGTTAAGCCCGACGACGAAAAGAGCGCGGTCGTTGCGAAGATCCTCGATGAGAACCCCGATATTGACGGCATCTTTGCGGGAGACGACACGATGGCGGCCATCTGTCTCAACATTATGAAGCAGCGCGGCTTGAGCGCTCCGGACGATATTAAGGTCGTGGGCGCGGATGGTGCCCGCCGCACTATGACGTTTATGCCTGACTTAACAACCGTACGCCAAGATATCGATCGCATCGGAGAGCTCGCGGCGCAATCCATCATCGCTCTTGTTAACGGCGATAATCCTGAATCGAATATCAAGCTCCCCGTTGAACTCATTGAGGGCAAAACCGCGTAGTTCATCCCGTGCCAAAAGAATTCCTCAAACGCCTCTGATGACCGTTCGCCGGCATATGTCAACCGTTTGCCGACGACTGGAACTGCGAAAAGACGTATTGATGTGAAAACGTTTGACATATGAAAACGATTGACATATCTTGCAGTTGTACCGAGTTAGTATCTTGTGGGAAAGGAAGTCTCGGATGCACAAGGTGTATTACCAGCCTGAGGGAATTTGGGTAGGCGACATCATGCCGTACGGCGAGGACGGCACGTTCTATCTCTATCATCAGCGTGACACGCGTAACCCCGGACCTTTCGGAGAGCCGTTTGGCTGGGCACTCGCGACGACCAAGGATTTCGTCAACTACAAGGACTTTGGCGAGAGCCTTGAGCGTGGCGGCGACGAGGAAGTCGACCAGTATGTTTATGCCGGCACAGTGTTTAAGGTGGGCGACAAGTACCATGCGCTCTACACTGGTTGCAATCGCGATAAGGTCCGCGCGCGCTTGATGAAGCAGGTTCTTCTTCACGCAACGAGTGACGACGCCGTCAAGTGGGAGAAGAACATCGCCGAGACGCTGCTTCCGCCCCAGGAGGGTTACGATGACCGCAACTGGCGCGATCCCTTTGTTCTTTGGGATGAGGAGAACGAAGAGTACATGCTCATCCTCGGCACGCGTGTGGGCGAGGACAAGCGTCTGATGACCGGTCGTCTGGTCAAGTTCACCTCCAAGGACCTGGATGCCTGGGAGTTCCAGGGCGACTGGTGGAATCCGGGCCTGTACACCATGTTCGAGATGCCTGATCTCTTTAAGATGGGCGACTGGTGGTATCTGGTGTTCTCTGAGTACAGTGATGGCAACAAGACCCGTTACCGCATGTCTCGCTCTATCAACGGTCCTTGGATCACTCCTGCGGACGATTCCTTCGATGGCCGCGCGTACTATGCTGCACGTACCGCATTTGACGGCGAGCGCCGCGTTCTCTTTGGTTGGGTTCCTACGCGCGACGAGGGCGGCGACCCCAGCTCTTACCTGTGGGGTGGCACTTTTATGCCTCTCGAGATCGTTCAGCGTGCCGACGGAACGCTCGGCACCAAGCTTCCCGACAGCATGCTTGGCGCCTTTGGCGAGGCTAAGGCAGTCGAGGCCTTTGAGCTTTCGTGCGAGTCGGGCAAGGTCGAGCAGGTGCTCGCCGCGGATGCCGGTTCTACCTATATGCTCGACGCCGACATCGAGCTCGCCGGTGACGCTGCCGGCTTCTCGGTGAAGCTTGCCGAGGACGCCGAGTCCGGTCTTGCCTATGAGTTCCGCGCCAACCTGCGTGAGGGCAAACTCGAGTTTACGGCGGCCCCCCAGTATCCGTGGTTCCAGGTCAACAACATGGGCCTCGAGCGTCCGTTGTTCTTTAAGGGCGAGGGCACTCACCATGTGCGTCTGGTCGTCGACGACGACATCGCGACCATCTTTGTCGATGATGTTGCGCTCAACGCTCGCTTCTGCAACAAGCAGGGCCAGGGTGTGGCGCTTACCGTCACCGACGGTGCGCTCAAGTGCGCAAACGCAACGATCGCGTCTCTGTAGCGGCAACGAACCGTTTTATGATTTAGAAAAGGAATGGAGAGGAACATGGACTACAAGGCAGTGTCCCAGCAAGTCGTCGACAACGTCGGCGGACTGGAGAACATCGAGGGCGCCACGCATTGCGTGACCCGTCTGCGTCTGGTGCTCAAGGATACGAGCAAATACAACAAGGCCGAGCTCGAGAACATCGATGGCGTCAAGGGCGTGCTGTACAACAGCGGCCAGCTCATGATCATCTTCGGTACCGGTACCGTCAACAAGGTTTACGATGAGTTTATGGCTCTGACGGGCGTTAAGGAGATCAGTGCTTCCGAGGTCAAGGGCGCCGAGGCGGACAAGAAGGGCAAGTTCTTCTCGGTCCTCAAGGTATTCTCGGATATCTTTATCCCCATCATTCCTGCCTTCGTCGGCGCTGCAATCATCATCGGCCTTAAGTCGCTGATCGTTGCCAACGGCCTCTTTGGCATGGAAGGCAGCCTCGCCGATCACAGCGAGTTCCTCAAGAACCTCGCAAGCTTCTTTGCCATTATCGCCACCACGTTCGACTACCTGCCTGTCCTGGTTATGTACAGCGCGGTCAAGCGTTTTGGCGGTAACCCGATCCTGGGCATCCTCGTCGGTATCGTCATGGTTCACCCGAGCCTTATGAACCGCAACACGTTCGTTATGGACCCGACGGGTGCTGAGTACTGGAACTTTGGTCCGCTATCCATTCCCATGGTTGCTTTCCAGGGCGGCGTGTTCCCTGCAATCCTGACTGCCTGGTTTATGGCCAAGGTCGAAAAGATTGCCCAGAAGTACATCCCCGAGGTCGTTTCGTTCGTCTTTGTCCCGACCGTTACCCTGATTCTTGCTAACGTCGCCCTGTTCACCGTGTTCGGCCCGCTCGGCAACCTGATCGGCGACGTCCTCGGCGGCGTAATCGATATCCTGTACAACAGGATGGGCGTCTTTGGTGCCTTTGTCTTCGCCGCGTTCCTGCAGCCGCTTGTCGTTACCGGTACGCATCAGTTCATCCAGGGTATCGAGGCAAACCTCGTCGCCACGACTGGCTTCAACTACATCCAGGCCATCTGGTCGGTTTCCATTATCGCCCAGGGCGGCGGCGCCATCGGCATGTACCTCATTCATAAGAAGCATTCCAAAGAGCGCAACATCTGCATGTCGTCCTTTATCCCGACGCTGGTCGGAATCTCCGAGCCCGCTATCTTCGCTGCAAACATGCGCTACTCGATCATCCCGTTCATCTGCGCTTGCATCGGTGCAGGCTGCGGCGGTGCCTTCGTGAAGCTCTTTGAGGTGCGCGCCATCGGTCAGGGTCTGACCGGCGTGCTTGGCCTGCTCATCGTCACGCCCGAGACGCTCATGTGGTATGTGGCTGGCAATCTCATCGCCTTTATCGTGCCGATCGTCTTGATCTTTGCCTACAACAAGGCAAAGGGCGTGCCGACTACTGATGAAGAGGGCGCTGGCGCTGGCTTCGATGTCAGCTTCTAGTTGAGCCGTTCAGCGTAATCTGAGGATAAGTCCATTTGAGGAAGGGCGTTCGGCTCGTGTGAGTCGAGCGTCCTTTCCCATAGACGAGAAGGTCAATGGCGATGTTTAATCAAAAAAACAAGGTGATGCGTGCGGACTATGAGCAGTGGCGAGCTGGACAGGATGAGACGGCGGCTCGCATCGCGTCCGACCCCGATAGGCTTTTGTTCCATGTGGAGCCTGAGCTTGGCTGGCTCAACGACCCCAACGGTTTGGTTCAGATTGGTGATACGTATCACATCTATCATCAATACGATCCGTTCGATGCTGCGCATGGCGGTCCAGTGCTTTGGAACCATCTGACGACAAAGGATTTTGTGACGTACGAGAATCGCGGCCCCGTGTTGTTCCCCGATTCCGATTTGGATTCGAGTGGAGCGTATTCTGGTTCTGCCTTTGTACGTGATGGCAAGATTCACTACTTCTATACCGGCAACGTTAAGCATTTTGACCGCGATGATTACGACTACGTGTTGACGGGCCGTGAGCAAAACCAGATTCATATGGTTGCCGAGAATCCCGACGAATTGGGCGAGAAGCGCATAGCTGTTGGGCCGGTCGATTACCCCGACGATATCGGTACGCACGTGCGCGACCCCAAGATCCTTGAACACGACGGTATCTACTACATGGTTCTCGGCGCTCGTACGAAAGACGATCGCGGGTGCGTGCTTGTCTATACCTCGCGCAATCTTGAGGACTGGAGCTATGCGACGCGCATTGAGTTGGACGAGAAGTTTGGCTTTATGTGGGAGTGCCCCGATCTGTTTGAGCTCGATGGCGAGCTTATTCTCGTTTGCTGTCCGCAGGGTGTGCCTGCCGATGGTTGGCATTACCGCAATCCGCATCAGTGCGTGTGGTTCTCCATCGAGGCCGATTGGGAGGCGCCGAGCTTTAAAATCGTCGGGCAGGGCATGCCCCCGATGGTCGATGCCGGTTTTGATTTCTATGCTCCGCAGTCCTTTGAGGATACTGCAGGCCGGCGTTTGATGATCGGATGGTCGGGTTGCCCCGACGCGACGGCAGAAAACCCGACGGTGGCGCGCGGGTGGCAGTGCGCGTTGACGGTGCCGCGAGAGCTGAGCATACGCGATGGTAAGCTCTGCCAGCGGCCGGCGCACGAGATTGAGAGGATGCGCGGTGACTGCGTTCGCGCGATAGGCGGTGAAACCGTTGAGGAGCCGGGCCGCCTGTTTGATCTTGTGGTTTCCTGCGAGGGCGCCAAGATGGTCGAGCTCGAAATCCGCAAGGGTGTCTTTGTGCGCTATGCAGACGGGATGCTTACCCTCGACATGGGTGACGAAGGCTATGGGCGCGACCAGAGGTCGATTGAGCTCAGCGAGCTTCGCGACCTTCGCGACCTGCGCGTGCTTTCGGACACTACGATGGTCGAGATTTTTGCAAATGGCGGCGAGGCGGCACTTACGAGCCGTACCTATTCGCCGGCGGTTCCGGCGATGGAGCTGCACGCCGAGGGCGCGGCATCGATGAATTTCTACCGCCTCGCGCATTAACCGTGTGTGGAGCACGATTGGACTTGCTGGGCGGAATGTGTCGCAGTTGCCGCAGCGAACTACCGTTTATCGCGTATAGCGACCGTTTGCGGAGTAAGTAACACTTAGTAATAAACCGTGTAGAATCTCAGATTAGCACGGAGTTTTTCCAGGGAGACGCTGTCCTTTGTTGTGTGCAAGGGGCGGCGTCTCTTTGGCGCTCTGCCGCCGTTGTGCAACAGTGCGGCGGCGCGTGCCATGTGTTGAAAAGCCAATGTTGAGATGGGTCGTGATGATAATGGGCAAGTACGTAATCGTGGTTGAGTCTGGTTCGGATGTGACGCCGGAGCTCTGCGAACGCTACGGTATCGTGCGCGTACCTATGCATGTCACGATTGGTGACGAGACCGTCGAGGACGGCTCGATCGATCCGCTCGAGATTTATTCGCGCTGCAACGAGTTTGGCGTGATGCCCAAGACCAGCGGCTGCGCGCCGGCAGATTTTGCGCACGTGTACGATCGCATCCATGCCGAGCAGCCCGATGCGACTATTCTGCACCTTGCGTATTCCGAGGCCACGACCTGCTCACACCAGTCTTCTAAGATTGCCGCCAAGGGTCGCGACTACGTCTACTCCATGGACACGCGTTTTGTCTCGGTGGGCCAGTCGCTTGTTGCCGTCGAGACCGCCAAATACATCGAGGCTCACCCCGATGCCACCGTCGACGAAATCTTTGCATTTACGAATTCCGTCATGGACCGTGTGCTGCTGGGCTTTGTTCCTACCGACCTAGCCTTCCTTAAGGCGGGCGGTCGTCTATCCAACGTGGCATTCCTCGGTGCCCATCTGCTCAAGATTAAGCCCTGCATTGAGGTAACGGGCGGCAAGTTCGTGGCAACCAAGAAGTTCCGCGGCTCTATGCTCAAGTGCGCCCGCGCCTTTATTGACCACATGGTTGCGAAGGGCGAGATTGACTACTCGCATATTGGCCTGGCGTATTCGGTGGGCCTTTCCCAGGAGCTGCGCGACGACATGGAAGTCTATGCGCACGACCTGGGCTTTAAGGACGTTACCTGGACTCAGGTCGGCGGTGTCATCTCGAGCCATTGCGGCCCGACCGCCTTCGGTGCGGTGCTCACGCTTAAGGCGTAAGCTCTGGCGTCTATCGATTTCTATTGCCTCAGCGGCGGGCGGGGTGCGATAACCTTCCCGCCGCTCTTGCGTAGGACCAAATAGGACAACCCAATTGACCGCTAAACCGTTTCGCCATCATGCGTATGGGCTAGAATGATTCTGGCATTTATGTAGCTAAAACCAATGAGAGGCAAGGTAGCGGGAATGGCTGAGATGACGCTCGAGGGTGTGGACGCTCGTCCCGAGGACTCTGCGTTTGCCCTGGGCCGCGTACATTCGATTGAGACGATGGGAACGGTCGATGGACCCGGCATCCGCTTTGTGGTGTTTGTTCAGGGCTGCCCCATGCGCTGTGCGTATTGCCACAACCCCGATACCTGGTCGGTTAGCGGCGGCACCATGGTGACCGTCGAGCACCTGATGGACGAGTTCCAGAGCAACCATGAGTTTTACCGCAGCGGCGGTATTACGGTGTCCGGCGGCGAGCCGCTCTTGCAGCCCGCGTTTTTAGCCGACCTGTTCCGTGCAATGCACAACAACCCCGATGGCCGCGTGCATACCTGCCTCGACAGCTGCGGCTATGCGTTTGACCCCAACCATCCCGAGAAGTTCGATACTGTTCTCAACGAGACCGACATGGTGCTGCTCGACATCAAGCATGCCGATCCCGTTGAGCATAAAAAGCTGACCGGTTGCGATCCTGCGCGCATCCTGGCGTTTGGCGATGAGCTTGCCCGTCGCAAGATTAAGGTTGTTATTCGCCACGTGGTGGTGCCGGGTATCACCGATACGGCGGAGGAATGCGAGAAGCTCGGTCGCCTGATCGCTCCATGGCACAACGTGGTGGGCCTGGAAATGCTGCCGTATCACACGATGGGTGTCGTCAAGTACGAGCAGCTGGGTATTCCCTATAAGCTCGAGGGCGTGCCCCAGATGGATACCGCGCGCATGCCCGAGCTGCGCAACGCCGTCATGGCCGGCATGAAAAAGCGCCGTGCGGAACTCAAAAACGCCATCGGCTAGCGAGCCATTTTCGCTCCCCAAGGGCACTCATTGGGGACAGACATAAATGAGTGCGCGATGGCATTGCGGACGACCAAGCCTTGGTACGCAACAAGGCAGGCTGGATTAGCGAGGATGGTTGCTATTCGACATGCGATGCGTGCCTCATCGATGTCGATGGCGACACCTACATTATGAGTATCATGACATCGATGCCATGGAGCGATCGCTCGAGCGAGCTGGTGGCTGCGATTGCTAAGACATTCTTTGATACCCGAGCTGCGCTGGCCTAACGTGTTCGTTTGACGAGGTCAAACAAAATGCTGGTACCATACCGTGGTTGAGAATTTCGTATAGGTTTGGGGAATGGCATGGCTACCATCGCGATTATCGGTGCGCTCGAAAAAGAGATCATGCAGATTAAGGAAGAGTTGAGCAACGTTTGCATGGTACAGGAGGCGGGCTTGAACGTTGTGACCGGCGGGCTCGACGGCCTGTCGATTGTCGCCACGACGGCGGGTATGGGCACGGTAAACGCTGCCGCCGCAACACAGCACCTCATTAGCAAGTATGCTCCACAGGCAGTTGTGTTTTCTGGTATCGCAGGTGGCCTGAATCCCAAGCTCCATATCGACGATGTCGTCATTGGCAAATGCCTGCGCTATCTAGATACCGATACCACGCTTATCGCCGAGTCTGCACCGGGGCTCGAGGAGTTTGTCTCGACGCCTGCGCTGGTCGATATTGCCGCCGATGTGCTTGCTGAGCGTGGGTTTGTTGATGCTTCGACAAATGAGACCGCTTCGAACGAGGGTGCAAAGCAGTTCCTGGTCGGCACGATTGCCACGGGTAACCGCTTTGTGACGGGCGCCGCTATGCGCAATGATGCCATCGAGGCGACGCATGCCGATTGTGTCGGCATGGAGGGCGCGGCAATTGCCCATGTCGCAACCAAAAATGGTGTCGATTGCCTGGTGCTGCGTGCTATCAGCGATAATTGTGACGAGGCGTATGATGCGATTTGCGACCGCGAGTTCGATTTGTTCGAGTATGCGCGTGCCGCAAGCGATATCACGCTCGATATCGTTCGACGCATTGCCGCTGCGCAATAGCGCGTTTTTTGCAAGATCCTACGACCAAGGAGTGTCCATGGCCGATTCCATTAACTACCAGCTTGCCAAGTTCGTCGCCAGCTACGGCAAGGTTTCGCAGATCCCCGAGTCCACCTGTCCCGAGGTGAGCTTCGTTGGCCGCTCAAATGTGGGCAAGTCGTCCATCATGAACAAGCTCTTTGGCCGCAAGAACCTGGTGAAGGTTTCGAGCACGCCGGGCAAGACGAGCAACATCAATTTCTTCGAGGCCGACGACGTGCATTTTGTGGACCTGCCGGGCTACGGTTTCGCCCGTCGTTCCAAGGCCGAGCGCGACCGCTGGGCCGAGCTCATCGGCGACTTCTTCGACTCCGAGCGCAGCTTTAACTTGGTTGTGTCGCTAGTGGACATTCGCCATGACCCCAGTAAGCTCGACCATGACATGATCGACTACCTGCAGGGCAACGAGTTCAACTTTATCGTCTGCCTCACCAAGGCCGACAAGCTCAGCCGCACCCAGCAGGCCCGCCAGGCAGCTGCCATCAAAAAGCAACTCAACGTCCCGGCCGAGAACGTGATCATCACAAGCTCCCAGACCGGCACCGGCATCGACGAGCTCAAGCGCCGCATCGCCGAGGCCTGCCTCTAATCGGGCAGCATCCCCTCAAAAGCTCTCATCTATATCACCCCAGTGATAGTTATTGGTAAACTATCACTGGGGTGATATTTTTTAGGAGGTCGATATGGAGCTTTGGCACGGGTCGGAGGTTGTTGTCGAGCATCCGTCGCTGGATAGATGTAAGCAGTTCAACGACTATGGACGTGGGTTTTATTGCACGCCACATGAGGAAATGGCGATGGAATGGGCATGCCGGACCGAGTCCGATGGTATCGCGAATCGATATGAGCTCGATATGGATGGTCTCGCGGTCTTGGATTTGGAGTCCGGGGAGTTTTCAATTCTTAATTGGCTTGCGATTTTGGCCGACAACCGGGAGTTTAATGTCTCGACGCCAGTAGCACGCGAGGGGCTTCGTTATCTGCTGGATAACTGCCTGATTGATATTTCTCCCTATGACGTTATTCGAGGCTATCGCGCCGACGATTCCTACTTTTCGTTTGCAAGACAGTTCGTTAACGGCATGATCTCGCTCAGGCAACTGCAACTCATTATGCGTTTGGGCGATTTGGGCATCCAATACGCTCTTATGAGTGAGCGCGCGTTCTCGGCGATCAGGTTCCGCGATTGGAAGCAGGCCTCGGGAGCTGAGTTTTATCCCAAACGATTTGAGCGAGAACAGAATGCTCGACGTAAGTATCTGGATACGATAAACGGATTTGACACCGAGGGTGTCGACATTAGGGATTTGATGGCAGGGAGGGTCGATTTAAATGATCCAAGAGTTAACGGATTGTGGGCCGAGTAGGACATATCCCGTCTATTACCTCGAGGACGCAATGAACAACCTAGGCGACTGCTTTGACTATGCCGTTAATGATTATGGAGCAGAGGGATCGGAAGTTGCTGAACTCTTTTGCCTCAGCGGCGTAGCTCGCGAGTTCGAACGCGGCAACGCATGGGTCGTATCGGGAAAATCGGGCGTTGAGCTGTTCGCGCTTATCGCTGAAAGATCGGGCTATCAAAACAGGCCTATACCGGACTGCACCTATCGATTTGAGAAGACGCCGGAATATTGGGCGGGCTGGATGCTGGCATACCTGCAGTGGCGTTTAGGGGAGTCTTTCGAAGATCTGCTGCATGTCGTTCCATTTGATGCGCTGCGCGGTCTGTACTATCCCTGGCATGAAGCCTCAGAGGAACGTGTGGCGCGTCTTATTTGCGATATGGCGAAGAAAACACCTCGTCAAACTAAACTGGCGCAAGCAAGAAAGAGGCTCAAGAAAACCCAACAAGACCTGGCATACGAATCGGGCGTATCACTCCGCTCAATCCAAATGTACGAACAGCGCCAGAGAAACATCAACGAAGCATCGGTAACAACCGTAAGGGATATGGCGAAAGTCCTGCACTGCAGCATCGAAGACATCTTAGAGCCAGTCTTTGAATACAAAGAAACTAGCGCAGCCTAAAAGAGATGCTGGCCGCTGATTGCTCAAGTTGCAGTTCGAGCAATTTGAGCAGCGAAGCCGGCTGCCTAGTGGGGGCATGTGGGCCTTCTAGGTATCAAAATCCGCCTACGTATCGAAATGCCCCGCCAAGCTAAAGTGCTCGGCGGGGCATATTTCGATTGACGATGCTAACAGGGGTTGAACTTTAATATGCCGCGAGTAAGAGGCGTCTGCATTTAGCAATTAAAGTAAATTATTCAATTCGGGTGCTCAGCCAGTATTCTCCATTTGAAGCTAAGATTGCGTACGTAATTCCATTTTTGACAGTTGGCGTACCTACGCAGGCAGCGCCAATCTCCTTAGCGTCGGAAAATGAGAGTGTTGGATCAATTGCTTGTATGGTTGCTAATGCTGTCGCCGCGGCATAATCTGAATTTTCGAAGTACATGACTATGTTTTTGAAGCAGTTTTCTGATCCAAGATAGCTGAATAGTAGTTGACTGCTCGAGTCCGAGAAAAAACCTCCAATACCGGCAAGCGTAGAGCCATTTTTTATCTGAAGCTCGAGTCCCGTGCCGCTATCGTCTAACTCGTAACTCGCCTTCATACTGCTGCAATTGGGAATATCGGAGAATTCCTCGTTAAGTCGTTCAATAAAGCCTTCAGGTGAAATTGAAAACGATCCGTCGCCAAGAAAGGAAGTAATTTCCTTTTCGTTGCGGGTGTCAACGACCTCTCCGCATCTCCCGCATTCTCGAATTTCCTTCGAGGTGGCGTCAACGTAATCGACTTCGGTAGTCCAAGAACCTGGTTGATGCCCAAGGGGTTTCCCTTCGGTTTTGCCGCAGCGTTGACAGGTCTTCGGAACCGTGCATGTTGCTTCTTCCCATTCATGTCCGAGCGGTTTCCCCTCGGTTTTGCCGCAACTTTTACAGGTGCGAGGGCTTGTACAGTTTGCATTGGTCCAAAGTTTGTGGGTGCAAAACATTTGAGGAAACAGCATGGGTAAGCAGAAGATGACGGCAACTATCGCAGCAGTTGCGATAGCCGCTCGTTTATTACCACCAAGTTTGTTAATGGCACTCGTTAGAAGTAAATCGTCCTCTTCCTTATTGCATGTGGCACCGTCTTCATTTGATGATCGATCGTCAGGGGAGGTGGTGTCGTCAGCACCATCAGAAACCTGCTTCCCTTCGATATTCGGCTTCTGTTCATCAGATGCACTGGGCGTTTGCTCACTATTGGGCTCTTTCATCTCGTCATCCATGCTTATCGAGTCCCCTCTCTCGTTTCAAATGTGCGATGCGAACAATTGCGATAAGTGAAACAGATACTCACATGAATATATCCTAGTTTGGGATATATCAAAATGGAATATAGCGTAAACGGTATGAACGTTGATGCTAATAGGACATGCGGAAAGTGCCTCTCCCAGATTCGTCGGGAACAAGGTATCACTCAGGTTGAACTCGCAAAGAAACTGAGGGTACCTCAGTCGTTCATCTCGAAAGTCGAAACCGGGGAACGCAGTCTTAGGGTTTATGAGCAGTTCGCCTATGCAGAGGCACTTGGAATTACCGTCGGAGTTCTCGTGCAAAGACTTGAGGCGGTTCTGAGCAGCGGAGATAAATAGATTGCGCCGCGAATCGGGCGATAATTAAATCAGCGAATGCGATTATCCTGTCGAGGCTGCGAAGGTCCCCTTGGGGCTTCCCCTGAAAACAATCCGCAGATCGAATTGCCCCGTCGCGCGAAGCGCACGACGGGGCAATTCATGATCGAGGACGTTTTCAGGGGAAGCCCCAAGGGGACCGGTGAGAGCAATGAGGCAGGGCGCTACAGGTACTCGATTTGAGCGCCCTCGGTGTCGCACGTCAGAATGTGCGTGTCACACTTGGGGAACTGTTCACGCAGTTTGACCTGTAGGAACTTTGCCACGATGGTGTCGTCAGTCACGGCCATGAGGGTCGAGCCCGAACCACTGATCCAGATGGTCTTAGCGCCGCCGTTAAGGCAGGTGTCGCGCACGGCGTTGTAGTCGGGGATGAGGCGACGGCGATACGGCTCTTGGATGCGGTCGTCGTTGGCGGCGGCAATCAGATCCAGGTCGCCGGTCTCCAGGCCGCGCGTCATGCCGGCGATGCGGCCCATTTGCCATACGGCGGTGGAGAGTGGAATCTCCTGCGGCACAACCTTGCGCGCCTCGCTCGTATGTACCTCGTAGGGCGGAATCACGGTAATAAAACGCAAGCGATCGCTCACCTCGTAGCGCAGGCACTGGGGGAGCGAATCGGTCGGCGTAAAGGAGCAGACGGCGCCGCCCAGGATGGCGGGGGCGACGTTATCGGGATGGCCCTCGACCTCGGTGGCAATGCGGACGAGCTCGGCGCGGTCGACGGTGTGGCCTGTCAGCGCGGCGGCGGCCATAATGCCGGCGACGACGCAGGTTGAGCTGGAGCCCAGGCCGCGGGCGACGGGAACGTCAGTCTGAATGTCGATGGCGACGGGGAAGGCCGGCTCGCCCCATGCGGCCAGTGCGTCGACAAAGCTCACGTAGACTAGGTTGTTCTCGTTTTGAAACTCCTCGGGGCAGCCCGTGATGGTGAGCTTGTCGGCGCGCTCGAAGGTGAAGTGCGAGTAGAGGCTGACGGCCATGCCGAGGGTGTCGTAGCCGATGCCTAGGTTGGCGCTCGTTGCTGGGACGGTGATTTTGATCATGTGAGTCCTCCTGGCGTGCCTGGCTGTTTAGTTCGCTGCTCGGGCAGTCCTGCGCAAGACGGAAAGCACATTAAGTGCTTTCCTTTGCGTGCGGAACTCGCGACGAACTAAACAGCCAGGCACGCTGTGCGCGTTCGTCATCATCCCGGGGATTATCTGATAAAAGAAGGTGCGCCGGCTTTCGCCGGCGCTTAATAAGGAATCTAGTTGGTGCTCATTCGTTTTGCTGCAGACTCGACGTAGCTTGCCATCTCATCGACGTCGCAGACGTCTTCGAAACGGACGGGTTTGGATTCGAGTTCGGCGAGCTGGGTCGGGGCGACCGTGTTGGTGGCCTGCTCGAGCACACGCATAGCCTCAAAATCATCCTCGGGAACGTCGAGCCCCAGGGCGTCGCAGCAGGCGCGTGGGAACTTGTAGGGGCTGGCGGTCGAAAGCAGCACGCGGGCCTTGGCGCCCTCGGCGGAAGCGACCTGCTCAAAGACGTGGTAGCCGCAAGCGGTGTGCGGGTCGATCACGTAGCCGTTCGCGTCCCAGCAGCTCTTGATGGCAGCGCGGACCTCGTCCTCGCTGGCCCAACCGCAGCCAAAGACGCTCTGAATCTTTGCCAGCAGTTCGGCGGGTACCTCGTAGCGGCCGGTCTGGGCAAGCTGCTCCATAAGGCCGGCAACGAGCTCACAGTCGCCGTCGGACAGGAAGTAGAGCATGCGCTCCAGGTTGGAGCTAATAAGGATGTCCATCGACGGCGAGATGGTCGTGAAGAACGGACGGTTGCGGTCGTAGACGCCGGTGGTCAGGAAGTCGGCGAGCACGTTGTTCTTGTCGCTGGCCACGACGAGTTTGGCGACGGGCAGACCCATGCGCTTGGCATAGTAGCCGGCCAGGATATCGCCAAAGTTGCCGGTCGGCACGCAGAACTCCACGGCATCGCCGGCCTTGATGGCGCCGGCGCGCAGTAGCTGCGCATAGGCGGCAAAGTAGTAGACAACCTGCGGCACCAGGCGGCCGACGTTGATGGAGTTGGCGCTCGAGAGCACCGTGCCGGCGGCCTTCAAGCGCTCGGCAAGTTCCTTATCGGCAAAGATGCGCTTGACGGCACTCTGGGCGTCGTCGAAGTTGCCGCGGATACCGCAGACGGCGACGTTATCGCCCTCCTGAGTGGACATCTGCAGGTTCTGGACGCGGCTGACCTTGCCCTCGGGATAAAAGACAGTGATGCCCGTGCCCGGAGCGTCGGCAAAGCCGGCGAGTGCTGCCTTGCCCGTGTCGCCCGACGTGGCGGTGACGATCATGATGCGCTCGGCGCCGCCGTCCTTGGCGGAGGTGCGGGCCATAAGGCGGGGGAGCATCTGCAGGGCGACGTCCTTGAAGGCGCTCGTGGGGCCGCCAAAGAGTTCCATCACATAGGTCTGAGGGGCGTCAGCGCCCGGCGCAGCGTCGAGTTTGACGAGCGGCGTAACCTCTTCGCTCGCGAACGTGCCGCGGTATGCCTCGTCGACACACGCCGAAATTTCTTCGGCCGTGTAATCATTCAGTAACATTCCCAACACATCTTGAGCGATTTCAAAGTACGATTTATCTGCAAGCGAGCTGATATCGACCTGCTGGGTGCCAAGCTCGTCCGAGACAAACAAACCCCCGTCGGGAGCGATGCCGGTGCGGATTGCCACCTTACTTGAGCACGATAAAGTGCGTCCTCGTGTACTATGATAAGTTCCCATATAACACTGCTCCTCGGATGCCTTGGTCCCAATCGGTGAAACCATGGTATCAGAGCGCGCAAAACAGGTTTGCAGAGGCTTTTAGAAAGGTAACCTCCAGCCCATGATTAAGATTGCCAAGTTTGGCGGCTCGTCTGTCGCCGACGCCGAACACTTTAAGAAGATCAAGGCCATTGTCGATGCCGATCCGGCCCGCCGTTTTGTGGTGGTTTCTGCCTGCGGTCGCCGCTTTAAGGGCGACACCAAGGTGACCGACCTGCTCTACCTGGTTAACGCGCACGTTAAGTACCACGTGTCGTGCGAGGAGCTGCTCGAGGACATTGGGCAGCGCTATTTTGATATCGCTGACGAGCTGGAGCTCACCTATCCCATCCGCGAGGAGTTCGCGGCCTTTGCCGAGCGCGCCCGCTCGGGCGGCTACTCCACCGAGGAGCTCGTGAGTCGTGGCGAGTACTTCACCGCTCGCCTGATGGCCGAGTATCTGGGCCTGCCGTTCCTGGACGCCGCGACGGTCGTGGCGTTCCATCACGACGGTACGCTCAGCATGAACCGCACCTCCGAGCTGGTGCAGGAGTACGGTCAGCAGGGCGGCTTTGTCATGCCCGGTTTCTACGGCGCGACGCGTGAGGGTCAAATCAAGCTGCTCGACCGTGGCGGCGGCGATATCTCGGGCTCGATCCTGGCCAAGTGCCTGGGCGCCGACCTGTACGAGAACTGGACCGACGTTTCGGGCTTCTATTCTGCTGATCCTCGCATTGTGCCCGAGGCTCAGCCCATCGCCCGCGTTACCTACGAGGAGCTGCGCGAGCTTTCGTACATGGGTGCAAGCGTCCTGCACGAGGAGGCCGTGTTCCCTGTGCGCGAGGCAGGCATTCCACTGGTCATCAAGAACACCAATGCGCCGCAGGACCCCGGCACCATCATTAGCGAGACGGCTGACGAGGGTGAGGCAGAGCCCATCATTACCGGCGTGACCGGTAAGCGCGGCTTTGTCGCCATCAACGTTGCCCGCGACCGTACCAAGCCGCGCGTCGGCTTTATGCGCCGTGCGCTTTCGGTCTTCGAACGCTATGACGTTTCCGTCGAGCACATGCCCACCGGTGTCGACCGCTTTGGTGCTGTGGTGCAGGAGCAGGACGTGCGCGATTCGCTGTACTCGCTCGTAGGCGACATTCAGCAGGAGGTCGAGCCGCTCGAGATCGAGGTGGTCGAGGGCTTGGCACTTATCGCGACCGTCGGTCGTAACCTGCGCGGCCGTGCAGGTATCTCGGGCCACCTGTTTGGCATGCTTGGCCAGGCGGGCGTGAGCGTGCGTATGATTTCGCAGAGCTGCGATGAGATCAATATCATTATCGGCGTCGAGGAGAAGGACTTCGACTTGGCGATTCAGACCATTTACCGTGCCTTCTCCGACGAGAACGGCATTGTGAAAGTCGCGGACCTGGAGGCTCCCGCGCCGGTCGAACCCGCCCTGGCCGCCCTCCACAAGTAGCGGCCATTCCGGCAGATTTTGGGACATGCCCCAAAATCTGCCGTGGGGCGTTTCATTTCGGTTTCGTTTCGACGGGGCGGGTTTCATGCCCGTCCCGTTTTTGTATAAACTGGGCAAGAACATTTAGCCTGCTCGGCGTGCGGGCAAAAGCCACAACCTTAAAAGGGGGAAGCATGAAACAGTACACGGTTGCTATTTTGGGCGCGACGGGAGCTGTTGGCACCCAGATGCTCGAGTGTCTCAACGAGCAGGAGTTCCCGGTCGGCAAGCTCAAGCTGCTAGCGAGCGCGCGCTCTGCGGGCAAGACCGTCGAGTTCCGCGGCGAGCAGGTTGTGATCGAGGAAGCTTGCCCCGAGGCCTTTGAGGGCTGCGACATCGTACTCGGCGCTGCCGGCGACGATATCGCGAAGGAGCTGCTGCCCGAGGCCGTCAAGCGTGGCGCCATCGTGGTAGACAACAGCCATGCCTTCCGCATGGATCCCGAGGTGCCGCTGGTCGTGCCCGAGATCAATGCCGACGATATCAAGTGGCATCACGGCCTTATCGCCAATCCCAACTGCGCGACTATCATCGGCCTGGTTCCCACGTGGCCGCTGCATCAGCTCGCCGGCGTGAAGCGCATGATCGTCTCGACGTATCAGGCGGCTTCGGGTGCCGGCGCTCCCGGTATGGCCGAGCTCGAGGCTCAGCTGGCCGCCCTGGGTCGCGGCGAGGAGATTCCCGAGCCGCGTGCATTTGCCGCCCAGCTGGCGAGCAACCTGATTCCGCAGATTGGCGGCGTCAAGGAGGAGGGCTTTACCTCCGAGGAGATGAAGCTGCAAAACGAGGGCCGTAAGATCATGCATCTGCCCGAGCTGCGCGTGAACTGCACCTGCGTGCGCGTGCCCGTGCTGCGTTCGCACTCCGAGAGCATTACGCTCGAGTTTGAGCGCGATATTACGGTCGAGGAGGCCCGTGCTGCGCTGGCTGCCGCTCCCGGCGTCAAGCTGGTTGACGATCTGGGTGCCGAGGGTGCACACGACCGCTTCCCCATGCCGATGGATACGTCCGACCAGGACCTGATTTGGGTCGGCCGCGTGCGTCGCGACATCTCGAACCCCGAGGCCGCGCGCGGCATCACCTTCTGGTGCTGCGGCGACCAAATCCGTAAGGGCGCGGCAACCAACGCCGTCCAGATCGCTAAGCTGCTCTGCGAGTAGTTTGACCTGTCCGGCGGGGGCCGGGCTTGGTTTTCAGAACGTCCTCGACCATGTGTGGCGCCTTGTCCTGCTCCTTCGGAGCCGCGGACAAGGCGCCACACTGGTCTGCGGAATGTTCTGAAAACCAAGCCCGGCCCCCGCCTGCGGTGACGCTGTTGCGAGCGCTCTGCGATGGGGACGTTGTTGGTTGGGGCCGCTGGGCTGATGTGGGGGCGCGTGGTTGTTGCGGGCTCTGGTCCCGGCGGCGGCCTCGGCGCTTCGCGCCTGCCGCCTGGGTCTACTGCGGGGCCGTGGCGGCAGCGGCGGCGCTTCGCGCCTGCTGCCTGGGGTGACTTTGGGCTTGGTGCGAATTGAGGTCTAATACTTTTCCCGTGAAGTGAACGACCTTATTTGGACCCCCGAAGCATTGGCATATTTTGACCGCTATTTCCTGCGGTTTTGCAGCGCGAATCCTGCGGTTTTTTGGTCTAAAGGTGTGGATGCTCCGGGGCTTCGTTTTTACTCGTTCACTTCTCGGGAAAGTATTAGAGCTCAGCTGGCGGGGGTACCGCCCTGGCGTCGAAGCCCCGCGTCTTCTTCGCTTGATTGGGAAAAACAGCCTCGCTGAAGTAATTGCGAGCCCGCCCGGACGTATCTGCGGGGGTTGTCTGCACAGTTCGCGGTATTATGTTTGCTGAGTTTTGAAAGGAGCCGCTGGTGGTCACGACGACATTTGCCTCGCCTTTGGGCGAAATCCTGCTTGCCGCTGATGGCCGCGGTTTGACGGGGCTTTGGTTTGAGGGGCAGGAGCACTTTGGCTCTACGCTGCTCAAAGAGGATGCGGAGTATGTCGTAGGTACCGATGCGGTTTCTGGTACCGGTGGGATGTCTTCGGTGAGTCCGGCAAATGGTGTGGCCTCTTCGGTGCTTGAGCGTTCATGGGCTTGGCTGAATGCTTATTTTGCGGGGCAGGAGCCTCGGTTTACGCCGCCGTTGCATTTGATTGGCACGGCGTTTCAGCGCGAGGTTTGGTTTGAGCTGCTTTCTATCCCGCGTGGCGAGGTCGCTACGTATGGCGAGATCGCCCAGCGTGTTGCGGCTCGACATCATGTGCCGGGAAACGAGGCACCCGTTGTATCTCCTCGCGCGGTGGGGGCTGCGGTTGCGCGTAACCCCATTTCGATTATCGTGCCATGCCATCGCGTAGTTGCCGCCGATGGTTCGCTCAACGGATATGCCGGCGGGCTCGATCGCAAGGAGTGGCTGCTTCGGCTTGAGGGCGCCTATCTATAAGCTGCAGGCGGCCGCAACGCCCATGCGGCAAGCGCGCTCGCTGTACGGGCGTTGTTTGCAGGGCGAGATGTGAAGCCGCCCGTTCCTTAAGTCCGACTAAGCTATAACCTTGCTTTTTTAAATATGCTCATCGACCTGCTAAGGCAGCACTAAGGCGAGTGCGGGTGCGCTATTATCGGCGCTCACGGAGCGCTTGGTGTTCTTGGCACGCATGGACGAGGGCTCGGCGGGCTTTACCATGGCGTCGATCGATCTTTCGGAGGCGGTGAACAAGGTGGCGGCGCCGTTTAAGTCGGTGGCGGTCTCAGGCGGTAAACGCCTGTCGACGTCGATTGCGACCGGCGTGCGGACCCATGCCGATGCCGCGGCGGTGGCGCAGGTGGTTGAGTTGCTACTGGACAACGCCACGCGCTATGCGAGCGAGGGCAGCGTGATTGAGCTGAGCCTGTGCGCCGTTTCGCACGGCAAAGGCAAGGGCGCCGCCGAGCTTGTCGTATCGAACGCCGTGGACGAGCTGCCCGAGGGCGACCTGGACCGATTGTTCGATCGCTTCTATCGTGCGGATGCGTCGCGCAGCTCCAAGACGGGTGGCTCGGGCGTGGGCCTGTCCGTGGTGCGTGCCATCGCCGAGGCCCATGGAGGCGCCGCCACCGTATCCGGTCACGGCAACCAGATCACCTTCACCGTTTGCCTTTAAAACCTGCCAAAAAGGAACAGGTTTATTTTGGCAGGTTTTATCTGGGGAAACGTCCGCAGGAGAGGGCATGGGCGGTGTGAACATATGCATCTCTACCTGCTAAAATATAGGCATCGTTATTCGGCTCCTGAGTGGAAAGGAGACGGTCATGCAGTACGAGATCGGCGGAGGGGCTTTCCCGGTTGTTACGTGCAACCTTAGCGATGGCGAATCCATGATCACCGAAAGCGGCGCCATGGCTTGGATGACCCCCAACATGGAAATGTCTACCTCGGGCGGTGGCATCGGCAAGATGTTCTCCAAGGCTTTTTCGGGTGAGGCATTGTTCCAAAACATTTGGACCGCGCGTGGCGATGGCATGATCGCGTTTGGCTCCTGCTTCCCCGGCCGCATCGTGCCAATCGAGATCGGTCCGGGCAAGAGCTGGATTTTGCAGAAGCGTTCGTTCCTTGCCGCGGAAAGTGGCGTCGAGTTGAGCATTCACTTTAACAAGAAGGCAAAGGCCGGCGTCTTTGGCGGCGAGGGCTTTATCATGCAGAAGCTCACGGGCTCGGGTGTTGCTTTTGCCGAGATCGACGGCGACCTGGTTGAGTACGAGCTCGCTGCTGGCCAGCAGATGATTGTGGATACCGGCAACGTGGCCGGCTTTGAGGAGACCGTGAGCATCGACGCTCAAATGGTCAAGGGCGTCAAAAACATCATGTTTGGTGGCGAGGGCGTGTTCAACACCGTGCTCACCGGTCCCGGTCGCATCTGGTTGCAGACGATGCCCATTTCCAATCTTGCGGCAGCAGTGGCCTCGATGACCAACAACAATAACTAGTCCGCATAGGATAGCGCGCGGCGGGCTTACCCTGTCGCGCGCTTTTTTGCTGGCAAACGCCTCGCTTATAGAGTGTGGCTGCGCTGCTACAGCGAGCGTCGTCATCTCGTCACCCTGATAGCTTGCGGCAAGCGTGGCAATGAGGAGTGAGAATTTGAGTGCTCAGTCCCAAGGCATAATGGCGGCCATGCCAACAAGCAAAAACGAGTTGCCGGTGTCACGGAAAGGCAGGCGTCGGTCGATTCCACGTGAGACGGCTGTGCCGATCTGCACG
This sequence comes from Collinsella sp., assembly GCA_019414265.1. Lineage (GTDB taxonomy): Bacteria > Actinomycetota > Coriobacteriia > Coriobacteriales > Coriobacteriaceae > Collinsella. Next base: position 26,851 of record DXMJ01000012.1, on the reverse strand, counting down.
GCCGCCCCTGCGCGTCCCGCGCTGCCCCCAAAGAGGTACGTTTCCCCATATAAAACCTGCCAAAATAAACCTGTCCCTTTTTGGTAGGTGGGAAATGGGTAATACTAAAGAGTTATCCGACCAGATGGGAATTAATCGATGGCCTATATCGAATTCAAAGACGTCATCAAGGCATACGGCGAGGGCGATGCCCGCATCCACGCGCTCGACGGCGCGAGCTTTACGGTCGAGCGCGGCGAGCTCGCCATCATTTTGGGTGCTTCGGGTGCCGGCAAGACCACGGCCCTCAACATTCTGGGCGGCATGGACACGGCAACTTCTGGCACCGTGACGGTGGACGGGCGTGACGTGAGCTCTGCCAACGAGGCTCAGCTTGTGGAATACCGTCGCGCCGATGTTGGCTTTGTCTTTCAGTTCTACAATCTGGTCCCTAACCTGACGGCGCTTGAGAACGTCGAACTCGCGGCGCAGATCTGCCCCGATTCGCTCGATGCCGAGCAAACGCTTCGCCAGGTTGGCCTGGGCGACCGCCTCGCTAACTTTCCGGCGCAGCTTTCGGGCGGCGAGCAGCAGCGCGTATCCATCGCCCGCGCGCTGGCTAAGAACCCCAAGCTGCTTTTGTGCGACGAGCCTACGGGTGCACTCGACTACAAAACCGGCAAGCAGATCTTGCAGCTGCTACAGGACACTTGCCGCAAGCAAGGCATTACGGTCATCATCATCACCCACAACTCTGCGCTGGCGCCCATGGCCGATCGCCTGATCCGCTTTAAGAGCGGCCGCGTGGAGAGCGAGACGATCCAGCAAAATCCTGTGCCTATCGAGACGATCGAGTGGTAGCGCCCATGAATCAGGACCGCCAAAACAGTCAACGCCGCGACGCGCAGAACACGGAGCGCGAGCAGGATTTTACGACCTACCGTACCGCCCAAAGCTCAAACGATATGGTGCCGACGGTTTTTCGCCGTGGCATCTACCGCACGATTCGCGGCAGCCTCAAACGCTTCTTGTCTATCGTTGTGATCACCGCGCTTGGCGTGAGCGTGATGTGCGGCCTTAAGGCGGGCTGCGAGGACCTGTGTGATTCGGTCGACGCCTATTTTGACCAGCAGAATGTCTATGACATCAACGTGCAGTCGACCTATGGTCTGACCGATGACGATATTGCCGCGATCCAAGAGGTCGATGGCGTCGAGACGGCCGAGGGCATCTATACCGAGACCGCCTATACCGCCGTGGGTACGACGCGCGAGCGTGTCGTCGTACAGAGCCTCTCCAAAGAGAATATTGACCAACCGGTGCTAGTGCGCGGCGAGCTGCCCGAGACTTCGGGCGAAGTGGCAGTGACCTCACGTTTTTTGAAGGCTTCGGGCAAGAAAATCGGCGATACGGTGAGCTTTGCCGCCAACGATGCGAGCTCGTCGAACCAAAGCGCCAAGGACCAGTTTGCCGATGGGGACTACACCATCACGGCCGAGGTTCTCGATCCTACCGACGTGAGCTCCGACTCGACAGTCAACGCCTTTCGCGCTGCTTCGACTGCGGACTACAAGTTCTACGTGAGCGAGGATGCCGCGACATCTTCTTCCTACTCCGCTGTCCACGTGGTCGTCGAGGGAGCCAAGAGCCTCAACTCCTATTCGGATGCCTACTCGGCAAAGATCAATGAGGTCAAGGGCAATATCGAGAAGATCCGCGAGGAGCGTGAGAAGGCGCGCGCCCAGGAGCTGACGGTCGACACACCGGCGAGCTTGGACGCAGCTGAGCGTCAGGCGAATATGGTCTTTGGGATCGAGCAGGACAACATCAATCGCATGGCCGAGGGCAGCGACGAGCGTGCGCAGGCGCAAGCCGACCTGGACCAGCGCCGTGCCGCCGCCGACCAGCAGTTTGCCGATGCCCGCGCCGAGCTCTCTGACCTGGGCGAATGCACCTGGTACATCCAGGACCGCGATAACATCGCAAGCTACTCGAGCGTGGAGAGCGATAGCTCGTCAATTGAGGCCATTGCCACGGTGTTCCCGTTCATCTTCTTTATCGTCGCCGTGCTCATCAGCCTCACCACCGCCACGCGCATGGTCGAGGAGGAGCGCACGCTCATTGGCCTGTACAAGGCGCTCGGCTATTCGCGCGGGCGTATCCTGTCCAAATATGTGGACTACTCGCTGTGGGCGTGTCTGATCGGTGGCGTGCTCGGCAATATCATCGGATTTGTGGGTCTGCCGCTGTTCTTGTTTACGGTGTTCGACGACATGTACTCGCTGCCCCAGATGTTGCTTTCGTACGACATCGTGTCATCACTCGTGTCGGTAGCGCTGTTTGCCGTGGGCGTGGTGGGCGCCACGATTATCGCCTGCCGCCACGAGATGGCTGAGACCCCAGCCTCGCTCATGCGCCCCAAGGCCCCGCGCGCCGGCTCGCGCATTCTGCTCGAGCGCATTGGCTTTATCTGGCACCGCATGGGCTTTTTGAACAAGGTCGCTGCACGCAACCTGTTCCGCTACAAAAAGCGCGCCTTTATGACCATCTTTGGCATTGCGGGCTGCACGGCGCTTGTGATTTGCGGTATGGGCATCCGTGATACGTCGGTCGCGCTGTCGCCCAAGCAGTACGGGCACATCACACGCTACGATTTGCTGGCGGTCGCCAATCCCGATGATTTTTCGCAGACGTGCGCGGCGTTGGATGAGCGCAGTGCAGCCAAGGATTCCGACGTGACCGTGACTTCGACGCTGCCGATTATGACCGACAACGTTACCTTTACATTCGGCGGAAAGAGCGAGACCGTGCAGCTGATCGTGGTGCCCGATGACCGCACGAACGACCTGGATGACTACGTGCGCCTAGAGGGCGAGTCCAAAGAACCGCTCGCCCTGCGTGACGGGGATGTGTATTTGAGCAAGAGCTCTCAGCTGGTGCTGGGGATCAAGCCGGGCGATACGGCACACGTCCAGGATTCGTCGCTCAATGTTGCCAAGGTCAAAGTCAGCGACATCTCGCTCAACTATCTGGGGAACACGCTTTACATGACGCAGGGCACCTATGAGCGCGCGTTCGGTCGAAGTGCACGCCTTAACGGCGTCTTTGTGCTGCTTAAGGGTTCGTCGGCCGACCAGATTGCGTTTAGTAAGAATCTTAAGAGTGACGGTTGGCTTACGATTTCGAGTACGGCCGAGCATTGGGAAAACTATGAGGCGAACTTTACGATTATCAATTCGGTCGTGGTGCTCGTGACCTTTATGGCGGCGTGCCTGTCGTTTGTGGTGGTGTTTACGCTGTCCAACACGAATATCTCCGAGCGCGAGCGCGAGCTGGCGACCATTAAGGTGCTGGGCTTCCGCCGTGGCGAGGTGCACCACTACGTCAACAAGGAGACGTTGATCCTCACGGCGATTGGTGCCGCGCTGGGCGTACCGCTGGGTGGTGCGCTGGCCGAGAGCTTTACGTACATCTTGCAGATGCCGTCATTGTACTTTGACGTCGAAGTCGAGCCGCTGAGCTACGTGCTTGCCGTGGTGCTTTCCTTCGGCTTTACGATCATCGTCAACCTCGCTACCAATCGCACCCTCAATAAGATCGACATGGTCGGCGCCCTCAAGAGCGCCGAGTAGCCTGCCAAAAAGGGACAGGTTTATTTTGGCAGGTTTTATCGGGGCAAACGCCGGACAACCATTAGGTGGCCCGGCGTTTGCCCCGTCAAACGGGCTTTCCATTTGCCTTTCATTCTATTTGGTTTTCGCTCGCAGGCGTGGATGAGAGGCTCTCTTTGGCCTTCGAGATTGGGCTTGTATGGGTCGTATGCCACAAAATGGGCCTATCTACTACGTTTGCTACCACACCCTCGACCGTGACAAAGATTATGAAATTAAAACCGCAGGTAGATGGCTTGCCAGTTTTCGGAAAAGGCGGGTATGGTCGGCCCTCTCGAGTTAAACGTAGTAAATAGGCCCTTTTCTTGGCGCGCGGTCAGCTCAATGCTAATCTCCGTGCCGGAACTGACCCAGTTGTTTGTAAGTTGCGGTGATATACGGACTGTTTGGCGCTTTGGAGCTTCAAAACAGTCCCTATCTCACCGCAACTTAGGAGAAGGGCGGGGGTGGTTGGGTGCTGGTGGGTCGGAGCGTGTTAGGCCTGTTTGCGGTGCTTCCATTGTTTGCGGCACCAGCGCATGAGCGCCTTTATGACGGGAATCGTGATGAGGATGATCCATGCAGGATGGGGCTGTCCCAAACAGAGCCACATGTAGAGGAACCAAGCGATGGCGGCTGCCGGGTAGATGGCCTCGATCAGCTTAGACAGGTGGCGCCGATCGATGAAGTCACCAATCGCGTAGTAGACGGGAACCAGAAAGACGAGGAAAAGCCCCATGCCCCATGTGCCGTAGACAATGCCGAGCACCAGATAGGCGAGAGTGACAAGTGCGGGGAAGGGGAATTTGTTCCATGCACGTCCGACCTTGGTGTGGAAATGCTTGCCATGATGGTCGAGCTTGTCGTGTGCTTCCTTCCAGCTGGAAAACGTCTCGCCGTCGATGGTGACGGTGCCGTCGTCATTGGTGCGTACGCTATGTCCATCGTCCTCAAGCGTATCGATATGCACGCCGTCCGGCCCCACATGCACCTCTTCGCCCTTGCGCTCGTTGGTCACATGGATGCCGCTCCAACCAATATGGACTTCCTCGCCTTTATTGGGATCAATGACGTGGATACCGCGCGCGAGGGAAATATCGACAAGTGGTTTGTCGCCGCAATCGGCGTGCTCGGCAGAATCCTCGGCCTCGTCAGCCACATCCGCCGTCTCGGTGTCGGCGCTACCGTCCTCCAGGTCGTCGGCATCGTTGGCCGCCTCCCCATATAACAGCTCGTCCAACGACACGTCATACAGCGCGGCGAGCGCAATGAGGTTATCGGTATCGGGTGAGGACTCGCTGCGCTCCCATTTACTGACAGCCTGACGACTCACACCCAGCTGGGCGGCAAGCGCCTCCTGAGAAAGCCCGGCAGCCTTGCGGCGATCGACGAGGCGCTGTGCCATCGCAAGATCCATGGTGGTTCCTTTCGTTTGATGGTCGAATCGAATGAGCCGAGTATGCCGAGAACAACCGGTAGCGACCACCATTTCTAGTTAGAATCTGCCCCAACCCTACCGCAACTACCGGTAGCAATCCCTAACGACCAGCCATTTCAGGACAAATGTCAGTGCAAGTAGCAGCCAAGAGCCCCCACTCAGTAAGTTGCGGTGGAATAGTTTTTGGATTCAGCCATTTGCGGACTAAGCAGGAACTATTTCACCGCAACTGAATTTCAGACCAGGCACCCGCAGCAAGAAGACGAATAGCCTCGGCGAGTATGTAAACGCAGGGCCCTCCGACCCCGCCCGACGATTTCGATTGGCGACCTTTGACGGAGTCAAGGGAGGAGCCAAATCGAAATACGTCGGGCGGGGTCGGAGGGCCCGATGGGGTGGATTCCAGCCGAGGCTATTCGTCGCCGAAGCTGATGCCCAACGCCTTGGCCTCGCGCACCAGGTCGCTCTGGGGGTCGACATACTTGAGCTTGCCGGCGACCTCCTCGAGCGGTATGTGGCACATCTTGCCGTCACGCAGGGCGATCATGTAGCCAAACTCGCCGCGCAGGCAGCCGAGCGCGGCCTCGACGCCGCACTGGGTCGCAAAGATGCGATCCTGGGCATCGGGCTGGCCGCCGCGCTGCGTGTGGCCGGGGATGGCGACGCGGGTCTCGCGACCGGTCTTGGCCTCAATCTCCTTGGCGATGTCGTAGACGATCGACGGGCTCGTGCGCTCGGCAAGCTTCTTCTTGTATTCCTTCTTGGACAGCGCCGCGTCCTCCTTGGAGATAGCGCCCTCGGCGACGGCCACGATGGTAAAGCGGCTGCCGGTCTCCATGCGATGCTCGATGGTCTTGATGACGTTGTCCATGTCGTAGGGGATCTCGGGAATCAGGATGACGTCCGCGCCGCCCGCGACGCCGGCGTACAGCGGGATCCAGCCAACCTTGTGGCCCATGATCTCGATAACGAACACGCGGCCGTGACTCGAGGCGGTGGTGTGGATGTCGTCGATGCACTTGGTAGCGACGTCGATGGCGCTCGTAAAGCCAAACGTCAGCTCGGTGCCCCAGGTGTCGTTATCGATGGTCTTGGGCAGGGCGATAACGTTGAGGCCCTCTTCGCGCAGGCGGTTGGCGGTCTTGGTGGAGCCGTTGCCGCCCAGCATAAACAGGCAGTCGAGCTGCAACTTGTGATAGGTGTGGACCATCGCGGGCACCTTCTCGACGCCGTCGGCCTCGGGAGTATCCAGGCGCTTGAACGGCGTACGGCTCGTGCCCAGGATGGTGCCGCCGCGGGTGAGGATACCGCTAAAATCGGCGGGCGTCATGACGCGGAACCTGCTGTAGATAAGGCCCTGGTAGCCGTCCTCAAAACCGTAGATCTCGATAGGCTCTTCGCTATTGGTCATGAGCGTTTTGACGATGCCGCGCATGGTGGCGTTGAGCGCCTGGCAGTCGCCGCCACTGGTAAGAAGACCGATCCTGAGCATGATGAATCCTTCCGGGCAAGTTATAACATGCGCATAAGTTTACCCCCGCACACTGTTGATACAGGGGTAAAACGTGTTAGCTCAAATGTATAGAAATGTAAGCAGCGTCAGGCGAGCGTAAGGACGACGGGCCTGGCTCCTTACAACGCGAAGGCGTCGACGTCGCCCCAATGGCGGCGCAGCGTGATGGCGGCAGCGGGCTCGGTGTTGTCAAAGACGACCGACCATTGCGTATTGCTGGTGATGTCTTCCGGATTGGGCTCTTGCGCTGCGGCGCGCAAGGCTTCCCAGACAATCGTTTCGTCCTGGGCACCGACATGGGCGTCAAGAACATCGGCGATTGCGAAGGCGCGCTCTTTACCATGGCCCAGCTCGCCATTCTTTTGGTTGGGCAGCACTTCGTTGCCATAGCAGGCGTAGAAGTTCGTAACCTGGCGTACAGGAGTCGCTTTGAAAGCGCGGTCCGGATCGTGCGGATCCCACTCTGCTACGCGCGCGTCACCGGCGGCGTCGTTGATAAAGAAGTGGTAATCGCGTCCTGCCATGGCGTGCATGTCGTAGGCGGAAAGCAGGTCGACAGCTTCTTGCGTGGTGGCGGCACGGTCGAGCACCAGACGGATGGCGAGCGAGGTGTTGATGACGGGCCGTTGCGTGTCCTGGTCACAGGGCTTGGAATCCAGGGTGAGTACGGCAATGGACACGCCGCATTCGTTAACACCGTCGAGCTGGGCAAACGGGCCCATCAACGCCGCGGCGCGTCCGGCGACGGAGTCAAGCGGAGTGTTATCGCCCAGGTTGTTAAGGGCGGCAAGCCCGATGGAAGCATAGCCGCCGCGTGGGTGATTGCGTACCAGCAGCGCCGAGGTGTCGTCCTTAAAGTCGTAATTGCGACCGGTGCGCACGCGGCCTTCGGCATCTACGGCGACAAAAGCACTGCAGGCAAACTGGGGCGCCTGGACATGTGCCGGCACACCGGGCAGCACCTGCGCCACCACGGCATCGATGTAGGCCTGGTCGTCGCGCACGCCAGCGGCGATGATGCGATCGAGATCGTAGTCGTAGGCGATGTCGATTGCGTACAGGTCATAGCCATCCGCGTAGCCGGTCAAGCGTTTGAGCGACGCGGCGGACTTGATTTGCTTGTGATAAACGATACCGGTGGCAGCGGCAAGGCCGACGGCGACTCCCGCGACACCGCAGGTGATGGCAATGTTACGTGGCTTCATGACGGCTCCTCTCGTCCTGTTAGCGCAATTGTCGCAAAAGGGGCGCGGGCATGATGGCTCAACTTGGTGAGTGGCGCGGAATTAAGCACGGAATGAAGAGTGCGGCGCTGGCGTGGCGGGGTATGCTGGAGGGGACCATCAACCCAGCGAAAGGGGAGAGCATGACGGATCAGGAAACGCCCGAGCGCGCGCATGTGACGGCCGATGATATCGAGGCCGCCAACGACCTTATCGACTTTATCGAGGCATGCCCCAGTATGTTCCATACGGCGGCGACCATTATGGCCGAGCTCGACGAGGCGGGCTTTACCTACCTGCCCGAGAATGCGGCGTGGGACATCGAACCGGGCGGGCGTTATTACACGCAGCGCAACACCTCGAGCGTTGTTGCCTTTAAGGTGGGCGAGGACCTGGCCGCGACGTGGGGCGAGGACGGCGTCGCCGGTGACTATCATTTTCAGCTCACGGCGTCGCACAGCGATTCGCCGACGTTTAAGGTCAAGGCTGTGCCCGAGCTTGACGGCGCGGGCGAGACGCTGTGCCTGAACACTGAGGCCTACGGCGGCATGATCGACTACACCTGGTTCGACCGCCCGCTGGCGCTGGCCGGACGTGTGCTGGTGCGCGAGGGCGACCGTATTGAGAGCCGCCTGCTTGCCACCGAGCGCGAGGTTGCCATTATTCCGAGCCTTGCCATCCACATGAACCGTGGCGTCAACGAGAGCTTTGCTCCCAACCGAGCCGTTGACCTGTGCCCGCTCATCAGCGCTGGTGGCCTTAAGCAGGGCGACTTTGACGCCCTGATCGCCGAAGAGCTGGATGTTGAGCCTGAGCAGATCCTGGGCCGCGATCTGTTCCTGGTTAACCGCCAGGATGCGCGCATTTGGGGCTGGGCCGACGAGTTTATCTCGACGCCCAAACTTGACGACCTGGCTTGCGCCTACACCTCGCTGCAGGCATTTTTGGGTGCCAAGAACGTGCATGACGTTTCGGTCTTTTGCTGCTTTGATAACGAGGAGGTTGGCTCCGAGACCAAGCAGGGCGCCATGTCGACGTTCTTGGCCGACGCGCTGCGCCGCATCAACGGATCGCTGGGCTTTGACGACGAGTCGTACCACCGTGCGCTTGCCGCTTCGATGCTCGTGAGCTGCGACAACGCGCATGCCGTGCACCCCAACCACGCCGAGAAGTGCGACGCTTGCAACCAGGTTGTGCTCAACGGCGGCATCGTCATCAAGGAGGCCGCCAACCAGCACTACTGCACCGACGCCTTTAGCCGCGCGGTGTTCCAGGCTATCTGCGATGATGCCGACGTGCCCACGCAGGCCTTTGCCAACAAGAGCGATATGGCCGGCGGTTCTACCCTGGGCAACCTGTCGAACATGCAGGCGAGCATGCATGCCGTGGACGTGGGCCTGCCGCAGCTGGCCATGCACTCGAGCTACGAGACCGGCGGCGTGCGCGACGTGATGTACGCCATCCACGCCCTCACCGCCTTCTACGAGCGCAACCTAACCATCAACGGCGCCGAAAGTGTGGAGCTCTAAAACCTGCCAAAAAGGGATGTTAATTTTGGCAGGTTTTATCTGGGTGAAAACAAAGGGTGAAACCGAACTAGATCGGTGATGCGTAGCCGCCGAGGTGCAATGTGCCTCGGCGGCTTTTTGTGTACAGAGTACGGCTATTGCTTATAAATGCTATACATGCTTTACGTATCTACCATAGAGTTTTATGATAGTCTTGAAGTATTAAGGAGGGGCCATGACCACAACAGCCGCTCAGATCAACGTACGTCTCGATGCCGATCTTAAAAGGAGCGGGGACGCCGCTCTCTCCAGGGCCGGTATGACGCCGAGCCAAGCGGTGCGAGCGCTCTGGCAGCTTGCAGCGTCGCTGGCCGATCGCCCCGGTGCGCTCGAGGATATCCTGCTGCCCAGTCGTGCCCGGGCGGAACAGCGCGAGCACGAAAAGGCCGCCAAACGTAAGCTCGAGCTCATAGATCAGGGGTCGAAGCTGTTCGCTACCGCTTGTCGTGAGTCGGGAATCGATATGGTCAAGGCTCAGCCATCGGACGACGAAGAGCTCAAACGGAATGCCTATGCGGATCGCTATGGCGAGGAGATGAGCTGGCTCTATGAGTGAGACTCCAAAGCGCATCTTGGTTGACACCAACGTGTGGCTCGATTACTTCATTCCCTCACGACGTGGTCGTTCAGTGGCGATTGAGTTTTTACGCAATGCATGCACGGCGCAGGTGGATTTGCTGCATGCGGCGACATCGTCCAAAGACCTGTTCTATTTGATTTCAAGCGAACATAAGGCATGGTATCGGCGAGAGCACGGTTCGCTTTCCCAGAATGCCGCTATGGCAGCGACTTCGCTTGCATGGGATTGTCTTAGCGTGTTGTCGCAGCTTGCCACGCCAGTGCCCTGTGACCTGAGCGACATATGGATGGCGAACAGGCAGCGTGAGCTCCATAGCGATTACGAAGACGATTTAATCATTGCGGCAGCGATACGCGCTCAAGCAGATCTACTGGTCACCAACGATGCCAAACTCTGTTCACACGCACCCGTCGCAGCAATGAACGTCGAAAACGCAAGAAACTATCTAACAACGCTCAAATAGCTCTAAACCTCACTGGCCGAATAATAGTCAGCGAATGCCCCCAGGCAGGGCCGCGCCAGCCAGTCCCTACAGGTTGAACAAAAGTCAGCGAGAGCCCGTCTGGGCGAGCAAGGTGCCTTGAAACAAGGCGGCATTGACCTTCTGGTCATGCCGCCGAAGTTGAAAGGCAGATTGCCGTCCAGACGGGCTCGCAGCGTCGGCTCATTACGCCGTTTGTAAAACGGCGTAATTCTTAGTGTTCGATCCAGCAGCGCAGGGTCTCGCCGGCCTGCAGGTGACGCAGATTCTCCGCGGCGATGTCTATGACGTTGTTGAGCGTGGCTGCCAGGTGGAACCAGCCGGAGACGTGCGGCGTGATGAGCATGTTGGGCGCATCCCACAGGGGGCTTGTCGCAGGCAGCGGCTCAGGGTTGGTGACGTCGACCGCGGCGCCGGCGAGATGTCCTGACTCCAGGGCGGCAACTAAGTCGTCGGCGACCACAAGATCGCCGCGGCCGCCGTTGGCAAAGAAGGCGCCCGGCTTCATCGCGGCGAAGAACTCGGCGTTCGCCAGGCCTTGGGTTTCGGGTGTGCTGGGCATAAAGGATGCGACGATATCAGCCTCGGCAAGGCGCTCGGGCAGGGCGTCCATACCGTCCATGTCCTCAAACACAATGGGATAGACGAGCGGATGACGCTTGATGCCGCGGACGTGCGCGCCCATGCTGCGGCAGAGCGTGGCAAAGTGGCCGCCAATGTCGCCCGCGCCCAGCACCAGCACGTTGGCATTTTTGAGCGAGGTGACCGGCCCCAAATCCTCCCAGCGATGCTCGCGCTGCAAGTCGTGATAGCCGGGCAGGCGCTTCATCATGGAAAGGACCATGGCAAACATGTGCTCGCTCACGGCCTGGCCGTAGGCGCCCACCGAGCAGGAAAGCCTAGCGTCGGCTGGCACGGTGCCGGCGGCCAAGTAATCGTCATAGCCCGCGGTCTGCAGTTGCAGCAGCTGGAGGTGCTCGCATGCGGTAAGCAGGGCAGGGTCGATATTGCCCAGGATCACGTCGGCGTCGGCAACCTGCTCGCGCGTGACGGCGTCGGCGCTCGTGTAGATAAAGTCCTCGCCCGGAGCGCTCGACTCGAGGATTGCGCGGTGACGATCGTTGGCGGGCAGCAAAACCAAGATGTTCAAGAGAATTCCTCTCCGCTTAACCTGCCAAAAAGGGACAGGTTTATTTTGGCAGGTTTTATCAGACAAAACGTTCAAACAAAAACGCCGGATGCAAGACGAGCGTGCCCGTCAGCATCCGGCGCATCCGCGGCTACCAGCTGAGCAGCTCGTAGCCGTCCTCGGTCACCACGAGCTGTACCTCGCACTGGGCCGAATCGCTGCCGTCCTTGGTGCGCACGCACCAACCATCGCCCTTGCTAATCTTGATGTCGGGCGCTCCGGCGTTGACCATGGGCTCGATGGTAAAGACCATGCCCGGGGCCATGATGGTGTCCACATCGGGCGCCTCGGTGGTAAAGCCCACAAACGGGTCCTCGTGGAACTCCTTGCCAATGCCGTGTCCGCCGTACTCGCGCACCACGCTAAAGCCAGCGTCCTCGACCGTCTTTTGCACGGCCTCGGCCATAACGGAGAGCGGCAGCCACGGCTTGACGGCGGCCAGACCCGCCTCCACGCTGGCACGGGTGACGTCGACCAGGCGCTGGCGCTCGGCCGAGACCTCGCCGATACAGAACATGCGGCTCGAGTCGCTAAAGTATCCGTCCAAGATCGTAGAGCAGTCCACGTTGATGATGTCGCCCTCGTGCAGCACGTCCGTATCGCAGGGGATGCCGTGGCAGACCACGTCGTTTATCGAGGTGCACACGCTCTTGGGGTAGCCTTCGTAGTTGAGATCGGCCGGCGTGCCGCCATGCTCGACGGTGTAGTCGTAGATCATCTGGTCGATCTGGTTGGTGGTCATGCCCGCGGCGATGTGCTCGCCCACGTAGTCGAGCACGCCTACGTTGATGGCGGCCGAACGCTTGATGCCCTCGATATCGGCGGGCGTCTTGTAGAGCGTGCGGGGCAGAACCTCCCAGCCCTCTTCCCACAGGCGCTCGAGGCGCTCGTCGAAGGCACTGTGGCATTTCTTATATTTTTTGCCGCTGCCGCACCAGCAAGCGTCGTTGCGGCCGGGCACGAGTCCATTGTCAAACATGGCTAACTTCCTTTCATTCGCAGCTAGTATAGCCCACCCCATCAGCCAAGTACCGGGTAGTCTGTGCGGTTCTGCTAGTAGCTCACCTGGCAGGGGATGCCGAGCGCGCGCACGCGTGCGGCGATTGTGTCGAGCACCACGGGCGCTGCTTTGGCAAGGCCGGCGACCGGTGTCTCGCGCGCCACCGTGTAGATGGTCGCCTCCTGCGGGCGAATGCGCTCGAGCGCCGCGAGCCAAGGGCCGACGTACGCTTCACCAGTGTTATCGAGGGACTTGCCCTGGTACTCGCCGTTCAAAAAGATCGTCTGGATAATAACGTGGCCGTTAAAGCTCGCGAACGTCTCGATCTGGTGCTCGACGTCGTAGGGGCCAACGGGCTGGTCGAGCAGCTGGATAAAAGCCGGGTCGACCGTATCGAGCTTGAGGATGTTGTCGTCGACCATCATGAGCGCATCGTGCACAGCGGGCTGGTCAGCGCGCGTGCCATTGGAGAGCACGGCGATCTTGGTGTTCGGGGCCAGCTGGTCGCGAAGTGCGATGGCGCCGGCGATAGCCTGCGGAAACTCCGGTGCGGCGGTGGGCTCGCCATTGCCGGCGAAGGTGATTACATCGGGCAGCTCGCCCTCGGCTGCCATCTCGCGCAGCTTGGCCTCGAGTGCGTCGAGCACCCCGGCGGCCGTGTTATACGGCTCATGGCAGGGGCGCTCGGCGTTAAGGCCGTTCTCGCAGTAGATGCAGTCGAACGTGCAGATCTTGCCCGACGCCGGCATCATGTTGACACCGAGCGAAAGGCCCAGGCGGCGACTGCGCACCGGTCCAAAGATGGGGCTGGCATTTAAAAACGTAGACATAGGCATATGCTCCTTGGGACAGTTGTGCCTAAGCATAGCATCGGTGCCAAAGTCTGATTCGGGCTTGTGCTTTTCAGATTTCGTTTTTTCACGCTGCCCTCGATGTCCGCGCTATGAGAGGTTCCCGGTTGGGTACAGTTAATGCGTTAACAAGGTGCAAGGCGATGGGGCACAACATGGATTTTACGGTCGAGAATGCGGGCACCACGATTGCCTGTCGCGAGTTTGCCGAGCCGGGCGTGCCGTCGGATGCGCCTGCCTTGGTGTGCGTGCACGGCGCTTGCGTCGACGGCACATTTTTTGACGGGATCGCCCGCGAGCTCGCCTGCGGCTATCGCGTAATTGCCTACGACCGCCGCGGTTGCGGCGAGAGCGGCGATGCCGCGGACGGGCGCTACGACCTCGCCGCCCAGGCCGCCGACCTGCAGGCCGTTATCGAGCATGTCGGCGCCCCGGCAAATGTCCTCGCGCACAGCGCCGGTACGCTGGTGACCCTGGAGCTTCTCCGTACAAACCCGGCCATTGTCTCGCGCGCGATGCTGCACGAACCCGCCGTGAAAAACGAGGGCGCTGGCCTGGGCACGGCCCCGGTTTTGCTCGAGATGATTGCTGCGGGAAAGGTCTCGAGGGCATTAAGAGCCTTCCTGAGTGCCATCAGTGATTCGGATCCTCAAGCTCCCAAGACAACCGAGGCGGAAGCCAAGCATGCCCTGCGCAACGGCCGCAGCTTTATGGCAAACGAATACGGGATCATTATGACCTGCGTTCCCGATTGGGATCGCGTCCGCGCATCGAAAACAGTGGCCGCCGTGTTTTTGGGCGAGCTCTCGATTGGCACGCCCCGCGAAGCGGGCACGAGAGCGTCGGCTGAGCTTTTGGGCTGTCCGCTCGTAACGGTCCCCGGCGCGCACAACGGGCTGCGCGATCGACCGGTAGCGGCTGCCCAGGCCGTCCGTGGCGTCCTAGGGTTCTAGCAGCCGCAATAATCAAAACGGGCTTTTCCCGTAAACATTTCGACCGTGTTAACAGATGCGCCCAGAACCTTACGGCTGCGGCTTCAGCCCTACCGTCTGCCAACTCATGAAAAAGAAACGGTATTCACGTGCGTACCTGCATCGACAAGGTGCTACCCTTGTAACATTTGGCACCCACTGCTACCAAGCAAAACTACTGAAAGGGCCCCCTATGCTCAATAATCACGAGGCCAATCTAACCGACGAGGAGGCTGCCGCCGAGGTCGCCCGTGTCGCGAAGACCTACCCCGTGGTGCGTTTGCTGTCTGTCGATCAGATTAAGGGCGATCCTAACTGCCTGCTCGCCGGCGAACGGTGTCCCTGTCTGCGCCAGTCAAGTCTTGAAGCCTTGGCGGCGGGTTCCGATGAGGTGTCGGAACGGCTGCTCAACGATGGCGTTGAGTACCGCGCTCGCCTGCGCTCTTTGATGGTTGAGGGCGAGCCTCACGTTCTGCTGATGGTGCGTCCGATTGATGAACAAGAGGCCGCAGAAGAGGACCTTGTCTACACCGACGTGCTGACGAGCGTGCGCAATCGCCGATATTACGAGGAAAAGCTTCGTAGCGCCCGTATGCAGGCCGGCGTGGCCGTGATCGACCTTGATGATTTTAGGGCCTTCAACGATACGTATGGCCGCCATGCCGGCGACCTTGCGCTTGGTGCCGTGGCGACGGCCATACGCAGCGGTGTTCGTTCGACTGACGAGCTTGTGCGTTTTGGCTGCGATAAGTTTGTGGCCGTCATGCCCAATATTCCCTCTGATGACTTTGCCCGTCGCCTGCGTCAAGTATCCGATGCCATTCATTCCACGATTATTCCGGGGCATGAGCGCGTTAGCTTGACGGCATGCGTTGGTGGCGTTCGCATTAATGGCGAAACGGTCGATGAGGGTGTTAGCCAGGCTGTCCAATTATTGAGCCGCGCTAAGGCAAAAGCCGGTACAGTCGTGACCGATGCCGAATCCATCGAGGCCTTCCAAAGCGAAAAGCCTACGGTGCTTATTGTCGATGACTCCGAGATGAACCGAGCCATTCTCAACGAGATGCTCAAGGACGAGTATTGCATCCTCGAGGCCGATAACGGTCGCGCGGTGCTCGACATGGTCGACCGCTATGGCGATGAGTTGTCGCTCGTGATGCTGGACATTGTCATGCCGGGCATAAGCGGCTTTGAGGTGCTGGCCGATCTGTCGCGCCGAACGGGTATCGACAATCTGCCTGTCATCATGATTTCGAGCGAAGATTCCGATGATATGGTTCTGCGCGCGTACGAGCTGGGCGCCTCGGACTATATCAACCGCCCGTTTGACTCCCGTATCGTGCGCCGCCGCGTAAGCAACACCATCCGCCTGTACGCCAAACAGCGCCGCCTGACGAGCCTGCTGTCCCAGCAGTACAACGAGCGCGTCAAGAACAGTCGCATGCTCATCGACATCATGGCCGGCGTCATGGAGCTTCGCAACGGCGAGAGCGGCAGGCACGTTACGAACATCGAGAAGCTGACCGAGCTGCTGCTTGGCTGCCTGGTCCACCGTAGCGACAACATCTCCCTCGACAACGAGGAGCGCTCCACGATTGCCCTGGCTTCGGCGCTGCACGATATCGGCAAGATGTCGATTGACGATGCGATTCTCAACAAGCCCGGGCGCCTCACGTCCGAGGAATTCGAGATTATGAAGACGCATACCACGATCGGTGCCGACATGCTGCTCGAACTGGGCCGCCATCACGCCGGCAATGCGCTTATGGAATATGCGTACCAGATTGCGCGCTGGCACCACGAGCGTTGGGACGGCAAGGGTTATCCCGACGGCCTTAAGGGCGACGATATCCCCATCGCCGCGCAGGTGGTTTCGGTGGCCGACGTGTACGATGCGCTGACGAGCGTGCGCGTGTACAAGGATGCTATCCCGCACGAGGAAGCGATCCAGATGATCTTGGACGGTAAGTGCGGTACCTTTAACCCGCTGCTGCTCGACTGCCTGCTCGAGGTGCAAGACCGTATTGCCGAAACATTGGCGCGCCCTGCTGAGGTCGTTGCGCTTCCTACGATTTAGTTTGACCAAAGGAGTTTTAACCCATGATTTCCATGCGTGAGGCGTATGAGAAGATTGGCGCCAATTATGATGACGCGTGCGCTCGGCTGATGGGCGAGGAGATGCTTGCCCGCTTTGCCCTCAAGTTTTTGGATGACGAGAGCATGGACAAGCTGGAGGCCGCCATGGCGGCAGGAGACGCCAAGGAAGCGTTTATGGCAGCTCACACGCTCAAGGGCGTGAGCCAGAACCTGGGATTCGATAATCTGTACGAGCCGGCGGTCGTGGTGACCGAGGCGCTGCGCGGCGCCGATGCCGTTGACGGCGCTCGCGCGGGAATGCATGCGTTGCAGCAGCAATATGCGGCTACGATGTCGGCCCTGCGCGAGGTGGCCGAGTAAGAGGCTGTGAGCCTTGGGCTGCGTGCCAGCCGCGTACAGGCAAAAGGGCGCCCCGCCGGACCATGTGGCCGGCGGGGCGCCCTTGTCTGTTGTGCGGTTCGCGAACTAGCGGGCCTGCTTTACCTTGGTCGCTGCCTCGACAAACGACTTCCACAGGTTAAAGTCGGTCTCGAGCGTCTGCCAGGTGTACTCGGGATGCCATTGCACGCCCAAGCAGAATGGCTGGCCTTCGACCTCGATGCACTCGGGAACGCCGTCGGTTGCCTTGGCGACCAAACGCGTGCTCTTACCCAGATGATCGACGCAGCAGTGGTGTGCGGAGTTGGTCTGGATCAGCCTGTGCCCGCCAAGCGCGCGCTCCAGCAGCGAGCCCGGCACGACCTCGACGGGATGCACGGGGTCGTTGAGCACGTGGGTATGGCGCCACTGCGTGCGGCCCTCGCGAGCGCCCAGGCTCGGCACGTCCATGCACAGGGTGCCGCCAGTGGCGACATTGAGCAATTGCGTGCCACGGCAGGTGGTAAAGAGCGGCTTTTTGGCGCGGAGCACCTCGCCGACCAGCTTAAACTCAAAGCTATCGCGGATCTCGCAGCAGAGGGTGGGGTCGTAGGGTCGTTCATCGCCCCAGCGTTTGGGGTTGACATCCGGGCCGCCGGGAATAGCGATACCGTCGGCGATATCGACGTAATGGCGGATGACCTCAATGTCCTCGGTGATGGACATCTGCAGCGGCAGGCCGCCGGCGGCAAGGATGGCATCGACAAAGACACTTGCGATTTCCTCGTTGGGGGAGAGCGTCTCGCTTAAAAACGGCTTCGCCTCTTCCCAGCGCGGCGCGACGAGGATGAGCGGGCGGTCGGCGGGATCGACGTCGACGTGCGGGGTGTATGACGATGAAGTGCGAGTTCCGATCATAGGTGTTGCTTTCGAGTTTGGATGGTCATGGCGAGCGAACATGGCAATTGGGTTAGTGGCCCTTGATGGAGTTGAGGAAGTCCTGGGCGCGTTTGGTCTGGGGATGGTCGAAGAACTCGTCGGGCGTGCCGGTTTCCACGATCTGGCCATCGGCCATAAACACGACACGGTCGGCCACGCGACGGGCAAAGTTCATCTCGTGCGTGATGACGATCATCGTCATGCCCTGCTGGGCCAGACGGACCATGACCTCGAGCACCTCGTTGATCATCTCGGGATCAAGAGCGCTCGTGGGCTCGTCGAAGAGCATGGCCTTGGGTTGCATGGCAAGCGAGCGGGCAATGGCTACACGCTGTTGCTGGCCGCCCGAGAGCTGTGCGGGCACCTTATCGGCCTGCTCGGCGACGCCTACGCGGCCTAGCAGGTCCATGGCGCGCTCGCGGGCCTCATCCTTGGAGACGCCCAGCACGTCGACCGGTCCCAGCATGACGTTCTGTAGCACGGTCATATGTGCAAACAGGTTGAACTGCTGAAACACCATGCCCAGCTCGGCGCGCATGCGGGCAAGATCCTTGCCTTCCTGCGGCAGAGGCTCGCCCTCGATGAGAATCTCGCCCGAGTCGATGGTTTCCAGGCGGTTGATGGTTCGGCACATGGTCGACTTGCCCGAGCCCGAGGGGCCGATCACGACGACGACTTCGCCGCGGTCGACCGAGAGATTGATGTCGTTGAGGACGTGCAGATCGCCATAGTGCTTATCGACGTGCTTGAGCTCAATCAGCGGCTGATTGCCGGTAGAAGAAGTGCTCTGTGCCATGGTGCTCGGCTCCTTATGACTCGAAATGGTAAATCGTTAGCGAATGATGGTCGCGCCGGTCTTGTGCGAGACGTAGACGGCGGCCTTGTTGATCGCGACGTTGATGAGGATGTAGATGACCGCGATAACCAGGTAGACCGACACGAGCGCGTCGTAGTTGGTAATGAGCACGCGGGCGTTTTGCATGAGGTCGGGGTAGCTCACTACATAGGCGACGGTGGTGTCTTTGACGACGACCACAAGCTGCGAGATCAACGACGGAATGATAAACCGAATGGCTTGCGGCAGCACGATTTTAAAGGTGATTTTAGCCTTGGAGAGACCGAGTGCCTGAGCGGCCTCGACCTGGCCGCGCGGTACGGCGTTGACGCCGGCGCGGAAGATCTCGGCCAGTACGCCGGCCGCAGCGAGCGCGACGGGAAGTGTGAGCATCCAAAACGACGGCAGCGCGATCTTGTACTGGGGCAACACCAAAAAGAAGAAGTAGATGAACAGGAGGCTCGGCACGCCACGGAAGAAATCGGTGAGCACGCGGCAGACCAGCTGCAGCGGCTTAATGTCGCTGGTGCGGCCGAGCATGAGGGCCAGACCCAGTACCAGCGCGATAGCGCCGGCGGTGAGCGCGACCTTTACCGTGCCCTCAAAACCGGCAAGTAAGAACTTCCAGGTAGTGAGGTGCGTAAAGAAATACCAATAGTGGACCGAAAGCTGACCGGTCACATAAAAGCGCTGCAGCACGAGGACAACGAGCGCGGCGACGGCAACAAGCGAGATGGCGGTGCCGATGCGAATCTTGGCGCGCATCTTGGGGCCGGGAGTCTCGTAGAGCGCATCGCGCATGGTAAGTGCAGGGGAGGAATGTTTGCTCATCGGAGGATCCTCACCTTCTTATCGATATAGTTGCCAATGTGGCTCACCACAAAGGCCGTGCCCAGGTAGCCGAGTGCCGAGATAAAGAACGCGGCGACGCCGCCGAGCGAGCGCGTGTTGATGTAGCTCACCACGCCGGTGAGCTCCTGCGGTTTAAGCGGTACCTGACTGCCGAGCGCAGTGGTGAGCATGACCGCGATAAAGAGGTTGGTCATGGGCAACACGCTCGAGCGCAGCGCCTGCGGAATCACGATCTTGGCGAGGATGCGGCTGAAGCTCATGCCCAGCGAGCGGGCGGCTTCCACCTGGCCGACACCGACGGTGTTGATGCCGCTCATAAAGTTCTCGGAGCCAAAGGCAGAACCCAAGAGCACTGTGGCGACGATGACGCAGGTGCGGTAGGGCAGGACGACCTTGAGCGGCGGCAGCGCATAGACGACGATGATGAGTAGCGCGATGCCGGGGATGTTACGGAAGACCTGAACATACAGGTCGCCAAAGACGCGCAGCGGCTTGAGCGGCGACACGCGCATCACGGTGACGGCGACGGCCAGCACCATGGCGATGGCAAACGACTCAAGCGTCATGCCCCAGGTTGCTAGCAGCGCGTCGATATAGTTCTGGCCATAGAGCGACCAGAGCTCGGAGAGACTCATGCGGACCTCCCGCCGGTAAGGAAAGGGGCTCCCGTGTGTACGGAAGCCCCGACAACTCAGTGAGGAAACAGTTTACCGCAATAAAGCGCATCATGCGTTTCCGTATGGTTTCGTTGCGGTCGTTACCAGGCTCGCTGCCTAGGCGCCGATCTCGGGCAGCTCGGGAACATTGGTGTCGCCCGTACGGTCACCGATGCAGATCTGCCACAGCTCGGTCCAGGTGCCGTCGTCCTCGATCTTCTTAAGGAAGTCGTTGACAAAGGCGACGCCGTCGGAATCGAGCGGCAGGCCGATACCATAGGGCTCCTTGCTGCCGAAGGGCTTGCCGGCGATCTTGTACTTACCGGGCTCGCGGACCAGGGCGCTCTGCTGCATGTTGTTATCGATGACGTAGGCATCAACACGGCCCTGCTGGAGTGCCTGGCGGGCCTCCTCGTCGGTCTTGAACTCCTGCTGGCTGGCCTTGGGGGCGAACTCCTCCAGGATGGCGGGGCCGTTGGAGCCGGACTGGACGGCGACGTTCTTGTCGGCCAGGTCGTCGACGCTCTTGATGTTGTCGTTATCGGCGAGCACCAGGATGGCCTGCTGCGTGTAGTAATAGGGACCGGCAAAGGAGACGAGCTTCTTGCGCTCGTCAGTGATGGTGTAGGTGGCAAAGACGGCGTCGACCTGGCCGTTCTGCAGGACGGACTCGCGCGTGTCCGAGGTCACCTGCGTGATCTCGACCTTGTTCTCGCCCAGAATGTAGTTGGACAGGAGCTGTGCGATACCGGCATCGAAGCCGCGGGTCTGACCGTCTTTCTCGTTGAGGAGGGAGAAGAGCGTGGAGGTCTGAACGCCACCGATCTTAAAGACGCCGGCGTCCTTGACGGCCGTGGCCCAGGTGCTGGCGGCGATGGCATCGTCATCGGCCTTGGGGCCGTTGTCGACGAGCTTGTCGAATGCCTTGGCGTCGAGCGTGGTGGAAGCCTCGGTATCCTCGGAGCTCTTGGAGGAGGCGGCGGAGCCCTTGTCGGCCTCGGCGCTGGTGTCAGAGCAGCCGGCAAGACCAAGGCCGGCGACGGTTGCGAAGGTGGCGGCGACAAAGCCGCGGCGGTCGAGAACGACCTGCTGGGAGAGGTTCTTGCTCATGGTAGAACACCTTTCTCAATAAAATCCCTAGCGGTTGAGTAGAGTTATACCCTATCCCGCTCAGACGGGTCAACACGAAATAACTCAGAAACATACTTACCTTATGGGTAATTCTTCCTACCAAAAAGGGACAGGTTAATTTTGGCAGGTTTTATCTGGGCAAACGTCAGTTATTACAGCTGAGAAAGCGCTTTGCGGACGGCGTGGTCGCTCGCAGCGGTCGCTATAATGGCGGCAACGCGACGCATATATAAGTAAGGAGATCGCGTATGAACGGTTATTCGTTTTTCGCGCCGACCATGACCTAAAACCGCCACAAAGGGGACAGGCACCTTTGTGGCGGTTCTTGCAGATGTAGCTGCCTGCCTCGCTGTTTTGTCTCGATCTGTAACATCTGCAGCCATTTTTGCCGAGTAACTGTTACAGATTGAGATTTTCTCTTCAGGGGAATTCGAATGTCTCGATCTGTAACAGTTAGACGGCCAAAAGGTCTCTATCTGTTACAGATTGAGACAAAGGTCAGGGGCAAAGACGGTTTGTCTCAATCTGTAACAGGTAGACGAGAATTCGGGCCATAGATGTTACAGATTGAGATAATCGCGTCGCGAAAATAAAAACCTCCGCAGGGGTGCTTCCCTTGCGGAGGTTTTTTACTCATTGAGTAGCCTTATAGCTTCGGCGGCCATGTTCTCGACCGTCATGCCGTTCTGAGCGAGCAGCTCGTTGGGGTTGTAGCGGTCGGGGAAGCCCTTGGCGATGCCGAAGGTGCGCGTGCGCAGCGGTGTGCAGGCCAGGTAGCACGCCACGCGCTCGCCCCAGCCGCCGTCCAAGATGCCGTCCTCGAGGGTGACGACAACGCGATGCTCGGCGGCGAGGCTGTCGAGGAACTCGCGGTCGAGCTCAGTTGCATAGCGCGGGTTGACGAGCGTGGCCTCGATGCCGTACTCGGCAGCCAAGCGGTTTGCCACGCGCTCGCCCAGCTCAAAGAAATCGCCGAGCGCGAGCACGGCCACGTCGCGACCCTGGCGCACCACGTTGTAACGAACGGCGCCGTAATCGGCGTCCTCGGCAGGCGCCAAGTCGGGGCGGCTTACCAAGCCAATGCCCGGCACGCGAATCGCCACGGGATGCTCGCGGTGATCGAGCGACCAGCTCAGCATGGACAGATATTCCTCCATGCAGGCCGGCGCCAAGTAGTGCATGTTGGGAAGACCGCCCAGCATGGAAATATCAAAGAACGAAAGATGCGTCTCGGATGTGGTGCCAAAGATCGACGCGCCAAATACCAGGATGGTCGCCGGGGCGTCGTTGAGGCACAGGTCGTGCCACAGCTCGTCGTAGGCGCGCTGCAAAAACGTGCCGTACACACCAAAGACTGGCTTGGCGCCCGAGCGTGCAAGCGCGGTGGCAAAGGTCACGGCGTGCTCCTCGGCAATGCCCACGTCGACAAACTGCTTGCCTGCCGCGGCGCGAAGCTCGGGTGTAAAGCCCATGATGTAGGGCGTGGCGGCCGTGATGCCCACGACCTGCGGATCGCGCTCGATGGCGGCGCTGAGCGCCTCGCCCGTAATATCGGCATAGGTGCGCGGTGCGGGCTCGCTCGGGTGGCCCGGGCAAAGTTTGCGGCCGGTTGCCATATCGAAGGGCCCCACATGATGCCAGTGCTCGGGGTCGCTCTGGGCTGGCTCAAAGCCCTTGCCCTTGGCGGTGGAGACATGCAGCACGATGGGATGATCGATATCGCGCAGCTCCTGCAGCGTATCGACCAGCGCTTGGACATCGTTACCGGCGTCCAGGTAGCGATAGTCGAGCCCCAGCGCGCGGAAAACGTTGCGCTCACAGGTGCCGTTGCTGGCGCGCAGCTCGGCCAGATTGCGATAGAGGCCACCGTGGTTTTCGGCGATGGACTGGTCGTTATCGTTGACGATGATGATCAGGTTGCTGTCGAGCTCGGCGGCATTGTTAAAGCCCTCAAACGCCAGGCCGCCCGAAAGCGAACCGTCGCCAATAACGGTAATGACGTTATACGTGTCACCCGCCAGGTCGCGCGCGTGGGCAAGGCCGCAGCCCAAGCTCACCGAGGTCGAGGTGTGGCCCATGGCAAACAGGTCGTGCTCGGACTCGTCGGGATTGGCAAAGCCAGAAGCCTCACCATAACGCTCCGGATCGATATAAGTGTACGCGCGCCCGGTCAGCGCCTTGTGGGCGTAGGTCTGGTGCGAAACGTCAAAGACAATCTTGTCGATAGGGGAGTTAAACACGCGGTGGAGCGCGACCGTGAGCTCAACGACGCCCAGGTTGGGGGCAACGTGTCCGCCGACAGCGGCGGAGCTTTCGAGGATGGCGTGGCGAATCTCGCCGCAGAGCAGCGGAAGCTCGGCGCGGTCGAGAGCCTTGACGTCCTCGGGCGTTGTCGTTTGCGTAAGCAGCATCGTTGTGGGTTACTCCATGCGAATCGAGCGCCGGCGCTCCCTCGGCCGACACAATTGCACAAGACAGTCTCGCACATTTTGGCGTTTGATATGTGACGGCGGCGCGGTAATTCGCCAACTGGTGGGGCAAAACGTTTTGTCCGATGCCATACTGATGTGTTCCATGATGTTTTTATCGATTGTGCACAGGCCGTGGCTTGCCGCCGTGAGCCGCTGGAAGGAGGCAGCATGTCCGATGCCGTTCGTGCCGAGAAAATCGCGTGCGAAGTAGACCATGCTGCCCGTCAACTGGCGCAGGCGGGCCGTCTGGACCTGACGCGCGAGTTTATCCAGCATGGCGACGTGACGGTCTATGCACATGTGACCTCGGTGGCACGGGCAAGTCTGTCCTTTGCCGAGCACTTGGGCCGTGCTGGCATTTCGATCGACCGTGCCTCGCTGCTGCGCGGAGCCTTGTTACACGATTACTTTCTCTATGACTGGCACGATCCCGATCCGAGCCATCGCCTGCACGGATTTCGGCATCCGTTTTTTGCCCTGGCGCGTGCCGAGGAAGATTTTGAGCTGACGTCTCGTGAGCGGAATATTATCGTACGCCATATGTTTCCGCTGGTGCCGGTGCCGCCGACGTGTCGTGAGGCATGGATTGTGTGCCTGGCGGATAAATGGTGTGCTCTGCGTGAGACGGTCGCCGGTCGTCTGCGGCGCAAGGACGAGACAGACGATAGCGTGAGTAAAGCATCGAGCGAAAAGAGGAGAGGGTAGACGGTGGGGACCGCGATTGATATGGCGTTTGGCGGTGCGACGCTTGCCGCCTGCCCACTCTCGGCACTGGTGCTCTCGTTTGCCTTTTACGGGTTTTGCGGTTGGGCATGGGAGTCGACAGTATGCGCCATGCTCAATCACGGACGATTTGCCAACAGTGGCTTTTTGCTGGGGCCGTGTTGTCCTATCTATGGTGTGGGCGGCATAGCCTGCTGGCTTTTGCTGCGCGGGATTCCGGATGCCTCGGGCCAGTTTGTCGCGGCGGCGCTTGTATGCAGCGTAATCGAGTACAGTGTGGGCCTCCTATTGGAAAAGACAACAGGCGCTCGCTTTTGGGATTACTCGCACCTGCCGTTTAATTTGCATGGACGCATCTGTCTGTACTGGGCCTGCGCGTTTGGCCTGGGTGCGCTGTGCATTTGCCGTTTAGTGGAGCCGGCATTGCTGGGGCTGCTTGGCCATCTGCCGGTGCTGATTGTGCGGCTGTCCGCCTTTATCGTCGCGGTCGCGATGATGGTCGACGCGGTGTGCTCGTTGGCGAGTTGGCGGCGTCTGTCTGATCAGCTGGAGCGCGTCCGGGCCGACCTTGCCGACCGCATTAACGAGTCGCTTGCCGATGCGTCCGACTCTATGCTCGAACGTATTCCCGATTCGGCGATCGGCTCGGTGGCACAGACGCATATCCGCAGCCGTGCCGTTAACGCGTGGCTGGCCGAGCTGGGCGACGCCGCGCTCGATGCCCTGCGCGAGAAGGCTTCGATGCCGACGTTTATCGCGGATGGTGCTCGCGGCCTGGCGCTTGCCGCCCGCCGCGTGGCCGATGCCGCGCCGAACATGCCGCGTCCGTCGCTCAGTCGTCGCCTTGCCGGCAAGCGCATGAGCCGTCCGGTGCCAAGCGTGTCGCTCAGTCGTCGTGACCTGCGCTTTTTCAATGCCTTCCCGCGTCTGCGCATCAATCGCTACGAAGGTGTCATTCGAGCAACTAATCTCCGCGACCGCGCTCACGAGCTGTTTCGGCGCTAGCCGGGACGGGTGTGCTTGCGGCCCCTTGCTCGCGTATTTCCCATTGGTTTCGCGTCCGTTGCTGCGCCGTTTCCAAGATTGCGGCAGCATTTCCATTCGACAACGCCGCGTTTAACAACGCTGTATCTGGTCTACACCAGTTGCCCCTCGGCCGCATTATGGGCGCCGACAACGTTTATGCGATCAAGGGGGAGCGAATGTACGATACGGGATCGACAACGTTTATGCTCATCTGCACCATGCTCGTGTTTTTAATGACACCGGGTCTGGCGTTTTTCTATGGCGGCCTGTCCAGGCGCAAAAATGTCATCAACACCATGCTTATGTGCTTTGGCGCCATTGGTCTGGTTGGTGTGCTGTGGATTGTTGCCGGCTGGTCGCTGGCCTACGGCGGCGACGGTTCCAGCCCGCTTATTGGAGGCCTTGACCAGCTGCTGTGCCTGCCGGTGCTCAACCAGGTGCTGCAGGCGGCTGAGGGCAATGCCGCGGACGGTGCCGTCTATCCTCAGATTATCAACATCGCCTTTCAGATGGCATTTGCCATGATTACTGCCGCTATCGTCACGGGCAGCCTAGCCGGCCGCGTTAAGTTTGGTGCCATGACGGCTTTCCTGGGCATTTGGCTGCTTGTGGTCTATGCGCCGCTCGCCCACATGGTCTGGGGCGGCGAGGGCTCCTTTATCGGCGACATCATCGGCGCACTCGACTTTGCCGGCGGCGACGTGGTACACATTTCGTCCGGTCTCACGGGCCTGATTCTCTGCTTAATGCTCGGCCGTCGTCGCGGTTTTGGCATGGTGAGCTACCGTCCGCATAACGTGCCGTTTGTGGCGTTGGGCGCCGGGCTGCTTTGGTTTGGCTGGTTTGGCTTTAACGGCGGCAGCGAGTTTAAGGCCGACGCCGTGGCCGCGCTTGCCATCCTCAACACCGTGACGGCCAGCGCGGCGGGCATGGTCTCGTGGCTTGCCGTCGAGCGCGTGCATACCGGCCGCCCCACGCTGGTGGGTGCCAGCACCGGTCTGGTTGCGGGCCTTGTGGTGGTCACGCCTGGTGCGGGTTTTGTCGAGCCGTGGGCGGCGCTGGTCATGGGCCTGATCGTCTCGCCTGTCTGCTACCTGGCCATCAGCCATCTCAAGACCAAGTTTGGCTACGACGATGCACTCGACGCGTTTGGCTGCCACGGCATCGGCGGCATCTTGGGCGGCGTGCTCACGGGGCTGTTCTGCGTGCCGGAGCTCTCATGGACCGGTAAGGGCGGCCTGTTCTACACGGGCGACGTGTCGCTGCTCATCTCGCAGATTTTGGGCATTGTGGTGACGGTTGCTATTGTGCTGGTGCTCGA
>DXMJ01000011.1 GCA_019414265.1 Collinsella sp. | reverse complement strand
GGCCGGGCGTGGCGGCGGTGCCGGGCGTGGCGGCGGTGCCGTTGGCGCTTTCCGTGTTGACGGCGCTGGTGCCGGTGGATGTTGCGGTGCTGTCCTCTACGGTATCTGCTGTCGCATTTGTGTTGGTGCCGTTTTCAGCCTTGCCCGTGTCGCTGCTCGTGGCGTCGGCTTGCGCCTGCTGCTCGGCGGATTCTTGAGGCTGCATGGCTTCTGCGATGGCCGCCATGGGCATCGTCGCGCCGATCATGGACGTGCACGCGATCGCGCAGAGCAGGTAGTAAAGGGGTCGTTTCATAGCGGAGCCTCTCGGTGAGCGGCCAATAGGGTCCGAAGGCAGCTCCAGGCCAGCACTCCGCACATATTTTATTGGGTTTATTTTACGGGAACCCCAGTCAACATCAGCGAACTTTCTGGGGGATGTTGGGGAGGGGGAGCGGTCCCGCTTTGGTCCCCGGCGGCGCTCTGACCTGTACTGGGTTGACTATACGCGATGCGGGAGCTTCAACATGAGGCCGTCTTCCGCTTCTTCGAGACTCGACACCGGGACTTTCCAGGAAAAGTCCGCGAGGCTGCTGCCTAGGTCAAGCTCCGCATGACCGTATTCTTCAATTTTGTAGCTAGGGTGATTCTCGTCTGGTAAAAGACGACATTCGACCGGGCGCGACCCGATGATTCGATATTCCTGCTGGTAAGCGTACTTGGGCGTTTTGATAACGAGATTGTGCGGGATGCCCTCAAAGATCTCGCGAATCAGTTTTGGCCCGGGGACGCCGTAGGAGATGGGGCCGTGGGCGTACATGTTTCCGTCTTCGGCGATGTGTCTGTCGGCGAGGCACGCGAAGCGGTCGTACTGCACAATGCCGATTCACCCGTCCACGCACCCGAACTCCCGGATCATTCGTATCAGGATTTTCACGGTGTTGTCCACGATATTGTTCTCGCGGACCGTGTACATGCAGTAGATGGGCAGTCGGTAATTGCCGTAGATGCATGCTGGGAGGACCATGGACGCTTCGAGCGGATCGCCCTGCTCGCCAGGCAGGCCATTGTAGTATTCGGCCGCGTTCATGTAGAGGTGCCCTTTCAGCAGGTCGTCGATGTACGCCTCCTTGGGTGCGAACTTGAGTAGGTAGGCGATGGTGCCGCCGGGCATGGCGCGTCCTTTCTTTGGTAGTGATGCCTCGGACCGCCATGTGCGGCCAGGTTCTTTGCTACCAAGGTAAGGGCGCCACGCGGGACCCTCGTGCCGGAATGGCGCGGGTCGCTGGTGTCCATGTGTTTCGTCAGGTTTATTTAGATAAACGAGGTTTCGGGACTTAAGCGGTTCGGGCATCGGAAGTGAACGCGCTATACAAGAAATTGATCGTACTGCATGAGGATATAGTTGGTACGGTTGGATTTGCTGCCGAACTGAATTAGCCACTTGTGACGGATGGTACTTTCGATCGCGGCGGCGTTCATATAGTTGTGTCCGAAGTCCTGAAAGAGCAACCTGGATCTCCTCTGCGCGGCGGGTGATGCTCCCCCCCCCCTTGCTGTCATGCTTTGTCATGGATGGGATTGCTTTCTTCGCCCTTATTTGCTGAGTACGCTAAGGTGGTCGCCTGGGTAAATCATACGGCGAGGGCCGCGCTCCCGGTCTTCGAGGTGCGGCCCTTTTACTTAACTGCTCAATTATGTTCACGGTGTTCGGTTCCCGGTGTTTGCTCAGATGGGTTCTTAGCGAGCGTTAACATCTATTCCGAAGGTGGTGCGAAATGGTGGAAGAGAGCTATGTCTAAGGGCGGGAAATATGACACGTCGTTATTTAGCTCGGCGATTCGTGGGTCGAATCTGTTGTCGGTATACAGCAAGGCACAAAGATCTTCTATAAAGCGTTTGCGTCTATTCACAATATCTTGGTTATAGGGGAGTTCGTCCTTTTTAGTCCCCCAAGCAACTTCGATTGCGCTATCAAGACAATTAATAAATAGTTCGCTGTGGCTTGCAAACTCGTATACGGCGTCATAGCTTCTGCCTGCTTTCACCTCGTACCAAGATAGGGGTTCAAAGTAGCTTAGAACAATAAGAGCTGGCAGGAGGGACTGTTTTGGGAATCGCGACGCCTCGTTTAATCCGTAGTAGTTTTGGTTATTGAGAATATACTTCAAGAGTTCTGATATTGACATTGCTAGTCTGTTGCAAGCTCGGAGCGAGGCCTTTTTGTAGTCAAGTAGTTCTACCGTTGTATTGACAAAGATGAATCCGGCTTGCGTATTAATGCCCTTGAATGAGAGATAGTCGGCAGGTTTTATTGGGTTAAGTTCTATACACTTATCGTAAAAGCGCTCTAAGTATTTAACTCCATCAAAATTGGGGCCATAAATTCCTTCGAGCGAATTCGCAAGCTGTGAAATATCAGTCGAATAGACAACGATAATGTTATCTTGCTGAAACAAAGTCTTTGCTTGCTCGAGTAACTTTACAGCGAATTCTGGTCGGCAGCGATCGAGTTCATCGATAAAGATGACGGCTCGATTCGCGATTCCGGGAAGATAGTTTCTTACGAGTTCGTCTATTCGACTTCGGAGCTTCTTCTCCTCTTTGTATCCTTCGAGAAAATCGACACCGTTAAAGTCTTTAACGAAATTGCTGACGCTGAGGTTTAGCCCAAATACTGAGGCCGTTGTCTCAATGATATCGCCGATGCTTCTCCAGGGGTCTTCCTCTTCGCGGACGGTTGACTCGTCTACAGATATGGCGATTGTTGCCAATATGGGCAGGATCGGATTGTCGAAATGGTCATCTTCCCAGGCGTTGAAGTAGATGGGTAGAAACGGGTTAGCTAGAAGATCTTTTGCTGTGTCACCAAATGTCTTATCAAGTTTTTCGGCATCCTGCTCGAGCGCCGGATTTGCCATTCGTAGTACCCTTTCGATCTGTTTTATAAAAAACGTTTTACCTGAGCCCCAGGGCGCATTGACAAGAATTGTATAGGGAGGCTCTACGGCAAGAAGCATTTGCAGGAATCTTTCAACCTCGCCATGCCGGCGCAGCGGATCCTGAAAGATTGCGGTATCAATTGCTTCAGGCGTCGGCTCTTCATCAGCTCGCTTCATAGTGTTTACCTTCTTTCGTGGCATTGACGGGATAATGTGATACGCACACTGTTCGAAAATGATGGCGGTCTTGTTTTGATGTTTGCGTCAATCACAATGGCGGACAATCTCGGGGATGGAGACCACCGTAATGGTTATTTCGTCACTCTTTGGAGTCTCCGTCTACTCGAATTCCACTTCCACCTGGCTGTGTTCATAGATCTTGAGTTCATTGTCGATTTCGACTCGTTCAACTATCCAGCCAAGCGCGGCGCATTGGCGCATAAAAGTGTCAATGCGATTCTCGCCTTTAAGGTTGTGGATGGTGACTACGACACCAAAGCGTTGCGGAGCGTGAGAGCCTTTCTGATATCTGGATGATTTTCGAATCATCATGCCCCATAGAGGGTTTCTATATGCCTTTTTGGCCCTGCTGCGACTGGTCAGCGATTCTGCAATGTGTTTTACGTTATCCCATTTTCGTAGCTGTTTTCGGGCTCTTTCCTCGTCGGTCGCGCAGTCATCTTCGCCTTGATTGTTGGGTTGAAGCGATTTGATCCGACCATTGTTGTCGATGCGCCCAAAATGCAAATCGAGTTCAGTGTCTGTGTAGTCAACGCCTTGGTTTCTGTTGCAAGTGGGGAAGTAACACAACGTCGCTCTGGCTACCGAGGGATGATATGCTCCAGATACCGGGACCGGTATGCTGAAGTTGTAATTCTCGCGTTCGGTGGCCACGCCGCTCAGCATAAAACGGATTTCATCGTTGCTGGTTTCGAGTACCTGTTCAATTTTTACGGGAACGATACCATATCCAAGCCGATCCATGTCTTCGGGGACTGTCCACGCGCATGCCGCATCGATTAGCAGCGCTTTGGCAAGCTCGCAGCTCAAGTGCATCTTATAAATTAGATACGCTGCTTTTCTGGCGATTAGCGGTGCAGCGTAGGAGGTTCCAGCAGCACCTTGTGCTCCTGTTCCGCAACATGCGATTAGAGGGTCGTCATTCTCCCCTCCGTAATACGCGAGGTCTGGTTTGTGATGAAAGCTTAAGACTGGTCCCCTTCTTGTGTAGGACGCCGGTTCGTTATTTCTATTGACAGCGTTAACAACGAGGGCATTAATGGAGTCCGCCGGGGACCCAAGATATGAGGGCTTTCCTTTATCTTGGTTAGTGCCGGCAACAACAAAGAGGACGTCATATTTCTGTTGCAACTTGTCGAGCAGTGCTGCTTCAGGCGAAATAGAGTTTCGGTCCACCTCTTCCTTTGATCCTAAGGAGATGTTCCAAACTTTGATGTCCTGGTTTTCCGCGACGATGCGCTCAATATGTTTCATCACTGCAAATGAGCTAAATTTGCCTGCGGTTGCAACTCCAAAATGTCTAACCCTAAAGTGGCCACAATGGTCGTCAAGGGATGGATTTTGAGCCTGCACGTCAACGATTAGCGAGCTGACGCAGGTGCCGTGTCGAAAATCGCGTGCAGTGGGATGAATTTCCTTGGGCAAACAGTTTTTGTGGTCCACCCAGTTGCTAAAGTAAGGGGGATAATTCTCTTCAAATGGAGTGTCTATCACGCCGATAATGGGCTCGTCGGTGGGGTATTCGGGGAGACTGCTGATAGCGGTGGAGGCAGGGCTCTCATCATCGATGGGGGTGAAGTCGGATAGGTCAACAACTGACATCGCCACGAGATAAGGGGCCCGGTCGAGAAGGGTGCGATATTCTGCCTCGGTCAGGAGTACGCTGTTCTCCAAGATATTTGCAGGAGATACATCAATGTGCAACTCCTCAAAAAGATCCTGTGGCTCTCTTTCGGTTTTGAAGAGCGTGACGATGGCACTCTCGTTCTTACTTGTAGGCGGATTTCTCACCTTAAATTCGTTGACGTAATAGCAGTCGCGTATGAGCTGCGCAAAGACCGAGCGGGTCAGAGTGCTGGAAATGGCTGTATTCCATTTCTGTTTGAGCATGTCATTTTTAACTAGATCGAGCATCTTGTCTGCGTTCATCAGTCCATCAAAATGATTGACGACGATTCGCTCGCACTCGTGCAGCTTATCAATAGTAGACAGAATTGTTTTTTTGGGCACGTAATGGGTCATCAAGTGCCTTGGGTGATTCCCGTTAAAATCGAGATATCGTGCTCCGCGGATAGTTAATTCCGGTTCTTGGTCTTTCCCGCCATTCAGCATTTCTCTAATTCGATTGCTCTTGGCTACTATCTGACGGTATTCGACGGAGATCAAGACATCTTTGATGATGGCATCTTTGGGCCACTTGTTTAGAACTGTTTCAAGGCTCTTACGGATTAGTTTAATTCTATCCGACGTGACTACGCCCTTGGCTGGTAGCGTTATTGAGCCTGGTCGCGAGCCCTTTGCGGTTTGAAAATCTCCGGTGAGCCTAATTAAGCTGTTCATGAGCTACTCCTTTAGGGTTCGCGCGATGGTGCTTCGAGAAATGCCTGTTAAGACTTCCATTTCTCTTAAAGTGAAACCTTGAGATTTAAGTAGCTCGAGTGAATCGGGCTCATATCCATGAAGGCGCTGATAAAGCTTACCGAGATAATCATTTGGGTTAAGGGGGTCACTAAATGCAACAGAAGTCTTAATTAGGTTTTTTAGCGCGCCGGGCCAGGGCAGCTCTGGGCAACTCTGCAGTACCTTTTTGAGAGTTCGTGAGTCATTTTTGATTGTTGGATTATTCTTGGTTAGATTCTTTGCGATGGACTCGCCAATCTCAACGAGATCGTCATGGGTGTATCTATTGAAGTTAATTTGGACATCGAATCGCCTGGCAAGCGCTGGGTCCAATTTGTCATAGAGGTTCGTTGTCGCTATGATTGCGGAACGTGTATTTAGCTTATCGAACTCTTTTAGTAGGGCGCTTGTGGCTCGTCCCATCTCGCGTACGTCATTTTGATTAATCCTGTCGAGGGCTATGGCATCAATCTCATCAAATAAGACGATCGCGCCGTCGCCGATATCATGAATTTCCTGAAAGACTTTTGCAATATTTTTGGCCGTCTCTCCAAGTTTGCTATCGATAATTTGGTTGAAATCGACAGCATATAGCTGATAGCCAAGTATTCTGGCTATCTGTTTTGTCGCTTCGGTTTTTCCGGTCCCCGACGCGCCATAAAAGAGGACGGTATTGATTCCCACATCTTTAGATAACGCGTTGAGGAGTCCCTGGATATCGTTTGCGATGGCCTGAGGAAGGGGCAACGAGATGTTATTGCTGATTACCTTTTCCAAGAAGTCATATTTCTGCTCCGTGACTTCTTGCGGCACGAAGGTTCGTGTTCTGGCAATGAGGGCCATGATGTAGCTTGCAAGTTCGGGCTGACCGGACGTTTCAAAATCTTTCGCAATGATAGTAGCTGCGTTGTTGAAGGCGATATCGTCATGTTCCGAGTGCGCTCGGATTAAGTCGATGATGTCTGATCTCTTCATGTGTGCTCCTCTCCACGACTATATTGTATGGGACAGATTGAGACAAAGCAAGGGAAACTGACTTGGGATGCGACAAAGGTATGATACAATAACGACGATTCCAAGAATGGAGGTGAGGACACATGACCACTCATCATGGCGGTAAGGTTGGTGCCGCCGCAAAAACGCTTGCAAGCTCTTCGACAACCAAAGCTGCAAAGACCGCGGCTGCGAAGACCTTGGTCAAGCATCAAATTGCCAAGCATCGATAAGTTTAGGGTCGTTCGAGATTTAGCTGTTGGGAGGTGATGTACATGGCTACGAAAACGATTCGAGTTAAGATCCCGAAATATCGAATCAGCCCAACGGGTAGGGCTAGAAAGGTCGGGACGACTACGAAGACCGTAAAGGTGAAAATTCGCTAGGCTTTAGCGGCAACTAAAGCCTAGCGTGATGTTGACTTAGCGGGCCAACATACATCATTTTATGGGGGTCCCCGGCAAGATTCAAGCGTCAGGGCCCCGCGTTATTCTTTGATCCTTGATTGGCAACTTCATCCGAACACTTCCCTCATTAATCCGTATATGCACGGATGAATGAGGGAATCCGATACCCTGAGGGCCGGACCGGCCGGCTCCGGGAGATCGGAGGACGGCATGTCCGCAAAAAGAAAGAAGGGGGCCGGTAAAGCGACCCCGAGGGCCTACCGCAGGCTCACCAGGCACGAGCGGGGCACGGTGCAGAGGATGCTGGAGCGCGGGGCCTCGTGCAGGCAGGTCGCGAGGGAGCTGGGCAGGTCGCCCTCGACGGTGAGCTCCGAGGTGGCGTCGCTCGGGTTCTTGATGGCGCCGAGGGAAAGGCGCGACGAGCGCGTGGACGCCTCCGCCGACCTGCCGGCGGCCTGCCCGCGCCTGGCCGCGTGGCCGCGCTGCTGCAACGGGTGCGGGCGGTACTGCGCGATCTGCTGCAAGCGACGCCCGCACGTCTTCTGCGAGGGCTTCTTCAGTCACCTCAAGAACGAGTTCTTCCACTACAGGAACTGGGAGGGCGTGATGGCCGAGGAGTTCATGGGGAGGCTCGAGGCCTACCTCGTGTACTATCGTGAGGAGCGGATTAAGAAGTCCCTCGGGTGGCTGAGCC
This sequence comes from Collinsella sp., assembly GCA_019414265.1. Classification (GTDB taxonomy): domain Bacteria; phylum Actinomycetota; class Coriobacteriia; order Coriobacteriales; family Coriobacteriaceae; genus Collinsella. The sequence continues at coordinate 51,418 of DXMJ01000011.1, read as the reverse complement.
CGATGGAGTACCGCTGGAAGCTTGGATACGCCTAGGCGCGGTCCAGGAAAACGTCCGCATCCCCATTGTGGTGGGGAAAGAAACGAGTAGCAAAGGCTATGCATTCCTACAGCCCCTGATTCTAAAACTTGGCAATCTTACTGATATTGCTCATTTGATTAGGAAGGAAGGGCTGCTTAAGGTCTGCAGTGGCCGTTTGGCCGTTCGTTTCCTTATCTGACCGAGGGCTGCTTTTGGATCGGGGCTCCTCAAATTACTTTCACAGGACTTGTTGTTTGAGCTGGGAAACGAAGAGGCTTTCATAACGCTCACGGTTGGCCGTTTTATCAGACAGGAATAGAAGGGTTGGAGACGATGGCTGATTTGGTGCATACACTCCCATTTAATAGAGTTAGCGATTCTGGCAGGGACGCTTTGGAAAATGTGATTTTGGTTGATGCTGAGTATAACGAGATCGTTGATTCCTACAATCAAGCCATGCGATCGTATCTTGAGACCGATCAATTGTTCAATCAGTTTCAATGGAGTTATTTCGAGCTTTGCCGATTGGCTCCGTGTGATCGGGGCGACTTTCTGACTGATGAATTTCAATATGGTAAATTTGATCCGAGAACGGTGACGAACGGTGCTTTTGGTAATTTCATTTCAGCAGCGCGTAACGCAATAGACAAGATGGACGCTGTTGCAGGCGATTATTTCGGCGGGAGAAAGTCTAAGGGGTATCTGACATTTAAGAAACTGCCTTCGAGTTGGATCGATCGGGGCGGATTGTATGTTTTAATGTATGAACTCAGAAATCCTATTCAGCATGGACAAACGGTTGTGTCAGTTGTTCCTGAGTTGGGTCGTTATCGACTTCGCCTTGATTTAGACCAGCTTGCCGATCTGCATTTGTTCAATACTTCCAAGAAATTAACATCGTTTATTTCTCGTGCGTTGAGCGCAATACGCGGTATTGATCCAGAAGGTTCCCCTTTCCTGTGCTTTCGATATTCAAATATGCTTTATCACGAACTTGTTATTGAGCTTTACTCTCATTTTTTGAAGTGTGTTCAGCCTCATGTGAGGATGGTCAATTCACAACTTAGAGCAATGCTTTCAGAGCATAAAGAGTTTGTTGGACAGATTGAACATAATGAATTTGTCGCCTATTCTCATGGCGATAGGATTCATGTTGTTGAGAATCTAGAGATTGATGGTTTGAAATCGATTCGGACCAGAGGCAAAGAAGTTGATAAGATGCTTGCTGAAGCGCGTAAAACAGTTGCCTTCGAACAAAGACACAGCACTGTAATTAATCCAGTTTGTTCTGTGCTGAGTAATTTGATGCTCTAGATTGCTAGATCGATTACGGTAACGGTGGAAGTCATGGAGCGATGGCGACAGTCTAACAGATGCAGTTGAATCATTGATTGAACGCAGCAATATCAATCCTCCGGTTGAAGACATAAATACTGAGATCCTTGAGCCTCTTTCCGATTATCAGGGTTTCTCCGACGCGCTTCTTCACACTCTTTTGGTTCGCGATCTTGTTGCTCATAACCTCATGAACGCTGTGGCTCTAGCACGGGGGGGCAATGCAGTCGATGTTCGCCAGCGCTCCAGAATCGTTCGCTGCTTTTATGGTCAGGGACGATTTCGAGATGGTGTTGATAACGAACTTGATCAAGATGCTGCTCAGGTTCTTGTGAATAGGCTGCTTATGGAAGCAAACATCCCTGATGGGGATGTTATTCGTATTATCTCTGAACTTAAAGAATCGCATCCCAAGTACTTCCCGATTGATATTTCTGCTGTTACGGAAAGGGTCATGGCGGTTGGTGCCGCCTGTCTTAAGGAGCTTTGTAAAAGGGATCTCATTATTTCGGATGAACATGTCAATAAGTTGATGGCCTCGTCGAATTGGTCCGACCGTGAGCTTGTCCTCTTAAAATGGGATGGCGGAAAAATGAGGCACTGGTCTTTTCGCTTCCCACTCATTGCCGATGATATTCCTAGGGTCATTTCAAGCAGAAGGCTCGCGGGCACGTGGCTGCGCAAAAACGTGATTGACTACTGGGAGGATTATCTGAACCGGGCGGTTGATGATCAAAAGAAACGTTTTAAGCTCGAAAAGGAAATTGGGAAACGAATCGAAAAGCTACAAAACTAGCTATTTAACTGTTTTCTAAACTGGATCAATTAACGCTAATCGCCTGTTGTGCCTGACTTCATTTGCGGAACTGGAGCCAACTTTGATCAAACAAAAACAGAACGGAGCGGCCTCGATCGATATTGCCGATATATTGGTTGCGATTTTAACTTCGGCTGCTCTCCCTGTAGTTTCTCACATGCTTACTCTTGTGTTTGGGGATAGCTCACTGTGGTCGGTCGATCGCCTGATGGTTCTCTATTTCTCTTCTCTTTCTGGATGGATATTACGAGAGAGTTTTCGGCTTGCAATGGTACAAAGTGGGCTAAAGGCCAGGGGCTATACTTTTATGGACTCTGACGCGGCCGGTAATGCAGTATGGACTTTTCCCGTTATGGTTGCACTTTTCTGCTGGGATACGGTTCCTGGGCTTATGGCTTTGTTGGTTATTTATTGCGCCGCGGCTTTCTTTCTATCTAAAAACAAAGGCATTATTTGCATTGATGCCGAAAAGATGTGTTTTATTGGGGTTACGGTGTCTTTGACCGTTCCGCTAACTGAAGGATCGCTTGCTTTTCTTGATGTCGATATTTCTGGGACGGTCGTATTAATTGTTTTCATACTATTGCCTGTTTATTAAATAGCCTTTAACTATTTAGTTGATCGCATTCGAATTCGGCATAGGGAGCGCAAACGTTAAAGCAAAATATGCTACAGATTTTGATTGACTAATTCTTCGTTATTTCAATCAGGAGCTCAGGCTTGTGTGTGCGTATCTTTGCACGTGAAATGGAGCATCCGTCTTGTTTTTCGTTTGTTTTTGATATACGCGCTAATAAGTAAGATGAGGATAACACATGATTAAAAGAGTTATTTCTGAGTTAGTCCCAAGTGCACCCGCTCTTCTTGCTTTCTTTGAGTTTGTCTTCCCCAAAGTTGCCGAACGCGCTTTCGATCATGTCCTTAATAGGCGAATAGCGGAATTTAAATCCATCTTGGATACTTCTCTTGAGGCATATATGGATGAGCCTGCACGCGCTTCATCTGCTCATAGGTTGAATTTCGATCAAGAGATGCGTTTTTTTGACAAAAACGGACAATTTGCTGGCGGAGCTAATCCTGCTTATCCAAGAGATGCGGGATGCAATATTGGGTTCTGACTTTGGCGAACTGGAGAAGAGCTGTTTCCTTCGCTGCCTTGAGATTATTCCCGAACTTAAGAATACCTTGCTCGTGTACGAACCGGGGGTGCGTTTGTCACCAATGGAAATTAGCCCAGTTTGCACTGATTGCCATGCTCTAATTGGACAAATGTAAATGGCGTTTCGAGACATTGCCGAACTCTTTCGCGGTAGCGTATAGGGTCCCGTGCGATTCGCGAGCTCTTCCCTTGATATCATGACCATAGCGTTCTATTTGTCGACCTTTATCGGAGATGCCCTATGGTCCAGATCGATCCGATGGATTATCCAAAGTTTTCCGATTATTCATCCCATGCCCAGTCTTCTCCCAATATTCCTGTTGGGAGTGCGGGGATGATCGAGTCTTTAAGAACGATTCTGGATGTCTTAAAGCGCGGCCAATCCCTAGACGATGCCATTTCAATTGAGGGCTCAACAGCCAAGCTTTCTCTTGGCGAAGCTTGTCTTGCCCTGAGCCCGTGCGGATTGGTTGTTAAGACTCCTGAGGGATACATTCCTTCTGCAGAAGCGGAACGTTGGATTGACACGGGAGATAACTCCTATCTGGCTGCGTGCCTGGCAAGTCGTTGCAAATTCTTTAGCGGCATGATTGATGCGCTAGGCACGCCAAAAACTTCGGGTGAGCTGCGTTTGACGGCTAATGCCGAGTACGGAATGAGCTGGAGCAAGAAGGGTGAGGTTCAGCGACGTCTAAAGTGGGCTCGCGAGCTTGGCCTTGTTGAGTATCGAGAATACGAAGGATGCAGATACGCGCGTACGGCTCTAGGTGACCAATGGGTTTCTCAGATCGAAGTGGAGCCCAAGGGCGTCTTGGAGGAGTCTGCCTCCTTAAACTGGGTTGATCCTTCAAATTGGGCCGTCGAGCTAGCTTTAAATGCCAAACAATCTGATCGCTCGGATTCTATTGAATTTTTCGCTGGTGGAGCATCCGGTTTTATTGATGCCACAGTTGAGCTTCTTTCCATCGTTAAAAATGGTGGTGATGAGGCTGCAATCGTTCAGTTTTCAAACTTGTCCTATAAACTTTCCGAAAGCTCAACCAGGGCGGCGATTTCCGCACTTTCAAAATTGGGCTTTGTGCGGCGGGCGTCACTTACGACGTACGAATTAACCGCAATTGGCGACGCTTGGCTGTCTGAAAAATCTGCAGTTAATTTTGCATGCTGTTTTCACGCGGCGTTCTCTTGGGTATTCGAGCTTTTGCCGCTTGTTGGTTACAGCTCGTTTGATGTTAGATCACTCCAGCTGCTTCTATTCGAACGTTTTAACGTCAACATCTCCCATGATGCGCTAAGAAAGCGTCTTAATGTGTTGTTGAAAGCTGGCTTGCTAAAAAAGAGAAGCCAGATGAGTTATCAAGCAACTGAGCACTGCGATTCTTTTTTGAGCGGTTATGGCTTTAATTTCACCGTTGATTCCATTGGCAAGCAGGGGGCGGGACCCGAGCAGCCCGTGGCTACCGATGTCGACAAACTGATTGGAGAGCTTTGGGATGCTTCGCGCGATTCCGGTCATCCCGATCGGCTGGAACGAGCTGTGGAACGGTGTTTTAGTCGCCTTGGGTTTAGAACGACTTTGTTGGGTGGGTCTGGTGACACAGATGTTTTAGCCGTCGCAAATGCTGCTTCGAGATTTTCTTATTCCGTGGTAATTGACGCTAAATCAACCTCTAATGGCGGGGTTTCTGCCTCACAAGTCGATTTTGATACGCTTGAGCTGCATCGTCGTAATCACAATGCGTCGTTCGTCGCCGTTGTGGGTTCAAGTTTTTCTGAAAAACGAATCTGCGATAGGGCTAAGGAACACGACGTCGCTTTATTTGGAATTAGCGAGTTGGAAAAACTCCTTAAGCTTCAAGAGGAGATTCCTCTCGTCTCTCAAGACTACAAAATTCTCTTTGAGTATTCGGGATCTATCGATCTTGGTTTATTGGAACCCGCTATTGCTCGCTTTAGGCGAACGACCAAACTGCTCGATTTGGTGCTCAGGGCGTTGCTTTCTCAAAACGAAGATAAAGAATTTGGCGGCGTGATGTCTAAACGGGATATTTACTGGTTCATGAAAAACGGCGCGTCCTCAATTGAAGACTTGTCAATCAGTGAGGTTGGGGAAATGCTCGAGTTCCTGTCCTCTCCTTTTGTTGGGTGCATTGGTAAGGATAAAGACGGATATTACGCTGTGGGATCTTTTGATGATGCTGCTAAGAGGCTTGTTCTGCTGGCTAAGGCGTGTAATGGGTAGCGTTGGCTTGGTCGGGAGCTTGGCTGCGTTCATATAGAGGCGTCCGTCAGGCCGTCGGTATGCGCTTCTTGGGGTGCAAACTTCAGCAGGTAGTCGATGTCGTCGTTAGGTATGGCGTGACCTTTCGTTGGTTGACGCGTCTCGGAACGCCCGGTGCGTTTCGGGTTGATGGTTGCCTGGATAAGGTCGAATATGGGCGGCTTCTACTGGTTGACGTGACCGTGGACAAACAATTGATATCGATTAGATTTAAACCAATTGCGGTGGAAGCCTTCGGGCGACACCTGAAGAGGGTTGATGCGTCGGCCCTCTGTTTGTTTGGATGTAAGATTCGGCCTGTCAAAACATACATCTCAATTGGGAAAAGGCGAAATAGCGGGTGTTTTTTCTGCTCGCATGTAACTTTACTGATGCTCATTTACTTGGCTCTAATTCGCAACGGATTCTTTGCCGAGGATTGACCGAGACTGTTCATTTCCTTAGAGTGTGAATTGTGATGAGGCCTTGCGACTGTACGTCCGGCTTGGTCCGCGGGAACCGCCGAAAGGCGGTTTTCGTGTTTAAGGTGCTGGTCGAGGAAATCTAAAACAGGGGTCTGGTCTGCCGATCTCGGATTTTTCCCGCACTTCCTGATGCTCCAGTCGGAAGTATGCGGCAAATTCCAGAATCCCCGAGCACACCGCCTTTTTCGGGTAAAGAAGCAGCAGGTAGAAGCGTTGCCGCTATCCAGTGTGTTCGGCATGTCTGGAATTTGCCGCGTATTTCCGGATTTAGCACAAGCTCGACTGGGTTGTTTATCGATTGAAGCTGTGGAATCTAGCATAAGCCTTGTTATTTGTATTCTAATAGATATACTTAACTTATAAGTTAAGTATATCTAGAAATGGGAGGTGGCCTCTGGTTGAAGGATATGATCTTGTCGAATATGGGGATCCCAAGGGCCGACCGTTTTGGGAGCTGACGACTTCTCCCGCCAACTCTCAATTCCAGAAACTGTTGACAGACCCTAAAAAGAAGCTTGCCGCCCGTAAAATGATCGATCAGATTTCAAAAATCTATGATTATGGGTTAAAGGTTGCGAGTGGGACCTCAAAGCTACGATGTATTGATTCTAAGATCGGCCTCTATGAACTAAAAGGGTTTGACGGGGCAAATCGAGAGATGTTTTATGCCATATGTCAGGGCGTAGACAAAATTGTTCTATTGTTTTGGTTTAAAGGACATCAGGGATCAGGAAATATCAGTAAAGAAATCGAGCGGGCCAAGCGATTAGCCGTAATAGCGCGTCAACTTCTGGAATCTGAGCCTTGACTTTTATACTTGGCTTTCGAAACGGAGAACACAATGAATAAAGTAGATTTATCTGATTTTTACGCCGATACAGAAACCAGCGAAACACGCGCTTATGAACACGCGCTAGATATCGAGTTTATTGTTCATCGCGAGATGAAGCGTCTGGGTTTAAGCAAAAGCGATTTGGCAAAGCGTATGGGCGTGAGCCTTCAGTCGCTTTCGAAACTGTTGAATTCTCAGCCCAATATGACGCTGAAGACGATCGCCAGGTTCGAGCTTGCTTTGGGTATCAATATTGTTCCTAAGGTCACCGTTAGCTATTCTAAAGAGCTACCGTTTCTCTCATCCAATGAATCCCTGCGCAAGCAATGGTCTTTTAGGAACGAGCGTCCGTCCTCGCATGTGAATCTTGAGATGATTTCCGGAGGTTTGGCAGCATGAGTGGGGATTTTATTGCTCCGATTCAAGTCGTGAATTTATTCGTCGTTGACTCCGATTTCCATATCGAGGACTCGCCCTCGGATAACATGGATTTAAAAGTTGACGTCAGCTATCAGGATGTTCACCTTTGGAAAAACGACAACGGTGCGCATGCAAGTTTAAAGATGTGCGTATCCGGCAGTCTCGTTGACAGGGATGGTGATGCACAGGAGAAGATGCACGCTGGCGTTACAGTATCCATCTCGGTTTCAGCGCAAATGCCAATGAACTCTCCCGATGACGAGGCGCGTCACTACCTTCTTTCAAATGCTATTTCGATGGCATATGCCCATGCAAAGAGCTATTTGATGGTTGTTACTGGACTTTCACCCATGGGAGCGCTTACATTGCCTGCCATTCTCCCTGCAGAGCTGTCAGCAGATTGCGATGTGCCTTTTCAGAGCGAATAGCATTTCCTCGATGAATCTAAGTCGAATGAGTTGCCGCTCTCACATCCTCTAAAAAGTTCTTAAAACAGCCTTAAAGGCGCCTTGGCTCGCTTTTACAGCGTACAATACGCATGTTTGACTATGGCAAAAGTAGATTTTTGGGGAGGGGGAACGCCGTGGAAGTGCTGGTTGTTGGCAACACCGCATATGTTGACGATGACTTTTGCTCCAAGGCGTTCCCCGGCGACCATGTGTAGGTCGTAGCCGCGCAGGACGCGCGCCGCGATGAGTCGTCGCCCCATGCTTCGTGGAAAGAGCTCCTCCAGCACCTGGACCAGGCCTACGAGTTTGAGCGCGTGGTCTACCTTTCTACCTACCTCACCCCGCATACCGTGACTTTTGGCGACATTGGGCTGCTGCGCTCGGTGTTTCGTGCCTGTATGGGACGCAATGTGCAGCTGCTGTTTATTGCGGGGCCCGCGGGTGCAGAGGGCACCACTGGCGGATGTGACGACGACGCCACGGCCGCCAGTGGCGCCCAGACGGGCAAGGGCATTATCGCCCGCGCTGCCAACGACCTGTGCCGTTACTATGCATCGCGCGACGGCATCCAAGCCAAAGTCCTGCGCGTGCCGTATCTGTATACCGCATCGCCGGCATTAACCGACCCATTTTTGGTGCCGCTATTCGACGCATGCTCGGGCGGGTCGGTCGCGCTTCAGGGTGCGGCAGATGCGCCGTTTCCCCTGCTGTGTGCCGAGGAACTCGCGGTGTTGGTGCATCGTATCTTTGACTGCTGGGATGCCAACTTTGAGATGCTCGACGTTGCAGACGCTTTTGGCCACCCGAGGCCTATGGCGTGATCGTTGACGCTCCGGGTGCGAGCGTGACCTATCACACGCTCAGCATCTAGGCGTTTCGTCGCCCAACGGCGCTATACTGCAGCCGTTGCCCACGATGCGGGGAACACCCGCATCGTGGGTTTTTGCTTATGAAGGGACGGTGCCGCGTGGACGTACAGCAGCTAGAAGAGGCTTGGGCTTTGAGGGCCGGCGCGCGTGAGGCGCGATTGGTTGCGGCCTCGCATGTGCCGGCGGCGCTGTCTCTGTTGGGGATTGTACGTTCCGGCGATCGCCTGGTTGCGTTTGCCGATGACTTTGCCGATGCGTTTGCGCGCAGCTTTGATGGATGCGGCGTGGCTATGGTGGGGGAGCCGTCGGTTGCGGCGTTTAATGCCGCGTCCGAGGGCTTTGATGCTTCGTTTGATGCCGAGGGACCGCACCTGTGGTGGTTCGTCAACTCTATTGGCGGGTTTGGATTGCGCGTGCCCGATCTGCGCGCGCTAGGACGCGCCGCGCGTGAGGCTCATGCGCTGCTCGTGGTGGATAACACCGTGGCTGGTGTCTTTGGGTGCGATCCGCGGCGCTTGGGTGCCGTGCTGTCGCTCGAGGCACTTGATCGCATATGCGCGGGCGATGCTCCGCACAAGTTGGTTGCCGTATCGGTCGCGCGCTCGCAGCTCAAGCGCCATCGCGTGGATGCCGCTGCCGAGTGCGCGCATGCTCTGCTTAAGGGCTGTGGCTTGGTCAAACTTGATTTGCCTGCTGATGAGGCCGGTGTGCTGGAGTGCGGGCTGGACTCGCTCGATGCCCGCATGCAGGCACATTTCGACCGCGCACGTGCGCTGGCCGAGTACTTGGCTGCCAATGAGATGGTGCACGCCGTGCGCTATCCCGGACTGAGCTCGCATCCCGACCATGCGGTTGCAACTGGAATCCTCGAGCACGGCTTTGGTCCGGCAGTTGAGTTTGACCTTATTGAGCGCAGTGCGGGCGATTTGTTCGATGCTTTGCCGGGGGAGTTTCGTACATCGCAGGCCGGCGGCGCAACGACGCGCCTTTCGGCTCCACGCGGCAAGCAGGGGTGCACCATTCGCCTCTTCGCCGGCACCGACAACCCTCTGCAGGTGGCTGCCACCCTAGACAACGCCCTCCGCAAGTAGCTAATCGGGGTCTGTGCCACGAAAACGGCCTATTTACTACGTTTAAGCCGTAGGGGTCGACCATACCCGCTTATTTTGAAAATCGCCAAGCTGTCTACCAGCGGTTTTATTTTCATAATGCCCGGTATGGTCTAGGGTATTCAACTAAACGTAGTATATGGGCCCATTTTGTGGCGCGAGCCTCAATCCGAGGGCGCGCTGGACAACAATTCAGTCCCAAAAGGACTATCCTGCGTTGATGCTGGCGATGAGGTCGTTGGCTTTGGTGGCGATGACGTTGTTGATGTCGGCCTGCAGCTCCTCGTACGCCGCTATGGCTCGCTCGCCGGCGGGGGTGAGCGATGATCCGCGGGCGCCGTCGCGCTCGATGAGCTTGCAGCCCAGCTGTCCTTCCGCCTCGTTCACAATGCGCCAGGCTTTGGAATACGCCATGCCCATGCTCTTGGCGGCGCGGTTGAGCGAGTGCTCGCGGGCGATGCCCTGCAGCAGCAAGACACAGCCGTGGCCGAACACGCCCGGCAGGTCTTTGTCGCACGCTTGAATGACCAACTTTGCCGTCGTCTTGTACTCCATGTGCTCCGCGTCTCCCCGCTAAAGTGTTTGCTGGGCAAACGCAAAGCCTGCGTCAAACCCTCGTGTGCTCTTCTTAAATCATGCATTGTAGCAGTCAAAGTGCGTTAAGATACTTCCCCAGTATTGGGCGCCCAAGGTTGGGCTGGGTCCTACGAGGCCTGCAGCCGACCGGTCGCATGGAAAAAGGAGAAACATGGCTACGTTCTTTCCCGGTGAGTCCCACACGTTTTCGGAGTATCTGCTGGTCCCTGGTTACTCGTCCTCGCAGTGCATCCCCAACAACGTCTCTCTTAAGACGCCGCTAACCCGCTTTAAGCGCGGTGAGAAGCCGGCAATCACCCTGAACATCCCCATGGTTTCCGCCATCATGCAGTCCGTCTCGGGCGTCGACATGGGTGTCGCGCTCGCTACCGAGGGTGGCCTGTCCTTCATTTACGGTTCTCAGACCCCCGAGTCCGAGGCCGCTATGGTCAAGGCCGTCAAGGATCACAAGGCCGGTTTTGTGCAGTCCGATTCTACGCTGACCCCCGACATGACCATGGAGCAGGTTATCGCCCTCAAGGAGAAGACCGGTCACTCCACCATGCCGGTTACCGACGACGGCACCCCCAAGGGTAAGCTCCTGGGCATCGTCACCAGCCGCGATTATCGCCCCAGCCGCGATGATCACCAGAAGAAGGTCTCCGAGTTCATGACCCCGCGTGAGCAGCTCATCGTGGGCGATAAGAACATTAGCCTCAAGGTCGCTAACGACGTCATCTGGGACAACAAGCTCAACGCCCTGCCGATCGTCGACGACAACGATCACCTCATGGGCATCGTCTTCCGCAAGGACTACGACAGCCATAAGACCAACCCCAACGAGCTGCTCGACGGCGATAAGCGCTACATGGTCGGCGCCGGTATCAACACCCGCGACTATGCCGAGCGCGTGCCGCTGCTCATCGAGGCCGGCGCCGATGTCCTGTGCATCGACTCCTCCGAGGGCTTCAGCGAGTGGCAGAAGCGCACCATCGAGTGGATCCGCGCCAACTACGGCGAGGACGTCAAGGTCGGTGCCGGTAACGTCGTCGACGCCGAGGGCTTCCGCTTCCTGGCAGACTGCGGCGCTGACTTCATCAAGGTCGGTATCGGCGGCGGTTCCATCTGCATCACCCGTGAGACCAAGGGTATCGGTCGTGGTCAAGCCACCGCGCTGATCGACGTCTGTCGCGCTCGCGACGAGTACTACGAGGAGACCGGCGTCTACGTGCCCGTGTGCTCCGACGGCGGCATCGTCTACGACTACCACATGACGCTCGCCCTTGCCATGGGCGCCGACTTTATGATGCTGGGCCGCTACTTCGCCCGCTTTGACGAGAGCCCGACTGAGCGCGTCAACGTCAACGGCCAGTACATGAAGGAGTACTGGGGCGAGGGTTCTGCGCGTGCCCGCAACTGGCAGCGCTACGACCTGGGCGGCGCCGCGAAGCTCAGCTTCGTCGAGGGTGTCGACTCCTACGTTCCCTACGCCGGTTCCCTCAAGGACGGCGTGGGCGGCACGCTCTACAAGGTCAAGTCCACGATGTGCAACTGCGGTGCCCTCTCGATCCCCGAGCTCCAGGAAAAGGCACGCCTGACCCTGGTGAGCTCGACCTCGATCGTCGAAGGCGGCGCCCACGACGTTGTCGTCAAGGACTCCCAGCAGAGCGTTTCCTATCGATAAGATAAGACCTGCACATAAAGGTTGAGCCTCAACCACGTTATTTAGATAAAGCGAGATGCCTGCAAGTCGCAGGCATCTCGCTTGTTGTATTTGCTATCATCATGCGAGTTAACCTTAGGGTCGGTCGGCTTAGCTTTGTTCGCTACAAGTTCCGCACGCATAGAAGAGCACTTAATGTGCTCTTCGTCTTGCGCAGGACTGTCCGCAATAGCGAATGAAGCTAAGCCGTCCGACCCCAGCAAGATTAAAGGAGCTGATATGTGCGATTGCACAGATCATAAGGACGAGATCCCTGTCTACGACGCGCAGGCCATTGAGTCCCGGTGGATGAAGGCGTGGGACGACGAGAACCTCTTTGCCGTCGACACCGACGCATCCAAGCCCAAGAAGTACGTGCTCGAGATGTTCCCGTATCCGTCGGGCGACCTGCACATGGGCCACGCGCGCAACTATACCATCGGCGATGCCATGGCCCGTCAGGCCCGCATGCGCGGCTACGATGTGCTGCACCCCATCGGCTTTGACGCCTTTGGCCTGCCTGCCGAGAACGCCGCTATCAAGCACAACACGCAGGCTGCTGCCTGGACGTACAAGAACATGGACCAGGCGCTCGCCACGATGAAGCGTATGGGCTTTTCCTACGATCTGGATCGCATGGTCAAGACCTGCAGCCCCGATTATTACCGCTGGGGCCAGTGGATCTTTGAGAAGTTGTGGGAAAAGGGCCTGGTCTACCGTAAGAAGAACCCGGTCAACTGGTGCCCCACCTGCAAGACCGTTCTGGCCAACGAGCAGGTCACCGAGGGCAAGTGTTGGCGCTGCGGCACCGAGCCCGAGAAGCGCGATCTGGAGCAGTGGTACTTCAAGATCACCGAGTACTCCCAAGAGCTACTCGACGATCTGGAGAAGCTCCCCGGCTGGCCCGAGCGCGTCAAGCAGATGCAGGCCAACTGGATCGGTCGCTCCGAGGGCGCCGAGGTCGACTTTACCCTGTGCGACAAGGATGGCGAGCCCATCGAGGGCGACGAGGGCAAGATCACCGTCTTCACCACGCGTGCCGATACGCTCTTCGGTGTCTCCTTCTTTGTCCTGGCTCCTGAGTACGCCCGTCTGCACGAGCTCGTCGAGGGCACTCAGTACGAGGAAGCCGTCACCAAGATTGTCGAGGACTCCAAGCATATCTCTGCCGTCGAGCGTGCCCAGGGCACCCTCGAGAAGCACGGCGCCTTTACGGGCCGCTACGTGGTGAACCCCGTCAACGGCGAGAAGATCCCCGTGTGGGTTGCCGACTACGTCGTAGCCGATTACGGCACCGGTGCCGTCATGGCCGTTCCCTGCGGCGACCAGCGCGACTTTGAGTTTGCCCGCAAGTATGATCTGCCGATCGTGCCGATCATCCTGGACGACGATGATCGCGCTGCCGTCGAGGCCAGCGGCGAGACCATCGATACCTTCCACGCCGAGACTGTCGACTGGGATTGCGCCCACGCTGCCGAGGGCACGCTCGTCCAGTCCGGCAAGTACACTGGCATGCGCGGTGGTAAGCACTCCGAGGGCGAGGCTGCCATCGTGGCCGACCTCGAGGCCATGGGCTGCGGTCGTCGCAAGGTCGAGTTCCGCCTGCGCGACTGGCTCATCAGCCGCCAACGCTATTGGGGCAATCCCATCCCGGCCATCCACTGCGAGCACTGCGGCATCGTGCCCGTGCCCGAGGATCAACTGCCGGTGACGCTGCCCGAGAACCTGGACCTGGGCGCCGGCGAAACCCTCGCCGAGTGCAAGGAGTTCTACGAGACCACCTGCCCGGTCTGCGGCCGCCCGGCCAAGCGTGAGACCGATACCATGGACACCTTCACCTGCTCCAGCTGGTATTACCTGCGCTATACCGATCCGCACAACACCGAGCTGCCCTTCTCCCGCGAGGCTGCCGATCGTTGGATGCCCGTCGATAACTACATCGGCGGCATCGAGCACGCCATTTTGCACCTGCTCTACAGCCGTTTCTTTACCAAGGCACTGCGCGACCTGGGTCTGCTGAGTGTGGACGAGCCCTTCACTAACCTGCTGTGCCAGGGCATGGTCAAGGACGAGAACGGCGAGACCATGTCCAAGTCCAAGGGCAACGTCGTGCCCCCGAGCTCGGTCATCGAGCCCTATGGCGCCGACACCATGCGTCTGGCGATTCTGTTTATCGCCCCGCCCGAGAAGGACTTCGACTGGGATCCTAAGGCCGTCGAGGGTGCGAACCGCTTTATCAAGCGCGCCTGGCGTATCGTGTGGCAGCTCGTCCAGTCCGGCGACGCCAGCGTGGCCTTCGACAAGTCCGTGCTCGACGAGGTCGCGCTCAAGCTCTATCGCGAGCGTCACCGCACCATTGCCAAGTGCACCGAGGACTATGACCGCGGCCAGTTCAACACCGCGATCTCGGCCGTCATGGAGCTCGTCAATGCGGCGAGCGCCTACCTCAACGCTACTGAGGGCGCTTCCCGTGACAAGGCCCTGTGTTACGGCGTGGCCAAGGATATCGTGAGCGTCCTTGCCCCCATCTGCCCGTTCTGGGCCGATGAGCTGTGGCATGAGGCGCTCGGCTGCGAGGGCAACGCCTACACCGCCGCCTGGCCCGAGTTCGACTTGGCCGAGTCCATCGAGGACACGGTGCAGATCGTCGTACAGGTGCTCGGCAAGGTCCGCGGCCGCATCGACGTCGCCCGCGACGCCTCCAACGAGGAGATGCAGGCTGCCGCTGAGGAAGCCGTCGCCAAGTGGCTCGAGGGCAAGACGGTCGTCAAGGCCATCTGCGTGCCCGGCAAGCTGGTCAACCTGGTGGTCAAATAAGCTCTGCGCGTAAAGCTGACATGCAATAAACGAGGGACGGTCCGGTTGGGTCGTCCCTCGTTTTGTGTTGTCTGCCCTGCTTAGTCAGTGCGTCGCACCGTCTTCTACGGGATGTGTACCAGGTCCCTAAAGTAAACGTTGCCCGTTGCCTCTTCGAAAATCCAGATGTTGAGGTAGATGTCGTTGAGGTCGTTGTTCACATCAAAGTCCGGGTCGTCGAAGGTGCCTACAAAGGTGAGCATGGCGCGCGTTTCCTCGCCCGCTGCGACCTGCTGGCGCATGCGCACATCGCGGACCACGCCGTTGACGTAGGCATAGGAGTCCACATCGCCAAACATCATGTCGACATCGGTGTTGTTTGTCACCGCAAAGACCAACGCGGCGTCGCCGTAGCCATCCGTGTCCTTGCCCACGCAGATAACATGGACGTTCTCGTCTGCCTCAAGGTCGATGGGGAACTGTTCTTGGGGGTCGGGACTCAGGCCCTGGGGATCGACGATGTCTTCGTTTATTTTGTCGAAGCTTTCCGATGGCGTCTTTTTCTCGATGGCTTTGGTGCTGCCAGGGTTCGGTTCGCATGTTCCGGTTTTGCCATTCGTGTTGCCGCAGCCTAAGAGGGCCAACGAGCACGTTGCGATGGCGAGCGCAGTTATGCAGGGGGTGCCTAGACGTTTCATGTGTGCCTCCTTGCCGTAGAGGATTTGGAATGGTTCGTCGTTGCGCGACTTGCTGGCTGGCTTGTTGCAGAATGCCCCTTAGCGTAAGTCTGATCGATAGGGGCTCGGGGAGGAATGCCCTTGGGGTCCGAACGGGCCTGTGGAATGGGACGCATGGCCCGTTTTGGGGCTGTTGAGGGTGCGCCGCATGGGGTTCCTCGACCATTTGTCCTATTCTTGTGGAGAAGCTGTGCGCACGCTGACCTGCAGATTCGTACGGTGCTTGCACGTTTCCGCAGCTATTGGTATAGTTTGCTTGCAAATGAAGTTGTAATTGAAAGAAGTGGGGTTTCGGCCCCGCTTCTTTTTTGTATGGATGGAGGTGCCGCAATGGTCAAGACCAAGACCGAGCAGGCGATCATCGACGCGCTCGAGGCCGTCGCTCCCCAGCACGATGTCGACATCGTCGACGTCGAGCTCGTGGGTGCCACCAAGGCCCCCTGCGTGCGCGTGCGTATCGAGGGTGCCGAGGGTCAGAGCCTGTCGCTCAACGACGTCACGGCCAACACCAAGTGGGTCGGCGATGTGATTGAGGAGCTCGACCCCATCTCTTCGAGCTATACGCTCGAGGTGTCGAGCCCGGGTATGGCGCGCCCGCTGCGCCGCCCGAGTGACTTTGCCCGCTTTGTGGGCGAGGACTGCGAGCTCACCTCCACCGCCACCGAGGGCCGTCGCAAGTACGCCGGCAAGATTGCCGCCGCCACCGAGACGAACGTGACCCTCGAGCTCGAGGACGGCGAGTCCGTTACCCTCGATTTTTCTGATGTTAAAAAGTGCAAGTTGAAGCCCACCTACGACTTCAAGCCCGCGAAGGAAGGAAAGTAAGATGGCAGCATCCGACATGATGTCCGCCCTGATGGAGCTTTGCCAGGAGAAGCACATCGACCAGCTCTACCTGATCGACCGCCTGGAGCAGTCGCTCGCCAAGAGCTATGCCGAGATCCTGCATCTTGAGTGGGGCGCCAAGGTGACCATCGACCGCACCACCGGCAAGATCTACGTCTACCGCTTGGAGCCGATCGACGATTCCATGGACGAGGAGGGCAACTTCACCGAGTTCGAGGAGATCGACGTCACCCCCAAGAACACGAGTCGCATCGCTGCCCAGCACGCCAAGGCCGAGATCAACGCCATCGTGCGCAACTCCGCCCGCGAGCAAATCTACGAGGAGTTCTCCGGCCGCATCGGTGACCTCATCAGCGGTACCGTGCTGCAGTCCACGCCCGACTTCACGATCGTCAAGATCCGCGAGGGCGTCGAGGCCGAGCTGCCGCACTTCGATCAGCGTCGTTACGAGAACGAGCGCAACGAGCGTCCGATGGGCGAGCGCTACCTGCACAACCAGCATATCAAGGCCGTGATCATTGACGTTCGCGACCCCAACTCCAACCTGCAGCCGGTTCGTGGCGAGCACAGCCGTCCGCCGATTGTCATCTCCCGTACCCACCCCGAGCTCATGCGTCGTCTGTTTGAGCAGGAGGTGCCCGAGATCTATGAGGGCACCGTCCAGATCAAGTCGATCGCCCGCGAGCCCGGCCAGCGCTCCAAGGTCGCCGTCCACTCGCTCGACGATCGTCTGGATCCCGTGGGCGCCTGCGTCGGCCCCAAGGGCAGCCGTGTTCGCGCTGTCGTGGGCGAGCTCCGTGGCGAGCGCGTCGACGTCATCCTTTGGGATGCCGATCCTGCCGTCTACGTCGCCAACGCCCTGTCGCCCGCTAAGGTCACCCGCGTCCTCATCGACGAGGAGAAGGCCTACGCCGGCGTCATCGTGCCCGACGACCAGCTGTCCCTCGCCATCGGCAAGGAGGGCCAGAACGCCCGCCTCGCCGCGCGCCTGACCGGCTGGCACATCGACATTAAGTCCGAGACGCTTGCCGCCGACATCCTCAAGAACGTTCCCGTTCACGAGGAGCCCGCCGCCGACCTGATCGGTGATGAGGAGGACGAGGACGTCCGCCGCTGCGAGTACGTGTCCGAGGACGGCATCCAGTGCCGCAACCAGGCCCGTCCCGGCTCCCGTTTCTGCGGTGTCCACGACACCGACGCCTTCGATGATGCGGAGGACCTGATCTAGCGCGCGGTCGCGCCGGGCAGGTCCCGGCGCATCTCCCACGCTCGTTCAGTCTCTAGGCACCCAAGGTGCCAGAAAGGGTAGGTGAAGTCATATGGCAAAAGTCCGTGTGTCCACCCTGGCCAAAGAGTTCGGCATGACCTCCAAGGAACTTATGGGTCATCTCGCCGAAATGAAGATTCCCGCTAAGTCCGCTTCCTCCACCTTGGAGGATGCCTATGTCGCCATGGTCCGCAAGCAGCTCGCCTCGGTGATCGAGGCCCGTGCTCAGGAAGTCGAGGCCGCCAAGCAGGCCGAGGAGCAGGCAGCTGCCGCCGAGGAGGCCGCTCGCGCCGCCGAGGCCGAGCGCGAGCGCATCGCTGCCGAGAAGGCACGCGAGGAGGAACGCCGCCAGTTTGCCGCAGCCCAGGCTGCCGAGGAGGCCGCCCGCGCCGAGGCCGAGGCCAAGAAGAAGGCCGAGCAGGAGCGCCTTGCTCGCGAGAAGGAGGAGGCTGCCCGCGAGGCCCAGCGCCGCGCCGTTCCCGCTTCCGACTCCGGTTCGCGCTTCCGTTCGCTGCTCGACCAGATCGCCGCACAGGAGACCGTGCTCAAGGAGAAGAAGGACGCCGAGGACAAGGCCAAAGCCGAGCGCGCCGCCGAGCGCGGTAACCGTCGTGGCGGCAACAACGACCGCCGCGGTGGCCGTCGTAACGATCGCAACGCCTCCGACAATAACTCCGATCGCAACGCCTCCGAGAGCCGTCCGCACAGCCCTCGCACCAACGCCAGCAACAACGTCGCTGCCGGCATGGACTTCCCCAACCCCGATAGGCAGGGCAAGGGCAAGAAGCGCAAGGGCGGTCACAACAACGAAGAGGACCACTACAGCCGCATGGCTCGCGAGGCCGAGGAGTACAGCCGTGAGAAGGTGCTCGAGGAGGCTCGTGCCGCCGTCGAGGAGGCCTCTCGCGAGTCCACCGGTCGCCGCAAGAAGCGCAAGGAGAAGCGCGAGCGCGAGGCTGCCAAGGCTCAGGAGGAGCGCAAGATAGAGGAGGCGCTGGCCCAGGGCGTGAACCCCGAGGAGCTCGACGCCATCAAGGTTTCCCAGGGCGTTACCGTTCAGGAGCTCGCCGAGGCGCTCGACGTTCCGGCCAACGACATCATCAAGCGCCTGTTCCTACTGGGTACGCCGCTCACCATGACGCAGTCCATGTCCGATGACCTTGTCGAGCTCGTTGCCGACGACCTGGGTCGTCAGATCAAGATCATCACCCCCGAGGAGGAGAACACCTTCTCGTTCTACGACGATCCCGCCGACCTTAAGCCGCGCGCCCCGGTCGTCACCGTCATGGGCCACGTCGACCACGGCAAGACGAGCCTCCTCGACGCCATCCGTCACACCGGCGTCGCTGCCGGCGAGGCGGGCGGCATTACCCAGGCAATCGGCGCTTCGCAGGTTATGATCAACGACCGCAAGATCACCTTCATCGATACCCCGGGCCATGCCACCTTTACGGCCATGCGTGCCCGTGGTGCCAAGGTGACCGACATCGTCATTCTGATCGTGGCTGCCGACGACGGCGTCATGCCCCAGACCGTCGAGTCGATCAACCACGCCAAGGCCGCCGGCGTACCCATCGTCGTCGCCGTCAACAAGATCGATAAGCCGGGCGCCAACCCCGACCGCGTGCGCCAGGAGCTCACCGAGTACGGTGTCATCCCCGAGGAGTGGGGCGGACAGAACATGTTCGTCAACATTTCGGCCAAGCAGAAGATCGGTATCGACGATCTGCTCGAGACCGTGCTGCTCCAGGCCGACGTGCTCGAGCTCAAGGCCAACCCCGACACTTTTGCCTCCGGTAACGTCCTCGAGGCTAAGCTCGACAAGGGCCGCGGCTCGGTCGCTACCGTGCTCGTGACCCGCGGTACCCTGCACGTGGGCGATACGCTGGTCGCCGGCCTCACCTACGGCCGCGTCCGCGCTATGCTCGACCCCAAGGGCCGCGCCGTCACCGAGGCCGGTCCCTCCGACGCCGTCGAGATCCTGGGTCTGCAGTCCGTACCCAACGCCGGTGACGAGTTCCGCGTGTTCGAGGACGAGCGCGAGGCTCGTGCCCTTGCGGACGAGCGTTCGCTCAAGGCCCGTATCGAGGAGCAGAGCCGCGTCAAACACGTCACGCTCGAGAACCTCTTTGAGACCATTGCCGACGCCGAGGTCAAGGAGCTCAACCTGATCATCAAGGCCGACGTCCAGGGTTCCATCGAGGCCCTTCAGGACTCGCTCGACAAGATGGATCAGTCCGAGGTCCGCATCAACACGATCCACTCCGCCGTCGGTGCCATCAACGAGACCGACGTCGTCCTGGCCGACGCCTCCAACGCCATCATCATCGGCTTTGGCGTCCGCCCCGACGGTAAGGCGCGTTCCGCCGCCGAGCGCGAGGGCGTCGAGATCCGTTGCTACGACGTCATCTACAAGTGCCTCGAGGAGCTCGACGCTGCCCGTATCGGCATGCTCAAGCCCACCGAGGTCGAGGTCTCCACGGGTACCGCGACCGTCCTGGACACCTTCAAGGTGCCCAAAGTCGGTATCGCCGCCGGTGTCCGCGTCGAAGAGGGTGAGATCGCCGCGACCGATTCCGTGCGTCTGGTGCGCGACGGCATCGTGGTCTTCAACGGCAAGATCGCCTCGATGCGTCACTACAAGGACGAGGCCAAGAGCCTCAAGAGCGGTTCCGAGGGCGGCATTGGCCTGGAGAACTTCCAGGACATCAAGCCCGGCGACCAGATCGAGGGTTACCGCATCGACCAGGTTGCCCGTACCGAGTAGGGGGTAGCGCTATGAAGCAAACGCAGGCAACTCGCCGTCTGGGCGAGCAACTTCGCGAGAAGCTCGGTTATATCCTGCTCTTTGAGGTTTCCGATCCGCGTCTCGACTTGGTTACTTTGACCGCGGTCGAGGTCGCGGTGGACCGTTCGTTCGCGCGCGTGTACGTGTCGTGCGATGCGAGCCGCTACGACGAGGTCATGGAGGCGCTCGCAAGCGCCAAGGGCCGTATTCGCAGCCTGTTGGCTCGCTCGCTCGATTGGCGCGTCACGCCCGAGCTCGATTTTCGCATCGATCGCTCGACCGATGAGGCCGAGCGTATCACGCGTGCGCTGGAAAACGTTCCCGCCACGCTTGCGATCGAAAAGGACGAGGACGGCTATCCGATAGCGGATGCCGCCCAGGAGGCAGCTTTAGATGACTAATTCCGCCGACCTCGCCTCGTGCGAGTCTGCAGATATTCAGCGACGCATCCTCGAGCTCATCGAGGGTGCGTCCTCCATTGCGATTTCGGGACACACTTCTCCCGATGGCGACGCCCTGGGCTCCGTGTTGGGTCTGGGCCTCTCGCTTATGAAGTTTTTCCCTAACAAGGACATTGCCCTGCTGCTGGCAGACGATGATCCGGTTCCGCGCATCTACCGCTTTATGGAAGGCTCCGATCGCCTGGTACCGGCATCTGCGTATGCCGGCAATCCTGACCTGTTCATCTCGGTGGACGTGCCGGTCGTCGAGCGTCTCAATAATTCCGCCGAGGTGCTTCGTCGCTCCAAGCATGTGGTGTGCTTCGATCACCATCCGGCGCGCGAGGAGTTTGCCGAGCTCAGCCTGAGGCGCGTCGAAGCTGCAGCCTGCGCCATGATCATCGACCGCTTCTTGGACAATTGCGGCATTGTCGCACGTGATGGCGTTGCGACCTGCCTGCTGTGTGGCTTGGTTACCGATACCGGCCGTTTTCAGTACCAAAACGCCGATGCAGCCGCGTTCCATGCAGCCTCGCGTCTGGTTGCCCACGGTGCCGATCCGGCGCGTGTGGCACTCGAGGTTTACCAGAGCATGCGCGTTGAGTTTTTGCACCTCAAGTCCATCGTTATGGGCCGCATTAAGACAGTGGCCCACGGGCGCGTCGCGTATAGCTACGCGTACCAGAGTGACCTTGAGGCCTGCGGTGTCACCTCGGATGAGTGCGACGGTCTGGTTGACGTGGTGCGCTCGGTGATGGGCGTCGAGGTCTGTCTGTTCCTGAAGGGCATTGAGGGCGATACCAAGGTGCGCGGCAACCTGCGCTCCAAGGGCGACCTCAACGTGTCCGAGATCGCTGCTACCTTTGGCGGAGGCGGACATCCCGCTGCCGCCGGTTTCTCCAACAACGGAACGATTCTCGAGACGCTTACCGTGGCACTTCCCATGCTGGCCGAGCTGGTGGGGGAGGATCCCGCTTCGGTGACCGTCGAGCTTTAACTTTTTGGATGGTACATGGCTCGTCGTACGCCTTCTCAACTGAATATGCTGCTCGCCGTCGATAAGCCGGTGGGCTGCACGTCCCACGATGTGGTTTCGAAATGCCGGCGCGCCCTCCATGAGCGGCGCGTCGGCCATGCCGGAACGCTCGATCCCATGGCATCAGGTGTCATGGTGGTGGGCGTGGGCCAGGCAACGCGTCTGCTGGGCATGCTTACCCTCGATACCAAAAGCTACGTCGCCGACATCTCGTTTGGCGTCGAGACCAATACCGATGATGCGGAAGGCGAGGCCGTCCGCACGGTGCCCATAGCCGCCGAGCTGCGCGATCCGTCCTATGCCCGCGAGCGCCTGTGCACCATGTTGGGCCCGCAGATGCAGGTGCCGCCGGCGTTTTCGGCCATTTCGGTCAACGGCGTGCGCGCCTATAAGGCTGCGCGCGAGGGCAATGCCGTGTCGCTGCCCCCGCGTCCGGTCGAGGTGTACTCCGCCGACCTGATTGCCGTGAGCGGCGAGGGCGATTCGTGCGTTTGGACCGTGGCGTTTTCGGTGAGTAAGGGCACCTATATCCGAGCGCTCGCTCGCGACCTGGGCCGCGCCTGCGACAGCGCCGCGCACATTTCCGCGCTGCGCCGCACGGCCTCCGGTGTTGTTTCCATTGGCGCTTGTCATGCGATCGAGGAGCTTTCTCCCGAGTCCGCGGCTGGCTTTGCCCTGGATCCCATTGCGGCCCTGGGCGCCACGCGTGTTGACTTGCCGGGCAATCTTGCCGACGACCTGCTTTGCGGCCGACGCATTCCCGTTGAGCGTGCGCTTGCCGATTTCGATGCCTCGAAGGCGCCGTTTGCGTTGGTGCTCGATGGGGGACTCAAGGCGCTCGCCCGCATTGAGGGTGGCCGCTTTGTCATGGAGCACGTGTTTCCGCAGGCAATCGGCGGTGTTCGATGATGTTGTCCGTTCGCGAGCTCGCGCGTATCTTTTTCGCGGGCGAGTCGGACGAGGCTCGCATCGTTACTGCCGATGTGTTTGATAAGTGTGAGCACCTGGGTGCCGCATCGATTGCCATCGGCGTGTTCGACGGCGTTCACCGTGGACACCAGGAGCTCATTGCGGCGCTTGTCCGTGATGCCCGTGCCCATGGCTGCAAGGCGGTCGTAGTTACCTTCGATCCCGACCCGGACGTCGTGGTGAGCCCTTCGCCCGCTCAAAAATTGATGACGACGGCCGACCGTCTGCATGCCCTGGCTCAAACTGGGGTCAATGCGGTGGTGGCCGTTCCCTTTACGCCTGAGGTTGCGGCGCTTGACCATGTTGCTTTTCTCTCGCTGGTGTCGCGTCTGGTCGACATTCGATCGATTCGCGTTGGCAGCGACTTTAGGCTGGGTCGTGGCGGTGCTTCTGGTGTTGACGAGATGCGCGCCTGGGGTGCCGAGCGCGGCGTTGACGTATACGGGCACGACTTGCTTTGCGAGGGCGGTGAGGCCATTTGCGCCACCCGCATTCGTCATGAGCTGGGACAGGGCCATGTGGAGCTTGCTGCTGAGTTACTCGGCCGTCCGTATATGGTGCGTGGCGGTGTTATTCGCGGCCGTCACGAGGGTTCTGGCATGGGCTTTCCCACGGCAAACCTGCAGGTTCCCGACGGTATTCAGGTGCCTGCCGATGGCGTGTATGAGGGTCTGGTGCTGGTCGATGACACCGCGTGGCCCGCTGCCGTGAACGTCGGACTGCCGCCGACGTATGCCGACGATGTCGCTTCGGCGCATCTCGAGGCTAATTTAATTGGTTATACGGGCGACCTGTACGGCTCTTCTGTTTCGCTGGCGTTTACGCGTTGGCTGCGTCCGTCGCGCGTGTTCGATTCGCTGGATGAGTTGATCGCGACCGTCGAGGGTAATATCGAGGACATTCGTCACAACTTGGGCAAGCAGGGGGTGAGCATCCGTGATTAGCGATGAGGAAAAAGACCAGGTACGCGCTGCGTCTGACCTGGTTGCCATCGTGCAGGAAACGGTTGAGCTCAAGCCCCGCGGCCATGAGTTTTGGGGTTGCTGCCCCTTTCATGGCGAAAAGACGCCGTCCTTCCACATTATCCCCGCCACGCAGGTCTGGCACTGCTTTGGCTGCGGCGAGGGTGGCGACGTCTTCACCTATATCATGAAGCGCGAGAACCTGAGCTTTCCCGAGTCAATCCGTTATTTGGCCGATCGCGCGGGTATTGAGCTGCATGACTCCGGAGATCGCCGTGAGCGCGGTACCAAGCGTGCCCGCATCTACGATTTGTGCGCCGAGACCGCCCAGTTCTACCACACCATGCTTATGCGCGGTAAGGACGGCCGTCCGCGCGAGTACTTTGCCAGCCGCGGCATGGGTGGCGACGTCTGCCGCCGCTACTGCCTGGGCTTTGCGCCGGGTCGCAACGCGCTGGTATCGCACCTGTCCCAGGCGGGTTTTACCCCGCAGGAGATGATCGATGCCAACGTTGCCGTGAGCCGCGGGCGCGGGCAGCTTGCCGACCGCTTTTACGACCGCGTGATGTTTCCCATCTTTGACGAGCAGGGTCACAATATTGCCTTTGGCGGTCGTATTATGGGCGACGGCCAGCCTAAGTACCTCAATACCGCCGAGACGAGCGTGTTTCATAAAAAACGAAACCTCTACGGTTTTAATTGGGCCAAGGAGTTTATCGTCGCGCAGGATACTGCCATCGTGGTGGAGGGCTATACCGACTGCATCGCCTGTTGGGAGGCGGGGATTAAAAACGTTGTCGCTACGCTGGGCACCGCGCTCACGGAGCATCACGTCAAGACGCTCACTCGTTTTGCCAAGCGCATCGTGTATATGTTTGACGGCGATGCCGCCGGTCAAAAGGCTGCTCGCCGTGCGATTCAGTTTATCGAGCAGGATTCTATGGACCTGCGCTGCGTGGTGCTGCCCGACGGTAACGATCCCATGGAGTTCATCACGGCGCATGGTGGTGAGGCACTGCAGGCGCGCATCGACGCTGCCGAGCCGCTCATGGACTTCGTGTACCGTTCGCTGCAGGAGTCGAGCGATATCACCACGCCGGGCGGTCGCGCCAAGGCGCTGGAGGACGCTCTCACGCTCATCTATCCGCTGCGCGATAGCTATATGATCGATACGTACTTTATCCAGATTGCCGATCTGCTGGGTTTGGATCTGGAGACGGTGCGTGCGAGCTCGGGCCGTGTGTTTCGCGATGTCGCCAAGCGCGAGGATGCGGAACGACGTCGTGAGCAGAACTATGAGCGCCAGCGGGCACAGGCTGAGCGGTCCGGTAGCGCGGGCGGTCGGGCGTCTGGTTCGCAGGGGACATCTCGTGGTGCTTGGGCTTCGGGCGCGACTCCGGCCGTAGCGGCGCCGGTCGAGGAAGAACCGTACGACTGCGTCCCGCTCGATGCCTATGGCGCTGCACCAGTGGAGGTCGTTGACGACTTGCCGCCAATCGATGTGCCCGATGGTGTGGGCGCTGTGCCTGTGGCTGATGGTTTGGGCGCACCGGCTGCGGCGGCGCCGATGGTTCTTACCGATCTGGAGCGCAAGTCCTTGGCAGGGGAGCGCGAGCTGCTGACCATGCTCACGAGCTATCCCGACCTGTTCCGCACGTATGCCGACCGCATCTGCTCCATCGAGTGGGTTGACTCACGTCACGAGTCCATCGCGTGGGCCGTTCTGGCAACGCCGCCGGGAACCGATCCTGCAGCCTGCATGGATGCGGCGCGCTCGGTGTGTCCCGATGCGGCAACGCTTGTGAGTGCCGGGCGCATCTCGGCGACGAGCAAGCACCCCACCGAGACGAACATCGTGTTTATGCTCGATACGCTCGAGCTCTACACCATCAAGCGCCGCATGCGTGCTGCACAGGCCAAGCTGCGCCAGGACCGTTCACTCGATGATGAGGCCCGTCGCGCGCTGACCGTTCAGGCCGCGCAGGATTCGCAGCGTCAACGCGAACTGCAAAAGTCGATCGGCGGCGTGGCGGACCCGTTCCGTTTGATCGGCCTGGAGGCCGCAGGCACCGAACAAGCCTAGATGTTGTGGTCAACCAGCGTATTCTCGCCTATATCCAGTCCTCTTTTTGGGTATAGACGTCAATGTGTGTGCTAAAGTATTGAGTCCTGTGGACTATGAAGGGAGAATCTGTGCCAAAAAAGACTGAGAGCACGGGTACTGGGCTGGAATCCTACGTTGCAAAGCTCATGGGCAACGGCTCAAACAGGACTTCGGTAACCGAGGACGAGATTCAGGTCGCCCTGAAGGATATCGATGTTTCTGACGAGCAGCTCACCGCGGTGTATTCCGCGCTGCGCAACAGCGGCATCCAGATTATCTCCGCGAGCGGAAACGACGACGCCCCCATGGACGTCGACGATGACGATAACGATACCGATACTGACGATTTCGATGACGACGACGAGCACGATTCCGGCTCGCTCGACGATCACGAGCTCAAGATGGCCCGTCAGGCCGACGCCGAGATGGGTTCTTCCAAGAGCAAGAAGAAGCGCACCGTGCGCACGTCCCGTTCACGCTCCCGCGTGCGTGGCATCGATGCCTCCACGGTGATGCTGACCGGCGATCCGGTTCGTATGTACCTCAAGGAGATCGGCAAGGTCGACCTGCTGACCGCCTCCGAAGAGGTCGATTTGGCCATGAAGATCGAGGCCGGTCTCGAGGCCACCGAGAAGCTCGAGGCTGGCGATGCCGGCGAGCTCGAGCTCACGCGTGCCGAGATGCGTCGTCTTACGCGCATTGAGAACGTGGGCCTCGAAGCCAAGCAGGCACTCATCAGCGCAAACCTGCGTCTGGTCGTCTCCATCGCCAAACGCTATGTCGGCCGCGGCATGCTGTTCCTTGACCTGATCCAGGAGGGCAACCTCGGTCTGATCCGCGCCGTCGAGAAGTTCGACTACCAGAAGGGCTTTAAGTTCTCCACGTACGCCACGTGGTGGATCCGTCAGGCCATTACGCGCGCCATTGCCGATCAGGCCCGTACCATCCGTATTCCCGTGCATATGGTCGAGACCATCAACAAGCTCGTCCGCGTGCAGCGCCAGCTCCTTCAGGACCTGGGTCGCGACCCGACCCCTGAGGAGATCGGTGCCGAGATGGACATGAGCGCCGACCGCGTCCGCGAGATCCAGAAGATTTCGCAGGAGCCCGTGTCGCTCGAGACCCCCATCGGCGAGGAAGAGGATTCCCAGCTGGGCGACTTCATCGAGGACTCCCAGGCTATCGTTCCGCCCGATGCCGCCAGCTTCTCCATGCTGCAGGAGCAGCTCACCCAGGTGCTCGACTCGCTTGCCGATCGTGAGCGCAAGGTTATCGAGCTGCGCTTTGGCCTTGTCGACGGGCATCCCCGCACGCTCGAGGAAGTCGGCCGCGAGTTTGGCGTCACGCGCGAGCGTATCCGCCAGATCGAGTCCAAGACCTTGGCCAAGCTCCGCCACCCCAGCCGTTCGAGCAAGCTAAAGGACTATATCGAAAGCTAGTCAAGCAAGAGGCGCCCTCAAGCACATTCGCTTGGGGGCGCTTTCATGTAGTCATTGGGGACGTTCTTGAATGACTAGTCGTTTAAGAACGTCCCCAATGACTAGGGCGGAAAATTTCTTAAAAAAGTTCTTGCCCTGAGCTGATTCGTCCGTATAATAAACTTCGTTGCTTGAGAGCACGCACCTATTCCTCGGTAGCTCAATGGTAGAGCACGCGGCTGTTAACCGCGCTGTTGTAGGTTCGAGTCCTACCCGGGGAGCCAGAATTTTTCAGCCCATTCCGCTGGGCTTTTAAATTCCTCGGTAGCTCAATGGTAGAGCACGCGGCTGTTAACCGCGCTGTTGTAGGTTCGAGTCCTACCCGGGGAGCCAGGTTTTAAAACCCGTCGCTTATGCGGCGGGTTTTTTCATACCGCGATCGCCTGGCGCGAACGTTACCATATCAACATTTCGTGTCGAGGATGTAATCCCGCGACCCACCACCTCAACATGGCGCGCTCGTTGTAGAATATTGCAATGATTGCTCCCACGAGATGGTGCCGCGAGCACCAGATAAGGAGATTCTTGTGTCTGAGACCATTAACGGCAGCCTGAGCGTCTCGAACGACGTTATTGCCGATATTGCCGGTTATTCCGCGATGACGTGCTATGGCGTTGTCGGAATGGCTGAGCAGCTCCAGGGCGCCGAGAGCGTGCGCCTGCTTGCCGGTCAGCGCCTCCGCAAGGGCGTGCTTGTCTCCGCCGACGAGAACGGCCTTACGGTCGATCTTCACGTCGTGCTCGAGAACGGCGTCAACATGAAGTCCGTCTGCCACAATCTTTCGAGCTCCGTTGCCTTCACTCTGCAGGAGATCGCCCAGATCGATCCCGCCAGCCTTAAGATCGGCATCCACATCGACGCGCTTAAGAGCCGTCTGAACTAGCATCCGAAAACGGAGATTCAAATACCCATGATTGCAAAGACCATTCGCACCTGTTTTCCGATCGCTGCGGCTGCCGTTTCCGACAAGGCCGAGGAGATCAACAAGCTCAACGTCTTCCCCGTACCCGACGGCGACACCGGCACCAACATGTCGCTCACGCTCGCTTCGGTGACTAAGGAGCTTTCCGCCCTTCCCGCCGACGCCGACATGGAGGCCATTGCCGGCGCCATCACCCACGGCTCCCTGATGGGCGCCCGCGGCAACTCCGGCGTCATCACCTCGCAGATTCTGCGTGGTGTGGCCGAGGGCCTCGTCTCTGCCGATGAGCCCATTACGTCCGCCAATATCGCCTTCGCCTTCCGTCGAGCCGTCAAGGTCGCCTTCCAGGCCGTCCGTAAGCCCATCGAGGGCACGATTCTCACGGTGCTGCGCGATGTCTCGACCAAGGCCGACGAGTGCGAAAAGAAGAAGTTCTTGGCCGAGGACGCGCTCGATGCCATCGTCGTCGAGGCCTACCAGTCCGTCGCTCGCACGCCCGACCTGCTGCCCGTTCTGAAGGAGAACGGCGTGGTCGACTCCGGCGCCTTTGGCTTTGCCATCTTCCTCGAGAACTTCGTAGCTGCCGCTCTTGGCCGCAGCACCGTTGTCGAGGATTTCTCCGCTACGTTTGACTCCGCCGGCTCTGCCCGTGATGCCGCTCTTGGCCGCGTTGAGATCGAGGCTAACGACGACTGGGAGGGCTCGGAATTCCGTTACTGCAATGAGTTCCTGTTTAAGGCCGACGCCCCGTTTGACGAGGACGAGTGCCTTAAGTTCCTGGGTTCCATGGGCGACTGTGAGCTGCTCGTGGGCGCATATCCCGACTACAAGATCCACGTGCACTCCAACACCCCGAACCTGGTGCTCGAGCACATGCTGCAGCTTGGCCAGATCTACGAGGTCTTTATCCACAACATGGAGATGGAGGCCCACGACCGTACCGCCAAGATCCACGAGGACCAGGAGAAGGCCGCCGAGCCCGCGAAGGCCCTGGGCTTTGTCGCCGTTGCCGCCGGTTCCGGCGAGGCAGACATCCTCAAGTCCCTCGGCGTTGACGTGATCGTGTCCGGTGGCCAGACCATGAATCCCTCGACTGCAGACCTGCTGGGCGCCGTCGACCAGGTCAACGCGACCTCGGTCATCATTCTGCCCAACAACGGTAACATCCGCATGGCCGCCGAGGCCGCTGCCTCTGCCTGCACCGACAAGAAGGTCGCCGTCGTTCCCACCAAGACCGTTCCGCAGGCCTTCTCCGCGCTGTTCGCGGTCCTGCCCGATTCCGAGCTCGAGGATGCCGTCGCCGCTATGGTCGACGCCATCAGTGAGGTCCGTGATGGCGAGGTCACCCGTGCCGTGCGCGATTCCAGTGCCTCCGACGGCTCGCCGATTCACTCCGGAGACGTCATGGGCATCATCGCCGGCTCCATCGATGTGGTCGGCTCCGACGTGAAGCAGGTCACGCTCGACTGCATCAACCGTATGCAGGAGGAAGAGGAGGGTGACGCGCTGACGATTCTGGCAGGCGAGGAACTGTCCGATGAGGCCTTCCAGGAGATTGTCGACGCCATTGAGGAGGCTCAGCCCGATCTGGAGATTGACGCCCATCGTGGCGAGCAGCCGCTCTATCCCGTTATCTTCTCGATCGAGTAGGCAACTGCCCATGTCCGAGCTGTGCTCCGTGCCGCGCGTCTCGGAGCGCTTTGCCCAGAGCAATGCGCTCGACGAGGATATCGCGCGACTCAAATATGTTTCAGGTAAACGTGAGGAGGCCCTTCGCCGTCTGGGAATTCGGACGGTGGGGGACCTCCTTCTCCATATCCCTCATCGTTACCTCGACTTTACTCGTTCGTGGTCCATCGAGATGGCGCCCATCGGTACCGTGTGCACTATCATCGCCACGGTCGACCGCATCGTCCAAAAGCAGCCGCGTCCGCGCATGCAGGTGACCGAGGTCTCACTCGTTGACGAGACGGGCGTGCTACAGGTCGCCTTTTTCCGCCAGCCCTGGATTGCCCAGCAGCTTAAGCAGGGCGACCGCCTGGCCATGATGGGCAAGGTTGAGTTTGCCTACGGTTTTAAGCAGATGGCCTCGCCGCACTTTGAAAAGCTCGAGGAAGGGCGTGCCGCAGGCACTATCCTGCCGGTCCATTACGTCAGTGATGGCGTGAGCCAGGCGTGGATGCGCCGCATCGTAAGCGGCGCGCTCGAGGTCGTCGGCAATCCCTTTGATCCCATTCCGGCACGCTTACGCGTTAAGCGTCGCCTGATGAGCAATGCTCGTGCGCTTCGATCGATCCACTTTCCCTCGAGCATGGCTGAGCGCGACATCGCACGCCGGCGTCTTGCCTACGAGGAGTGTCTCTACCTGCAGCTGGCGCTGCGTCTGCGCAACGACGGCGGCCTGGTCGATGTGGTGCCCTATGCCCACACCGCGGGCGAGCACCTGGTCGCGCTCAAGCAGGCCCTGCCGTTTTCGCTGAGCGACGAGCAGGAGGCCGCGTTCCAGGATATCCTGCGCGATATGTGCGATGGCGGGCGCGTGATGAACCGCCTGCTGCTGGGCGATGTCGGTACCGGTAAGACCGCCGTTGCCGCCTGCGCGCTGGCTGTGGCTGCCGATAGCGGCACGCAGGCCTGCGTTATGGCGCCCACGGGCGTGCTGGCGCGCCAATATGCCGATAAGACCGGCTCTCTGCTCTCCCAGGCCGGCATGTCCTGGGCACTTCTGGCGGGTGCCACGCCGGCCGCAGAGCGCGAGCGCATCCATGCACAGCTGGAATCGGGCGAGCTTGACGTGCTCTTTGGCACCCACGCGGTTCTTTCGGATGACGTTGCGTTCAAGCATCTGTCGCTCGTGGTCATCGATGAACAGCACCGGTTTGGCGTCGGCCAACGCAACGCCCTGCGCGCGAAGGGACCGGGTGCCGATCTGCTCGTTATGACGGCGACGCCCATCCCGCGTACGCTGGCGCTTTCGGTCTACGGCGATCTGGACACGAGCATCATTCGCCATCGGCCCGTCCCTGGTGCTGGCGTGACTACACGCGTGCTCACCGAGTCGAGCCGTGACCTCGCCTATGGCGCCATCCGCGAGGCGCATGAAAAGGGTCAGCAGGCCTACGTGATTTGTCCGCTCGTGGAGCCGAGTGACTCGGCCGATGAGCTGGAAGACGTGCCCGGTATTGCTCGCGACGACGAGGGCCGCGTAACCGTCCCCGTGCCACTGCACGATACGGCAACCGAGCTCGACCGCCTGCGTCTGGCGCTGCCGGGTCTTGCCATCGAGCGCCTTCACGGCCGTATGCCAGCGGGGGAGAAGGATCGGGTCATCGATGCCTTCAAGCGTGGCGAGATCGACGTGCTCGTCTCGACCACGGTGGTCGAGGTGGGCGTCGACGTGCCTAACGCCACCGTTATGGTCATCGAGAACGGTGAGCGCTTTGGCTTGGCGGCCTTGCACCAGCTGCGCGGTCGCGTGGGCCGCGGCAGCGTGTCGGGCACCTGCCTGGTTATGACGCACTCCAAGGGCAACGGCGGCGCATCGGCGGCGCAAGACCGTCTCCAGTCGCTCGAAAAGACCTCGGACGGCTTTACGCTCGCCCAGATGGACCTTCGTCTGCGCCACGAGGGCGAAATCCTGGGGTACCGCCAGCATGGCGGTGTGACTCTGCGCTTTGTCGACCTGGATGCCGACGAGGAGCTGATCGAGTGGGCCCATTTGGACGCGGTCGAGCTCTTGCGGTATGCTTGCAACCTTGACTCCGTGGCGACGCGCCCCCTGCGCGATGCGGTCGCCATGCGATATCGACACATTTTTAAGGAGGTCAGCGGAGGATGAGAATCATCGGCGGCGAATGGCGCGGTCGTAAGATCGAGGAGCCCCGTGGTCGCGATGTCACCCGCCCCACGACCGATCGCGTGCGCGAGGCATGCGCATCTATGGTCATGTCGGCATTCGACTTCGATCTGGACGAGGTCCGCGTGCTGGACGCCTTTGGCGGCTCCGGTGCCTTAGGGTTAGAGATGCTCTCACGTGGTGCCCGCTCACTCACGACGTTCGAGATCGATCGGGATGCCGCGCGGCTCATTACCAAGAATATCGAGTCGCTCTGTCGTGACCGTGCGCGTTGGCGCGTGGTCTCGGGCGATATGCTGGTGAGTGCCTCGCGCGGTCGTGTGCCGGGCGGCCCCTTTGATCTGGTCCTGCTCGACCCGCCCTATGCTTTTGGCGCCGAGCCGGTCGAGGTGCTGCTGCAGAACCTGGCTCAGCAGGGTCTGCTTGCACCTGGCGCTTATGCCCTGTTTGAGCATGCCGCCGCCGATGCGGGCGCGCATCCGGCAGGCTTTGAGATCGTGCGCGAGAAACGCTACGGCATTACCTCGGTCGACCTGCTTCGTTGGGTCGGCGATGACGATGGTGAGGAAGATTGCGCTGGCACCGATGCTCACAACAACGATGCCACGACGTTTCAGGAGGACGACCATGAATGACACCATCAACCGCGTGATCGTCCCGGGCACCTTCGATCCCATCACGTTTGGCCATATCGACGTCATCCGCCGCGCCCGCCGCATCTTTCCCAGTGTGATCGTCGCTGTTGCCGAGTCGCAGGGTAAAAACGGTGTGGGTACCACGTTTATGCTCGATGAGCGCGTGGCGCTGGCTCGCGAGGCGCTCGGTGATATCGACGGCGTCGAGGTCCTGCCCTTTACCGGCCTCTTGGTCGACTTCGCTCGCGAGCAGGGGGCGGGGGCCGTTGTCAAGGGCCTGCGCGCCATGACCGACTTTGAGTACGAGCTGCAGCAGGCAGACCTCAACTACCGCTTGGATAACGAGCTGGAGTCCATCTTTGTCATGAGTGCGCCGCAGTACGGCTATATCTCGAGCTCGGTCGTTCGCCAGATCGCCTCGCTCGGCAGCGATGTATCGACGTTTGTTCCGCCCAACGTGGTCGAAGCGCTCAGACATCGCTTTTCGTGACGTTTTTTATTGCCTGGTGGCATGTGGTAAACTAGCACGATGATATGTTACCTATGAAAGGAGACCGGATGCCGGGCGAGAATTTTCCTGGCGATAGGATCGTCAGCTTGGTCGATGAGCTCGAAGGGCTGATCGAGGAAGCCAAGCCGCCTTTCGGCAAGAACGCTCAGTTCAAGGTCATCGACGCCGACGTGTTCTTCAACATCCTCGACGAGATCCGCATGAGCTATCCCGAGGAGTGGCAGAAGTCCCGCCGTATCCTTAAGGAGCGCGAGGAGCTTATGGCTTCCGCCGCCGCCCAGGCCGATTCCATCATCGCCGACGCTCAGCAGCAGGCCCTCACCATTGCCGGTGAGCAGGAGATCGTCCGCTTAGCGCAGCAGCAGGCCGACGACATCCGTGATCGTGCCCAGCAGTACGAGCGCGAGACGCGTTATGCTGCCGAGGACTACGCAGAGCAGGTCTTTACGCACCTGGAGGAGAACCTCAAGAGCCTGACCGGCACCGTTACCCGTTGCCGTCAGCAGCTCAACGAGGGTGCCGCCCAACAGAATGGTCAGTGGTAATGGCTGAGTTCCCGAGCGTTACCGTCGATCTTTCCGAGCAGCTCGAGTTTCCTGGTGATTCGTATCCGCTGACCGGTAAGGTCGATGTCGCCACCTACATGGTGGGCGAGAAGGAGTACCAGCTACAGGACGGCATCGACTACGACGTTGTCTTTACCAATGCCGGTACCGGTGTCTTGCTCACGGGCATGGTCCGCGCGCACGCCACTGGCGAGTGCGACCGTTGCCTGGAGCCCGCTTCGTTTGATATCGCCGGCGAGATCGAGGAGTTCTACCTCTTTGAGGAGCCCGAGGATCCCGAGGCCTACGAGGACGGCTACGAGCTCCTGGGTGAGGACCGCATCGTCGATTTGGGTGAGCCCATCAACGACGCGGTCGTCATGGACACGCCGTTTGTCGTTCTGTGCAAGCCCGATTGCCGCGGTCTGTGCCCCACTTGCGGTTGTAATCTCAACGTCGAGCAATGCGATTGCGCCGCCCAGGCAGAGGCAGAATGGGCCGCTGCCACGGAAAATCCATTTGCAGCATTGAAGAATCTCAAGCTCGATGAGTAAAACTGTGGTAGTATCGCTACTTGCGCGTAATCGCCACACTGGATAGTTCATAAGGAAGGTCACTATGCCCGTACCTAAACAAAAGCAGGGTCGTATCCGCACTCACACCCGTCGTTCCGCCAACATGAAGATCTCGGCTGCGGCTCAGTCCACGTGCCCCCGTTGCGGCGCTGTCAAGCTTCCGCACCACGTGTGCCCCAGCTGCGGTTTCTATAAGGACCGTGAGGTTATCGTTACCGAGTAACGCTATACTCTGGATGCGATGCCGTTCCAAATGGAACCACAATGGCCGGCTCAATGAGTCGGCCATTTTTGTATAAGGAGCATGTATATGAGTAACGTTCGCGTTTGTGTAGACGTTGTGGGCGGAGACGAGAAACCTCAGGTTGTTCTCGATGGTATCGAGGCTGCGCTTGCCGCCGATCCCGATATCGAGGTTTTGGCAGCTGGCCCCGCCGAAATCGTCAATCCCTTTGCTGCTTCCCATGCACGTGTTGAGGCCCTTGAGGCACCCGACGTTATCGCCATGAATGACGATCCCATTCGCGCCGTGATGACCAAGCGTAAATCGTCGATCGTGCTGTCGTGCCGCGCCATCAAGAAGGGAAATGCGGACGCGTTCTTCTCCGCTGGCTCGACCGGCGCCATGACAGCTGCCGCGACCGCCTACGTCACACCGTTTAGATATATGGCCGAAGGCAAGAAGCAGCCGGTGCGCCCTTGTCTGACCAATGCGCTGCCCAATCGCGCCGGCGGTCTGACGGTGCTGTGCGATATGGGCGCCAACCCCGATGTCGAGGTCGACGACATGGTGCGTTTTGCCCAGATGGGTAGCGCCTATGCCCGCGTTGTCCTGGGCATCGAGCATCCTCGCGTGGGCCTGCTTGCCAATGGCACCGAGGATGAGAAGGGTTCCAACTTTACCAAGGCCTGCTTCCCGGCCATGAAAGCCGCCGTTCCCGGCTTTGTGGGCAACTGCGAAGGCACCGACCTCACCTCGGGCAATTTCGATGTCGTTGTTGCCGACGGCATGTCGGGCAATATCGCTCTCAAGGCTACCGAGGGCGCTGCCAAGTTTTTGCTACAGGAGCTCAAGGGCGCCTTTATGGCCTCGCTCGGCACCAAGATCGCCGCGCTGCTCATCAAAAAGCAGATGCGCGAGATTAAGGCCAAGCTCTCTGGTGATGCCAAGGGCGGCGCGATTCTTTTGGGCCTGCGTGGCGTGGTCCTGATCGGCCATGGCGCCACCTCGGTCGAGGCTGTTAAAAACGGTACGCTTGCGGCGGCCGAAGCCGTGCGCGCGGGGCTGGTCGAGAACGTCGCCAACTCCATGGACGGCATCGTTTTGTAAGAGCGAGTTAGAGCGCTGTTATGTGCCTCGCGGCCTGCTTCGTGGGGTAGAATCAGAACCGTGTCTTGGTACCGCCCGGGCGGTACCATTCTTTTGGTATTCATGCACTATGAGAGGAAGCGCTATGGACCGCTCCGAAATCTTCGACAAGATCGCCGAGGTCGCTGCTGACGTTCTGGGCGTCGATGTTGCCGAAATTAGCGATGAGACCACCTTTGACGACCTCGATGCCAACTCGCTCGAGCGCCTGCAACTGGTTACGGCTATCGAGGACGAGTTCAATCTCGAGATCGATGACGAGACCCTGCTCTCGCTCAACTCTGTCGCCGACGCCGTCGACGCGATCGAAAACGCCAGGGAGGCTTAGGTCTTGGCTTTATCCGAACGACTTACGCGCGCCCAGGAGATTCTGGGCCACGAGTTCAATGACAAGGTGCTGCTGCGCGCGGCCCTTACGCATCCTTCGGCCGTCGAAGGCCAGCCAGTCTCGGCAAGCTACGAGCGCCTTGAGTTCTTGGGTGATTCCATTTTGGGCGCCGTTGTCGCACGCTCCCTGTTTGTGTCCTATCCGGAGTTTGACGAGGGCAAGCTCACGCGCCTGAAGGTGTCCCTTGTCTCGGGCGCCACGCTGTCCGAGGTGTCGCACGAGCTGGGTATCGATGACATCATCATCTTTGGTGCCTCCGAGACCGGTACCGGCGCGCGCGGCCTGCACTCGGCGCTCGAGAACGTCTACGAGTCGCTCGTGGGCGCGCTGTATCTGGACGCCGGCTGGGATGCCGCGGCGGAGTTTATCCACCGTACGCTTAAGCCACATTTGGCATCCGAGCGTGCCGAGCACCCTGCGAACCCCAAGTCGTATTTGCAGGAGTGCGTGCAGGCCGACGGCCACGAGCCTCCCGCGTACAAGCTGGTCGGCTCCGAGGGCCCTGCGCATGCGCCCACCTTTACCGCCGTGGTGTTGATCGATGGTATTCGCCAGGGTCGCGGCTCCGGCTCCTCAAAGAAGGAAGCCGAGGGAGCCGCTGCACTCGAGGCACTTGACCGCATGGGCTACACCACCAACGGCGTGATTCTCAACAAGAAGCCTGTTTAAGCGAGGAACCGTGTATCTCAAGTCCCTCACGCTCAAAGGGTTCAAGTCGTTTGCCGACCGCGCCCATATGACGTTTGAGCCGGGCCTGACCGTCATCGTCGGTCCCAACGGCTCGGGAAAATCGAACATCTCTGACTCGATTCTGTGGGTCCTGGGCGAGCAGAGCGCCAAGCAGCTGCGCGGCCAGGCCATGGAGGACGTCATCTTCTCGGGCTCGTCGGCGCGTAAGCCGGTGGGTGTCGCCGAGGTCACGCTGGTGCTCGATAACTCGGACCATATGCTGCCTGTCGACTTTGACGAGGTGGCTATCACCCGCCGCATGTACCGCTCGGGCGAAAGTGAGTACCTCATCAACTCGAGCCCGTGCCGCCTGATGGACATTCAGGACATCCTTCACGACTCGGGACTGGGCAAGGATACGCATTCCATCATCAGCCAGGGCAAGCTCGATGCCATTTTGCAGAGCCGCCCCGAGGAGCGCCGTGCCCTTATTGAGGAGGCTGCCGGCATCTCCAAGCACAAGCGCCGCAAGGAGCGTGCGCTCAAAAAGATCAAGTCGATGGACGAGCATCTAACCCGTGCCCGCGACATCAATAAGGAGATCGCCCGTCAGCTGCGGCCGCTGGAGCGTCAGGTCGATCGCGCGCGCAAGTACAAAGAGCTGTCCTCGCGCGCGAACGAGCTTACGCAGATGCTGGCCGTCGACGAGCTTCGTTCGCTGCAGTCGCAGTGGAACGACCTGGAGAGCCGCTCTAAGGAGGGCGCCGCCGAGCTGGAGCTTGCGCAGTACCGTCTGGGTGAGAAAGAGCGCGAGCTCGAGAAGCTCCAGGTCATGCTCGAAGAAAAGGGCCTGTTTGTGGGCGACTTGGGCGAGCAGCGCCGCCATATGCAAGATGTGGTCGGCCGCATTAATTCCGACATGCGCCTGCTCGAGGAAAAGGGCCACAACATGGTGTCGCGCCTGTCCGACATGCGCGGCCAGATCTCGAGCTCCGAGCATCAGCGCCGTCGCGTAGTCGAGGAGCTCGAGGATGCGCGTGCCCAGCTTGAGGAAGTGACCGGCGCGCATATGCAGGCCCAGGAGGACGTCGACGCCGCCGGCCCTGCCGCCGCCCAGCTCCACGAGCGTCGCGTTGCGCTCGACAATCAGATTTCGCAGCTCACGCGCGAGCAGCGTGATGTGCAGCGTGTGGCCGATAACGCCGCGCTCGAGCTCGCCAAGGTGAAGGATTCGCTGAGCAACGCCGAGGTCGAGGACAACATGTACGCCTCGCGCCTGGAGCAGATTGATGAACAGCTCGAGGAGGTCACAGCATCGCTTGATAGCCGCCGCGACCGTGCTGAGGAGCTTGAGAGCGCCCTTGAGGCGGCTCGTCAGGCCCAGAACGATGCGCGCGAGGCCACCGAGGTCGCCCGTGCGGCGTTGAAGGACTTGCGTAATCGCGAGGGCGAGGCACGCAACAAGCTGTCCGAGGTTCGCTCAGAGCTCGCGAGCCAAAAGAAGCTCGATGCTCGCATGGCCGACAGCTCGCCGCTCGTAAGCCGCCTGGTGGGCGCGCTGGGCGACGATGTTTCGGGCCGTCTGGGCGATGTGCTCGAGGCACCGCGTGAGCTCGAGGGCTTGGTCGAGCAGCTGCTTGCCGGCGATATTGATGCTCTTTTGTTTGATGACGCCGCTACGCTTGAGCGCGCCGGTCGCGCTGCCCTGGATCAGAAGAAGGCCTCGGGCGAGGCGCTGCTGGTGGCGCGCGGCGTGAGTGGCTCTGCGGCCGCCGAGGGTGCCGCCGGTACCCGTCTTGTTGACCGCCTGTCCGTGCGCGCCGGTTATGGTCCGGTTGTCGAGGCACTGCTCGGCGGCTATTACGTGGTCGATGATTTGGCCACCGCGCTGGCCGCGCCCGTCGTTGACGGTGTGACCTACGTGACGCCCGATGGTGCCCGCGTTGCTTGCGGCGGCCTGGTTCGCGTGGGGCTTGATGCCGGCGAGGCTTCGGGTGCCTTGGAGCGTAAACGTCGTATCCGCGAGCTGGAAGGCCTGGAGCCCGATCTCGCTGCCGTGTTTGAGCATGTTTCGGATCAGGTCGTCGAGGCCAACACTGCCGTTGAAGAGGCCCATGCTGCCGAGGGCGATGCTGCCGGCGAGATTGCCCGCCTTGAGGGCGAGCGTCGCTCCCTGCTGTCCGAGATCGGCCGCCTGGAGCAGAGTGCCAACAATGCCGAGGTCGAGCGGGTACGGATTTCCAAGCGCCGCGAGCAGGCTGCCGAGGCCGTGCGTGCCGCACGTCCGCGCGTGGATGAACTTACCCGTTCACGTGACGAGGCCCGTGCGCAGGCGAGTGACTTAGGTCTCCAGATTGCCGAGGCCAACGACGAGCTCGATCGCGTTCGGCGCGATGACTCCGAGGCCGCCGGTAAGCTCGCCGACGCTAAGGTGCGCCTGGCTCAGACGAGCGAGCGCCTGCGTTCGCTGAAGGGCCGCGTGCCCGATCTTGAGCATCGCCTGGAGGGTATCGACCGTCGTATCCGCGGGACGCGTCAGGCCTCACGCTCGCTCGAGCTGCTGCGCCTTCGCGTCGATCCCATGCATGAGCGCTATTCTGCCCTGTTGGAGCGCGCCTCGGACTGGGCTGCGCGCCTGCGCGATCAGGCATCGCTTGAGGAGGCGGACTCGGCTTCGCTTAAGAAGACCATCGAGGACGCCAAGGCCGAGGTCGCCCGCGCCAAAGAGAGGGTCGATGTTGCCGCCACGACGCAAAATGAGTTCAAGGTGGCGCGCGGCAAGCTCGAGGTGCAGGTCGAGGCTGCCATTAAGGCCATCACTGCCGACGGTACCACGGTGCTTGAGGAAGCGCTCATGCTGCCGGCACCCACCGATCGCGACGCCGCCGAGCGCGAGCTTAACCAACTCGTGCGCCAGATCAACAACCTGGGTCCTGTGAACCAGGTCGCCATGGAGGAGTACGAGCAGCTCAAGCGCCGCGCCGATTACATCGAGGAGCAGCTGGCCGATCTTGAGAGCGCGCGCAAGGCGCTCACCAAGATCACCGTGGCAATCGATCGCAAGATGCGCAAGGCGTTCCTGGTGACGTTTGAGAAGGTTGATGCGAATTTCCGCGAGATCTTCGCCATGCTTTTCCCGGGCGGTCAGGGTCACCTTGAAATGACCGATCCTGAGCATCCGGCCGAGACGGGCATTGAGGTCGTGGCGCAGCCGCGCGGCAAGCGCATCACCAAGATGATGCTCATGTCGGGTGGCGAGAAGAGCCTGACGGCGCTTGCCCTGCTCTTTGCCGTGTACCGTACGCGCACAGTGCCGTTCTATGTGCTGGACGAGGTCGAGGCTGCGCTCGACGACGCCAACCTGTCCAAGCTCATCGGCGCCCTCGATGTGCTGCGTTCCGATACGCAGCTCTTGGTAATCTCGCATCAGCGCCGTACTATGGAGGATGCTGACGTTCTCTACGGCGTCTCGATGCAAGCCGATGGCGTCAGTCGCGTCGTCTCGCAAAAACTCGATCGCGAAACCGGAAAGGTCGTGAATGCATAATGGGATTCTTTGACGCACTCTCGCGCGGACTTGAGCGCAGCCGCGAGGCCCTCAACGAGGTCTTTTACTTTGGCGGCGAGGTCGACGAGGATTTTTGGGAGGATCTTGAGGACACCCTCGTTATGGGTGACATGGGTGCCGAGGTCGCCATTCAGGTCTCCGATGACCTGCGCGACGCCGCGGCCAAGAAGAACCTCAAGACCGCCCCGCAGCTTCGCCGCGCCCTGGCCGAGCAGCTCGAGGGCCATTTTGTGCCTGTTGAGCGCGATCCGTTTTCCGATACGCCGAGCTGTGTGCTGTTTGTCGGTATTAACGGTGCCGGCAAGACCACCACGGTCGGCAAGATTGCAAGCGCTATGGCCGCCCGCGGCAAGAACGTGGTGATCGGTTCGGCCGACACCTTCCGCGCCGCCGCCATCGAGCAGCTCGATGTGTGGGGCCAGCGTGCCGGCGTACCGGTTATCAAGCGTGATCGCGGCTCCGATCCGGCGAGCGTGTGCTATGACGTGCTCGACGAGGCCGATAAGCGCGGCAGCGACCTCGTGCTCATCGATACCGCCGGCCGTCTGCACACGAGCCCCGAGCTCATGCGCGAGCTTGCCAAGGTGGTCAACGTGACGCGTAAGCGCGCCGCCAATATGGCCGCCGGCCCCATGCCCGTCTCGGTCGTGCTTGTGATCGATGCCGCCACTGGTCAGAACGGTCTGAACCAGGCGCTCGAGTTTAACGAGGCGCTGGGCCTGGACGGTATTATCATGACTAAGCTCGACGGTACGGCTAAGGGCGGTATCGCCATGGCCGTGGCCGAGAAGCTCAAGCTCCCGATCCTGCGCATCGGCGTGGGCGAGCAGGTCGATGACCTGCAGGAGTTTAACGCCAAAGATTTCTGCCGCGCCCTGGTGGGCGAGTCCAACTAAGGAGTGACTAGTGTTTGATTCTCTGAGCGATCGCCTCAACGACACATTTGACCGCCTGCGCGGCAAGGGTAAGCTGACCGAGGCCGATATTACTTCGGCCATGCGCGACATTCGCATGGCGCTGCTCGAGGCCGACGTTAACTTTAAGGTCGTCAAGGAGTTCGTTGCCAAGACCAAGGAGCGCTGCATGACCGCCGAGGTCATGGAGTCGCTGTCGCCGGCGCAAAACGTCGTCAAGATCGTGCTCGACGAGCTCACCGAGATGCTCGGCTCAACCGAGAGCAAACTCGTCTTTAGCAACCGCATTCCCAATGTCATCATGCTCGTGGGCCTGCAGGGCTCCGGTAAGACCACGGCGGCCGTGAAACTGGCCTACCTGCTCAAGAAGCAGGGCCGCTCTCCGCTGCTCGCCGCGTGCGACGTCTACCGTCCCGCCGCTGCCGACCAGCTGGCCACGCTCGGTGGCGAGATCGGCGTGCCGGTCTTCCGCGGTGACGGAGCGCACCCGATCGACATCGCAAAGGGCGCCATCCAGGAGGCCGTCGACCACCTGCGTGACGTGGTCATCGTCGATACCGCCGGTCGTCTGCAGATCGACGAGCAGATGATGCAGGAGGCCGTCGACATCAAGAAGGCCGTCAAGCCCGACCAGGTGCTGATGGTCGTCGACGCCATGACCGGCCAGGATATCGTCAACGTCGTCTCGACCTTCGCCGAGCGCACCGACTTTGACGGCGTGATTATCTCCAAGCTCGACGGTGACGCCCGTGGCGGTGGCGCACTTTCGGTGCGTCAGGTGACCGGCAAGCCCATCAAGTTTGTGAGCATGGGCGAGAAACCCGATTCGCTTGAGCCGTTCTATCCCGATCGCATGGCCAAGCGCATCTTGGGCATGGGCGATGTTGTCGGCATCATCGAGAAGGCCCAGGAGGCAGCCGATGCAGAGCAGCTTGAGGCTGCCGAGCGTATGCTGCGTGAGGGCTTCACCATGAACGACATGCTCGACCAGATGAAGGCCGTCAAGAAGATGGGCGGCATGAAGGGCATTCTGGGTATGCTTCCCGGCGGCCAGCGCGCGCTCAACCAGATGGGCGGCAACTTGGACGAGGGCATCTTCGATAAGAACGAGGCCATCATCATGTCGATGACCAAGGAGGAGCGCCTGCGTCCCTCCATCATCAACGGCCAGCGTCGCGCCCGCATTGCCAAGGGAGCCGGCGTAACCCCCACCGAGGTCAACAGCCTTATGAAGCAGTGGGGCGAGATGAATAAGATGATGGGCCGCATGCGCACGATGGCCAATCAGGCACAGGCCGGCGGCAAAAAGGGCAAGAAGGGCAAGAAGGGCAAGAAGATGCGCATGCCCAATATCCCTGGCTTGGACGCTATGGGTCTGGGTGGCATGGGCGGCCTGGGTACGGGCGGCCCCAAGTCCGATATGGAACTGCTGCGCCAGATGGAAGCGCAGATGCGTAATAAGAAATAGAGCTGTAATTCCAGCTTGATATGGCAAAGGCCACTCGGAAGCTACCGGGTGGCCTTTGTTGTTGGCTTTGATTGTTGGGTTGCGTTCAGCGTCGCGCCCCGAGCTCGCGGTGCCGTGCCGTTAGTGGCAGCCGCAGCCCTCGTGGCCCTCGTGCTCGTGATGGTCGTGGCAGCTGCAGGACTCGCCATGTTCGTGGGCGTGGTCGTGGTCGTGGCCGTGGCAGCCGCACGTGGCCTCGCTGTTCTGTGCGAGCGTGCCGGCGATAAGGGCCTCGACGCAAGCGTCGCAGCTGCCTTGGGCACCTGCGTATACCGTGATGCCGGCTTGGGCAAGCGCGTTGATAGCGCCACCGCCGATGCCGCCGCAGATGAGCGTGTCCACGCCGCCGTTGGCGAGCAGGCCCGCAAGGGCACCGTGGCCGGTGCCGCCGGTGCCCACGACCTGCTCGTTGAGTACCTTGCCGTCCTGAATGTCGTAGATCTTGAACTGCTCGCTGCGGCCAAAGTGCATAAAGATGTTGCCGTTGTCGTACGTGGTTGCCACCCTCATGGTGCCGACCTCCTTTGCTGGCCATGCGGCCGTTGTCGTGGTGACGGGGGAGTACGCGATATTGCCGCCTTCGATGATGAGCGCCCGACCATTGACCAGCGCGTTTGCCACCTTGCGATGCGCGCGGCTGCAAATAGCCGCCACCGTGGCGCGCGCGATGCCCATCTGCTGCGCGACTGTCTCTTGGTTAAGGCCTTCCAGGTCGCACAGGCGCAGCACCTCGAGTTCGTCGACCGTCATGTCGATGGCGTCACCACTGGCTAGGCCGTCGGGGGTAAAGCCGCGATATTCGGGGATAATCCCAACGCGTCGCAGTTTCTCGCGTCTTCCTGCCATGTGCTCTCCTTATCTGACATATGTCAACAATAGAATAACGAACGCGCAGATATACGCAAGGAATTTCTGGCATATGCCAGAAAACGAGGGCTTATGTTTGGGCTGTGGGGCCGCGTGCGCCTGGGCTACAATGAATCTCGCTTGTAGGCGACTGACAGGAGGGTCAATGAGCAAGGCTGATCAACAGTTTGTAACCATGTGCCGCGATATTCTGGACCATGGCACCACCACCGAGGGCCAAAAGGTCCGCCCGGTGTGGGAGGACGGCACCCCTGCCTATACCATTAAAAACTTTGGCGTCACGGCCCGCTACGACCTGCGTGAGGAGTTTCCGGCGCTTACCCTGCGTCGTACGGCCCTCAAATCTGCCATGGATGAGATCCTGTGGATCTATCAAAAGAAGTCCAATAACGTGCATGACCTCAACAGCCATATTTGGGATGAGTGGGCCGACGAGACTGGCTCCATCGGCAAGGCCTACGGGTATCAGATTGGGCAGAAGAGCCATTATGCCGAGGGTGACTTCGATCAGATGGATCGTGTGCTGTACGACCTTAAGAACACGCCGTACAGCCGCCGCATCATGACGAACACCTATGTGTTTAGTGACCTGTCCGAGATGCACCTGTATCCGTGCGCCTACAGTGTGACGTATAACGTGACGCAGCGCCCGCAGGATGACAAACCGACGCTCAACATGATTCTCAACCAGCGCAGCCAGGATATTTTGGCTGCGAACAACTGGAATGTGTGCCAGTACGCCATTTTGCTGATGATGGTCGCGCAGTCGGTCGATA
Organism: Collinsella sp.; assembly: GCA_019414265.1. Classification (GTDB taxonomy): domain Bacteria; phylum Actinomycetota; class Coriobacteriia; order Coriobacteriales; family Coriobacteriaceae; genus Collinsella. The sequence continues at coordinate 6,858 of DXMJ01000011.1, read as the reverse complement.
TGATCGCTGGCGAGCTCCTGCATGTGATCGCCGATGCCCACATTTACGACCGTCATGTCGATATCGTCCGCGATCTTATCGAGCGTCCGCAGTTTGCCGCGCCTAAGGTAACGCTCAACCCCGATGTGCATGACTTCTATGCGTTTACGACCGATGATCTGATCATCGAGGGCTATGAGCACGGTCCGCAGGTCAAGAACATCCCCATTGCGGTGTAGGTGACGTGCATGACGTGTATGCTTTCCGCTATTGTCGCCGTGTGCGATGACTGGGGTATTGGGTGCGAGGGTGACATGGTCGTGTCCAATCGCGCCGACATGCGTCATTTTGTGGCGTGCACCAAAGGCTGCCCGGTCATTATGGGACGCAAGACGCTGCTAAGTTTTCCCGGCGGGCGTCCGCTCAAGAATCGCCGCAACATTGTGCTCACGCGCGACCAAGGCTTTGCGCCCGAGGGTGTCGACGTGGTGCATAGCGTTGACGAGGCCTTGGCCGCCGTGGCCGATGAGCCCGTTGCGTGGGTGATCGGTGGTGGCGAGGTGTATCGGCAGTTTTTGCCGTATTGCGCCGAGGCCGAGGTCACGCATAACCATTGCGTGCATGACGTGGATACGTACTTTCCCGATCTGGATGCCGATCCCGCGTGGGAGATTGCGCGGCGTGGCGGTGCTGCCACGATTGCCTCGGGCGAGGGCGACGAGGGCGTCGATTATGAGTTCGTGACGTATCGTCGCGTTGATGCGTAAATCGTCTGGCGTGAACGGTATCATCGGGTTGTTTGAATGCATGGGGCGGCGCTTAGCGTCGCCTCGTTTGGTATAGATGTGCTGTAAAGAAGGGTGCGGGCTGGCTGCTATGACTGATGCCGTTGAGGTGCTGCGAATTGATTCGCTCGAGGACGAGCGGCTCGATGCCTACGTGCGACTGACCGAGCGCGAGCTGCGCTGCGTGCTGGAGCCGCAAAAGGGCATCTTTATCGCCGAGAGTTCCAAGGTTATCGAGCGCGCGGTGCGCGCCGGATACGAGCCGGTGAGCTTTCTTTTGGGCGAACGCTGGCTCGATCAGATGGTGCCGCTGTTTGAGCGCCTGGTTGTGCGCGAGGGCGCGGGTCCGGTTCCTGTGTTCGTTGCCTCCATGGAGCTCATGGAGCAGCTGACGGGCTTCAATGTGACGCGCGGTGCGCTCGCGGCATTCCGTCGTCCACGTCAGATTCCGGTAGCCGAGTTCTTGGGTGGCGTCGTCGATGCGGCGGGGGAGCGCCCGGTGCGCGTGTGCGTGCTCGAGGGCATTGTCGACCACACCAACGTCGGCGCGATTTTCCGCTCGGCGGCTGCGCTGAACGTCGATGGTATTTTGGTGAGCCCCACTTGCTGCGATCCGCTGTACCGTCGCTCGGCCCGTGTGAGCATGGGCACGGTGTTCCAGGTGCCCTGGACGCGCATTGGCAGCGAGGCGCGCGTATGGCCGCATGATGGGCTGGCGGCGCTGCACGATGCCGGCTTTTCGTGTGCCGCCATGGCGTTGACGGATGATTCGGTGTCGCTGGACGATCCCGTGCTGCAGGAGATTGACCGCCTGGCAATCTTTATGGGCACCGAGGGTGCTGGCTTGGGCGCCAAGACCATTGCAGGCTGCGACCGCGCCGTGCGTATTCCAATGGCACACGGGGTCGATTCGCTTAACGTGGCCGCGGCAAGTGCTGTCGCCTTTTGGCAGCTGTGCCCGCATGTGAGCAACGAGTACCACTACCAGCCGGGGCTGTATCACTAGGCAATTAATTCGCACTGGGCTCTGGTTCGGGGTGTCTCGGCCGATACCGGTCGGTGCTAAGCTGGTATTGGCTTTGGTCTTAAATTGCCGTTTTGTTGTCTGACGTACGCTAGTGGGGAGGGCGTGTGGCTAAGAAATCTACGGCTATCGATGTAACGCAGGGCGTTATTTGGCAGCAGCTGCTGTCGCTGTGCGTCCCTATCTTCTTTAGCTCGTTTTTTCAGCAGGCTTACACGCTTATCGGTACCTATATCGTCGGTCAGTTTGGCGGCAAGCTCGCGCTGGGCGGCATTCAGGCCACGATGGTGCTCACGGAGCTCTGCATTGGTTTTTGCGTCGGTGTGGGTGCTGGCTGTGCGGTCATTACGGGCCAGTTTTTTGGCCAGCACGATGACGAGTGCCTGAGCCGATCGGTCCATACGGCCATGACGCTCGCGCTGGTGGGCGGCATTGTCATTTCCATTCTGGGCATGGTGTTTGTCGAGCCGATGCTTGTGCTGATGAATACACCGCATGAGCTGTTGGCCGAGGGTGTGGCGTATGCCCGTTGCTACTTTGCCGCCATGTTTGCGGCGTTGCTGCTCAATATGGGGACGGCGTTGTTGCGCGCCGTGGGCGACACGCGCGGTCCGGCGGTCATTATTGCCTCCGGCTGCTTCGTCAACGTGGCGCTCGACATTCTCTTTGTCGCCGTGCTGCACATGGAAGCGCTGGGCTGCGGCATCGCGGTGGCGCTGACTATCTGCACCAATGCCACGATGATTGTGATCCGCATGATGCGCGCTCCGGGGGCGTGGCGGTTGTCGCTATCCAAGCTCGGTATTGATCGCGGCATTTGCAAGAGCATGCTTTCGTGCGGTTTGCCGCTGGGCGTTCAGTCTGCGGCGTATTCGATCTCCAACGTTTTGATTCAGGTGTCGGTTAACTCGTTTGGAGCCGATGTCACGACCGCTTGGGGCCTTTCCGGCCGCCTGGACGGCATTATCTGGATGGTGACCGAGGCGCTTGGTGTGTCGATCACTACGTTCTCGGCGCAGAACTTTGGTGCGCGCAATTACGATCGCATGCGAAAGGGATATCACACCTCGCTCGTGCTTTCATTTGTGCTTATCGGTGGCCTGTCTGCCGTGCTGCTGGTGTTTTCGGGCCCGCTTTCGCGTTTGTTTATCGACGATGCCGCGATTTCGACCTACACCATGACGATTCTTCATTTCATCGCGCCGTTCTACGCGATCTTCTCGATTATCGAAAACGCGTCCGGCTCCATCCGCGGCGCTGGCGTGAGCTTCCAGCCTATGATGCTCACGATATTCGGCACGGTCGTGCTCCGCGTGGCGTGGGTGTTCGCGATTATGCCGCTCGACCCCTCGCTCGAGCATCTGCTGCTGGTCTACCCCGTAACCTGGGTAATAACCGCCACGATGTTTACCGTCTACCACCACAGCGGCAACTGGCTAGGCCGCGCCACTGCCTAATGATCCCTGGGGGGCGGAGGAAAACGGCTCATTGCTCTTCGTCGTGATGTCGATGATTCGTTTTCCTTCGTCCCCTTCGGATCAATTAGTATTCGATGCCTTGGCGGGCTAGGAGGCCTTCGTCGAAGTAGTATTTGACGGGGCGCATTTCGGTTACTAGGTCGGCAAGGTCGGCGAGGGGCAGCAAGCCGCGGCCGGTGAGCACGAGCTCCGTGGTGGTCGGTTTCATCGCGATCAATGCTTCGACATCTTCGCGCGTTACAAAGCCCCGTCGCATGGCTTCCCCCAGCTCATCCAAGATCAGCACGTCGACCTGGCAAATCTGCTCGCGCGCCAGCTCCATGATCTGTACGGCACAGGCTTCGGGCGTATCGCGATTGGCTTGTACGATGCGTAGCCCCAATCGAGGTGCTGCGTCATGTTCGGCGCAGTGCAGCTTCTTGGCAAACTGAAGCATGAGCACGTTAAGTCCATAGCCCGTGGCGCGCAGCGCGAGCCCCAGCGCAGCCGTCGTCTTGCCCTTGCCGTCGCCCGTATAGATTTGAACCTTGCCGACTTCCAGTGATGCCATCTCTGTCCTTTCGTGCCAGGCGTCGGTTTATCGCCGTTCGGGTTGGGTATTCTAGATAGCATTATCAACCCCAGTAGATGGAGTTCAAGCAGATGGAGATGGATGACAACAAACGTAGACGGAATATGATCCTCTACGTGCTCATCGCCTTCGTCGTCTACCTCGTGCTCTCGACCGTTCTGTTCCCCAACATCGGTCACACGCAGCAGATTACGAAGACCGATTATTCGACGTTTGTCAAAGCGCTCGATAAGAAGAGTGTCGACAAGGTCGAGTACAACACGGACGATTACACGATTTATTACACCAAGAAGGGCGAGGACGAGAACATCGCCTACAAGACGACCGGTGTGCCGAATGACGCGGGCTTTACCGATCGCGTGCTTGAATCTGGCGCCTCGCTTGAGTCGGTCGTTCCCGATAAGAACTCGGGTCTGATGACCTACTACCTGCTCACCCTCATTCTTCCCATGGCGATTTTCTTCCTGATTGGCTGGTGGCTCAACCGCCGCATGAAGAAGGCCATGGGTGATGACGGTCCCTCGATGAACTTTGGCGGCGGTGGTTTTGGCGGCGGTGGACTGGGCAAGTCCGGTGCTCGCGTGATCGCCTCCAAGGATGTGGGCGTGACCTTTAAGGATGTCGCCGGCCAGGAAGAGGCCAAGGAGTCCCTCAAGGAGGTCGTCGACTTTCTGGAGAAGCCGCAGCGCTACGAGGAGATCGGCGCCAAGCTGCCGCGCGGTGCCCTCCTTGTCGGCCCTCCGGGTACGGGTAAGACCCTGCTTGCCAAGGCCGTTGCCGGCGAGGCGGGCGTTCCGTTCTTTAGTATTTCTGGTTCTGAGTTCGTCGAGATGTTCGTCGGCCGTGGCGCCGCTAAGGTTCGCGATCTGTTTAAGCAGGCCAAGGAAAAGGCCCCGTGCATCGTCTTTATCGATGAGATCGATACCATCGGCAAGAAGCGCGATGGCGGCGGCTTTAGTGGCAACGACGAGCGCGAGCAGACGCTCAACCAGCTGCTGACCGAGATGGACGGCTTTGATAACCACAAGGGTATTGTCGTTCTCGCTGCTACCAACCGCCCCGACAGCCTTGACCCGGCCCTGCTGCGCCCCGGTCGTTTTGACCGCCGCATCCCCGTCGAGTTGCCCGATCTGACCGGCCGTAAGAACATTCTTGAGTTGCATGCCAAGAGCGTGAAGACGCAGCCGCCGATCGACCTGACCGCGATTGCCCGCGCCACGCCCGGTGCCTCGGGCGCCGACCTGGCCAATATCATCAACGAGGGCGCCCTGCGTGCCGTCCGCGAGGGTCGCAAGCGCGCCACGCAGGACGATTTTGAGGAGTCGGTGGAGGTCGTCATCGCCGGTCAGCAGCGCAAGTCCACGGTGCTGTCCGATCACGAGAAGCAGGTTGTTTCTTACCACGAGATCGGCCATGCCATCGTTGCCGCCCGCCAGAAGGGCTCTGCGCCGGTTACCAAGATCACCATCGTGCCGCGCACGAGCGGCGCTCTGGGCTACACCATGCAGGTCGAGGAGGACGAGCGCTTCCTGACCACGCGCCAGGAGGTGCTGGACAAGCTCGCCGTCTACTGCGGCGGACGTGCTGCCGAGGAGCTCATCTTTGGTGAGATGACGACCGGTGCGGCCAACGACATCGAGCAGGCCACCAAGCTCGCCCGTAACATGGTGACGCGCTTTGGTATGTCCGATGAGTTTGGCATGATGGCGCTCGGTACCGTCCAGAACGCGTACCTCAACCAGGACACGTCGCTTACCTGCGCTCCCGGTACGGCGGAGCGTGTGGACGCGATTGTCGCCAAGCTGATTGAGGATGCGCACGATCGTGCCCTGCAGATCCTCAAGGAGAACAAGTTTAAGCTCCACGAGCTGGCTCGTTATCTGTACAAGAAGGAGACGATCACGGGCGAGGAGTTTATGAATCTCCTCACGCGCGAGAACCCGCTGATGCCAAAGCAGCAGTAATACTAGTTGCGCAGTGTCAATCGCCCCATTTGAGTGTCCATCTCAAATGGGGCGTTTTTGCGTGAGGAGAGTTGTTGTATGAAGATCGTGGTAAGTGCCTGCTTGATGGGCGAGAGCTGCAAGTATAACGGGCTCGACAACTACCATCGCGAGCTGGTCGAGGCGTGCGAACGCACAGGGACCGAGGTCCTGTTGGTGTGCCCCGAGGTTTTTGGTGGCTTGCCCACACCGCGCAAGCCGTCCGAGATTGTGAACGGCGAAGTCCGTACCTGCGAGGGCACCTCAGTCGATCGCGAGTTTCGCCAGGGTGCTCAGCGCGCGCTCGATATGTGCGAGCAGGCGGGCGGGCCGTCCCAGATCGCTGCGTGTGTCTTGCAGGACCGCAGCCCTTCGTGTGGTGTAGGCCGTATATACGACGGAACCTTCAGCGGCGCCCTCACAGCGGGCAACGGTGTTTTTGTCGATCTGCTGCTGCGTCACGGGTACCGTGTGATTCCGGCTAGCGAGTTCGATCCCAGCATGCTGGAACATTGTCCATAGCACTCGAACCCAACACTTCCTCACGGGTGACCGTTTTGGCACCATCCGTGAAGTTGATATTGAGTACGACCCGGTCATCAAAGACGTAGACCGAGTTGACAGGCGCCGTACCCAGGCAGCCCCTCCCCGCGGCCCTCGCGCAGGAACGCGCACGCGGCCTTCCCGTCTCTTGCGCCCCTCCCGGAACTGTCCACATCAGTGTAGCCAATCCAGTCCGCAAAGGGCTGCAGCCCGGACAACGCGGCGATGGAGGGCTTCTTCGGCCTGCTCAAGAAGGAGTTCTGGCACGGCCGGGACTGGTCGGACTGGACCCCCCGCCCGCTTCATCGAGGAGCTCGGGGGCTGGATCGGTCGATATAATACGGAGAGGCGCAGCGATGCGCTCGGTGGCCGCACGCCGGCTGAGTTCCGCTCCGCGCTGGGAAGGGCCGCGTTACGGTCCATGAAATCATCCGCAGTCCCCATTCTTGCCCCTTTGGGACAGCTTCTTGTTGGGGCGTGCCTGCCCCAAACCCTG
>DXMJ01000010.1:37657-68438 GCA_019414265.1 Collinsella sp. | reverse complement strand
GTTCCCCATATTATTGATGACGTCGACAGGCGGGGTGGTTCCCCGCGTACGTGCCATCTGAGTAACCGAGGGGAGGGCGCACATGGGAATGACGGGTGCATACGAGCGCAATCTCGATGCAAAAGGTCGTCTATCCCTGCCTGCACCCCTTCGCGAGGAGCTTGGAGAGCACGTTCGCGTGTTCAAAGCCCTGGATGTCGATGCTCTGTACGTGTTCTCTGCCGAGGCCTTCGATAAGTGGGTCGAAGGACTCTTCGCGGGTCGTGAGGGCCACGAGGGTTTTAACCCGCGTGACATCAACGACCAGAAGCTCATGAGGGCGATCAACAAGCGCACCACGTCGATGGACGTGGACAGCGCCGGTCGTATCGGTCTTTCCGAGTCTCTCCGCAAGCAGGCGAACCTCGACCGCGAGGTCACGGTTGTGGGCAACTACGACCACCTTGAGGTTTGGGATCGCGCCGCGGCCGATGAGGACGATGACGATGAGGCCCTGCTGGACCTCTTCTTCTCGTAAGGGCAAGGCACGGGTAACGGATGGAGCGTGGGATCTTGACACAAGAATATCGGCATGAACCTGTCATGCTCGGCGAAGTGCTTGAGTCGCTGCGGCTAAAGAGCGGCTCCGTTGTCTGCGATTGCACCCTTGGCGGTGCCGGCCATTCGGTAAAGATGGCCGCGCAGGTGGGGGAGACGGGCCTTTTGCTCGGCGTCGATCAGGACGACATGGCCCTCGAGGCCGCTGGCGCCCGTCTGGACCGCGAGGTTCCCGGCGTTCCGCACCAGCTGCTGAAGGGCAACTTCGGCGACTTGGACGAGCTGCTTTGCTCGGCCGAGGTGCCCGGGGTCGATGGCTTCCTGTTCGATTTGGGCGTTTCGTCACCGCAACTCGATATCCCTGGCAGGGGCTTTTCGTATAACGAGGACGCCCCATTGGACATGCGGATGGATCCGGGTAATAACACCTTAAACGCAGCTGAGGTCATCAACACCTATAACGAACACGACCTCGCCCGGATTCTACGCGTCTACGGCGAAGAGAAGTTCGCCTCGCAGATCGCGCGCGAGATCGTGCGCCGCCGCGAGCAAGAACCGATCGAAACCACCGGCCAATTTGTCGAGATCATCAAGGCGGGTATCCCGGCTGCCGCTCGTCGGCATGGCGGACACCCGGCCAAGAAAAGTTTCCAGGCCATTCGCATCGAGGTCAATCACGAGCTCGATGTGCTCGAACGAGGGCTTGATGCCGCCACCAGGTGGCTCAACCCGGGCGGACGTATCTGCGTCATCTCGTATCACTCGCTCGAGGACCGTATCGTAAAGAACCACTTTAAGGAGATGAGCCAGGGGTGCACGTGTCCGCCGGAGATTCCGGTGTGCGTGTGCGGCAACGTGCCGATACTCAAGGTCATCACCCGCAAACCCTTGGTTGCCCAGCCTGATGAGGTTGAGCGCAACCCTCGGGCGAGATCAGCCAAAATCCGCGTGGCGCAGCGTCTGTAGGCGCGACCGCGCGATATTGGACCTCCCGCTCGCACCATAAACGAAGCTTAAACACACTACCAACGTACTCGGGATGGGAGGCGGCATATCATGGGCTACAACACTTCAAGCGCAGCACTCGCCTATGATATGAACGCCATGCCCGCCTATCGTGAGACGCCGCAGGCCCCCGTTGCTCCCCGTGAGCAGCGCACGCCGCGCTTTGATGTCTACACGGGCGCGGGCCGTCAGGCAAACCAGGCGGTAAGCCCGGTTTTCATGAGCGTTCTTAAAACGTTTTGCATCATTGCGGCTATCTTCATGACGATCGGCGTCGCCCGCGTGGCGCTCGCCGGCGTTACGGCCCAGGTGCTCAACAGCAACGCCGAGCTTACCAACACGCTCGAAAAGGCGACCGATGAGAGCTCCGACCTGGAGGTCATGCATTCGGTCTATGGCGCCGACACGCGCATTCGCGACCTTGCGGGCGCTTATGGCATGGTGGAGCCCAGCGAGAGCGTTACACTTGACTTTTCGCAGGATGCAGCCGCGGGCGCCAACGCGACCGCGACCGCTCAGTAGCAAGACGGTAGCTGAGTATGACAAATGACTATCGCCGCGGTTCCGATGGGGGCCGCGGTTCTGGACGTCCCTCGTCGCGGGGACGTTCTGGTTATCAAGGAACGGGTCGGCAATCTTACAACGCCGGGCAGTCCCGTGGCAACGACCCGGCGTCGCGACTTCGCGGCTCGGGCGGCCCTCAAGTGCATAACAACAGGTCGCGCAAGAGTTCGTCGACCGAATGGCTCACAGGCGCGCCTCTGCCTCGCCGCAAAGCCGTCATGGGATTCATTGGGTTTGGCTTGGGCTTGGGCGTCTTTCGCCTTGCCGACTATCAAATTGTCGAAGCCGATAAACTGCGCGAGCGTGCCGATGCGCGCCGCCTGCTTGCGCAGACCCTCTATGCCAAACGCGGCACCATCTACGACCGCAACGGTAACGTGCTAGCGTCGTCGGTCGAATGTCGCAACATCGCCGTGAACCCGCAGCTTGTCGAGGATGTTGACAAGACGGTGTCGGCGCTGGTCAAGGCAACTGGGATCGATAAAAAGACCTGCCGCAAGCTCGTCGAGTCCGATGGCACCTGGGTGTATATCAAGCGCCAGGTGGACGAAGACGATGCTGCGGCGCTGGAGAAGAAGAACCTGCCCGGCGTGCTTTTTGAGCAGGCCATGAAGCGCGTATATCCATACGGCAATCTGGCATCGCAGGTGCTGGGTGTAGTGAATGTAGACAACGACGGCTTGACGGGTCTCGAGAAGCAATACAACAAGCTTCTGACCGGTACGAACGGTTCTCTTGTGCGCGAGCGCGCGAGGGACGGCAGCTATATCGCGGGCGGTGCCTATAAAAAGGTGGCTGCGGTCGACGGCGTTGATATCGTGACGACGCTCGACGTCAATATCCAGCGTGCGGCCGAGGATGCCCTGGCAGAGGCAGTTGAGAAGACTAAGGCCAAGAACGGCTCGGCGCTGGTCACCGATCCTACGACAGGCGAGATCTTGGCAGCCTGCTCGTATCCGACTTACGACCAGACCGATCTGGAAAACGCCAAGACCGAGGATATGAACTTGCGCCTGGTCACCGACGCCTACGAGCCCGGCTCGGTCTTTAAGACGCTCGTGGCGGGCGCCGGCTTCGACTTGGGCGCCGTGCGATCGAGTACGTCGTTTGAGGTGCCGGCGAGCATCAAGGTGGGTGACGATACCGTCACCGATGCCGACAAGCGCGACTATGCCATGACCATGGATGTGCGCGAGATGATGCGCCGTTCGTCCAACGTGGGCTTTGTCCTGGTGGGGCGCAAGATCGGTGCCGACGACTTTGCCGCCTATGTGGACAAGTGGGGCATAGGCCACAGCTCTGGTGTCGATTTTCCGGGCGAGAGCCTGGGCATCGTCAAGGAGCGTGACCAGTATGACGGCGCCACGCTTGGCTCGATGAGCTTTGGACAGGCGTTGTCTGTCTCTCCGATTGAGATCGCACGTGCCGTGGGCGGCATCGCCAACGGCGGCGTGATGATGACCCCGCACTTCTATAAGTCCAGCAAAGGCGACGAGAAGGACTGGGGCGAGGGCGAGCGCGCGATTTCTGAGGATGCTGCATCCCAGGTGACATCGTGCATGCAGACGGTCGTGTCCGAGGGAACGGGCGTTGGCGGCGCGGTCGACGGCTATGACGTGGCGGGTAAGACCGGTACGGCCGAACGAGCCGACGAGAACGGCGGCTACCTCAAGGAGAACTACATGTCGTCCTTTATGGGCTTTGCACCGGCACAATCGCCCAAGGTGCTGTGCTATATCACGCTCGACGGAACGCCGAGCGGCTCAGATGCCGCTGCAGTGCCGTTCCAGTCCATTATGGCCAACGCGCTCGACGTGCTGGGTATCCCGCACACGAGGTAGGGGGTTACAATCTTTGGGGCGTGGTTTGTTGTCCCATATGAGGGGTGTTCACATGCCCTGCACCACGCATGCGCGGCGCTGGGATACAATACGCCGATAGCATTATTAGGTTTACAGGGGAGCTGCAATGATAGAGATCGCCGTCAACAACCTCGCGGCCGCAACAGGGGCCCGAACCGTGACGGGAGAAGCCGATCGGGTTTGCCGCGGGTGCGTTATCGACTCGCGTCAGGTCGAGGAAGGGACGATTTTCGTCGCCTTTCCCGGTGAAAACGTCGACGGCAATGATTTTGCTTCCCGTGCCGTCCAGTCGGGTGCCGGCGCCGTCGTAATGACGCGTGAGCCCGAGGCCGAGCTGGTCTCGCTGGCGCAGGACAGGGGCTGTGCCATCTTGCTGACCGATGATCCCGAGGAGTTTCTGCTGCGTTTGGCGCACGCGTACCGTCTGGAGCTTGGCTGCCTGGTCGTTGGTATTACCGGTTCCATCGGCAAGACGACGACCAAGGACGTGCTCGCCGCTGTGCTCGCCAAGCGCTATCGTGTCTGGGCCACCAAGGGCAATTTCAATAACCTGATCGGCATGCCGCTCACGGTGCTTTCCGCTCCGGCCGATACCGAGGTCCTGGTGCTCGAGATGGGCATGAACCATTTCCACGAGATCGAGCGCCTGTCCCAGTCCGCCAATCCCAACCTTGCCATCGTGAGCAAGATTGGTACCTCTCATATCGGCATTTTGGGTAGCCGCGAGAACATCGCCCGCGCTAAGGCCGAGATTGTCCAGGGCATGTGCGCCGCCGGCGACTTCTTGCCGCTGCTGGTTTTGGGCGGCGAGGACGACTTTACGCCGTTCATTCGCGATACGTTCGCCCAGCCTGCTGGTATCGACGTGATGCTGGCCGGCGTCTCGGACGATGATGAGGTCCGTGCCCGCGACATTCGTGTTGATGACGAGGGCCGTCCGGTCTTTACGCTCGATTTTGGTCAGGGCGAGACAATCGATACCATGCTTGCCATCCCCGGCGTGCAGTCCGTTCCTAATGCCGTTAAGGCCGCCGCGGTTGCCTATCGCCTGGGCGTGACGCCCGAGCAGATCGATGCTGCCTTTAGGGGCCTCACGATTACCGGTCACCGCCAAGAGATCAAGCGCGCCAAGAGCGGTGCCCGCGTCATCGACGATTCCTATAACGCCAGTGCCGAATCCATGGCTGCTGGCCTCGATCTGCTGTGCTCGCTTTCGTGCATGGGGTCTCGCATGGCGATCCTGGGCGAGATGGGCGAGATGGGCGATGAGGCTCCTCGCATGCATGAGCTCGTGGGCGCTTATGCCGCCGCCAAGAAGCTCGACATGCTGGCGTGCGTGGGTGGTGAGCTGGCCCAGCTCATGGCCGATGCCGCGCGTATGATGGGCATGGACGAGGACCGCATCCAGGTGTTCTCCGATTATCAGCAGGTGCTCGACCGCATGGGCGGCGCGCTTGAAAAACATGATGTTGTACTGGTCAAGGGTTCCCGTTTTGTTGAGCTCGACCGCTTTGTGGAAGGTGTGTGCTAGCCCATGTTCGGCAATCCCTCGTATCCAACGTATCAGGCTTTTTTGGGGCTTGGCATCGCCGCTGCCATTGCGCTGCTGCTCATGCCGTGGTGGATCAAGCTGCTCAAGGTCGAGGGTATCGGCCAGCAGGTTCGTGCCGACGGCCCCAAGCGTCATTTGGTTAAGCAGGGAACGCCCACCATGGGTGGTGTTGTCATCCTCGTCGCGATCTCGCTGACCTGCCTGCTGATGGGCAAGCTCACCACCGAGCTCGTGCTCGTGCTGCTCGCCACGCTGGCGACCGGCGTGCTGGGCCTGATCGACGACCTGACCTCCGTTACGCATGGGCGCTCGCTCGGTCTGACGCCTCATGCCAAGATGATCGGCCTAACCATTATCTGTGTCACCTTTACGGTACTTGCCGTCAACTGGTGCGGCGTCGCCCCCGAGATTCGTTTTCCCGGCGGCCTGACGATTGACCTCGGTGTTCTTTCGACCACCATCTGCGGCCTTTCGTTCCCGTGGCTCTACATTGTCTTTTGCTGGCTGATGATCGCCGGTCTTTCTAATGCCGTGAACCTGACCGATGGCCTTGACGGTCTTGCTGGTGGCACCTCCATGATTGCCATGCTCGCCATGGCTGCCATGGCGTTTTTGCACGGAGACGTGAACCTGTCCATCTTCTGCACCGCGTGTGCCGGTGCCTGCTTGGGCTTTCTGTGGTTCAACTGCTATCCGGCGAGCATCTTTATGGGCGATACCGGCTCGCTTGCCCTGGGCGCCGCGTTTGCCTGCACGTCCATCATGACCAACACCGAGGTCGTCTCCCTCATCATCGGCGGCCTGTTTATCGTTGAGACCCTGTCGGTAATGATTCAGGTTGTCTACTTCCACTTTACGCACAAGCGCGTCTTCCTTATGGCGCCCATCCATCATCATTTCGAAAAGAAGGGCTGGGCCGAGACCAAGGTCGTCATCCGTTTTTGGATTATCGCTGCGGCCTTTGGTGCCGTTGGCCTTGCTTTGTTCTTCCAGTTGGGATAGTGGTCTTTCATGCCTCTTGCTGATGTCTTTAGCCTGCTCGTTTTGGGTCAGGGCAAATCCGGTCTCGATGTCGCCCGCTGGGCGCTGGCACATCCCGAGCGCGTAAGCGCCGTTACCGTGTATGGCGGCGGCACCTCTGAGCCCAATGACGCCACGCGTGCGCTTGAGGCTGCTGGTGCGTCGTTTGTCTATGGGACCGAACAGGTCGAGGGCGCCTATGACGTATGCGTGACGTGCCCGGGCATCTCGGAGTTCTCGGGCTTCTTTAAGGCCGGGCGCGAGCATGCCGCCCAGATTATGGGTGAGCCCGAGTTTGCCTATCGCCTGTCGCCCGATAACTGGATTGCCATCACGGGTACCAACGGCAAGACGACCACCACGTCGTTGACTGATTATCTGCTCAAGGCTGCCGGCGAGGCCAGCGTTGCTGTCGGCAACATCGGCGAGCCGCCGGTCAACGAGATTGACGGCCGAGCCCACAACGAGTGGTTTGTGGCCGAGCTCTCGAGCTACCAGATTGCTACGACCGCCGAGCTTCATCCTCGCGTGGCGGTGCTGCTCAACATCACTCCCGACCACTTGGGCTGGCATAAGAGCCATAAGAACTATGCGCTTGCCAAGATCAAACTGTTTGACAATATGGTCGATGACGATCTGGCGGTTGTCGACGTCGAAGACGCCGGCATTCACGAGTTCGATGAGTACATCTACACGCCGGGTCGTCGCATCTGCAAGGTTGCCTTTGACGAGCCTGAGGGTGAGGATGCCGCCTTTGTACGCGATGGCAAGATGATCGTGCGCCTGAAGGGCGTCGAGACCCCGCTCATCGCTACATCCGAGCTCAAGATTTCGGGCCATCACAATGTTATCAATGCCCTGTGCGCTGCCACGGCTGCCCTGGCAGTCGGTGCCGATGTCGATGGCGTCTGCCGCGGTCTGGCCTCGTTCCAGCCGCTCGAGCACCGCGTGGAGCCGTGTGGCGAGATTGACGGCGTGCGCTACGTCAACGATTCCAAGGCGACCAACACCGATGCGGTCGAGAAGGCACTGACGGCATTTCCCGATGACGACGTGATCTTGCTGCTCGGCGGCCACGATAAGGGCACGCCGCTCACGGACTTCGCGCGCGTCGTTATGGACAACGTACGCTCGGTCGTCTGCTTTGGCGATGCGCGCGAGCGTTTCACCGCCGCTATGGACGAGGCCGATGTCGATGGCGATGTGGATATCGCCCAGGCGGATGACCTGCGCGATGCCGTGGACGTCGCCCGTTCGCTGTCGAGCCGTGGCGATGTGATCTTACTTTCTCCTGCCTGCTCTTCGTTCGATGAGTTCTCGGGCTATGAGGAGCGCGGCCGCGTGTTTAAGGACTATGTGGCCCAGCTTGCCGCTGCGGCGAAATCGCAAATGGAATAGGGGTTGCAGGTGAGAGAGGAGAGCCCCCGACAAGGTATGAGGAGGCCCGACTCGGACCGTGCTTCCTCGCGGCGCAGCACACCGCGTTCCGGTCGCGGCGGGCAGACGTTTAGCGAACGCTATATTGCCGGCGTTCCCGCCCGTATCATGCGCCCCCGTTTGATATTCATGGCCTGCCTGTTTACCTTGGTGTGCTTTGGCCTGCTGATGGTGTACTCGGCGTCTTCGGTCGAGGCGCTGCACGAGAATGGCTCGGCGACGTTTTTTCTGTTTCGACAAGCCGCGTTTGCCGGAGTTGGCGTGCTGGCTATGGTTGCCATCGTGCGCATCTTGCCGGACAGTTGGTTTGGGGAAGACGTGCTCAGGATCTTCCTCATCGGCATGATGGGGCTACTGCTTCTGGTGTTCTTGGTGGGCAGCGGCAGCCGTGGCGCCACGCGCTGGCTCAACATCGCCGGTATTCAGTTCCAGCCTTCCGAGTTTTTAAAGCCATTTGCCATTGCGTATTCGGCCATCATGCTTGATCGTTTCTTTTCGCCCGGTGGCAACATCAACGAATTCCTTCGCAAGATGGGCATCTACTTGGGCATTTCGCTCTTTCTGATCTTTATCCAGCCCGATTTCGGTACTGTCCTGATCATCCTGTTGACCCTCATGTGCATGGCGTTGTTTGCGGGTCTCGACCCCAGATTTATCATCGGCGTGCTAATCTTCGGCATTCTCGTGATCGTGATTGCGCTTGTTGCAGAGCCGTACCGTATGGTGCGTATTCAGGTTGCCTTGAACCCTTGGGCCGACGAGTATGGTGACGGCTATCAGGCCACGCTTGCCATCATGGCCTTTGCCTCGGGCGGTCTGTTCGGCCGTGGCATCGGCAACTCAACCATGAAGTACTCGTATCTGCCCGAGGCGCACAATGACTACATCCTGGCCATCATTGGCGAGGAAGTCGGTTTTGTCGGAACCGTGCTGTTCTTCTTGGTGTTTGCGATGCTGATCTATTCGGCGTTTCGCATTGCCGAGCAGGCGACCGATCGTCGGGGCGCGCTCATGGCGTCTGGCTCCGCGGTCATTCTCGCGGTGCAGTTTTTGATTAACGCGCTGGGCATCCTCAACGTGTTTCCCATGACGGGCAAACCGTTGCCGTTTATTAGCTACGGCGGCTCTTCGATTATTGTGTCACTTATGCTTGCCGGATTGATCCTGCGCGTTTCGTACGAAAGCGCCCGTCGCGATGAGTACGACCGTCGCCGCGAGAGCTTTGCCGTTATGGATGAGAGTACCGCCGGCGTGCCCCGCGTGCGCGGCGAGCGATCTTCGCGTAACGGTTTTACCGTCCTGGATGGCTCTGTGACCGAGCCGGCAGCCCGCCCGCGTCAGCGAACGGCGCCGCAAGGTCGTCCTCAGCGCCCCAGCCCTCGCAACGCGGGCGGTGGATATAATCGAATCGATTTGAACTCGGACCCGTCGGCGCGTCTGCGCACCGACGACCAGGGACCGCGTGTACGAAGGGACTACCATGACCGATAAAATGACCGTTGCTATTGCAGCCGGCGGCACGGCAGGACACATCAACCCCGCGCTCGCCTTGGCCGAAGAGCTGCGTGATCGTGGCCACCACGTTGTGTTCGTGGGCCAGTCGCGCAAGCTCGAGGGTCGTCTGGTCCCCGAGGCTGGGTTTGATTTTGTGCCCATTACAGTCACGGGCTTCGACCGCTCCCGTCCTTGGACGGCGCTGACCTCGCTGTGGCGTGTCAACAAGGCCAAGCGTGCTCTCGCCAGTCATTTCTCAAAGGTCGGCAAGCCCGACGCTGCCATCGGTTTTGGTGCCTATGTCGAGGTTCCGCTGCTGGGGTGGTGCAAGGGCGCGGGCGTTCCGTATCTGCTGCATGAGCAGAACTCTGTTCCGGGCCTGGCCAACAAGATGATGAACTCCCACGCCGCCCGCGTGTGCATCTCGGTGCCGGCAGCGCGTTCGGTCTTTGAGCGCGAAGGTGACCCTGGCCACGTGCTCATGACCGGCAACCCCGTACGTCGCTCGGTAATCGAGGGCGATCGCGCTCGCGGCCGCAAAGCACTTGGCGTTCCCGAGGACGCTACGCTGCTGCTCGTCTTTGGCGGTTCACTTGGCGCCCAGCACCTCAACGAGCGCGTGGTTTCGCTCAAAAACGAACTGCTTTCGCGCAAGAACCTCTATGTGTTGCATTCGACGGGTGCCGACGGCTTTGAGGAGACCGAGCGCGCTTTGGCGCTGACGCCCGAGGAGGCGAAGCGTTACCGCGTCCAGCCTTACATCGACAACATGGGCGATATGCTGGCTGCTGCCGATTTGGCACTCTCGCGTTCGGGTGCATCGAGCGTGGCCGAGATCGCTGCGCTCGCCGTGCCCTCGGTGCTCGTGCCGTATCCGCATGCGACGGCCGACCACCAAACCACCAATGCCCGGTATCTGGTCGACGCCGGGGCCGGCGTGCTCTGCGCCGATGCCGATATCGACGGTTCTGCCTTTGCCGATGAACTGCTGCACCTGGTCGATGACGCGGCGGCGCGCGACGCCATGCGTCAGGCGGCGCGTGGTCTGGCTCAGGATAGGGCCGCCGCTCTTCTGGCGGATGCGGTAGAGGGTTTGCGTTAGTTAGACGGGATATCGTCGGTCGCCCTCGCGCTGATGCGGTAGGTGCGGTACAGTTAACGGGTTACAGGCAGTGTTTACGCAAGGAGTACACGAGCACATGGCTGATTCCCAGACTGCAACCTCCGCGCCCGAGTTTAAGAGCGCCCACTTTATCGGTATCGGCGGCGCCGGCATGAGCGGCATCGCCCTCGTTCTGCACGAGCGCGGTTATGCCGTTACCGGCTCCGACCTTAAGACGTCACGTTATATCCGCCAGCTTACCCGCGCTGGTGTGAAGGTACATGTGGGCCATGAGGCCGCCACGATCGACGAGGTCAAGCCCGACGTGGTTGTTGTCTCCACCGCTATTCCGGAGTCCAACCCCGAGCTCGTGCGCGCTCGCGAGCTTGGTATTCCCGTGTGGCCCCGTGCCAAGATGCTCTCTGCCTTGGGCCACGGCTACACTACCGTCGCTGTTGCCGGCACGCACGGCAAGACCACCACGTCTTCGATGTGCGCCACCATGCTCGACCGCATGGGTCTGGATCCGAGCTTCCTGATCGGTGGCATCGTTGAGGGCTATGACACGAACGGCAAGAACGGCTCGGGCGACTACTTTGTCGCCGAGGCCGACGAGTCCGACAGCTCCTTCCTGTTCCTGAACCCCAACGTGGTCATTGTGACCAACGTCGAGGCCGACCACCTCGATCACTACTCGGGTATCGAGGAGATCGAAGCGACTTTCGCCAAATTCATGAGCCTGGTGGGCGAGGACGGCACCGTCATCGTCTGCGGTGAGGACCCGCATCTGGTCGAGCTCGCCAAGTCGACGGGCCGTCACGTGCTTTCCTACGGCTTTGCCGAGAGCAACGACATCGTCTGCATGCACCCGGATGTCAAGGGCATCCAGAGTGACTTTATCGTTCGCTTTGAGGACGGCACTGAGCATGCTGTGGAGATCAAGAGCAATCCCGGTCGCCACAACATGCTCAACGCCACGGCGGTGCTCACCGTCGCCCATGTCCTGGGCCTTGACATCGACGCCGCCGCCAAGGCGCTCTCGAGCTTTGAGGGCGTCCGTCGTCGCTTTACCCACGTGGGCGATATCGATGGCATCACCGTGGTCGATGATTACGGCCATCACCCCACCGAGATCAAGGCGACGCTTGCTGCCGCTTCGTCACTGGGCTACAAGCATGTCGACGTCGTGTTCCAGCCGCACCGCTATTCGCGCCTGCAGGCCCTGTGCGACGACTTTGCCGATGCATTTGCCAATGCCGATAAACTGCTGCTGATTGATGTGTTCTCGGCTGGCGAGATGCCCATTCCGGGTGTCACCTCTAAGATGCTCGCCGATACCGTGCGCGCCAAGCATCCTGGCAAGGAGGTCGTGTACTGCTCCAGCCGTCTTGAGCTCAATCAGGAGCTCGAGCAGATGGTGGGCGAGGGCGACCTGCTGCTCACCATGGGTGCCGGTGACGTTACGACCGTAGGTCCCGAGTTTATCGAGTATCTGACTGCCAAGAAAGACGCTTAAGTCTAATGGGTCTGTTTAACGCCGTCATGGCGCTTTCGGGCATGATCGACACGGATGTGATCGAGGACGAGCGCCTTGCGCGTCATACGAGCTATCGTATCGGCGGCAAGGCCGACCTCTTTGTAACGTGCCATAGCTATCATGCCCTCCGCCGCGCCGTGGCGGTGCTCGATCGCGAGCAGGTGCCGTGGGTCATCATCGGCAAGGGCTCCAATCTGCTGGTTGCCGATGGCGGTTATCGCGGTGCCGTCATTTCGCTCGGACGTGAGTTCCAGCGCACGGTTGTTGCCGATGACGGTTGTACGCTGACGGTCGGTGCGGGCGTGATGTTTGCGCGCCTGGTCAACGATGCCCTGTCGCGTAGCCTCTCGGGCCTTGAGTTTGCCGTTGGCATTCCCGGTTCGGTCGGCGGTGCGATATCTATGAATGCCGGCACGCGGACCGAGTGGATTGGCTCGCTGGTTGAGGATGTCGTAACGTTTGACCCGGCATCCGGTATCAAGCATTATGCGGGGTCCGAGATCTCTTGGGGCTACCGCGAATGTAGCCTTCCCCGCAATGAGATCATCCTCGAGTGCGTGCTCAAGCTTAAACCGGCGCCCAAGGCCGACATTCGCGAGCGCATGGAGCGGTACCTTACAAGGCGCAAGCGTACGCAGCCCATGGGTCGCGCATCCTGCGGGTCTGTCTTTCGCAACCCGCCCGATGCGAGTGTGGGCAAGCTTATCGAGGATTGTGGATTAAAGGGTTTTTCGATTGGCGGCGCGGAAGTTTCGCCCGTTCACGCTAATTTTATCGTTAATAACGGAACTGCCTCGGCCGATGACGTTGCCGCGGTTATCAGACATGTGCACGGAAAGGTGAGGGAGGCGTATGGCATCGAGCTCAGACCGGAAGTTAAATTCCTCGGCTTCTAGAGCATCGAAACCCACCTTCCGCCGCGCCGGAGGGCGTTCCGGCGCGCCTGCCAAACCTCAACGCAATACCGTCGCGCACTCTAAGTCTGTCGGGCATGCTCGACAGACCAGTCGTCCGGTCGTCGGCTCGCAGCTCGGTAATCGTCCGGCCGCAAAAAAGTCCTCGCGTCCCTCGGTGACGTCAAAGCCTGTTATGGGCGCCAAGCCTGCCCGTCCTATGGCAACTCCTAAACCCTCGACAGGAACTAAGGCGGCGCGTCCGGGTCGCATGCTGGGCGCATCGAAACCGCGCTCGCTGACATCGGTGCCGGCTACCGCCAAGAAGCCTTCGAGTAAAAAAGGTTTCAACCCGTTATCTTCACTTGGAGCGATGGCAAATAAAACATCAGACGCCGCTTCTGTCGTTACAGGCAAAGGCAAAATCGTGGGCGGCGTTCTGGCCGTCTTGGCCGTGCTCGTCGTCGTTGCCATCGTGGTGATCAACTCTGGACTGTTTACTGCCACTGATATTCAGATTCAAGGCAGCGAGCATGTGACGAAGCACGATGCTATCCAGCTGATCGACTTGCCCGAGGGAACGTCGCTTTTTAACGTCGATCCCGACCAGATTACCGAGGATCTCAAGCAGAACCCGTGGGTTTCGGGCGTGGATGTCCAGCGCCAGTTTCCCCATACGCTTATCATCACGCCGACGGAGCGTAAAGTTATCGCCATTGCGTATATCAGCTCCGACGACCTTGCCTGGGCTATCGGAGACGATGACACCTGGATCGCCCCGCTGTCGACGTCGGTCGAAGTGGACGACCAGGGCAACGTCATCACGACAGGGCAGGGCTCAAATACCTTGACCGGAATCGATGCCGCGCTGGCGCTCGCCAAGCATTATGGCGCGGTGTTGTTGACTGATGTCTCGGCGGATGTCGCTCCGGTTTCCGGCCAGGCGGTGAACTCCAAAGCCGTTAAGGCCGGCCTGGATTATGTGCGTGGTTTTTCGAGCGAGTTCTTGGGACAAGTCAAGGATATTTCCACGCCTTCGGTCGAAGCCATCTCGGCAAACCTCAATAACGGCATTGAGGTGTCGCTGGGCGATTCGGACGATATCGCCAAGAAGGAACGCGTAGTCACCAAGTTGCTTTCGCAGGTAGAGGGCGTAACGTATATCAATGTGCGCTCTCCGGGCAACTACACATTTAGGAATGCTCCGACCTCGTAGCGCTGGTTGATGCTTTGTTGAGGGGCCATACCACGCCGTTTATCTGGTTTGTTTGGTTTTCACGGTCAATTATTTGACTGATACGTTCATAATGTGCAAACATAATACGGTTTACCTTTGCATTTACTTTCAACCTGAAGGTTAATGTGCGCAGGGGTCGACCCATGCTATGGCTATAACCTTTGTTCGGAGGACCGACATGCACGAGACAGAGATCAACAACTACCTTGCCGTCATTAAGGTGGTCGGCGTCGGCGGCGGCGGTACCAACGCGGTCAATCGAATGATCGAAGAGGGCATCCGCGGCGTCGAGTTTGTTGCCATCAACACCGATGCTCAGGCACTCGCGATCTCTGATGCCGATATCAAGGTGCACATCGGCACCGACCTTACCCGCGGTCTGGGCGCCGGCGCCAATCCCGAGGTTGGCCGCAAGGCTGCCGATGAGTCCCGCGACGACATCGCCGAGGCGCTCGCTGGCGCCGACATGGTGTTTATCACCTGCGGCGAGGGCGGCGGCACCGGTACCGGCGCTGCTCCCATCGTTGCCGATATCGCGATGAACGAGGTCGGCGCACTGACCGTCGCCGTCGTGACCAAGCCCTTCACCTTCGAGGGCCGCAAGCGTAAGAAGAGCGCTGAGGAGGGCATCAAGACCCTCTCCGATTGCGTCGACACCATGATCGTCATTCCTAACGATAAGCTGCTCGACATCGCCGAGAAGAAGACCACCATGCTCGAGGCCTTCGCGATTGCCGATGGCGTCCTTTCCCAGGGCACCCAGGGCATCACCGACCTCATCACCGTCCCCGGTATCATCAACCTGGACTTCGCCGATGTTAAGACCATCATGAAGCAGGCCGGTACCGCCATGATGGGTATCGGTACCTCTTCTGGGGATACTCGTGCCGTCGACGCTGCCCAGCAGGCCATCTCCAGCCCGCTGCTCGAGAGCTCCATCGATGGTGCCACGCGCGTGCTGCTCTCCATCGCCGGTTCCAAGGACCTGGGCATCCAGGAGATCAGCGACGCCGCCGACGTTGTCGCCAACGCCGTCGACCCCGAGGCCAACATCATCTTCGGTACCGTTGTCGACGAGTCCCTGGGCGATCAGGTGCGTATCACCGTCATCGCTACGGGCTTCTCCGACTCCAACGTCAACCGTCAGGATGAGCTCTTTGCTGCTCAGCAGTCTCAGAGCAAGGCCGCTGCCTCCGCTGAGCCGCAGCGCACCGCTCCGGCTGCCAGCCCGGCTCAGGCCGCTCCGACCCGCAACGTCGGTGGTACCGAGCTGCCCAACTTTGGCAACGACCAGTTCGAGCTTCCCGACTTCCTGAAGCGCGGTAGCTTCTAGTTCGTTTTTCTCAACGACCTGCACGGGGTGTGTCCATTTGGATGCACCCCGTTTTGTTTCTCGTTTGTAAACGAAAGCCTCCAATCTCCTTACGTTCCCTTTACGTTTGGTCCCTACCGCTGCGGGTATCCTTTTAAGGAAGTATGACAGCCGTATAAACGCGGACTGCGCGGCGACGCCGCGGTACTTGTGTTATTAGGAGGCTTTAGTATGGCAGCACGTGCGGACAACGTTTCGCGTGTCGACCATGATGGAGTTACGTTGGTGGAGGGCGCGACATCCGATGTCCGCTTTGCCTTTACCGAGCGCACCGGTGGCGTTTCTGAAGATGCGTACTCCTCGCTCAACCTGGGCTCGCATGTAGGCGATGACCCCTTTGCTGTTCAAGAAAATCGTCGTCGAGCGCTCGAAGCTATGGGCGCCACTGAGTGCGAGCATAATCTGCTCGTGCCCAATCAGGTCCATGGTGACCATATCGTTACGGTGACTTCGAACGGCGCCGACGATCTTGAGGCTGTTCGCGAGCAGATTGCCGAGGGCTGCGATGCCATCGTCTGTACGGCCCATGACGTGCCCGTGCTGCTCTGCTTTGCCGACTGCGTTCCCGTGGTGCTGGTGGCCCCTGGCGGATTTGCCGTGGTGCACTCCGGTTGGAAGGGCACGATTGCACGTATTTCTGCCAAGGCGTGCCAGGCGCTTTGCGATGCTGCCGGCTGCGATGCGAGCGACGTTTCCGCCTATATCGGCCCCCATATCTTGGCTGACGAATATGAGGTATCCCAGGAACTCATGGATCGCTTTGCCGTCGAGTTCTCTTGCATCGATGCGAGTGCCTCTCGCATGCTCGATCTTTCCGCTGCCATTTGTGAGGCGCTGGTAGATGCCGGTGTGGACGCGGATAATATCGTGGATACCCAGCTTTCGACTGTGCGTCAGAACGACCGCTTTTATTCCTACCGTAACGAGGACGGCACCTGTGGGCGCCATGCTGCGATCGGCGTGATGCTATGAGAAAGATCGTATCGGTCCTGAGCGCCGCTGTGCTTACGCTTACGCTGTGCGCCTGTTCTTCGGGATCTTCTACCTCTTCCATTACCGTGGCCGGCTCCACGACCTGCCTTCCTATCGCCGAAATTGCGGCAGAGGGCTTTAAGGAGGAGACCGGCATCGACGTGCTCGTTTCCGGTTTGGGCTCTTCCGCTGGCATCGAAGCCGTCAGCGCTGGCACGGCCGATATCGCCAGCTCCTCCCGTGGACTCAATGCCGACGAGCAGGATCTGGGCCTGACTCCCATCGTCATTGCCCACGACGGTATTGCGGTCATCGTGAACGACGACAACCCCGTCGATAACCTCTCGACCGAGCAGCTCCGCGATATCTACGCCGGCAAGATTACCAATTGGAAAGAGGTCGGTGGCGAGGACCTGAGGATTCAGGTCATCAACCGAGACGAGGCGTCCGGTACGCGCGAGGCCTTCCGTACCATCGTGATGGATGGCACGCCGTTCGATCGCCGCTCGGCTGTTCTTTCGGGTACGGGCCAGGTGCGCGACGTGGTATCTCGTTCGCGTGGGGCCATCGGCTACATTTCGCTGGGCTTCGTCGATAGCCTCAACGCCAAGACCTCGGTCAAGGCTGTCTCGGTCAATCATGTTGAGGCGTCCGAGAAGACGGTCGCGAGTGGCGGCTATCCCATCTCGCGCGACCTTTACTTCTTTGTGAAGGGTGCGCCTTCGCAGCAGGCGCAGGATTACATCGACTACGTGACGTCCGAAAAGATGGACAAGCAGATTCGCGAGGCGGGCTTTATTCCCGTCACCAACGACGAGAAGGGGAGTGAGTAGCATGGAAGCACAGGAAAACTCCCAGACTGAGCAGAATGCTCAGGCGCCCAAGAAGCGCGAGCTGGCGCTCGTATCGCGCAGCACCTATATCAAGGAGAAGGCGCTGCAGTGGATTTTCTTTGCCTGCGCGTTCTTGGCGGTTGTTACCGTCATCCTGATTTTTGTCTTTACCACGTACTCGGCGCTGCCCGTCTTTACCGACATCGGTCTGGCGGACTTCTTTAGCTTTACGTGGGCGCCCTCTGAGGGCCACTACGGCATCGTGTCGCTGCTTGCCGGCTCGGGTCTGGTGACCGTCGGTGCGCTCGCCATGGGTGTGCCCCTAGGCGTGGGCACGGCCGTGTATCTGGTCGAGATCGCCAGCAAGCGCGTGCGCAAGCTCATCAGCCCTGCCGTTGACCTGTTGGCCGGCATCCCTTCTATCATCTATGGCTTCTTTGGCATGATCATCATCCGTCCGTTTATCGCGCAACTGACCGGTGGTCTTGGTTTTGGTGCGCTGACGGCGTGGTTCGTGCTTGCCATCATGATCGTCCCTACCATCACCACGCTCACCATCGATGCCCTCAATTCCATTCCCATGGGTATTCGCGAGGCATCGTATGCCATGGGTGCTACTAAGTGGCAGACCATCTATAAGGTCGTGCTACCTGCCGCCAAGCTGGGTATCGTGGATGCCATCGTGCTGGGTATGGGCCGTGCCATCGGCGAGACCATGGCCGTGCTCATGGTCGTGGGTAACGCCCCGGTTATTCCCGACAGCATTGCGAGCCCCATCTCGACGCTCACGAGCCAGATCGCGCTCGACATGAGCTATTCCTCGGGTCTGCACCGCTCGGCGCTGTTCGGCATGGGCGTGGTCCTGTTTATCATCTCCGCCACGCTGGTGGGCGTCGTCCGTCTGATTTCCAAGAAGAAGAGGGGGTAGGCTATGTCCGATTCCGTTGACACGACGGTCGATACGACCTCGTCGCGCGAGCGCATCAAGCGTGCCCTTTCCCATGGCAAGAAGGGCCGCATCAACAAGGACCTGTCCAACAAGATCATGCTTGGCGTGTTCCGTGCCGCGGCATACATCACCACGCTGGTGCTTGTCGCTATCATTGCCTATGTGGTCATTAACGGCCTGCCGCATATCTCGCTCGACTTTATCTTCGGTTGGCCCCAGGGCGTCAACGCCGAGGGCGGAATTTGGCCCACGATCGTCTCGACCGTCTATGTGACGGCGCTCGCCATGCTTATCTGCACGCCGATTGCTGTGCTGGCAGCCGTCTATCTGGCCGAGTACGCCAAGCAGGGCAAGGTCGTCGAGCTCATTCGCTACGCTGCTGACGCTTTGGCCTCGGTGCCCTCCATCGTTATGGGCCTGTTTGGCTACGCCTTGTTTGTCGAGGCCATGGGCCTGGGCCTTTCGATGGTCTCGGCCGCTCTGGCGCTCGCGCTCTTGATGCTTCCCATTGTCATGCGCACCACCGAAGAGGCCATTCGCGCCGTCCCGCGCTATATCCGTTGGGGCGCGTACGGCCTGGGCGCCACCAAGTGGCAGGTTGTCTCCAAGATTGTGCTTCCTTCTGCCTTTGGCCGTATTGCCACGGGCATCGTCCTCGCCATCGGCCGCGCCATTGGCGAGACCGCGGTGGTGCTCTACACCATGGGCCAAGCCATCAATCTGCCTATTTCGCCGCTCGATTCCGGCCGCCCCATGACGGTTCACCTGTACCTGCTTGCCAACGACGGCATCAACATGAACGCAGCCTACGGCACCGCGCTCTTGCTGATGGTGATCATTCTGGCCTTCAACCTGTTTGCGCGCTTCCTGTCGCGCAAGCGTCGCTAGTTAAGGAGTCCCATGTCCGTTTATCAGTCCGCTCCCACGCTGGAGCAAGCGGCCATTACGGCCAAGGATTTCAACTTTTGGTACGGTGACTTTCATGCGCTGACGGGGCTTGACCTCAACATCGCCAAAAACGCCATCACCGCCTTCATTGGCCCTTCGGGCTGCGGCAAGTCGACGTTTTTGCGCTGCATCAACCGCATGAATGATCTGATCGAGGGTACGCGCGTCGAGGGCACCATGACGCTCGACGGCAATGATATCTATGCCGAGGGCGTCGACCCGGTCGACCTCCGTCGTCGCGTGGGCATGATCTTTCAGCAGCCCAACCCGTTTCCCAAATCCATCTACGAGAATGTCGCCTTTGGCCCTCGTCTACAGGGTGTGACTAGCAAAAGCGACCTCGATGACATCGTGGAAGAATCGCTCAAGCGCGCCAACCTCTGGAAAGAGGTATCCAATCAGCTCAACAAGGATGGTTTGGCGCTCTCGGGCGGTCAGCAGCAGCGTCTGTGCATCGCGCGCGTGCTTGCGGTGCAACCCGATGTTCTCCTGATGGACGAGCCCTGCTCCGCCATCGACCCCACGTCCGTCTCTAAGGTCGAGGATCTGATGGCCGAGCTGGCGCCTGAGATGACGATCATCATCGTCACGCATTCAATGCAGCAGGCAGCTCGTATCAGCGACTACACCGCATTCTTCTTGCAGGAAGTTGCCGGCGAGCCCGCCACGCTCATCGAGTATGGTCAAACCGACGCGATCTTCACCAGCCCGGTGGACTCGCGGACGGAAGACTATATCACCGGCCGCTTTGGCTGATCGGTGCGACTAGTCCCAAGCCGATCGGACCTAGTCCGGTGCGTATTCACTGTGCGGGCGGCATGACCGCACCCAACTGATTGGAGTGAACCATGCGCAAACTGTTTTCCCGTCAGCTCGTCGAGGCCCGTCACGAGATGCTGAGCATCTATGAGGCCGTCGATCTGGCCCTCCACGATGCCGTGAAGGCCTATGTGACCGACGACCGCAAGCTCGCCACCAAGACCAAGAAGCGCACGCTTTCGATTGACGCGCGCTGCGCCAACCTGGAGGCCGTCTGCTACAACCTGATCGCCACGCAGTCACCGGTCGCCTCCGACTTCCGCCTGCTTCAGACGATCATCTACGTCGACTTTAACCTGCAGCGCATGACCGATAAGGTCCGTCAGATCTGCCGTGCCACGCGTCATATGATCAAGGCCGACATCTCGCTGCCCAAGGAGCTTGTCGGCACGGTTGAGGCCGAGGCTGAGGCCGTCTACCAGGTGCTAGGCTCGTCGCTTTCTGCGCTCGTCACCAACGACATGTCCATCATTTGCAACCTGGCCGTCGAGGACGAGCCGGTGCACGCCGCCTACGAGAAGTTCTTCCGCACCTTTAACCGTATGGATACGGGCGACTTTATGGACGACGACAGCAACTATGACGACCTGCGCCGCGCCATCATGGTTTCGCGCTACCTCGATCGCATCGCTTCCATTTCCATCGATGCCGCTTGCCGTCTGACCTTCCTGTTGACTGGTCAGCGTATGAACGCCGGCGATATCGCCCGTGTGGACGAGGATGAGCTCGAGAGCATGCGCGTGCCTTCGGGCGAGGGTGTTATCATGAGGCCCGCCGTCGACGCGCGTTACGTTGCCAAGGTGCCCGCCAACGAGGTCAGCGAGGGTCTTCGCTACCTGCTCGATCATCTTGAGGACGAGGACGATGGCGAGGACGACGAGGAGTAAGTAGCCCCGTTCGTCGAAAGATTGTAAATACCTAAGTGAGCGCGGCCTTGCACATGCGGGGCCGCGCTCTTGCGTTAGCATGGGACTACTTGTTTGGCTGTCAGCGGAGGCGATTGGCAATGGATAACTATTTGGATTTGATGCGCGCTCGCCGCGAGCAGATTCTGGAACGTTTTTATGCGGCGCTCGATCGCGCGGGCCGCCCCCACGACGCCGCGCGCCTCATTGCCGTGTCCAAGACCGTTGGTGTCGATGAGACTGTTGCTGCCATCCAGGCGGGGTATCGCCATTTTGCCGAGAACCGCCCGCAGGAGCTGGTTCGCAAGCTCACGGGTCTGGCGGAGCATCAGGAGCTGCCCGAGGTGCGCTTCGATATGATCGGCAACCTGCAGACCAATAAGATCAATGCGGTGCTGGGCTCAGCCGAGCTGATTCACTCGGTGGGTTCGCTGCATCTGGCACAGGCGATCTCGAGCCGTGCTGTCCGCAAGATTGAGGCAGGCGAGCTCGCCGGCCCCCAGCGTGTGCTCATCGAGGTCAATGTGAGTGGTGAGGAGTCGAAGGGAGGCTTTTCGCCCGATGAGATTCGCGCCGCCGCGGGTGAGCTTGCGGAACTTGAGGGAATTTGCGTACAGGGGCTTATGACTATGGCGCCCCGGGGGAATAAGGATGTGGCACGCCGCACCTTTGCGGGGCTTCGTGAGCTGAGGGATGAGCTGGAGGCGGCGCATCCCGATTTGAACCTGCCTGAGCTTTCCTGCGGCATGAGCGAGGACTTTGAGCCTGCCCTTGAGGAGGGCTCTACGCTCGTTCGCCTGGGCAGGGTAGTATTTAGCCCGGAGTTTGCAGTAAAATAAGGCTCTGAAGTGCGCACTGATTATCGGGGCGCCTGCACTAAACCGCGAGAGGACACAACCATGGGCTTCCTTGACGAGATTAAAAATAAGATGCACCTGGGCGGCCAGCAGGGTTACGACCAGGGTTATGGCCAGGACGACGACTACGGCTACGATGACGGCTATGACGATAGTTATCAGGGCAACGGCTACAGCGGTGCTTCGGGCGAGGGCTTCTACACCCAAGACGAGCCGAGCAACGGCCTGCTTGGTCAGACGCGCCGCGGTGAAGCTGAGTCGGTTGCCGTGTATACGCGCTCCGGTCAGCTGGTCGGCGATGACTCCCGCCATGCCACGACGTATAACCCGCCTTCGCGCTCGCAGGACAGCGTTGCGAGCGGTTATCGTCCTGGTGCCTATGACACGCCGTCGAGCTACGCCGAGAACACCCGCGCCCGTGCCGCCGCTGCACCCGCGCCTGCACCGAGCGATGCCTCGGCCTATGCGAGCAATATCATCAACGCCACGCCGCAGCTGCCGGCCTATGTCCTGCGCCCCGAGAGCTATGACGACGTGGAGACCGTGGTGCGCCGCGTTCGCACCAAGCAGCCTGTCGCACTGATTTTTGTTGGCGTTCGCACCGAGGTCGCCAAGCGCGTCCTGGACTTTAGCTATGGCTTTGCCTGTGGCCTGGGCGCCACGGTCAAAGAAGTGGGCGATCGCGTATTCATGGTGCTGCCCGCCGGCTGCGAGGTTAAGGATTCGGACCTCAAGAAGCTTCGTGCCGACGGCTACCTTAAGTAAACCCAAGACGAGGAGATTCTCATCAACATCTACACCATTGTCCAGCTGGTCAACACGCTGTTCAACTTCTACTCCACGCTCATCGTGGTCTATTGCTTTATGACGTGGATTCCCATGAAGCAGGGCGGCCTGCTGCAGGATATCGCTGCAGTGCTCGATAGCGTCTGCGGCCCGTGGCTCAACCTCTTTCGTCGGTTTATCCCGCCGATGGGCGGCGTTGATTTTTCGCCGGTCGTTGCGATTATTGCGTTGCAGTTGGTGCAGAGGCTGATTCTGCAGCTTCTTATAGGTATACTCGTATAGAACTGACTTAGTAACTTACGTCGGGCGTGTAGCGCCGAGGCGATGAAAAAGGAGACTTGTTATGGCTATTACCCCTGCAGACATCCAGGCTCAGACTTTCTCTGAGGCCAAGCGTGGCTACGATCCTGCCGAGGTCGACGTCTTCTTGGAGACGCTGTCCTCCGAGGTTGACGCTATGCTTGCCAAGATCGTTGATCTTAAGGGTCGCCTGACCGCCACCGAGCAGCAGCTTGCCGACGCGCAGGCTCAGCTTGCCCAGGCTCAGGATGCCACCGCCCAGGCCGTTCCTGCCGCCCCCGTGGCTGCTCCCGCCCCTGACTTCTCCGCTCAGGAGCGTCAGATTTCCGCTGCTCTGATCGCTGCCCAGCAGACCGCTGAGACCATCGTCAACGATGCCAACGAGAATGCTGAGCGTATCCGCAACGAGGCTGACGCCAAGGCCCGCGAGGTTATCCGCCAGGCCCTGACCGAAAAACAGGCCGAGCTCGAGGAAATCGATCGTCTTAAGGCTTCCCGCGAGGAGTTCAAGGCCGAGTACCTCAAGCTCATCCAGCACTTCATGGATGATGCCCAGAACTCCTTCCCGGCCGACCTCATGGCCTCCACGCCGGTCGGTTCTGCCGCTTCTCCTGCGGTGACTGTTCCCGCCGAGCCGCTGCCCGTCGCTGACCCGGTTGTCCCCGTGGCCGATCCTTTCGCCCCGATCGACAACTTTGCCGCCGACGACCTGGACTAACATTCGGCCTACAATTTAGTGCCTAGAAAGGACCCGCAGCTTGCGGGTCCTTTTTTATGACTGTGCCGGGGTGCGTAACATAAAAAACCGAGCCCTGCACATAGTGGCGCAGAACTCGGCGAACGGGTGAGCGGTCAAGGGTAGGTTTTAAGGCATGTCCCAAAAATCTACTTGAGGAGGAAGTTGGAGAGGGGAATGGTGCGGGCCTCGCGATGCTCGGGATCGGCGATGTGGTCGGCGGGATAGCCACAGACGAGCATGTGATAGGGATAGACGCCCTCGGGCAGGTTGAACTGCTCGCGGGCTAGCTCGGGCTTAAAATGGCATACCCAGCACGTTCCCAGACCTTGCTCCTCGGCCTCCATCATCATCTGATCGCAAACAATCGAGGTGTCGATGGCACTCGAGTTCATCTGGTCATAGGGGCGAACCCAAGCGTCGCCGGTAACGCTGCAAATAAGGAAGACAAGCGGAGCCCCAAAGATGGACCCATCACGAGCAAACCGAGGCTGACAAGCAGCAGCCTTCTCCAACAGCTCAGGCGTATCCAGCACCATCACACGGGCTGGATGATTATTACAAGCAGAAGGAGCAATACGCCCAGCCTCAACAATGGCATCCACAACAGTTTGCTCAACAGAACGATTCTCAAACTCGCGACAAGAATACCGAGACCGAGCCAGATCCAAATAAGACATACAAGCCCTCCAACAATTAAAAATCAAACAAACCCAAAGTAACCCAAACAGTACCCAAAGCAGCAATCAGCCAAACGCTCATCAAGGGCCAAAGTGTCCGAACGGGTACCAAAGGTCCCTTCAGCCAAACCCCCATCGCGCTACAACTATCAGCCAAAGTTCCCAATGGTGGTACGTAAGGCGAAGGGCCGGCCACGGTTTACTTTCGAACGACTCTGCAAAGCAGCCGGAGTGAGAAAGCAAACCGTGGCCGGCCCTTCGCCGCCGGGACACGTACCCCCAATTAACTGTTCTTCATGACGATCGAATCCACGACATCGGCCACATTCTCGCAGCAGTCGGCGCAGTACTCCAGAAAGGCGTACACGTCACGCCAAGCGATGACCTCGAGCGGGTCCTTGCCGTTAACGTGCAGGTTACGCATGGCGTTGATGTAGAGTTCGTCTGCCTCGGACTCGATGGTGTTGATCTGGATGACGAGCTCGCGCAGCGTTTTGGACTTGCGGTAGTTGGGAAGCTCGACCATAAGGTCCTTCATGGCGCGGCAGGCATCGGTTACCTTGTGGGCGATGACGATGGCGTCGGGATGGATGCTCTGAATGTTGGTGAAGTAGACGCGCTGCACGACGCCCTCGATGCGGTCGAGCACGGTGTCGAGTGAGCAGCTCATCAGATCCAGATCCTCGCGTTCGAGCGGGGTGATAAAGGCGGTGAGCAAGGCGTCTTCGAGCTCATGGTGCTTCTTGTCTGCCGCATGCTCAATCGCGTGCATCTCCTCGAGCATGTCGTGGATCTGCGCGGGGTCAAAGTTCTCAAAAATCTTGGTGAGCAGCTCGGCGGCCTGGACGGCGAGGTCGGCGCAGGCGACGTAGTTGTCAAAGTAGAACGAATCGGGTTTCTTTGCCATGAGTGGGTCCTTTCGAGGCGAAGACGGGTGGGCGAAGTTTTGCGGTCCGGATGGACGCTCGGTGTGGCTAGAGGAACATCATGAACAGCTTGGCCATGACAAAGCTGATGAGTCCGCAGGCGGGGAAGGTGAAGAACCAGGTGAACATCATGTCCTTGACCACGCCGAAGTTGATAGCCGAAAGGCGCTTGACGGCACCGACGCCCATGATGGCGCAGGTCTTGATGTGGGTGGAGGACACGGGGATGCCGGTAAGGGTGGCAAGCAGCAGGTTTGCGGCGCCCGCGAGGTCGGCGGAGAAGCCCTGGTACTTTTCGAGCTTGACCATGCTCTGGCCGACGGACTTGATGATGCGCTCGCCGCCCACACTGGTGCCGATGCCCATGGTGGCCGAGCACAGCAGCATGATCCAGATGGGGATGCCGGCGTCGCCGACGCTAGTCTGGCCGTTGGCGAAGGCGACACCTAAAAAGAGCACGCCGATGAACTTCTGTCCATCCTGCGCGCCGTGCATAAAGCTCATGGCCGCAGCACTCGCGATCTGAGCGTATTTAAAGAAGACATTGGCACGTCGCCTGTTGGCGGCGGCGAAAAGAATCGAGACGAGTTTGCACAGGATCCAGCCCATGACAAAGCCCAGACCGATGGAGAGCGCCAGGCCGTAGATGACCTTCATCCACTCGTGGACGTTGACGCTGTTCGCGCCGCCGAGGGCGATGGCAGCACCGGTCAGGCCGGCGATAAGGCTGTGGCTTTGCGAGGTGGGGATGCCAAAACGCGACGCTGTGGCGCCGTAGACGACGATGGAGAAGAGCGCCGCGCAGAGGCACGCGAGTGCCATGGTGCTGTTTCCGCCAAAGTCGACGATATGTGAGATGGTGTTGGCGACGCTCGCGTTAAAGTGCGTCATGATGAGCACGCCCAAGAAGTTGAATGCGGCGCTCATGAGGATGGCGGCGCGGGCGGGCATGCAGCGCGTGGTGACGCAGGTCGCGATGGCGTTGGGCGCGTCGGTCCATCCGTTGACGAAGATGGCGCCGAGCGCGAGGATCACGGTGACGGCAAGGACTGGGTTCGACACAAGCTGGCCGAGGAAGGTTGAGAACGTTACGTCCATATATGGGCTTTCTCGATATTTGCAGACTCGTTACAAAAACATGATAAATCGTATCACCTCCTGCGGGTTTCTTTACGGAGTTCTGATGGGAGAAGTGAATTTTTTGGTACTAACATTGAATATTAGCCCTGTTGACCGTGGTCGTTCTTTTTGCTAACACGCCATACGGACGCGTGCGTTCGCTCCGACACTCCAAAACCACAGTCTGTTCGCTTTACAACATGCAAACATGCGTTCGATAATAGGGCCATGGAATATCGACAGACAGACGGCAAAACTCGGCGCGTGCACAAGCAGTATGTGGACGTCGTGGCTCGCATTCTCGCGGGCGGACAGGTTGTGCCGGTTACCGTCTGCTGGGTTGACGGTCGCTGCTTTACGATTGACGAGATTGTCTCGTCCACCGGTTTTGGCCTGACGGTTCACGGCATTCGTACGGCAACCTATAAGGTACGTTTTGGCGGACATGCGACCGAGTTGTATCTAGAGGACCAAACGCGTGAGCGGGCGGACGGCTCGCAGGCGCACGTGATGCGTTGGTGGGTCTGGGCTTTTGATCGTACGCTCGAGGGCGAGCGCCGCAGGTAAGAGCGCGCGGCATTCGGGTACAATGGCAGGAATCTTGTCACCTACGGCGCTGTTGTGGCGCTTTTTGAAAGGACGAAGTATGAACGATATCCAGGGCTATCAGAACGGCCCCGTCGAGACCGGCGCAAGTCGCGCCAAGGAGATGTCGCCGCGCGCGTACAATCTCGCCATATCTGCCCTGATCTTCTTGGGCTTTTGCGCCATGGGTGCCGGCGCCTACTTTACGAGCACCATGTCGTTTGCGCGCATGATGATGAGCGGCGCCGCCCTGCCACTGGTCTTTGGCTCGTTTATTTTAACCATCGTCGGCATGGTCATGATGTCGGCTGCTGCGGGCAAGCAGTCCGTGGGTCTGTCCCTTGTGGGCTACGTAATCTTTGCGAGTACCTTTGGCCTGACGGCGTCGTTTGGTCTTGCCAACTACGACCTGCCTACCATTAACACCGCCTTTATCGCCACGGCCGCCATCACCTTTGTCTTTGGTGCGCTGGGCGTGACGTTCCCCAAGTTTTTCCAGCGCGTATATGGCATCGGCTTTGGCGTTCTGCTCGCCACTATTCTGGTTGAGATCGTGCTGATGTTCATGGGCGTCTCGCAGACCATCACCGACCTGATCGTGATCGTGGTGTTCGCCGGCTTCATCGGCTACGACACCTATGTGGCAACGACGGTGCCGCCCACGCTGCCCAACGCCGTGCTCATGGCATCCAACCTGTTCGTGGACATCATCAACGTGTTCCTGCGCATTCTGAACATCCTCGGCCGTCGCGATTAAAGCGCGGCATTGCGATGCTTCCTGCTGGACACGGTAAAACGATGCGAAAGGCGGTCCTTCGGGGCCGTCTTTTTTGTGCGCGGCGGGGTATCATGGATGGGAAAAGCCGATAGCGGCAGCGACAGGAAAGGTGGCCACGTATGGCAGACGTCGACAACAGGAACCGTAACCGCAGGTCCAACCGAGCGGGTCAGCCCAATCCCAAGCGCGAGGCCCGTGCCAAGGCCGCCGAGCGTCACGTGGCAACTGTGTCCGAAGCGTGCGCCAAGGATATCGAGCGTTCGCTTGCCGGTGTTCGCGAGTTTGACGGTATGCCTGCCGGCTTTGTCGCGGCGATGAAGGCCAAGGTTCAGAGTGCTGTGGCCCCCGAAGAGCAGGTCGCCGAGGACGTCGAGAACGCGGAGACTGCCGAGGTCGAGGCGGCGCCCGAGACCGAGGCGGCGCCCGAGCCCGTCGAGGAGCCTGCCGAGGAAATCGCCGAAGCTGAGTCCGCGCCTGCTGAGGAGCCCGCTCCGGTCCTGCCCGAGGTCACTGTGCTTGATGCCTCCGCCACGCAGGCAATCCTCGATAACGGTCGCGGCTATGCGCAGTTCTGCGACATGGCCGTGCTCGCCTTTGCCTCGTTTACCAATCCGGGCGGTGGATATATTCAGGGTTATCTGGGCCAGGAGGCCACGCTGTGCGCCGATTCGTATCTGTACAACGTTCTCGATAGGCAGCGTAAGTGGTACGGCGAGAACCGTCGCCGCAACATCAACTGCGAGCTCTATCGTAACCGTGCCCTAGTGGTGCCTGCGGTGCGCTTCGACCGCAACCACGTGCATGCATACGCCGACGTGATCGTGGCCGCCGCGCCCAACGTTAAGCGCGCCCGCCAGGAGTATCGCGTGAGCGACGATGCTCTGCTGGATGCCCTGCGCGACCGCATTCGCTTTGTGCTCGCCATCTGCGACGAGTTGGGTCGCGAGAAGCTCGTGCTGGGCGCATGGGGCTGCGACAACAACGGCTTTGATGCCGAGGCCGTGGCCGAGCTCTTCCGCAAGGAGCTCGCATCGGGCGACTTCAAGGTCAAGCAGGTCTTCTTTGCCGTGCCCTCTACGCGCTGGGACGAGGACTTCGCCAAATTCGAGCACGTGCTGGCAAACTTCCCCGAGCGAAACGAGGAGTCCTATGCTCAGGTTGCCGCCCGCGCCGCAGCCGCCCGTGCCGCCGAGCAGGCTCAGGCCGCTGCCGAGGATGACGAGGATGACGACGACTGGCGCAAGTACCTGTAAACGGTGCTCGTGATGCGATATACCGAGCCGACGGGAGAGGCTGCTCCTGTCGGCTTTTTATTGAGTGGGGAGCTTACGATGAAAAACGTTCTGTGCTTTGGTGACAGCAACACCTATGGTTACGATCCGACGGGCATGCGCGACGGTACCGCGGTGCGCTATGCGCAGGATGTGCGCTGGTGTGGCGTGGTCCAACGTGACTTAGGCGAGGGCTGGCATGTAATTGAAGAAGGCCTCAACGGCCGCACGACGGTACGCGACGACATGTGCCATCTGGACACTAACCTCAACGGCATTCGCGCGCTTCCGATGCTGCTCGAGGCTCATAAGCCGCTGGACGCCATTGTGATCATGCTGGGCACCAACGACTGTAAGACGGTCTTTAACGTGACAGCTTCCGATATCGCCCGTGGCGCCATGGCGCTGATTCGCGCCGTCCGCGCGTTTCCGTGGACCGACGCTGCGCCTTGCCCGCGCATCCTGCTGATGGCTCCTATCAAGATCAAGCCGCAGATCGCCGATGTATATATGACCGATTTTGACGAGCGTTCCGTCGAGGCATCTGAACATTTTGGCGAGTACTATGCGCACGTGGCCGAGCAGTTTGGCTGCGACTTTTTGAATGCCGCCGAGTTTGCCGAGCCGGGCGATATCGACTATCTGCATATGATGCCCGAAAGCCACGAGAGCTTGGGACATGCCGTGGCAGCCAAGCTCAAAGAGATGCTCGGTGAGTAGCACGGCCCCAAACCACCACAGAGTTCCCCTTGCGGGGGCTTGTTTCGTTTGTTTGTCTTGATCTGTAACAGTTCCAAGGCCGAAAACGGGCTAGATGTTACAGATTAAGATTATTTAGGTCGATATCGATTGTTTGTCTTGATCTGTAACATCTAGGGTCGATTTTGCCGAGTTACTGTTACAGATCGAGATGTTTGTGGGAGCCACCGCAAAGGTGCCTGTCCCCTTTGCGGCGGTTTTGGGCTGCGAATCTTAATATTGCCACATGTGGTTGACGGGGCCGGAGCCTTTGCCCATGTTCAGGCCGGCGGCCAGAGCGCCTGTCAGGTATGCCTTGCCGGCGTTGACGGCATCGGCAAGATCCATGCCCTGGGCCAGCGCGCAGGCGATGGCGGACGAAAGCGTGCAGCCGGTGCCGTGTGTGTTGTCGGTCTCGATGCGCTTGTGGCGGAACCACGTGGTGAGCGGATCGCCCAGATGGTTGCCCTCGTCATCGAGTGGCGCGGGTTCGGCCAATACATCGTTGGCCTCGTTGACAAGATGCCCACCCTTAACGAGGGATGCGCAACCAAAGCGGCGGGTGAGGAGCATGGCAGCATTTTGCTGTGTGCGCTCGGAGTCGACCTCGTAGTCAAGCAGGGCCATGGCCTCGGGAATATTGGGCGTGATGACGGTTGCTAGTGGGAACAGGCGGCGGGTGAGCGCCTCGGCGGCATCTTCGGCAATCAGCCGTGCGCCCGAGGTGGCTACCATGACGGGGTCGACGACCACGTTTGTCGCGTTCCAGGCGCTCAGGCGGTCGGCGATAACCTCGATAATCTCGGCAGAGGAAACCATGCCGATCTTGACGGCGCTGGGGCGGATATCGTCAAATACGGCGTCGATCTGCGCAGCGACGATATCAGGGGAGATATTCTGCACGGCGGTGACACCGAGCGTGTTTTGTGCGGTGATGGCGGTGATGGCCGTCTCGGCATACAGGCGG
>DXMJ01000010.1:29969-37647 GCA_019414265.1 Collinsella sp. | reverse complement strand
GCCTGAATGCCGGCGCCGCCGCTGGAATCGGATCCTGCGATGGATAGAACGGCAGGTACCTTACTGCGATCCATGTTCGCTCCCTTGTTCGGTCGGAATCAAATGGGTCTTTAAGCCAGCATTATAAAGATGCCCGGGCCGGCTCTATGACGAACCCGGGCGAGCGATGCAATCTTTACGCAAATGTAAGCAAATGTTCACACGTCAACAATTGACGAACACCATGTTACCGATTGTGGCTCCGGTGACGAGTTAGTCCTCCATGCCGAGGTCGATCGTCGTGCCTTCGAACACCTTGTTAACGGTGCGGACGGCGCACATCTTGCCGCACATGGTGCAGGTGCCCTCGGTGGCGGCGGGGGATTCTTCGTAGCGTTTCTTGCCGGTGACCGGGTCGAGAGCACACTTCCACATGGCATCCCAGTCGAGCTTGCGGCGTGCCTGGCCCATCTTGTCGTCCATGTCGCGGGCGTGCGGCACCTTCTTGGCGATATCGGCGGCGTGCGCGGCGATCTTGGTGGCCATGAGGCCGTCGAGCACGTCCTTGGCGTCGGGCAGGCACAGGTGCTCGGCGGGCGTCACGTAGCACAGGAAGTCGGCACCGGAGCTGGCGGAGATGGCGCCGCCGATGGCGGCGGTGATGTGGTCGTAACCCACGCCGATATCGGTCACCAGCGGCCCGAGCACATAGAACGGGGCATTGTGGCACAGGCGCTTCTGCAGTTTCATGTTGGCGGCGATCTCGTCGAGCGCCATGTGACCCGGGCCCTCGACCATGACCTGGACGCCGGCGGCCCAAGCGCGCTTGCACAGCTTGCCCAGCTCGATCATCTCGGCGGTCTCGGTGGCATCGTTGGAGTCGTAGAGGCAGCCCGGGCGGCAGGAGTCGCCGAGCGAAATCGTCACGTCGTACTCGTGGCAAATCTCGAGCAGCTCGTCAAAGTACTCGTAGAAGGGGTTTTCGTTGCCGGTGACCTCCATCCAGCCAAACAGCAGCGAGCCGCCGCGGCTCACGATGTTCATCAAGCGGCCGGTCTCCTTAAAGGTCTTGGTGACCGACTTGTTGATGCCGCAGTGGATGGTCATAAAGTCCACGCCGTCCTCGGCGTGCGCGCGCACGACCTCGAACAGGTCATCCTTGGTCAGCTTGACCAGCGGCTTTTCCATATAGCCGATGGCGTCGTACATGGGAACGGTGCCCACCATGAGCGGCGTCTCGTCGATGAGCTGCTGGCGGAACTGGCGCGTCTTGCCCGAGTTGGAGAGGTCCATGATGGCGTCGGCGCCGTAGTCCTCGGCGATCTTGACTTTCTTCCATTCCTCGGCGGCATCGGCCTTGTCGCCCGAGATACCCAGGTTTACGTTGACCTTGGTGGACAGGCCCTCGCCGACACCAAAGGCGCGCATGCCCTTTTTGATGTGCACGATGTTGGCGGGGATGGCGATGCGGCCGTCGGCCACGCGCTCGCGGATGTACTCGGGGTCGCGATGCTCGCGCTCGGCGACCTCCTTCATCTGCGGTGTGATCTGCCCGGCGCGGGCGAAGTCGATTTGCGTGACGAGCTTGGGCTCGGTCTGTGTGCTCA
This sequence comes from Collinsella sp., assembly GCA_019414265.1. Taxonomy (GTDB): domain Bacteria; phylum Actinomycetota; class Coriobacteriia; order Coriobacteriales; family Coriobacteriaceae; genus Collinsella. The sequence goes on along the minus strand of DXMJ01000010.1, from coordinate 36,061 downwards.
TTGGCACGGCTCCCTTCGTTGGCATTACCCATATCAGGTTTGCGGGTCAGGGCGGGCGCGCCCAATCTCAGCCTGCCGTCTTGTCCTGCAAGCTCCCCGTTATGTCATGGGCTCAAGTATAGCCTGAATGGGTACGATTGAGCCAACGAGCGTGCCTGTGGGGAGGCGAACATGGAAGACAAGCATCTATATCGAGAGACGCAATGGGATGTATCGGCCGAGGAAAGCCGTGCGCACCATGGCCTTGTCGCGATTGGTTTTGCGGTGCTTGCCGTGCTGGTGATTGCCTTTTGTATCTGGACGTTTGGCGGTCGCGGCGGCGCCGCCTGGGAGTTTGAGGCCGACGATGCCCTGCCGATCATGACGGTAAAGGTCGCTGGCGGCAATACCGTTGCCGCGCCGGGCGACTATTGGTATCCGCGCGATGAGTTTATGCAACTGCAGCTGAGCGGCGGGTCTATTCCTGGTGAAGAGATCGAGCGTGTGACCTTCGATGCGTCGCTTAAGACGCTGTCGGTCGAGCTCAAAGATCAAGGAGATGTGCCCACGACGATGGATATCGCGTTGACGGAATGGCGCCTGGAGCCCCCGTCGGGCGTTGCGGTATCCGACGTAGAGCACGTTAAGGTTACCTACCAAGATGGCTCGACGAGCGAGATTGCAAAGGCCGATGGCTTGGCGGAGTAACGGGGTGTTTGGAAACGGCGGGCCTATTGTGCCTGCGCGTTCATGAAAACCAGGGTGTTTTTGTCTGAAAGCTCGGGGATGTGACGATAACCGATGTTGAATGCGGTAAGTTCGCTTGCATCCTCGAGCTTGTTTTCTGCCATCCAACGCACCATGGAGCCGCGCGCCTTTTTGCTGGCGGTCGAGCGCTGGATGGGCTTGCCGTTACGGATGCCTTCGCCAAAGAGGCACGTGACGACCGTGACATCGGTGGTGAGGCGGGGCAGAACGGCTTTGGCGTATTCCGCGCTGGCGAGGTTGACGATCGCAGCGTTGGGGCCTGCCGGAGCGATAGCCCGTGCGAGCTTGTCGCCCCAAAACGCGTAGAGGTCTCGGGCACCGTCGACGGCAAGCTTCGCGCCCATCTCCAGCCGATACGGTTCAACGGCATGAAAGGGGCGTACGCATCCGTAAAGGCCCGAGAGGATCCATAGATGGTCTTGCAGCCATGCGAGCTGCGCGGAATCCATCACCTCGGGCGCCATGCTCTGGTATTGAATGCCGTGATAGGACATGACGGCAGGGGAGAGGTGACGGGCGAGTACGGGATTGTCGAGATCGCTGTTTTTCAGGATGGGCCTGAACTCATGCAGGGTGTTGAGGCAAGGCCCCAACAGTTTGTCACTCACGTTCCATAGCGCTTGCAGGCCGCCGCCTTCATTTCGTTCGATATCTAGCAGTGCGCGGTGGAGGCGAGCCGTCTCGTGCGCAAAAGGTGGAATGCCCAGGACTTCAAAAGCATCTTGGGCCGCGCGCATCTGCTTGGCGGGCGAAATGATGACCTGCAGCATGGACGCTCCTCTGCCAAAGAAGGAAGTTGCGGTGGAATACAGTCAGTTTTGGCCGTTTATGGGCCAGTTTAGTCCGTATTTCACCGCAACTGATGAAGGGTTGGTTAGGCTCGCTCGATAAAGGCCTTGTAGCCGCGGTAGGCCTCGTAGATGTCGGCCTTGTTGGCGACTTCCCACAGGGCGTGCATGGACAGGACGGCAACGCCGGAGTCGATGACGTTCATGCCATACTTTGCCATGATGTAGGCGATGGTGCCGCCGCCGCCCGCGTTGACGCGACCGAGCTCACAGGTCTGGAAGTCCACGCCGGCCTCGTCCATGATGTCGCGGATGAGGGCCACATACTCGGCGTCGGCGTCGTTGGAACCACCCTTGCCGCGGCTGCCCGTGTACTTGTTAAAGCACAGACCGCGACCCATGAAGGCTGCGTTCTTGGTCTCGAACTTGCCGGCGTAGCCCGGGTCGAAGCCGGCGGACACGTCAGAGGAGAGCATACGGCTGTGGGCGAGTGCACGGCGCAGGGCAAGCGGGCTATCCTCGCCGGCGAGCGTCATGATCTCGGCGACGGTGTTCTCGAAGAAGCGGCTCGTCATGCCGGTGGCACCAACGGAGCCGATCTCCTCCTTGTCGACGATGAGCGTGATGCTCGTGCGCTCCACGTTGGCCACATTGATCTGAGCGAGCATGGACGGATAGGCGCAGACACGGTCGTCGTGGCCATAGCCCAAAATCATGGAGCGGTCGAGGCCCATGTCGCGGGCCGGGCCGGCGGGCACGACCTCGATCTCGGCGGAGAGGAAGTCCTCCTCCTCGACGTCATACTGCTCCTTGAGGATGTCCAGGAACATTTGCTTGACGGGCTCCTTGGGGGCGTCCTTGTCGTCCTCGTCAAACTTGACGGGGCGGCCACCCACGATCACGTCGAGGATCTCGGCGTCGACGGCGTCCTTGGCGGGCTTGGCCATCTGCTCGCTCGAGAGGTGGATCAGCAGGTCGGAGATGGTAAAGACCGGGTCGTCTGCCTTGTCGCCGATGTTGATGTCGACGGTGGTGCCGTCCTTTTTGCAGATGACGCCTACAAGTGCAAGCGGGGAGGCCACCCAGTGGTAGCTCTTGACGCCGCCGTAGTAGTGCGTGTCGAGGTAGGCCATGTCGCCGGCCTCGAAGGCGGGATTCTGCTTAAGGTCCAGGCGCGGCGAGTCCACGTGGGCGCCCAGGATGTTAAAGCCCTGCTCGAGCGGGGCGGTGCCCAGGTTGACGAGCATAAGGTCCTTGCCGTGGTTGGCGGCGTACACCTTGTCGCCTGCCTTGAGCTCGCGGCCTTCGGCGATCACGGTCTCCAGGTCGACGTAGCCCGCCTCCTCGGCCATCTTGATGCCGGCCTTGACGCACAGGCGCTCGGTCTTGTTCTCGCTCAAAAACTGCTTATAGCCGCGGCAAAGCTCCTCGAGCTCCTCGACTTGCTGTGGCGTGTACTTTTTCCATGCGCAGGGACGCTCCATGACGCAGGCTCCTTTCGGATCGATCGTGCTGGTTGATGTACCGTGAGCCATCGTATCACGCGCGGGCTCGCGGCGGCAGGGGAGCTTGATGTACTGTGGCCGCGGGGCGGGGAGCGTGTAAACTGGAGTGAGCAAACCGTGCCCAGCCCAAAGCGAGGTATTCAATATGTCTGACAAGCGCCGCACCTTTGCCGTTATCGACGGCAACTCGCTCATGCACCGCGCCTTCCACGCCGTGCCGCCGACCATGAACGCGCCGGATGGTCGCCCAACCAACGCGATCTTTGGCTTTCTGAACATGTTTCTCAAGATGATCGACGCCTTTAACCCCGACGGTGTGGTCGTGGCGTTTGATAAGGGCAAGCCGCGCGTGCGCATGGAGATGCTACCGCAGTATAAAGCGCAGCGCCCGCCCATGGACCCCGATCTGCACGCGCAGTTCCCTATGATTAAGGAGCTGCTCACCGCGCTCAACGTGCCGATTCTGCAGTCCGAGGGCTGGGAAGGCGACGATATCCTGGGTACTATGGCTCGCCTGGGTGAGGAGGCAGGCTGCGACATGCTGCTGGTGACCGGCGACCGCGACATGTATCAGCTTGTGACCGAGCACGTCAACGTGGTCTCGACCCGCAAGGGCCTGTCCGACGTAGCGATTATGACGCCCGAGAGCGTGGATGACCTGTATCACGGCATTACGCCGGCGCTCGTGCCCGATTTTTACGGCCTGAAGGGCGATACGTCGGACAACATTCCCGGCGTACCGGGCATCGGCCCCAAAAAGGCGAGCGCGCTCATTGCGCAGTACGGCAGCTTGGACGAGGTCATCGCGCATGCTGACGAGGTCAAGGGCAAGATGGGCGAGAACCTGCGTGCGCACATCGACGATGCGCTGCTGAGCCGCAAGGTTGCGACCATTCGCACCGATGCGCCTGTCGAGCTCGACTTTGACGAAACGTCCTTCCCGGCGTTTTCTGCCGACGAAGTGTCCGCGGCGCTGGGCACGCTCGGCATTACGGCCATGCAGAACCGTTTCTTGGCATTGATCGGTGGCGAGGGTGGGGCTGCGGCCGCTGCAAGCACGTTTGAGATTCCCCCCGTTATGCGCGCTGCCGCCGGCGATGCCGAGGCGCTCGCTGCTGCTGCCGACGAGATCGCTCGTGCGATCGAGGCAGGCGAGTGGATTGCCGCCGTGGTGGACGATGACAAGGAGGAGGGCGCGCTTTTTGGCCTGACGCGCACGCTGTGGCTGGCGACGTCCAGGGGGCTGCTTGCGCTTGAGGAGGGCGACGGCGGTACCACTGCCGTGGTTGATGGCTTCAATTTCGCCCACGGCGTGATTGTCGGTGTGCTTGCGCGCCTGTTTATGGAGGGCCGCGTGGCGAGCCCGGATATGAAAGCGCTGCTGCATGAGCTTTCGCCCATCGATTCTTCCGAGCCCGAGCTCATGGATCCGCTGGCAGTCGACTCCATGCGCATCTTCGACACCGTGGTCGCCGCCTACCTGTTGGATTCCGACCGCTCCGAGTTCGATGAGGCGTATCTGGCCGATACCTATCTGCAGATGGCGCTGCCTGCGGCGCGCGGTGCGGAGGGTGCCGGCGAGGACGCTCCTGCGCCCGCCGCTCGCACGGCGGCTTTGACGCTGGCACTGGTCGCACCGCTGCGCGACCGCATGGCCCGCGAGAACGCCGCCAACGTGTTCGATGGCATCGAGATGCCGCTCGTGCCGGTGCTTGCCAAGATGGAGCGCGCGGGCATGCTCGTGGACCCCGACCGCCTGCACAGTCTGTCCGAGGGCTTGGCGACCCAGATTACCGAGGTCGAGCGCAGCATTCGCGACCTGGCGGGTGATGAGACGTTTAACATCGGTAGCCCTATGCAGCTCTCGCACGTGCTGTTTGACGTTATGGGGCTTCCGACCAAGGGCCTCAAAAAGACCAAGCGCGGCTACTATTCGACCAACGCCAAGGTGCTGAGCGATCTTGCCCGTGACCACGAAATCGTGCGCCTGATCTTGGATTGGCGTGAGAAGTCCAAAATCAAGTCCACCTATCTGGACACGCTGGGCCCGCTGCGCCGCGGTGACGGTCGCGTGCACACCACGTACAACCAGACCATCACGGCAACGGGTCGTCTGTCCTCGAGCGACCCGAACCTGCAGAACATCCCGACGCGCTCTGAGCTGGGCCGTACCGTCAAGACGGCGTTTTCGGCAGGCGAGGGAAGCGTCTTTTTGGCGGTGGACTACTCGCAGATCGAGCTGCGTCTGCTGGCACATCTCTCAGGTGACGAGCACCTGGTACGCGCCTTTAACGAGGGCGAGGACTTCCATGCCGAGACGGCGGCACGCGTGTTTGGCGTGCCGGTGTCCGAGGTAACGCCCGACTTGCGCAGTCGCGCCAAGGCCGTGAACTTTGGCATCGTGTATGGTCAGCAGGCTTATGGTCTGTCGCAGTCGCTGCATATCTCGATGGCCGAGGCGCGCGACATGATCGACCGCTACTACGAGGCCTACCCGGGCGTGCGCACGTTCCTAGACAACGTGGTGGCACGTGCCAAGCAGACGGGCTACGCCGAGACCATGTACGGCCGCCGTCGCCACATTCCGGAGCTCAAGGCCAAAAATCCGCAACTCCGCGGCTTTGGCGAGCGCACGGCCATGAACCACCCCATGCAGGGCACCGCCGCCGACATCATCAAGATCGCGATGGCCCGCGTGAGCCGCCGTCTGGAAGAAGAGGACTTTGCCGCCCACATGATTCTGCAGGTACACGACGAACTGGACTTTGAGTGCCCCAACGACGAAGTTGAGCGCCTAACCACCATGGTCCGCGACGTCATGGAGCACGTAGTGGACCTCCGCGTACCGTTGATCGCCGAAGCCAGCACCGGCGTCACTTGGGCAGACGCCAAATAAGGAAGCCCCCACAACCCCAAAGTAACCAAAACCAGAAGGGGGCTCCTTGCCAACAAGGAGCCCCCTTCATTCCAAAAAATCAGCCAAGTATCTAGATGCCAAGACGCCATCCAGGCGGCAAGCAAGTCACCCTAGGACCTGGCCGGGCGAGGCGGG
>DXMJ01000010.1:19791-29959 GCA_019414265.1 Collinsella sp. | reverse complement strand
CTTAATGTGCTTTCCGAGCGAGCCCAGGACCTGACCGAACGAAAAACTTACCCGCCTCGCCCGGCCAGGTCCGACGAGCAACGTTAACGAGCCGCCAAGATAGCGTCGATGAGCGTCAGTACGCCCCCGTCGTTGTTGCTCGGAATGCGCCACTTGGCGTGTGCATTCATGTGCTCCTCGGCATTGTCCACGATAAAGCTATGTCCGACGCGCTCCAGCATGGGGATATCGTTGTAAGTATCGCCCACGGCGGCGGCGTCGGCGATATCGATGTCCAGGTGCTCGCACAGGTGCGCGACGCCGGCGCCCTTGTCGACGCCCAAGTTCATGAAGTCGATCCACTCGCGCCCGGCGTTGGTGACGTAGAGCTTGTCCGAGAACTCGGGGCTATAGGTCTCGCGGAATGCGGGCTCGGCATCGTAGGCGGGGAAGAAGATCGAGATCTTGTTGGACTCGATATCAATGCCCTCAAAGCTGTCGACGTAGTTGATTGTGTTGTAGTAGACGCTGATCTCGTCGTGGTATTGATGGTCGCGGGCAAGCACGTAGAACTCGTCGAAGCAGCACAGGACGGGGACAGCGCGAGGATCCTCCGAGGCGCGGCTCAAGACCTGCTGGTACAGCTCCACGTCGATAATGCTCTTATAGATATAGCTGCCACGATAGATCACGCATGCGCCGTTGTCGGGACAAAAGGCGAGGCGGTTCTTGATGCCCTCGAACATCTCTTCGAGCTTGGGGGCGGGACGTCCGCTGGCGGGGCAGAATACGATGCCGGCTTCGGCGAGCTTGTCCAGGCGTTCGTCAAGGCCTTGCGGCAGCACGCGCTCGTCGGTCAGCAGTGTCTTGTCCATGTCGACGGCGATGAGCTTAATGTTTCCGATATTGGCGTCCGATTCGTAAGTTTGCATAAAAGCGAGCCTTTCGTTTCGAGATTGTTTCAGACGTTATAACCATTAACTCGTAGTCGGGCGTATTTTCGCAGGATTGGCGCGCGTTTGCATCACCATTCACAAAGTAATGAAAAAACTTTTCAGAAATTTGAAGTTGTCGCTTGTGCCGCGGGCACTTTAGCGTAATATAGCGACCATCGAAAACGGAGACGGAAAAACAACCGTTTACCGAGGAATAGGTACCGTTTACGATATAAGAATTGCGCCCGGCGATAGGTGAAAGGAGAGGCAGATGCAGTTCGTAAAGATCATCACTACTGCAGACAATGCCATCCGACGCCAGCGCGCAATTTCCCGACGACGATAACAATCGTCTCTGTCCGCATGGGGCGAATTGCCTCAACAGAGTCATTTTGAGGTCGTTGGGTTTTAGCACGACATTGCTGCATGTTTCTAGGGCATGTATGTGCTGATTTTTGCTATTTAACCTGATATTGCACGGTATATGACCTTGAAATGACTTGCAACTGACCGATGTTCTAACTAGCTACCAAGGGCGAAAGGAAACAGCCATGAGCAAGGAAAAAGTCGTTCTCGCATATTCCGGTGGTCTTGATACATCCGTATGTGTCAAGTGGCTCCAGGACGAGAAGAATCTCGATGTCGTTTGCGTCTGCGGCAACGTGGGCCAGGAGGAGACCGGCCTGGATGCCAAGAAGCAGAAGGCGCTCGACCTGGGCGTTCTCGATTGCCAGGTGCTCGACCTGCGCGACGAGTTCTCCGATGAGTTCCTGACTAAGGCCATCGCCGCAAATTCCATGTACGAGAACAAGTACCCGCTGCTCTCCGCCCTGTCTCGCCCGCTGCTCGCCAAGAAGCTTGTCGAGGTCGCTCACGAGTTTGGCGCGACCTACGTCGCCCACGGCTGCACCGGCAAGGGTAACGACCAGGTTCGTTTTGAGGCTGCGGTCAAGGCCCTCGACCCCGAGCTTAAGGTTATCGCCCCCGTTCGCGAGTGGGATCTGAAGTGCCGTCCCGACGAGGTCGCCTATGCCCACGCCCACAACGTGCCGGTTCCCGAGGGTGCCAACGACAACCCCTATTCCATCGACGACAACCTGTGGGGTCGTGCCATTGAGTGCGGCCACCTGGAGGATCCCTGGAACGAGCCGCTCGACGACGCCTGGGTTATGACCAAGAATCCCGAGGACACGCCCGACACCCCGACCTACACCGAGATTGAGTTTGAGGCCGGCAAGCCCGTCGCCGTCGACGGCAAGAAGATGAAGCTCTCCGAGATCGTCATCGCCCTCAACAAGATTTCGGGCGACAACGGCTTTGGCCGTCTCGACCTGGTTGAGGATCGTCTGGTGGGCCTCAAGAGCCGCGAGTGCTATGAGGTTCCCGGAGCCCTGACGCTCATCACCGCCCACAAGGCGCTCGAGGACATTTGTGTCGAGGGCGACCTGCTCAAGACTAAGATCAAGCTCGAGCAGGATTGGGCCACCGCCGTGTACAACGGCCAGTGGTACAGCCCGCTCAAAAACGCGCTCGACGCCTTTATGGCCGACACCCAGAAGTTCGTGACCGGCACCGTCCGTCTGAAGTTCTTTAAGGGCAACTGCCATGTCGTCGGCCGCAAGAGCCCCTTCAGCCTCTACGACTACGGCCTGGCCACCTACGACCGCGACACCACGTTTGACGAGAAGGCCAGCGCCGGCTTTATCGAGATCGATACGCTGTCGCTCAAGACGTGGGCTAAGGTCCAGGGTCCCAGCTCTGCTGCCGCCCAGGCTTAAGTCTTCCTTTCCTTGGTATCCGCGCGGCCCATCCGCGTGATACATAACGGGCGCATGGGGTCCCTACCTTTCGTTATGCTTGCTGACACTTCTTAACATCGGTGGCCCCTACGTTCCGCCCGCATATATGATGCCGCGTCTGCGGCCGTGTCCGAGCCCCGCCGGGGTTGTCCGGCGGGGCTCCTTCTATCAATTTGGCGGCTCTGCACCTATATATATGAGGAGTATCCATTATGTTCAATGCTATCGCGCATGCTTTACTTGCTCTCGCGCCCGAGCTCGATGCTGCAAAGGTCGAGGACGTCCCTATGGGCCTGAAGGCCTGGATCGACGGTTCGCAGGGCAACATCCGGAGGAAAACGTTGGGCGCCAAGTGCATGGTGCGTCACTTCTTTGCAAATTAGCTACATGGCCCCGCATGCAGTGGGGAATGTGCAAAACTAGCGGTTGGTAAATCGCTTTAGCGACATGGCGCATTGCTTTGGGCGCTTCGTTTGGTATTTGATGAAAGGGGACGATCCCATGGCTCTTTGGGGCGGTCGTTTTGAGGCGGGCGTGGCCGAGGTCACGCAGGAGTTTGGCGCGTCGCTGCCGGTCGACAAACATCTCTATAAGCAGGATATCGCCGGATCTAAGGCACATGCCAAGATGCTGGGCGCCCAAGGCATCATTAGTGCCGAGGACGAGCAGGCGATTGCCGAGGGCCTGACCGGAATCGAACAGGATATCGATGCCGGCAACTTCACCTTCGACATCAACGACGAGGACATTCATATGTCCATCGAGAGCGAGCTGACGCGCCGCATCGGCGAGGCCGGCAAGCGCCTGCATACCGGGCGTTCGCGCAACGACCAGGTGGCGACCGATACGCGCCTGGGCGTCAAGGCGCTGGCCAAGGAGCTCATGGAGGCCAATCTTGAGCTGCGCCACGTGCTGGTGGATGCGGCCAAACAGTACGACAAGGTGATTCTGCCGGGCTATACGCACATGCAGCACGCTCAGCCCGTGCTGCTGTCGCACCATCTGCTGGCGTATTCCTGGATGTTCGCGCGCGACTTTACACGCCTGAAGGCCGCCTTTGATGCCGCCGACAACTGCCCGTTGGGTGCTGCCGCTCTTGCCGGTACGAGCTATCCGCTCGATCGTCAGATGACGGCTGCCGAACTTGGCTTTGCGGGTGAGATTCCCAACTCGCTCGATGCGGTTTCCGACCGTGATTTCCTGCTCGATCTGCATTACGCCGGCTCCGTCATGGCCATGCACCTGTCGCGTCTTTCCGAGGAGATCGTGCTGTGGTCGAGCTCCGAATTTGGCTTTATCACGCTTTCCGACTCCTACTCCACCGGCTCGTCCATCATGCCGCAGAAGAAGAATCCCGACTTTGCCGAGCTTATCCGCGGCAAGAGCGGCCGAGTCTATGGCAACCTGGTGCAGCTGCTCGTGACCATGAAGGGCCTGCCGCTTGCTTATAACAAGGACTTGCAGGAGGACAAGGAGGGCGCCCTCGATACCGCCCATACGCTCATGCAGTGCCTGTCCGTTATGGCCGGTATGATTTCGACCTGGACCGTCAACGAGGATGCCATGGCGCGCGAGTGCGCTGTGGGGCACCTTGCCGCCACCGATGTTGCCGATTACCTGGCCAAGCGTGGCCTGCCGTTCCGCGAGGCACATGCCGTGGTGGGCCATTTGGTCCTGATGTGTGAGAAGCGCGGCTGCAACCTTGAGGACCTGCCGTTTGAGGTGTTCCAGGAGGCGAGCCCGCTCTTTGAGCACGACATTACCGAGGCGCTCGACATCCCGTCGATTGTCGCCGCGCGCACGACCGAGGGCGGCACCGCCCCTGCCGCCGTTGCCGTGCAGCTGCAGCGTGCCGAGGCACAGCTTGAGGCCGACAAAGGCGTGTTTGGATCGCTGACCAAGGTCGTCGAAATGGGCCACGGGGTAAAGTAGGGGTTTGGCTGAAGCCGCATTGTCCATTTATTGATAAATCGTTTTGCTTTTACGGGCGCCTGCTGATGTGGGTGTCCGTATTTTGTTGCTATGGGGGAGGGGCTTGTCGAGAACTTCTGTAGGACCTTTGGGCAGGTTGTGAAGGGGGTGCGTTCACGGGCGACAACCGACCGTCCGCTCGGTTCGATGCGGTTGATGGGCGGTCGGATGGTACTCTAATCGGGCTTCGAAACAGAAGTGACACATATGGAGCGTTTTAATAAATTGTAGCGTTTCAAAAAACAGCTTTTTGTTTAACTGCAGCTAAAACTCTGTTACGATGCAGTCCAGGCGGGTGCCGGAATGGGACTTGGGCACGCGCGAACCTACTTGAAAGGCTACCTTATGGCTATCGAGAAGACCTTCATCATGATTAAGCCCGACGCCGTGCGCGATCGCAAGATCGGCGAGATCGTTGCTCGCATTGAGCGTAGCGGCCTTGTCATCGAGCGCATGGAGATGACCACGCTCGAGCGCGCTACCGTCGAGGAGCACTACGCCCATCTGGCCGATAAGCCCTTCTTTGGCGGTCTCTGTGACTTTATGACGAGCGGTCCGGTCGTCAAGATGGTCGTTTCCGGTCTCTCCGCTGTCTCCAAGATGCGCACCCTTATGGGCGCTACCAACCCGCTTGATGCTGCCCCCGGCACCATTCGTGGCGACTTCGCTGTCGATGTCAACGCCAACGTGATTCATGGCTCCGACTGCCTGGAGAACGCCGAGATCGAGATCAAGCGCTTCTTTGGCTAAACCAGCTTTGACTCCTTAAAGCTGTTAGCGTGTGGCTTGGGCGCCGCGGGATTCCATCCGCGGCGCCCTTTTATTCCAAAATCTATGAAGGGGCCCGCTCGGACATGAGTTCCGAGCGGGCCCCTGCTGTTAGCTTGTGGCACTGAGTAGTTTAGGCTTCGTCGACGACCTTGAGGCCGCGCGTGTGGTCGATCTCGTTGAGGAGGTTAACGCGACGCTCGTGACGACCGCCCTCAAACTCGGCGTCGAGCCACTCGTCGACAATCATCTTGGCGAGCTCGGAGCCCACGACGCGGGCGCCAAAGGCGAGCACGTTGGTGTTGTTGTGCATGCGGGAGAGCTTGGCGCTGAAGGGCTCGGAGCATACGACGGCGCGAACACCTTCGACCTTGTTGGCGGCCAGGCTGATGCCGACGCCGGTACCGCAGATCAGGATACCCAGGTCGACGTCACCGTTGGCCACGGCCTTACCCACCTTGTAGCCGGCGATGGGGTAATCGAAGCTCTCGGAGGTGTCGGTGCCATAGTTCACGACCTCGCAGCCGCGCTCCTTCAGGTGCTCGGAGATGATGTTCTTGAGCTCGACGGCGGCATGGTCGTTGCCGATACCAATCTTCATGAGTGGTTCCTCTCTGGTCCGTGCGGCGGAATTGCTAAAGGTTTTACCGCGTTCGACTGCATGATAGCGCGACTTTTGTGTAAACGCTCGGGCGTTTTTTGGTCAAACGCTTTAGCATGCAACAAGACCGGCTTTTCATGAATGAATGCCGTCAGATTGCGCTTAAGCGCCGTCCGTCGGAACCATGGTTGCGGTTTCTGATGCATTGTTATCAAATAAAAGAGTTAACTATTATCGAGAGCCCAGTTCGTTATGTAAGCAGGAGATACCTATGTCTACCGATTCCATCCGCGATGCCGCTTTTTGCGATGTCTTGAACCGCGAGCTTGTCTGTGCGCTCGGCTGCACCGAGCCTATTGCCGTTGCCTATGCAGCGGCGCTGGCGAGCCAGACACTCGGTTGCGAACCCGATCATATGGATGTTGCCTGCTCGGGCAACATCATCAAGAACGTTAAGAGCGTGACCGTGCCCAACTCGGGCGGTATGCACGGTATTGAAGCGGCGGCCGTGCTGGGCGCCGTGGGCGGCGACGCCAAGAGCGCGCTCGAGGTGCTCGAGAGTGTCGATGACGCGGATCGCGCCCGCGTGGCCGAGCTGCTTGCTGATACGGACTACTGCGATGTGTCGCTTGTCGAGGGTGTGCCTAACCTCTACATCAAGGTGACTGCTACAGCCGGAGGCCATACCGCGGTCGTCGAGATTACCGACCACCACACCAATGTCACGTGCCATACACTCGACGGTATTCCGGTATGCGGCAAGTCGGCGGGGGAGTGTGCCGCCTGCGCCGAGCGCGTCGTGGCCGAGCGCGCGGCAGATAGCGCCGACACGCCCATGTCGATCGAGACCATCATCGACTTTATCGAGGACGGTGACATTGAGGACGCCCGCGCTGCCGTTGAGCGCCAGATTGAGCTGAACGGCGCGATCAGCGCCGAGGGCCTGGCGCACGCTTGGGGTGCCGAGGTTGGCCGCACGCTGCTGGGCGCTCGTGCCGATGACGTCGCCTGCCGTGCCCGCGCCCGTGCGGCCGCCGGGTCCGACGCCCGCATGAACGGCTGTGCGCTGCCGGTCGCCATTGTGTGCGGCTCGGGCAACCAGGGCATTACCTGCGCACTGCCCGTTATGGAGTATGCCGAGTACCTGCGCTGCGACCACGATCGCCTGGTGCGCGCCGTGATGCTGTCCGATCTTATCGCCGTGCATATCAAGAGCTATATTGGTGCGCTCTCGGCGTTTTGCGGTGCTATTTGCGCCGCGTGTGGCGCCGGCGCTGCGATTACATGGCTGTGCGGTGGCACGCGCGAGCAGATTGGCGCGACGGTTTCGAACACACTCGGTAACGTGGGCGGCATCGTGTGCGATGGCGCCAAGGCAAGCTGTGCCGCCAAGATTTCCGCTGCCGTTGATGCGGCGATTCTGGGTCACGATATGGCCATGCAGGGTCGCGGCTTCCGCGCCGGTGAGGGCCTGATCCAGGATACCGTCGAGCAGACAATCGCCAGCATGGGCTACGTGGGCCGTGTAGGTATGAAAGATACCGATGTCGAGATCCTCAACATCATGATCGGCAAGACTCGAGTCTGTTAGTTATTGGTTCCGCCGTTCTACCGAACGGCGGACCGGCCGACGCTGCAAGCCCGCCAGAGCGGCAATCTGCCTTTCAACTTCGGCGGCATGACCAGAAGGTCAATGCCGCCTTGTTTCAAGGCACCTTGCTCGCTCTGGCGGGCTTTCGCTGTCGTTGCCATAACATCGGCGTTGTCTTTGTAATGTGACAAGGGACGGTCTATTTGTCACATTTTTCTCAACCTGCGGCGCTATTTTGTTTGGTGGGAGGGGTCCTATGACAGTTCGTCGGCTACTTGGTGTTCGTAGAAGGCTTCTACTACGGCGTTGAAATCGCGGGCGAAGTCTTCCATGGTTCCGTGCCAGGTGGCTCGGCCGGGTTTTCCCTGGCCAACATAGGCAGTTTGAATGCCGCAGGCGGGGCTAGGGAAGTCGCGCTTGGGATCGTTGCCCACCATAAGGACCTCGTGTGGGTCGAGTCCCATCACCTGAAGCTGCTCGAGATAGTAGGTGGCATCGGGCTTGCAGCGGGTGGTGTTTCCCATGTGCGTGACGAGCTCAAAGGGGGCGTCGGCCAGGTCGCCCCAACCCATGCGGCACTCGATGGCCCCCTGGGGAAAGCTGGGGTTGGTAAAGAGCGCGCAGCGCAGTCCTGCGTCCTGTACGGCCTGGAGAGCGGCGTGTGCGCCCGGCATGGCGTGGGCGTTGATGACATCGTCGTTCTTGTACGGAAGCACTTCGCGGTCGTAGTAGGTAAACGCCTCGTAGATGAGGGGATCGGAGAGGCAGATGCCGCATCGGCGCTCGACCTCGGTGCGGTAAAATTCAAGATTGGTGCGGTTGTCCGTGCCGCTTCGGCGGTTGGCGTTGAGGTCGACCAGAATGGTGCCGAGGCGCGCCATCGTGCCACCGCGGCTGCGGCGTCCGATATCCGCGAGCATCGACGAGACATCCTTAAAATAGCGAAGGATGAACGCGTTGAGGTTGATGCTAAGAAGCGTCTCGTCCATATCGAAAACGACTGCTTTGAGCACGCGGGCACCTTTCTCGATAAATCGTTCCAGAATCGTTGCTCCGGATACTTTACCCCAAAGCCGTATGCCTAACTGCCTATCGTCAACTTATGGGGACGGTCGTCCACAAGATTGCGAAAAAGTCTCCATACGAGTAAAAAATCGCAGTTCACGCTTGAAATCGAAATGATTTCCCCGTAACCTATACGAACGTGATTGCATAAGCGTCACATTAGTATCTGTCGGCTCCCGAGTGTTCCTAAACGTTGTGTGCTTGTCGCACCCTTCTGTAGGTCCTAGCAATCGGGGCCCCGTAGTTCGAAAGGGGTCCACCTTTGAGTGAGATTCAGAACTCGTCCATTTTCTCTCTTGACGATGTCAACGAGGAGGAGATGAACAACCTCATCGACGGTACGATTACCGACTTTGATGAGGGCGATCTCGTTAACGGCACTGTCGTTAAGATCGAGCATGACGAGGTGCTCGTTGACATCGGATTCAAGTCCGAGGGCGTTATCCCGGTCCGCGAGCTGTCCATCCGCAAGGACGCTAACCCTGCAGACATCGTTGCACTCGGTGATCCCATCGAGGCTCTGGTTCTCCAGAAGGAGGACAAGGACGGTCGTCTGGTCCTGTCCAAGAAGCGTGCCGAGTATGAGCGTGCTTGGAACCGCATCGAGGAGAAGTTCAACTCCGGCGAGAACGTCGAGGGCGAGGTTATCGAGGTTGTCAAGGGCGGCCTGATCCTCGACATCGGCCTGCGTGGCTTCCTGCCCGCATCCCTCGTCGACCTCCGTCGTGTCAAGGACCTCACCTCCTACATGGGCACCCGCATCGAGGCCCGCGTCATCGAGATGGACCGCAACCGCAACAACGTCGTCCTCTCCCGTCGCGTCGTGCTCGAGGAGTCCCGTAAGGCCGAGCGCTCCGAGATTCTGTCCAAGCTCAAGTCTGGCATGCGTCTCCAGGGCACCGTTTCCTCCATCGTCGACTTCGGCGCCTTCGTCGACCTCGGCGGTATCGACGGCCTCATCCACATTTCCGAGCTCTCCTGGAACCACGTCAACCATCCTTCCGAGGTTGTCAAGGTCGGCCAGGAGGTCGAGGTCGAGGTTCTCGACGTCGATCTCAACCGCGAGCGCATCTCCCTGGGTCTCAAGCAGACCACCGAGGATCCGTGGCGCGCACTGGTCAAGAAGTACCCCGTCGGCGCTATCGTCGAGGGCACTGTGACCAAGCTTGTCCCGTTCGGCGCTTTCGTCGACCTGGGCGAGGGCATCGAGGGCCTGGTGCACATCTCCGAGATGGCCAACAAGCACGTCGACCAGCCTTCTCAGGTCACCCACGTGGGCGACAAGGTTCAGGTCAAGGTCATGGAGATCGACCTCGACCGTCGTCGTATCTCCCTGTCCATGAAGTCTGCTGCTGAGACTCTGGGCGTCGAGATCGAGGTTACCCCGCTGCCTTCCGAGAAGAAGGACGAGGAGACCGACGCCGAGTAAATCGGTTTGACGATCACTTGTTTTAAGGGA
>DXMJ01000010.1:0-19691 GCA_019414265.1 Collinsella sp. | reverse complement strand
AAAAATGCCGACATCCCGCCTCGGGGAGGAGGCGGGAACGCACCGAGTAGACGGAGGGGTGCGGAGCGCGATCGTGTCTCGACTGACGACGTTGCCCATCGACGACTCTATTGTACTGCATAGCGCGGTTCTTGGTTTATCGTGTCGAACGCTTGTGTTGTGCCATTGCCTGCGGCAACGGTGTGCTACACTCTTGCACTGCTGAGTGGGCCAGACGGTCGCGCGATGTGCTGCTTGCAGCACGCGTGAGGAAAGTCCGGGCTCCAGAGGGCGGGATGCCGGCTAACGGCCGGGCGGAGTGATCCGACGGAAAGCGCCGCAGAAAAGAAGACTCCCACCTGCGCCGCAAGGCGTAAAGGGAAAAGCTGAAACGGTGGTGTAAGAGACCACCAGCGTCGTGGCAACACGGCGGCTTGGCAAGCCCCATCCGGAGCAAGCGCGAATAGGAACGCTATGGGCCGGCCCGGTCCGCGTTCGGGTAGCGTGCGTGGAGCTGCATGGTAACGTGCAGACAAGATAAATGACCGTTCACGACAGAACCCGGCTTATAGGCCCACTTGGCATTTTTGTTACCCTAACAATCGATACGGTCTTTGCCGTATTATTGAGGCTGTTTGTTGCTTTGCTTGTGTTTGAGGGGCTTTGTTGGACAGCTATTTTACTCTGCAATCGAATATTGAGGCTTCGGGCGAGTTTGTGGACCGCAAGAGCCGGTTTATTGCCCAGCTGGTCCATATTGAGTCCGAGGATGAGGCGAATGCCTTTATCGAGATGGTTCGCAAGCGTCATTACGACGCTCGACACAATGTTCCCGCGTGGATTTTGGTCGATGGGCGCGAGCGCCAGAGCGATGATGGTGAGCCGAGCCGCACGAGCGGCATGCCGACGCTCGAGGTGCTGCGCGGTGCGGGGCTCAAAAATGTTTGCTGCGTGGTGACGCGCTATTTTGGTGGCACGCTGTTGGGGCCTGGTGGCTTGGTGCGCGCCTATACTGCGGCAACGCAGGCGGCGGTGGCCGCGGCTCAGGAGGCCGGGCAGATCGTCGAGATGACGAGTGTCGTGCCGGTTGACGTGCATGTGGCCTATCCGCAGTATGAGCAGGTGCTTCGCTTGGCACAGGATTCGGGTGCCAAGGTTTCGGATACCGATTACGCGGATACCGTTACACTTCACTTGGTATTTAAGGCGGGGGAGCAGGAGCCATTTTGCGCCAAGATGCGCGAGCTTATGGCGGGACGCGAGGAGATCGAGGTCGGCGCTCCCGAATTTGCCGAGTTCTGAAGGCGACGGCCGGCGTGCTTTTGGATGGATCCCAAGCGCGCCGGCCGTCGTTTTATGTTGATGCTGTCTACTCGGCGAGCTGCTTTAGCACATCGCAGGCGATCTCGACGGCATCGTCGATGCAACCGGGGCAGCTGCGGAGCGGACCCTTATCCGATCCGATGCCCTTGAGCGTGCCGCAGACGGTCGTCGTATTCTTCTCGCCAAAACGCTTGGCAATTTCACGCGACAGCTTGTAGGTCTGGCCTTTGGTCTTGGGGTTTTCCATGCCGTCGCTCATCACGAAGCCCATGATGGCCACGGCGCCCGAGATGGCGCCGCAGGTTTCGGTCATGCCGCCCATGCCGGCACCAAAGCCCTCGGTGAGGGTAAAGGCGACCTGGGGGTCGAGTCCGACGGCAGGTGCGAGCGTGCAGGCGACGGCCTGCGCGCAGTTAAAGCCACGGGCGTGGTATTCGGCAGCCTGAGCCTGACAGGCGGTGATGTCGAGCTGGGCCGTATCGATTTGCTTCATCGTTGTCTCCTTGGTCACGGTGTACCCGCCTATGGTACCCGTGGCGGTGCGTGTAATCATCGAGAGCTTCATGGATGCCTCATTTTTATCTATCGAGCAAATGTCCAAGGCTTGAGATAAATGCCCCGGATCAATTTGTCCCATAACCTACCTTGGGGATGGGTTGAGAGGGGTGCAGGGTAGCGGTATCGTGAACCGAATAAAACGTAACCCAGGCAAGGGAGCAAGATATGAGCGAGCAGACCATCGGTACCACATGTGTTCAGGGCGGCTATCACCCGGGAGATGCGGAGCCGCGCCAGGTGCCCATCTACCAGTCCACCACGTGGAAGTACGACACGTCGGAGCACATGGGCAAGCTGTTTGACCTAGAGGAGTCGGGCTATTTCTACAGCCGTCTGCAGAACCCTACGTGCGATTTGGTTGCTGCCAAGATCTGCGAGATGGAGGGCGGTACCGCTGCGATGCTCACGAGCTCGGGCATGGCTGCGAACTTCCTCGCGATTTTTAACGTGGCCGGTGCCGGCGATCACGTGGTCGCAAGCTCTGCCATCTACGGCGGTACCTACAACCTGCTTGCCCATACCATGGGTCATATGGGCTTGACCTGCACGTTCGTTGCCCCCGACTGCACCGACGAGGAGCTCGAGGCAGCCTTCCAGCCCAACACCAAGCTCGTCTTTGGCGAGACGATCGCCAACCCCGCCCTCGCCGTGCTCGATATTGAGCGCTTTGCCAAGGCCGCGCACGACCACGGCGTACCGCTGATGGTCGACAACACCTTCCCGACGCCCGTGATGTGCCGTCCCTTTGAGTGGGGCGCCGACATCGTCACGCACTCCACCACTAAGTACATGGATGGCCATGCGGCCTACCTGGGTGGCGTGATCGTCGATCACGGCCAGTTTGACTGGATGGCCCATGCGGACAAGTTCCCGGGTCTCACCACGCCCGACGAGAGCTACCACGGCGTGACCTATGCCGAGAAGTTCGGTCGCGAGGGCGCCTTTATTACCAAGGCCACCGCGCAGCTTATGCGCGACCTCGGCCCCATGCAGAACCCTCAGGCGGCCTTCTTCCTGAACAGCTCGCTCGAGAGCCTGCATGTGCGCATGCCGCGTCATTGCGAGAACGGCCTGGCCGTTGCCAAGTTCCTGCAGAGCCATCCCAAGGTACGCTTCGTGAGCTATCCGGGCCTGGAGGGCGATAAGTACTATGACATGGCTCAGAAGTACATGCCCAACGGTACCTGCGGCGTCGTGAGCTTCGGCTTTAACGGTGGTCGCGCGGCGGCCGAGACCTTCATGAAGAGCCTCAAACTCGCCCAGATCGCCACGCACGTGGCCGACGCGCGCACCTGCTGCTTGCATCCGGCAAACGCCACCCATCGCCAGATGAACGATGAGGAGCTCATCGCCTGTGGCATCTCCGCCGACATGGTGCGCCTGTCGTGCGGCCTCGAGGACACGGCCGATCTGATTGCCGACCTTGAGCAGGCACTCGAGCAGTGCTAGGCTAGCGTTCGTGCGAGGCGCCGATGCTGGCAGAAAGCTTCGGCGACCTTTCGTTCCGATTCCGTAGGCGGGACCCCAATCGCGACTGTTTGCAGGCGATTGGGGCCCCGTTTTTGCGTTGCGCCACTCGAAAGGATGGATATGGAGAAAACCGCAGAGCAGCTGCGCCGCGAGCACATTGCCCTTGAGGGCGACACCCATGGCAAGAATAAATGGGCGATTCTGTTTACCGTGCTCATCATGACGTTTATGGTGTGTCTGGATTCGACCGTCGTGACCGTGGCGCTGCCCGTGATGCAAAAGGAGCTGGGCGTGGGCCTCGATCGCATCCAGCTGGTAAGCTCGGTGTATCTGCTTGCGACTTGCGTGGCTATGTTGCCGTTTGGCCGTCTGGGCGACGTGCGCGGCAAGGTGAATGTGTTCCAGCTGGGCGTCATCGTCTTTACGGTTGGCTCGCTGCTTTGTGGCCTTTCGGCCTCGCTCGAGGTTCTTATTCTGGCACGCATTGTTCAGGGTATCGGTTGCGCGGCGGCCATGGCCAACAACATGGGTATCATCACCGAGTCGTTTCCGGCGCGCGAGCGCGGTCGTGCTATGGGTATTCTCGCGACCTTCGTGGCCCTCGGCATGATGTGTGGCCCCGTGCTCGGCGGTATGCTGGTGGCAAGCTTTCCCTGGGAGAGCATCTTCCTCATCAACCTACCCATTGGCGTCATCTCGTTTATCGTGGGGCTCTACACGCTGCCGCATGTTAAGCCGGAGGCTGGCGAGCGCCCCATGTCCCTGATCGAGGCCGCTCGTCGCTGTTTTGCAAATTCGGCCTTCACCATCAACCTTGCCTGCATGCTCATCGTGTTCGTTGGCATTGGCGCATCCGAGTTTATCCTGCCGTTCTATTTTCAGGATGCTCATGGGTTTGGGTCTGACGTTTCGGGCCTGCTGTTTTTGGCACTGCCGATGGTGAATGCCTTTATCGGCCCGCTTTCGGGAACGGTTTCGGACCGTGTTGGCTGCGAGGGTCCTACGGCGGTTGGTCTGGGCGTGTACGTGTGCGGCCTCTTCGCGGTGAGCACGCTCGACGAGCGCTCTTCTATCCCTGTGATCGTGTGCTGCGTCGCATTTATGTCGTGCGGTACGTCGATTTTCCAGAGCCCCAACAACTCGCTGTATATGGGTTCAGCCCCGCGCGAGGCACTTGGTTTTGCAGGCAGCTTGGGCAGTTTGGCGCGCTACGCCGGCATGGCACTCGGCATTACGGTGGCGTCGAATATCCTGTATGGGCAGATGAGCATGGCGATGGGCGAGGCCGTGACCAGTTTTGTTGCAGGCCGTCCGGATGTGTTCCTGTTTGGCTTTCGCTCGGTGTTCTACGTGCTCATGGCTGTGGCCGCTGTGGGATTTGCGCTCGCCATGGTGCGTTTGGTGAGGATGCGCGCCCGCCATTAGCTTGTGGTGGCAGGCTTGCCAAGAATCGGGCTTATCTACTGGTCTTGCAGCTTTATAGTGCGATGCGGCTTGTGGGGCGGGCGGGGGTCGGTCCGTGGTAGACTATCGAACAAGGTTTATTAATCGCGCGGTATCGTTGCCGCGAGAAGGGGTTGCGCCATGCAGGAGCTTG
Source organism: Collinsella sp. (assembly GCA_019414265.1). Taxonomy (GTDB): domain Bacteria; phylum Actinomycetota; class Coriobacteriia; order Coriobacteriales; family Coriobacteriaceae; genus Collinsella. The sequence continues at coordinate 14,764 of DXMJ01000010.1, read as the reverse complement.
AGGATCGTATTCGCCATGACGGCATCGTAAAGGCCGGTAACGTCCTTAAGGTTGATGCCTTCCTCAACCACCAGTGCGACGTTGAGCTGTTCGACCATATGGGCGCCGAGTGGGCCCGTCTGTTCGAGGGTGTCGAGATCAACAAGATCCTGACGATCGAGGCTTCGGGCATTGGCATGGCTTGCATTGCGGCCCAGCATTTTGGTGGCGTGCCGGTGGTCTTTGCCAAGAAGGCACAGTCCATCAACCTCGACGGCGAGCAGTATGCCACGACCATCTACTCCTTTACCAAGCAGAAGGAGTACCCGGTTATCGTTGGCAAGCGCTTCCTGTCCGAGGGCGACAAGGTCCTGATTATCGACGACTTCCTGGCCAACGGCTGCGCGCTCGAGGGTCTTATCAAGATCTGTGAGGCTGCGGGTGCCGAGGTATCTGGTATTGGCATTGCGGTGGAGAAGGGCTTCCAAGGCGGTGGCGATAAGCTCCGCAAGCGCGGCTTCCGCGTTGAGAGCCTGGCCCGTATCGCCGATATGGACTGCGAGAACGGCGAGATCACCTTCGCCTAGGCTCGCAACACAAGCGATTGGTATGCGATGTGACAAAGGGACTGTCCCTTTGTCACATTTTTTGTATGAGGGGAGGTGTTGATATGGATGAGAACAAGATGGGATGGAGCGAGTATGCACGCTATGCCGAGATGTCGGTCGAGGAGTTGGCACGCGATTGCGAAGTGCAGGTGTTTCGCGCGACGGGTCCGGGCGGACAGGGCGTGAACACGACGGACTCGGCGGTACGCATGAAGCATGGGCCCACGGGGATTGTCGTGACGGCGCGCGAGAGCCGCAGTCAGTTTCAGAATCGTAGCTGCTGTCTGCGTAAGCTGAGGGCAGAGCTTGAGCGTCGTGGCCGTCCGCCGCGTCGACGCGTAAAGACCAAGGTGCCCCAGCGCTCTCGCCAGCGCAGGCTCAATGATAAGCACTTCAACGCCATTAAAAAGGCCAACCGTCGCAAACCGGGCAGCGACGAATGATCTCCTCATAAGTTGCGGTGAAATAGGGATTGTTTTCCGGCTTTACCTGCATAAACAGTCCCTATTTCACCGCAACTTAGGGATGGCTAGCGGGTGGGGTGCCAGACTTCGAGAGCGGCGGGAAGGACGTCGACCTCGATGCGCGAGGCGACAACGGGCTCGCCGTCGGCCTGGATGGGGTAGTCGGGCTCCTCAAAGGTGAGCTCAGCATGGCGGCAGGGGCGCATGCGAACCGGTGGCAGCTTGGTGTGGTGGCCATCTTTGGCCGAAAGGAACATGGGAAGCGCGACCGCGCGGGGAACGGGGCCGCAGGCGTAGCAGACGTCGAGTATGCCGTCGCAGGGATCGGCATCGGGACAGATGCGATAGCCCGAGCCATACGTGGGTCCCAGCTGAATCGCCATGATGATCGCCCTCACGCGCTCGGCGAGCGCCCCGTCAAAGCTGACTGCCATGGGGTAGTTGCGATAGCGCAGGCCAAACTGCTCAAGTCCCGAGAGGGTGTAGAGCGGCGCGCCCGTCAAGCCGGTCTTTTTGCGCAACTCGGTGGTGCCCAGACCGATGGCGGCATCGATGCCGACCGAAAGCGTCTGGTCGTAGTACTCGACGGTTGCCTCGCCGCTGCCGCTTGCGGGGTTCCATGAGCGAATGCGCCCGATGTCCTGACGCTGCAGCTCGCAGGTGAGCAGCGCGCCAAAATTCTTGCCGGAGAAATCATCGATGCCGAGCGTTTGGGCAAAATCGTTGCCGGAACCTACGGGCAGGACGGCAAGAGCGGGGCGGGCGTTCTCCTTTTGCGTCATAAGCCCGTTGACGACCTCGTGGATCACGCCGTCGCCGCCGAGTACGATAACGGTACGATAGCCCTGAGCCTGTGCGGCAAGCTCCTTGGCATGTCCCATGCGCTCAGTCAGCACCAGGTCAAACTGGGATGCGCGTGCAGTCATGTCCAAAAAGCGTTGCAGGCGCTCGGCAACTTCGCGCGCCGCACCCGACTGGGCGGCTGGGTTGGCGATGATGAGCGTGCGACCAAAAGCAGTTGCGTGCATGGGGCGACTCCCGGCGTGTGACATGACGGTGCGGTCGCGCTCAGGTCGAATTGCCCCCGATTGTGGCTGCACGGCGATTATTACATCTACTCTATCAGGTCGTTGTGGCGCTCGATAGCATCCGCTACCGTACCGCCCTCATCCACAATAAGCGAGCGGCGCTTGGGTGAGATGATGCGCTGGGCGGGGTACACGCCGCGGTGTCCGCCGGTTAGGTAGCTGATAAAGGCCACGATGACAAAGAACCCGGCGGCCGTGCCGTGGAACAGGTCGATGGCCATCATGCAGGTGGTGATGGGCACGTTGAGGCCGGCGCAGAACACGCCGAGCATGCCGAGAGCCGCCAGAAAACTGGGGTCAAGCCCGGTAAGGCAACCGATCCAGCCACCGAGTGCCGCACCGATGCCAAACAGGGGCGTGACCTCGCCGCCTTGGAAGCCCGCGCCCAGGGTAAGCGCTGTGACGACCAACTTGATGGCTGCGTCCGCCAGGGTGGTGTTGCCTGCAAATCCGGCGCCGGAAAGCCACGTGGAAAGGCCGGCGTAGTTCCAGGCGTCGAGGAGGGCATAGGCGGCCAAAACCACGAGTGCGCCTATGAGTGCGCGGACGAGGTAATTGGTGATAAAGCGACTGTACAGGCTTTTGACGGTTCGAACCGACCAGGCAAAGAGGCGTGCCGTCAGGCCGAAGATAATGGCGCTGATAACAACGATGACAACCGTCCGTGGTGTCATGTTGGGAACGCTGGCGATGACATTCGTCTCGTACTCGGTTCCCAAGGCAAGCGACGTAAAGTAGCCGGTAAACGAGGCGACCAGGCAGTAGATGCCCGCGGTGTAGTCGATCTTGCCGATAAAGCACATCTCCATGCCAAAGAAAGCTCCGGCAAGGGGCGAACCGAATACGGCGCCAAAGGCGGACGAGATGCCGGCGAGCATGAGGTCGTGGTGGTCATGCTTTTTGAGGTGGGCGAGGCTCGAGATGTTGCTGGCGATGGTGCCGCCAATCTGTACCGCGGCTCCCTCGCGACCGGCCGATCCGCCCGTTAGGTGCGTGAGCGTGGAGCAGACGAAGGTGAGGACGGCCATGCGCATATGGATGAGGCGTGTGCCCAGAGCGGAGTCGATGACCAGGTTGTTACCTCGTTTGGCGGCAAGGCCGTGGTTTTTGTACACCCATGCGGTGGCAACGCCCACAACGGGAAGCAAGGTGTAGACCCATGCATGGTGCTCGCGATAGTCGGTCGCGATATTCAGCGAGGCCAAAAACGCCCAAGCGGCAACGCCCATGGCGAGCGAGACGATGACGACGAGTGCGAGCAGCTTGGCGCTCGCGAGTAGGTTGCGGGCGTTGCGGCGCGTGTCGGCAGCCAAGAGATGCTCGGAGCGGGTGAGCTGTTGCCTGCCTGCCATGATGACGTCGTTAAGGGAGAAGAAGCCGCCGTCGTCGAGCGGCTGGGAATGATCCTGCGCCTCGTTAGCGCTTTCGGGTTTGTCGTTATGAGCCATACGTTCCTCTTTTGGGTTGCAACACGAGCATTATAAAACGCGGTAAACGCGACGAGCCGGTGGGTTGGTTTCCATTCTGTTTCGCGGCCTGCAACCGACAGGTGTATTTGCGGGTACAGGCCGAGTCACGGTCGTGCGTCGGGGGGATTATACTGAGACAAGCATAATGAATCGGCGCCCTTGTTGTGCGCCGTGGCATTAAGAGGTGCATATGGCAGAGAAACTCATACCGCTGGAGGATGCGCAATCGATTGTTTTGTCGCACGTTGCTCCGACGGATCTCATCGAGATTCCCGTGTGGCAGGCCGCCGGTCTTCCCTTGGCCGAGGATGCGGTGGCCGATATCGACATCTCGCCGTTTGCCAACAGCGCTATGGACGGATATGCCGTGCGCTCGGCGGACTTGGCGCAGGCGTCTGACGAGGCGCCGGTGACGCTCGACGTTATCGGACACGAGGCCGCGGGCCATGTGTTTGAGGACACAATCGGCGCGGGCGAGACGGTCCGCATCATGACGGGCGCGCCGGTACCCGAAGGTGCCGATGCCGTGGTGAAGTACGAGATCGTCGACGTACTCGATGGCGACGGCAACGAGGGCTCGCGCGTTCGCTTCTCGGCGCCTGCCAAGGTAGGGGAGAACGTTCGCTCTGCCGCCGAGGAGGCCCATGCCGGCGATGTCGTGATGCGCGCTGGCGAGGTCGTGGCTCCGGCGGGCGCCGGCTTGTTGGCGAGCGCCGGTTATGCGAGCGTGAAGGTGCATGCCGCGCCGCGTGTGGGCATTATCTCGCTGGGCACGGAGCTGGTCGCGCCGGGTGAGCTGCCGGCGCGCGGTCAGATTCGCGATTCCAACTCCTCGGCGTTAATGGCCGAGGCATTCGATGCCGGCGCCGAGCCCGTGTTCTACGGCATTGCGCCCGATGATGAGCAGGCGATTGCCGAGCTGGTGCATCGTGCCGTGCAGGAGTGCGATTTTGTCATTACGAGCGGTGGCGCCTCGGCAGGCGACTATGACTACGTGACGGCGCTGGTTCGGCGCGAGGGCGAGGTGCTGTTCGATCGCATTTCGTTGCGTCCCGGCAAAGCCATTACGTTTGGCCTGCTCGGCGGCAAGCCCTATCTGGGGCTTTCGGGCAACCCCGCGGCGGCATACGTGGGCTTTGAGATGCTCGCCCGCCCGGCGATTCGCAAGATGCGCGGCTTTGCCGAGGGTGCGCGTCCCGTGCAGCAGGCGATATTGACGCACGGCGTGAAGAAGCGCCAGGACCGACGCTTCTTCGATCGCGCGACGGTTTTGCGCGACCCCGAGACCGGTGAGCTGCTGGTGACCGAGGCCAAGACGCAGAATTCGGCGCTGCTTGGAACTATGCAGCGTGCGAACTGCCTGCTGTGTATTGACGAAGGACCGTGCGAGCTCAGGGCGGGAGATGTCGTGGACGTTGTTCGCGTCGACCTGCCCGAGGGAACGGTGCTATAGGGGGAACGCTATGGAGTTGAAGATTTCGATCGTGACGTGCTCGGATACGCGCGATTTTGCGCAGGACGAGGCGGGTGTCGCGCTCGAGGAACTTATCGAGGCGCAGGGATGGACGGTCGCCTCGCATGTGGTCGTGCGCGACGACGTCAGCGAAATCGGTGATGCCATTGTGGAAGCCGCCGATGCGTGCCACGCCAATGTCGTGCTCACCTGTGGCGGCACGGGGCTTTCGATGCGCGACGTGACACCCGAGGCGACGCGTGCCGTCTGCGACCGCGATGTGCCGGGTATTGCAGAGGCAATCCGTGCGTATTCCATGACCAAGACACGCCGCGCTATGCTCTCGCGCGCCGTGTGCATGCAGCGTGGGTATACACTTGTCATCAACTTTCCGGGATCTACGAAAGCGGCCCGCGAAAGCTGGGAGGCCGTGAGCGACCAGCTGGAGCATGCGGCCCAAATGACGGCGGGCGGCGGGCACGCCAAATAAGCGGTTTACCTGCGGCGGGGCGACCTGAACGGCTGCTCCGCCTTTGTTTTCCGCCGAAGCGACGCCAAGGTGTATGGCAACTCGAAACTATATTCTCTGGCGAGAATAATTTCTCACTATCATTATTCTCGCAGAAGTATAATCTGATTGCAGATTAAAGCCCGCGGTGGGGTACCCGGGCACAAGATCCGAAAGGGTTGAACATGTTCGATATGGTTTCTCGCCGCGGATTCGTCTCGCTTTCTGCTGTCGCCGCTGCCGGTCTTGGGCTTGCCGGCTGCTCGAGCAACAAGGCGTCCGAGCCGGCCGGATCTGTTACCGGTTCTGCTAAGGCATCTTCCAAGAAAGCTGTCGAGCTTCAGGTCTTTGCTGCCAACTCACTTGAGAAGGCCCTTCCCGAGGTCCAGGAGCTCTACACCGACCAGACCGGTACCACGTTTGCCGACACGCAGTTTAAGGCCTCCGGCGACCTTGTCGAGCAGATGCGTGCCGGTGCCACGGTTGACGTACTCATCACGGCCTCCAAGGGCACCATGGACGACGCCGAGGCCGCCGGACTCGTCGATGCCGACACCCGTGAGGATATGTTCGTCAACGACCTTGTGATCATTCGCGCCGAGGGCTCCGACACCAAGGTCGAGGTCATCGACGACGTCGCGAATCTGGACGGCAAGATCGCCATTGGCGACGCCAAGACCGTTCCCGCCGGCAAGTACGCCAACCAGGCCCTGGCCTCCGTGGGCCTCTACACCGGCACCGAGGGCGACGACGGCGAGTATGCTCCCGAGATCGCCGACAAGGTCGTACTGGCCGATAAGGTGGGCACCGCCGCCGCCTATGTGTCCACAGGCGATTGCGTGGCCGGTTTTGTCTACAGCTCTGACATCTACCGCTACGACGGCATCGAGGAGGCCTTCGTGTGCCCCGAGGATTCGCACAAGCCCATCGTGTATCCGGGTGCCGTTGCAGAGAGTTCCGAGCACGCCGACGAGGCCAAGGCGTTCATCGACTTTTGTCTGACCAACAAGAAAGCTCAGAAGATTTGGGCTAAGTACGGCTTTGAGCTTTCCGCGTAGTGCGGCTTGGCGCGATAATTCCATCGTTTTGTGTTTCACTCCGTCCTTGTATTCGCTTGGAGCTTTTCGTGCTTAATAGATTCCGCATGCTTGTCGCCTGTGCTTTGACCTTCGCGCTTTGCTGTGTGCCGGGATTTGCGTTGGCTGGGGATGCTGAGGACGGGGCCCAGGTTGCTGCGACCGCTCATGGGCTTTCCTATGGGATCGAGGGTTTTGAGCGGTTGGCCAAGGGGACCGCTCGTGCCATGGAAGGCCAGCCCGAAGGCTACCGGTTTCCCGTTGACGAGGACGTGGACCTTGTGGTGGCGCCTGCTGCCGATCGCGTTGTGGTGTGGATATCGCCCAAGGCGGTCGAGAAGTTTGGATTGGATCCGCAGGACAACGAGTGCGTATCGGGTCTCAAAGCCCTCGTCTGTGAACTCGACAGCGCAAACTGCATGGGAGGTGCGCAGCTAGGGGACGTGGATCTTCCTTGGTATGTTACGGCGGAAACAACGTTTGATGCCGGCGGGTATACCTATGGCTTTGACGAACGAGGTGCGGATGGGGACCGCTATGTGGTGATCGCATCAGCCTCGGGTGATGCCAAGAGCGGCGCGCGTTGGCTTGATAGCGCTCAAATGGTAGAAGCATCGTCTGTCGTGTTGCGGGATGAGCAGGGCCCCTTGACCTCTCTGGCCTCCTTTTTGGGCGACATCGACTATCGCCCGTTTTGGGTGTCCATTAAAACGTGCGGCCTTGCCCTGCTGATCTCCTTTGCGCTGGGCCTGTTCGCCGCGTGGAAGACTATGGGTACCTCGAGTCGCATCAAGGGCCTGCTCGATTCGGTCTTTACGATTCCTATGGTGCTGCCGCCCACGGTCTGCGGCTTTTTGCTCCTCATGCTGTTTGGCCGCTCGACTGGGGTGGGCCGGTGGCTTATCGCGCACGGTATCTCGATTGTCTTTACGTGGCCGGCGGCGGTGATCTCTGCCGTGGTGGTGTCGTTTCCCCTGGTCTACCGTACGGCGCTCGGTGCCTTTGAGAGCCTCGACACGCAGATGCTCGATGCGGCGCGCACGCTTGGCTGGTCCGAGCGTCGCATCTTTACCAAGCTTATGATGCCCCTTGGTTGGCCCTCAATCGCAGCGGGCACGGTGCTCGCCTTTGCCCGCGCGATGGGCGAGTTTGGCTGCACGCTGTTCTTTGCGGGCAACTATGCCGGCATTACACAGACCATTCCGATTGCGATTTACTTTGAATGGATGGGCGGCAATACGTCGGTGGCCCTCTTTTGGGTCGTGGTCGTAATTGCGTTCAGCTTCCTGGTCATTCTGTTCATCAATATCTACACCGCTCATTCGCAAAAGTACCGCGAGCGGGGCCTTTCCCGTGCGGAGCGCAAGCAGGCCAAGCAGCTGGGTGGCCAGGCCGATTCGCTCGACCCAGTCGGCGGCGATGCGCTGCGTATCGATCGCGAGGCGCTGGCCGAGCTCATGCACGATGACGCCGTCTCGAAGGGAGGTCGATAGGCCGTGTCGCTTGTCCTGGATATCAAAAAGCGCTATCCCGGCTTTACTCTCGACATTCAGCTCGTGGCTGGCGAGGAGCGCGTGGCGCTGCTGGGCGCCTCGGGTTGCGGCAAGAGCTGTACGCTGCGCTGCATTGCCGGTGTGGAGATGCCTGACGAGGGCAAGATCATCGTCAACGGCGTGACCTTTTTTGACTCGTCGGCGGGCATCAACCTGTCGCCCCAGGAGCGCAAATGCGCCCTACTGTTCCAAAACTATCAGCTGTTTCCTAACATGACGGTGGCCGATAACGTATGTGCCGGCGTAAAGGACGCGGGCGACGCCGCGGCGCGCAAAAAACTTGCCGAGCGCTATCTGGGCATTTTCGGTCTGGCCGATTTTGCCGACCGCTATCCCGCGCGACTCTCGGGCGGTCAGCAACAACGTGTGGCGCTTGCCCGCATGGTGGCGGCGCATCCGGGCATTTTTATGTTCGACGAGCCCATGAGCGCGCTCGATGCGTACCTCAAGAGCGCCCTCGAGCAGAACATGCTCGACCTGTTCGATGCATGCAACCGTACCGTGCTCTACGTGAGCCACGACATCGACGAGGCGTGCCGCCTCTGCCAGCGCATCTGCGTGATGCACGACGGGCAGGTTGAGGAGATCGGCTCCATCGAGGACGTGGTCCGCCGTCCGCAGACGCTGGCGGCACTGCGCCTGACGGGCTGCAAGAACACAAGCCGGGCGCGCAAGATCGGCGACGAAGAAGTTGAGGCCCTGGACTGGGGCATGACCTTTAACGTGGGCCGCGTGGTTCCCGATAACGTGGCGTACCTGGGCATTCGCGCAAGCTACTTCCATGTTGACAATCGCGCGGAGCGGGGCCGCAACAGCTATGATTTGCACGTGGCTCGTGTGAGCGATTCGCGCTTTGAGCGCCTGGTGCTGCTGGACGTGCCGCGTGCTGATGCGCCCACGCGTCTGCAGTGGAAGGTCAACAAGGTGGGCGCGCCTGTCGACGAGCTGCCGCAAGCAGGCGAGACGCTGCGCATGCACTTCGATGCGAGTAGGATCCACTTGGTTTGTCGATAGCGCCGGGTAATGCCGTCGGGGATATAAGCCTCGGCGGCTTTGTCTTGCCGCTCGCCGAATGAGGGATGACAAACTCTTATCAATCAAGATGATTAATTATTAAACGACGGCACACGACGCTGTCGTACGAATGTCAACGGCGTTCGCATGGTCGATGACCGCTGATATAGTTGACCTCAACTTGTAAAGGAGGGTGCGCACATGCCGCAGACGACATACATTCGCCGCGTTGCCGCGCGCGCCCTGTATATGGCTCGGAGCCGCATATGAGCAGGTGTGTTCACGGCTCCGGGAGAGACGACGCACAACTAAATAATCGACCTCAAAGCGGGTTCCCCAAAATTCCGGGTTTGAGCACGGCTGGGTTTTCGCCACCCACCGTGCAGAAATACCGTAGCTATTCATTTTTGGTTCGAGAGGGGAACCGTCATGGCTGAAGAATTCGATTTCCATCCGATGTGGGAGAGCCTCGGCATGAATCTTGCCGACCACGATATGCTGCTGGGCGCCGTGGGCCAGATGTACGGCGATATGTTCCTGACGCAGAACAACCGTCCCAAGTCCACGTCCTACCTGGACTTTGTGGCCACCAACATCCATAGCGGCCGCATTAAGGAGATGCTCGACAAGAAGGAGGCCGGCGAGGCCACCAAGATCGTGGGCTCGTTCTGCGTCTACGTGCCCGAGGAGATTGTGCTCGCCTGCGACGGTATCCCCGTGGGTCTGTGCTCGGGTGCCGATTGGGCAACCGATAAGGTCGAGGAGCATCTGCCGCGCAACACCTGTCCGCTTATCAAGAGCTTTGCCGGCTTTAAGCTGGGCGAGGTCTGCCCCTACATCGAGTCGAGCGACTTGGTAGTCGGCGAGAACACCTGCGACGGTAAGAAGAAAGCCTACGAGTTCTTTGCCACGCAAAAGAACATGTACGTCATGGACATTCCCAACGTACACGACGAGTCGACGCTCGTGACCTGGAAGGCCGAGGTCAAGAAGCTCGCCGCCAAGATCGAGGAAGAGTGCGGCGTCACGATCACGCCCGAGCGTCTGAAGGCCGCCATCCATGCCGTCAATGAGAAACGCCGCGCCCTGCAGCGTCTCGCTGCCACGCGCGCTGCCGATCCGGCGCCCATCAGCGGTCTCGATAGCCTGCTGACCGTTCAGGCCGCCTTTATGGACGACACGCCGCGTCTGACCGGAGCCATTAACGATATGGCGGCTGAGTGCGAGCAGCGTGTCGAGGCCGGCGAGGGCGTGGCGCCCAAGGGGACCAAGCGCATCCTGTACACCGGTACGCCCATGGCCGTGCCCAACTGGAAGCTATTCAACCTCATCGAGAAGGCCGGCGGCGTCGTGGTGGGCGAGGAGTCCTGCACGGGCTCGCGCTACTACAAGGACCTGGTCGACGAGACCGGCGAGACGGTCGACGAGATGCTCGATGCCATCGCCGAGCGCTACTTTAAGATTAACTGCGCCGTCTTTACGTCCAACGACCAGCGTATGAAGGACATCGTCCAGATGGCGCACGACCTGCATGCCGACGGCATCGTCGACGTGGCCTTGCAGTTCTGCACACTCTACGAAATGGAGTCCTTCGCCGTGGAGAAAGCTGCCGAGGAGGCCGGCATTCCGTTTATGCACATCACCACCGACTACGCCGGCGAGGACGCGGGGCAATTGCAGACGCGCATTGAAGCTTTCTTGGAAACCATTTAGGGCTATCCGTCTCGGTGACTTCCCCAGGCACCCGATCTTGCCGTTCAAACCGTCGCTTGCGTACCAAAGTACGCGGTGTTCCTCATTTACGGCAACCTCGGGCACCCGGGAAAGCTGTTTCCTTGGTTGGTTAAAAGGTTTAGGAGTTATATGTCGGAAAATATTGAGCAGCCGTTGCCGCGCACGTTTGAGGAGTTCAACGAGCAGCGCAAAGCGGCGTTTATTCGCGTTAAGGAATATAAGCAGGCGGGTAATCGCCTGGTCGGCTTTTTGTGCAGCTATACGCCACTCGAGATTATCGATGCCGCGGGGGCCGCAAGTGTCGCTCTGTGCGGTACGTCCGATGAGGTGATTCCCGAGGCCGAGAAGGTGCTGCCGGCAAACCTCTGCCCGCTCATCAAGTCGACGTACGGTTTTGCCTATTCGCAAAAGTGCCCGTTTACGTACTTTAGCGACATGATCATCGGCGAGACCACCTGCGATGGCAAGAAGAAGATGTACGAGCTACTCAACGAGCTCAAGCGCACGCACATTCTGCACCTGCCGCAGGGTCGCGATCGCGCCTACGAGCGTGAAGGCTGGTACGAGGAGTGCCGCCTGCTCAAGGAGGAGCTCGAGAACTTCTACGGTATTACGATTACTGATGACGACCTGCGCGCCGCCGTCCGTCGTCGCAATCGCCTGCGTGCTGCCCAGCTCGAGATGTTTGCGCTGCAGGCCAACCAGCCGGCGGCCATGAGCGGCGTCGACCTGATGAGCACCATGTTTGCCGGTACGTTCAGCTTTGATATCGAGGCCTATACGCAGCAGCTGGAGCAAAAGGTTGTCAAGCTGCGCGAGGCCTACGGCGCGGGCGAGCGCCCGGTTGCGGCGGATGCCAAGCGCATTCTGATCACCGGTTGCCCGGTGGGCGGCGTGATCAATAAGATCGGCCGCACCATCGAGTCCAACGGCGGTGTGGTTGTGTGCATGGACGACTGTTCGGGCGAGCGCACGGCGGCCATGATGGTCGACCCGGAGGCTCCCGACATCCTGCGCGCCATCGCCGACCGCTACCTGGATATCAACTGCTCGGTCATGACTCCCAACGACGGCCGTATGGAAAACACGCTGGCCATGTGCGAGAAGTATCACGTCGATGGCGTAGTGGAGAGCGTGCTCCAGGCGTGCCACACCTTTAACGTGGAGAGTGCGCGCATGCAGGAGGCCGTCGAGGGTGCGGGTATTCCGTACATGAAGATCGAGACCGACCACAGCAACGGCGACATGGGCCAGATCGAGACGCGCATCGCTGCCTTTATCGAAACTCTCTAGCTTCCTCAGGCACCGGATCTTGCCCCTCAAACCGTCGCTTGCGTACCCAAAGTACGCTGCGCTCCTCTTTCGGGACAATCTCCGGCACCTGAGAAACCTAGAGCTAAGGCGCCTGAACGCGCCGCTGTCTTTGATGTTTAGATTGGGAGAGAGCCATGATAGGGATCGGGATTGATATCGGGTCTACGGCGGCTAAGGCTGCTGTGGTCGATGGGGAGGGTTCGGTGGCGTGGACGTGCGTGCAGCCAACCGGGTTTTCCTCGGTCGATGCTTCCGAGCGGCTGCGCGAGGCGCTGGCAGCGGCCGGCTACGACGTGACGGCCGACGACGTGCGCGTGGTCGCGACCGGCTACGGTCGTGTCGCCGTGCCCTATGCGCACAAGGTCGTGACCGAGATTACCTGCCACGGTACCGGTGCCGTGCGCCTGTTTGGCGATCACGGCACCGTGATCGACGTGGGCGGTCAGGACACCAAGGTCATTCAGCTTAAAAGTGGCCGAGTGGCCAAGTTTGCCATGAACGACAAGTGCGCCGCCGGCACGGGGCGCTTTTTGGAGATCATGGCCGACCGCCTAGGTATTTCCCAGCAGCAGATGGCCGATCTGGCACGTTCCGGCGAGCCTACCAAGATTTCCAGCATGTGCACGGTGTTTGCCGAAAGCGAGGTCATCAGCCTGATCGGTCGTGGCGAGCCGCGCGAGAACATTGCGCGTGGCGTGATCGACAGCGTGGTCTCGCGCGTGGCGACCATGGCCGGGCAGGCCGCGGGCGCCCCGTACTACCTGACCGGTGGCCTGTGCGAGAACGCCTTCGTGGTGGAGCGGTTGGGCGAGCTACTGGGGTCGCCGGTGACCACCTCGCCCCAGGCTCGCTTTGCCGGAGCGATCGGCGCGGCGATTCGCGCACAGGCGCTCAATTAATGCATCCGCCGTCGGCTCGCATTCATGCGTATACTGGGAGAAAATGATTGACCGATGAGAGGAGGTATCGATGGCTGACGATCAGATTAAGCTCACGTCTATGACGGCCGCGAGCGGTTGAGCCGCCAAGCTGGCTCCCGGAGCCCTCGCCCAGGTCCTGGGCGATTTGCCCAATGTGCATAATGACAACTTGCTCGTGGGGTTCGATACCTCCGACGATGCGAGCGTCTTCAAGGTGGGGGAGAACCTGGGCCTCGTGCAGTCCGTCGACTTCTTCCCACCCATGGTGGACGACCCCTTCCTCTTTGGCCAGATCGCCGCCGCCAACTCGCTGTCGGACATCTACGCCATGGGAGGCACTCCCTCGCATGCCATGAACCTGCTCTGCATCCCCAGCTGCCTAGGGGTGGAGGTGGCCGGTCAGATCTTGGCGGGCGGCGCCGACAAGTGCGTCGAGGCGGGCTGCACCATCGCGGGCGGCCACACCATCAACGACGATGAGCCCAAGTACGGCCTGTCCGTCTCGGGTTTTGTGCAGCTCGACCGCATGCTTGCCAACGGTGGGGCGCGCCCGGGTGATGTACTGCTGCTCACCAAGCCGGTGGGCTCGGGCATCATCACCACGGCCATTAAGGGCGAGCTTATCGAGCAGGACGAGGCCGCAGCCATGTTTGACTCGATGTGCACCCTCAACGAGGCGCCGATTCGTCTGGCCGAGGGGCTCGAACTTCACGGCTGCACCGACATTACGGGCTTTGGCTTGATCGGGCACGCGTGCGAGATGGCCGAGGGCTCAGGTGTGCAGATTGAGCTTGTGTCGGGGGCGGTGCCGCTCTTTGACCAGGTGCTCGACATGGCGCGTCTGGGCATTATCCCCGCGGGCTCCTACCGCAACCAGGACTTCTTTGGCCCGCGTGTGGCCGCCGACGAGGACCTGGAGCCGGGTGTGTTGGATGCGCTGTACGATCCACAGACATCGGGTGGCCTGCTTATCGCGGCGCCCGCGGCGGATGTGGATGAGCTTGCGCGTCGTTTACATGCCGAGGGGCGCGTTGCCGCCACAATCGGTCGCGTGTGCGAGCCGGTGCCGGGCGGTCCTGCCGTTCGCGTTGTGCGTTAAGAAAAACTGTCTATGCGACCGCCCGTCTATCCGGGCGGTCTCTTTCGAAAGGATGTAGCTATGTCTACTAAGATTGAAGTCAACGCCATGGGCGATGCCTGCCCGCTGCCCGTCGTCAAGACGCTCAAGGCGCTCAAGCAGCTCGATGGTGAGGGCGTTGTCGTGACCTCGGTCGATAACGAGACCGCCGTCAAGAACATCTCCAAGATGGCGCAGGAGAAGGGCTGCACGGCCTCGGTCGAGAAGGTTTCTGACGCCGAGTGGCACGTGACCGTGGCGACCTCTGGCGCCGTTGCCGTGGCTGATCCCGAGCAGGATGGCGCTGCCTTCTGCGATGCTAGCGCCGGCAAGGGCAAGCTCGTCATTTCCGTCTACACCGACTGCATGGGCCGCGGCGACGACGAGCTGGGCCACAAGCTCATGAAGGCCTTTATCTTTGCCGTGACGCAGCAGGAGGAGCTGCCCGCGACCATGCTGTTCTATAA
>DXMJ01000001.1:123101-167760 GCA_019414265.1 Collinsella sp. | reverse complement strand
AGACCGGAGGGGCGCCGGGGGCGGGAATCGCGCACTCCATATTTTGTTCACAAATGAATAGAACCCTCAGTTGCTTCACTGAGACCGCATTCGAAGCAGCAGCTTCTGATATTGGCGATGACCAGCTGGTTTATAGGTGTTAAGGCATCGGTCATCTCTGGAGCGCCACTTTACTCCAAAAGCATGAGCTATTTGTTTCCCGTCGGTAAAAGGCGGGTTTTGTTCGCCAAGCGTTCTTATATATCTTATATATAGAGAAGTTCGGGTTCGAACCCGTGCACCGTCAACTAAAAAGCGACCAGCCGGAGCCGATCGCTTTCTATTCTATGCTGGAGCATCCAGAGGGTGCTTCCGAACTCATTTTCTCGCTGCCATTCATGCTTTCGAAGCATCGTTTGACCTCCGCGGCCTCATGTTTTGAGGATCTGCCGTGTTTATCACTGTTATCCATGAGTGTGTGGAAGTGATCCTCATACAGATACATGCAATCCGCCAGAAAACTGAGAAGCATCTTTCTGCAGCCCTCGTTGTCTATCCTCGCATCTCTCAGGTCTTCCTGAAATTCACAAGCAGTCTTAGGGTCAATTTGTTTCTGCTTTCAGAGACTTGTTTGAGAGTTTTTAAAGACAGTTCAAAGCAATAAGTGAGACACCATAAAGCAGAGCAAGATGTGCCGGATAGAAAATGTAGAAGAAGTATTTCAGCCTCAGCCCTCGCTTGCCATTATAAAAATTGATAAGCAGCAACGAAACAACCGCGGCAGCAACATCAGGATTAAGTACATTAGCCGCAGCAAGCTCAAATCCGCCGCCAACTATATGGCATGACGAAAGGAGCACTGCGCATACTGCAGCAAAGAACATCTTGCCCTTGCTGTCGTGGAATAAATAGAATGCAGCCACAAGCAGAATGCCATACACACCGCCATCTAGTTTAGTGTATTCAGCTGCCAGTGCTGTCAAAACAATCAGAGCAATTTCTGCGATGCATCTCTTCCATTTTGAAAGGCTTCGTATCTTTTCCAGAATAATCAAAAAGACCAAGGAAAGCAGGAGCTCACACATAACATTTTGTTGCCGAAGGTCGAATAGTTGCCCGGTTTGAACGAAATCGTATATGGGCTCCGCAATGATTGCGAAGACAAGCATATTTCGCAGGTACTTCTTTATGTCATGAGTATGCAAAAATCCCTCAACTATCAAAAAGCAAAATAAGGGAAATGCAATTCTGCCAAGAACATGAAGCACATCCGAAGCCTCGCTTAGAATCGCCCACTGTTCGTCTGATATCTGACTGTACGATGCGTGAGTCATGATTCCATTGGTCAGGACGATCCTGCTTACATGATCGAGAACCATCGAAATGGCTGCTATTATCTTTAATGTGCTGCCGCTAATTCCGTATCTATCTGTTTCCATTTTGTTTTCCTTTCTTTGGGTGGGCCGTCAGGGGTTCAGCCTGCTCCGCAGGCGGCCGCTGCGGCGCTTTCGCGCCTTGCGCGCTGCGCTGGCAAACGCTCACGCGTTTACTCAGCTCCGAGCCCCGACGGGTTCGAACCCATGTCGCGGCAACAAAAAAGCGGCCGGCGTCCGCCAGTCGCTTTTCTATTCTATGGTGGGCCGTCAGGGGTTCGAACCCTGGACCTTGGGATTAAAAGTCCCCTGCTCTGCCAGCTGAGCTAACGGCCCGCGGATGGCATTGTACCACGGTCTGGGACTATTCCCAACTCCATTGGCCGTTCTGGAAAATCACAACTTCACGTCCATCAGGCGTAATGCCCGTAATATCGATGTCGTCCGTGCCGATCATAAAATCGACGTGCGTGCTCGAGACGTTAACGCCATGCTCCAGGAGCTCCTCCTTGGACATGTCGTACCCTCCCTCGATGCATTCGGGGAAGCCGACGCCCAGCGCAAGGTGGCAGCTAGCGTTCTCGTCATAGAGCGTGTCATAGAACAGGATGCCGCTTTCGCGGATCGGCGTGTTCTTGGAAATGAGCGCGACCTCGCCCAGATGAGCGGCACCCTCGTCGGTCTCGATGATGCTCGCAAGCGTTGCCTTGCCCACGCGGGCGTCGTAGCCCACCACGCGGCCGCCCTCGAACTTAATCCAAAAATCGGCGACCTTATTGCCGTGGTGGATGAGCGGCATGGCCGAGTACACGATACCGTCGGCGCGCATGCGATCGGGCGAAGTGAAGACTTCCTCGGTGGGAATGTTGGGGAAGAAGGGATGTCCATCGGGCGTCTTACCCTTGCCGCCGGCCCACTCGTGACCCTTCGTCATGCCAATCGTCAGATCGGTTCCATTTGCCGTGGTGTAATGCAGGCAGTCAAAACGATTGTCGTTCAGGAAGCGCAAGTTCTTTTCGAACGCCGCGTCATGAAGCTCCCAGTCGCTCTCCGGGTCCTGGCCATCGGCACGAGCGGTGTGCAGAATCGCATTCCACAGCTTATAGATTGCAACTTCATCGGCGTCTCCCGGGAACACCTCGTGCGCCCAAGCCACGACCGGAGCGCCGGCGATACACCACGGGTTGATGTTGTAGTCCAGTCCACGGCGGAAGACCTTGCACTGCGTGTTCCTTGCCTTAGAAGCTGCAGCGGGCTTGGCGGGATCGATACCCTTGAGAGCCGCGGGATCCGCACCCTCGATAAAGATAAAGCAGGCACCATCCTGGGCCAAGGAATCCAGCTGCATGCGCTTCCACTCGGGTGTCTGCTCAAAATAGCTTTTATCGACATGCTCGTACGTGAGCCTCGTCACGGCATCATCGGCCCAAATGACCGTCACGTGGCCAGCGCCGGCGGCATAAGCCTCCGCGACCACCACGCGGGCAAAGGGCGCGCACTCGACCGGAGACTGAACGACAACCTCCTGTCCGGGCTTGACGTTTACGCCCTTGCGGACAACCAGGCGCGCATAGTTTTTAATCTTGGGCTCCAGGGCCTTCATGCCCTCCAGAGCTTCTTCGACCGTCAGGGCAGCTCGAATCATGTGCCACTCCATCTATCTATAGAACAGTAAAAAGGCGCGCCGCTAAAACGACGCGCCTTATATCTTAGCGATATGTATGAATACAAACGCTACTTCTTCTTGGAGTCCTTCTTGTCCTCCTCGGCAGCCGCGCGCTCGATAAGAGCGTTGAGCTTGTTCTCGGACATGCCCTCGGCCTGCGTGCGGTACATGTTGCGCAGGGGACGGATACGAACGAAGTCGTAGATAAAGTCACCCAGAATGATGACATAGGACAAAACGATGCCGACCATCTGGACGGGGCTGGACACCGTGCCGCCGGGAGCGAAGTAGAGCGAAGCCCAAATTGCCACGACGAGCACCATGCCGATGGCGAGCACGGCCCACCAGATACGGCGGCGCTTGGTGTAGTCCTCATCCTGCTTGAGGAGGATATTCGACACCGTGTAGATGCGATCCTCGCGGGCGCGCTGTTTGGCCTTGCGGGCGCGCTTTTCCTCCTTGGAAAGACCTTCCAGGTTTTCGCCCTTCTCGAGCTCCTTGCGGCGTGCCTTGGATGATGCCGGCACGACGCGAACGGAGCTCGCTGCCTGGCGGGCGGGCTTAGCAGATGCGGCGGACTTGCGCGCAACCCCGGTAACTTCGTGGGATTGCGTGCGCTTGTTCGTGGCGCTACGGGTACTCACTTATGCGTTCTCCTTCATGCTTGTGAACTGGGAGCCCGTGATGATCTGGAAGGCCTCGCGATAGCGCTCGGACGTGCCATCGATGACCTCGGCGGGCAGGTGCGGGGTCTCCCCCGTCATATCCCAGTTGGCTTTGAGCCAATTGCGGACGAATTGTTTGTCGTAGCTGGGCTGAATCTTGCCCTCCTCGTAGCTGGCGGCGGGCCAGAAACGGCTGGAGTCGGGCGTTAGGCACTCGTCGATCAGCGTAACCTTGCCATCGATGACACCGAACTCGAACTTGGTGTCGGCAATGATGATGCCACGGGTCGCTGCATACTCGGCGGCAGCCTTGTAAATCTTGAGGGACAGGTCGCGAATCTGCGCGGCGACATCCTCACCCACGATCTCGCAGCAACGCTCGAACGAAATGTTCTCGTCGTGGTCGCCGATCTCGGCCTTCGTGGACGGCGTGAACAGCGGCTCGGGAAGCTTGGAGGCCTCGGTTAGACCCTCGGGCAGCTGGATGCCGCAAACGGTGCCGTTCTCGTCATAGGTCTTCTTGCCCGAACCGGTCAGATAACCGCGGACGATGCACTCGATAGGAATCGTCTGGGCCTTCTTGACCAGCATGGCGCGGCCTGCGAGGTAGTCACGATACTCGGCAAACTCCTCGGGGAAATCCGCCGGATCGATGGAGACGAGGTGGTTGGGGACGATATCGGCAAATTTATCGAACCAGAATGCCGAGATGCGGTTGAGCACCTCTCCCTTAAACGGAATCTCGTCGGGAAGAATAAAGTCGAACGCAGAAATGCGATCGGTGGCGACCATCAAAAGGTTTTCGCCGGCATCGTAGATATCACGAACCTTGCCACGGGAATCCGGACGACGCTCCATCGTTGTCACGTGAGTCACTCCTTACCTAAATACGACAGAAATGCGGGTTCTTTCCCGCATGTTTTCGCAAACTCGGAGCGGCAGGAACGCGGCCCCTCCTTCACCGAATAGCGAAAAGCTAGTGCTCCATTGTAGTAGATGCCGCGTCCGCCGTGTGCTCGCGAGGCAGATGAATCGTAAAAGTCGTACCCTTTCCAAGCTCCGACTCCACGGATATGTAGCCATGGTGACGCTCGACGATTTGCTTGGTCACGGCGAGGCCAACGCCCAGGCCGCCGGCTTCGCGGGCGCGGCTGGCATCTGCGCGCCAGAATCGCCCGAAGATGCGCGACAGGTCGTCCTTGGCAATACCGATACCGGTATCCGAAACGGCAATACTGACATGCTTGCGGTCACTGAGCACCGACACCACGACCCAACCGCCCTCGGGGGTGTAGCGCATGGCGTTGCTCATGAGGTTGATGACGCACTGCGTGATCATGTCGGGATCGGCCTCGACGACATCGTCGTGACCTTGGGTCTCGTCAGCAAAGCGCAAGCGCAGATCGCGGTCAACAAATAGGCGCTCCTGAGCGTTGACGATAGACCGCACAAAGGGAACCATGTCCACCGGTTCGAGATTGAGCGGCGCCGTGCTGTTTTCCATACGCGATAGGTCGAGCATCTGCTGCACCAAACGAGCCAGGCGGCGCGTCTCGGAAGCGACCGTCTCCAGATGCTCATCGTCGGTGGGATACACGCCGTCCTGCATGGCCTCGACCGTTGCAAGCATGGCCATGAGCGGCGTGCGAAGCTCGTGTGCGACATCCGAGGTCAGGCGCTTTTCGTGCTTCATATCTTTCTCGAGCGAGGTGGCCATCTCGTCAAAGGTCTCACCCAACTGATCGATTTCATCGTCGCCGCGCAAACCGGTACGAGCGGACAAATCGCCGTCGCGAATTTGCTTGGCTGTGCTGGTTATACGATGAATCGGTCTGGTAAGCATGCGCGACACGAACGATCCGATAACAACTGAGATGCAGACCGCAACAACCGCGGCAAGGGCCATGGCGTTAAAAGTCTTTTCCCTAAACGCAGAATCCGCCTTGGTGAGCAGGGCATCGGAGCCGATAGCCCATAGCTTCACCTGTCCGACATGCTCGCCAGAAGACGTTATGATTTCGACGTTGGCAACGCTATCGGAGTCGGTGGGCGCCGACGAGACCGGGCTATGCGAGGCCTTTTTACCGCTCGAGCTGCTCGACGCCGATTCGCTCTCGCGCACATCGGCGGTCGCACTTGCCGAAGGCCATGAGTCGTCATAGACGACAACGCCCTTTTTGTTGACAACCTGCATACTCAGGTCGTCGGACACCAAGCTCGATGTCGCGACCGTGCGTAGCTCGCCCGCAGTCCAGTTGCCGTTTTCCTCGTACGACGTCGCAAGCTTTTCGGCGGCAGAATTGGCAATCTCGACGATATTGGAGCGCGTGTAATCCGAAAAGACGGTACCCCACACAACGGAGACAACGCCCACCAGCACCAATACCGTCATGAGCGACGTCAGGGCAAAAGCCAAGGCCATGCGCGAGGGATAGCTCATCGCTGGCCGTGAATCGGAACGAGGCGTGTTCCAACTTGCCTTGGAACCCGCCTCGTTCTCCTGCTTATGCTTTTGCCCAATTTCAAAGCGCGCAGGTGTCATATGTGATTTCCCTATTTCTCGTCCGACTTATCGGTCTTGGCCGGAGCCTCGAAGCGATAACCGACGCCGTGAACGGTGTAGAGCCACTTAGGCTTCTTGGGGTCGTCGCCCAGCTTGGCGCGAAGGTTCTTGACGTGACTGTCGATGGTGCGCTCGTAGCCCTCAAAGTCATAGCCGAGCACCTTCTCGACCAGCTCCATACGGTTATAGACGCGACCGGGATGGCGAGCAAGCGTGGTGAGCAGCTTAAACTCGGAAGCAGTCAGGTCTACTTCCTTGTCCTCGACCAAGATCTTGTGGCCCGAGATATCGATGACCAGATCGCCAAAGTCGAGCACCTCAACGGCGGGCTCGTCTGCCTGGTGAGCACGACGGAACAGGGCGCGGACGCGGGCGACGAGCTCACGCGGCGAGAACGGCTTAATCAGGTAGTCGTCGGCACCAAGCTCAAGGCCGATGATGCGATCCTCGATCTCGCCCTTGGCCGTCAGCATAATGATGGGGACATCCGAGGTGTCGCGAATGGTGCGGCAAACGCGCTCGCCGGGAATCTTGGGGAGCATAAGGTCGAGCACAACCAGGTCGAACTGGTGCTTCTCGAACTCCTCGATCGCAGACTGGCCGTCCCCGACGCCAACAACCCAGTAGCCCTCGCGCTCGAGATAGGCAGCGACAGCGTCACGGATTGCCTTCTCGTCCTCGACCAGCAGAATCTTTTTTGCATCTGAAGCCATAACACGGCCCCCCTGTCTCAATTAGCTAAGAACAAGCCCATTTTAACGCACCTATGCCCGCCGAGCACCGCTACAGTGCGGCGGCTCGGCGGGCGGCACTCACAATTACAACGCGTTTATTCCCCCGTTGGCGCCCTTTTAACCCCTCGGCGCTAAAGAGAGAACAGGCGGGCGGTAACCGTCTCGGGAATTCCTTGGCTATTACGCACCGTGGCATAGGTTAAAAACGTATTCGATTTACCCGCCGTAGCTGGATAATCGCCATATTCGAGAGCGCGGTCGGGCGACAGCAGCGAACCATAGGTTTTGGCGGAGGTATCGATCAGAAAATGCGATGCCTGAACCTTAACCAGATATTTGCCTTTTCTGCCGGCAGCACACGCAAGCGGCTCGCGCGACAGGAATAGGAACGTCCCATTCTCGTTACCGATATAGGTGCCCATGTTGCCTAGGCTCCCCACGCCGCTATAGGTGGCCTCGATGGAGAACACAAACGTGTCGCCCATATATACGGCCTCGAAGGGAGACACCGATGAGGGAAGGACCAGCTGAGCCCTCTTGGTATTGTTGCCGTCCGTCAGGTCGATCGCCGTCATGCCGTAGTAGACGCCCTCGTCGTTGCGCACACGCGGGGAAATGGTCAAGATGCCGTCACTCACACGCGGGGCGGATGCAAAGCGGCCCGTTGACTTCCAAATGGCCTCGGCCTTTGCCTCGTCGAGCGAGCGGCGGTAGCAATACGAGTCGTGACTCGTCTTATTGCCGCCTGCAGCAGGCATCTTGTACCAAATGACGGACGATTCGAACGCCGTAAACAGCGGCGGGTCGTAGTCCTTGCCGCCTCGGTCGAGCTCGACCACATCGCCGACAAGCGACGCACCTGCCGTATTTTGCGCATAGAGTTTCCATGATGCATTCGCAAAGTTCATCTCGACCCAAGCAAATACGCCATCGCCGGCGCGGACATCGTAAAACGAATACCCCGCACCTTCCACGGGATCCTCGACGAGCGTCGTGAGTGAGCCGTCGCCCAGGTTGAGCATGCCGAGCGTATTGGCATGCCGCGCCGATGCGGGCGCCATCATCGCCGCGGCGTAATCACCGTCGCAGTAATACAGCAGCGTACCCAAAGGCAATGTCCATGAAGCTGCAGGCTCGAGGTCGATTTCGACAGCCTCGTACTCATCCGTAATCGAGACGATTTTTGAGTCATCTTTGATAACCTGCGGCTCGCCGGCGGCATCGTCGCTGGTGCCCGTTTTTTTCGAGCATCCGGCAAGTACCGTGGCAGCGCCCGCGGCAGCTCCACCGAGCACAAAGCCGCGGCGCGATATTCCGTTCTTGATGTGGTCGGCGATACCCATTAGGCGATCTCGGCGCGAGCGGCCTCGATAGCGCGGGTAAGCTGGTCGGCGCAGGAGGTCTTTTTCATACCGCAGGTATTACCGGCGAGAACCTCGATTACGCGATCGGCAGGAGCACCCTCAACCAGCTTGGAGATAGCCTTGAGATTGCCGTCGCAGCCGCCGGTAAACTCGACGCCCAGCACTTTGCTGCCGTCATCGGAAAGATTGAGGTGGATATTGCGAGAGCATACACCCTGAGGCTTGTAGTCAAAACTAATCATTGAGATCCCCTCTCAGAAAGAAATTTCAGACGTCTATTATCCCCGCCTGGCCCGACTTATTATCGTAAGCACCGATTCAACATCCTACGATGCATAGATTAGTGGGGGCAAGATTAGCAGCCCGTACCCCGTGCGTGGACTGTGCGCTTCTCCCGATACATATTGTGGTCGGCGACACGATATACATCGGCCAGCGTATTTCCAGCCGTCTCGACGGTCGCCACGCCAATCGATGCGCTGACCGTCAGTGCCTCATCGCTTACCGCGGCAAGACCGAGACGAAGATCCTGTTCCAGCCCGAGCGCAGACTCGTTGTCAGTATGGGGGCAAACCAGCAAAAACTCGTCGCCGCCAACGCGCATCGGCAGGTAATCCGCACCAGCCACCCGCCGCAGCACGGACGCCGTCCGTCGCAGCAGTTCATCCCCCATCTCGTGACCGTAGATATCGTTGGTCCGCTTGAGATAATTGCAGTCCAACATAATCACGCTCACGGGCAAGCCCTCGTTTACCAGGCTATCTCCGCGCGATTCAAGGTAGTTGCGGTTGCGAAGCCCCGTCAGTTTGTCTTGGTATGTCAGCTCCTCGGCATGTTTGACCATCGATATGTTGTGCGTCGCCACGACGACCGACTCCAGCCGGCCTTGCTCATCGCGATGCTGGGGGACAACCTGTAGCGAGTACCAAGCGCCTCGACAATCTCGCACCTCGGCAGCCAAGTACGGTACGCCCTCCATACGTTCGCGAAGCGTACTTATATCTACGAGTCCCACAACCGCTTCGCGGCTTTCGGGGCTCACGACATCCCGGCAGACCGTGTCCATAAAGTCATATGCCTCGCTGTGCTCGGCAAATATCTTCGCTATCGTCGGCGACATATTGATTCCCTCGATCTCGAGGGTGTCGAGATGCAAAAGGAAGGTCGAATCGTAGATGGCGCTTATGGCATTGATAATGCCGAGCTGTTTATCCTTTTCGACCAAATTGCGGCGATCAACGATATTTCGAGCCAACAGTACCACGACCCAAAACGCAAGGCACACCAAGACGCCAGCGGCGACAAATGTGATCCTGCCAGACATGACCTCAGATTTGGGATACAGCGCAAACAGGCGGTAGTCCTTGTATGCCGCACGCACCGCGTACCATTTGTCTCCTCGATATTCGATGCGCGTTAGGCCATCGTCTTTCCACTCAACCCCTGCGCTGGTGAGGAATCGGGCGAGCGACACGTCAGCATCGGCGCTGTTGGATGAGACAATCTCCGCATCCTCCATAACAAGCACCGTGGGGCCCTGGTGGAAGGTGCTGTTCGAAAGCACGTCGGCTATGGCATATGAATAGTCGTCCGCTGGATCGGAAACAAATGAGCGGTATGCCAAGGCAACGCCGTCGCCATACGGGATAGCGCAGACGGCAAAAACGACACCACGGCGCTCGACGACAGTTGAGTAGGTCACTTTGGAACCTTGATACATCGATGCGACCGGCGCACAGGCCAGCTCCTCTCGCCACAACATGAGCGGATCGCGACCATCGATGTCGTAGTGGGCAGCCATATGGCCATCGGAGTCCATGACCATCAGCCCCGAAAGGTTCTCGGCATGGACAAATTGCTCGATAAGATCGTCGTTAACCTCAACGCGATCAGAGGACAGGAACGTCGCAAACGATTCGATCGCGGCGAGCAAATCGTGCGTCTCTTCGGTTTTTCTCCCCTGTTCGTAGCGGTCATATTTTTCGCAAGCGTTTTCCAAAAACGCCATGGTTTCTTGGCCAAACCCAAGCGTTTTTTCGAGGCAGCGATGGGTTCCAACCGTATACAACAGGCCTAACAAGACAGCGCTGACAATAACGCCGACAGCTATGACGGTCAGAGTCTTTCGACGCAAGCGGTGCTCATCATTTGTCATGGATTTGCTCCTTGCCCGCCCGTCGTCGCTCCTGTCTTGTAATTGCCCACAATACGGTCAATCGTGCCATCTCGGTCCATGGCAAACAATGCGGTATTGAGATCCTTTACGATCGGTCCTTCATAGCCGTCATCAAACGCGACGCCCAGATCAACCGTCATAACGTTGTCAGCGAACACGCGGTAAAGGCCGGGATACCGGGCGACAAGTCGGTCAAGCGGCTGAACGTCCGCCATCCAACAGTCGACATACCCTTTGGCGAGGGCGGCTTTGCAGAGTTCGGCAGAACCATACGATTTGATTTGCACGTTCGGCGAGATTTCCAGATCCCCTGCGAGCAATCGGCGTTCACTCACCGAGCCCGCAATTACCGCGATGGTCTTGCTTCCATCGAGATGCGCCAAGGACTTGATGCCACTCGTTTTCTTGGCGGCAACCGAGACCGTCACGGTTAGATACGGCTCGGTCCAGTAATACTTATCCTCGCGATAACAGGGAGAATAATCACACCACAGGCAATCGATATCACCGTTTTCGAGCAGCCGGTCGCGATCGTTCCAGTCAATATCGACAAACTGTGGCTTGAGCCCCGCACGCTTGCAGGCCTCGCGGGCGATGTCGATATCGATTCCGGCGTAATCGCCCGTGGTATCGATATACACATAGGGGTCGTTATCCGTAACGCCGATTTTGAGTACCGGGAGATCTTTGTCGGCTTCATTCGAGGAGGAAGAACTGCTTCGAACGGTATACGTCAGGGCGCCCGCACAGGCGGCAACAAGGAGCATGAGCGCAAACGAGACGGTGGCGGCTCGCTTGATACGTCCGGGCACAAGCCTCCCTTCATCGAAACAGCAGCCGGATTTCATTGTATACCCGGGGCTGATGCGGCGATAAAAATGCGCCTCACCCAAGATGGGCAAGGCGCCAAAGGTTGGAATGCATCCGCAAACGGCCGAATTAGGTTAACCCTACTCGAAGCTCAGCTGCTCCAGGCGATCGAAGACCGTGTCGATGCGGGTGAGAAAGTCCCACGGATCAAAGATCTCATCGAGCTTCTCCTGGCTGACGGTGCAGCGCGGATCGGCCTCGAGGCGCTCCTTAAAGGTGGGGCCGGAGACACAGTCCTGCACCTCGTGCCAGGTGGCCATGGCGTTTTCCTGCACGATAGCGTAGGCGTCCTCGCGGGTGATGCCCGTATCGACGAGGGCAAGCAGCACCTTGGAGGAGAAGATGAGGCCGCGGGTCTTGTTGAGATTGGCCATCATGCGGGCCGGATACAGCTGCAGGCCGTCGATAACGCGAATGAGGCACTGGAACATGTGGTCGAGCGCGATGAAGCTATCGGCCTGGGCGACACGCTCGGCGGAAGAGTGCGAAATGTCGCGCTCGTGCCACAGGGCAACGTTGTCGAAGGCAACCTGCGCGTTGGCCTTCACGACGCGCGACAGGCCGCAAACCTTCTCCATGGTGATGGGGTTGCGCTTGTGCGGCATAGCGGAGCTGCCCTTTTGGCCCTTGCGGAAGGGCTCCTCGGCCTCGAGCGTATCGGTCTTCTGCAGGTTGCGGACCTCGGTCGCGATGCGCTCGCAGGTGGCCGCTGTAGTAGCAAGCACGCCGGCAAGGTAGGCGTGGTGATCGCGGCTGATGACCTGCGTGGACAGCGGGTCGTGGACCAGGCCCAGGTGCTCGCAGACGTACTCCTCGACGAACGGCTCGATGGAGCTGTAGGTGCCAACGGCACCCGAGATGGCACCGAAGGCAACGTTCTTGCGGGCATCCTCGAGACGGTCCAGATCGCGCTTGAGCTCCCAGGCCCAAGAGCCAAACTTCATACCGAAGGTCATCGGCTCGGCGTGGATGCCATGAGTGCGGCCGGCACAGAGCGTGTTGCGCTCCTCGAAGGCACGACGCTTGCAGATCTCACCGAGCTTCTTGACGTCCTCGATGATCAGGTCACAGGCCTGGGTGAGCTGGTAGCACAGAGCCGTATCGCCCAGGTCGGAACTGGTCATGCCGTAGTGGACCCAGCGGCTGGGCTTGGGGTCGCCCTCGGGAACATCGGCGTCGATGTACTCCTTCATGTTGGTCAGGAAGGCGATGACATCGTGGCGCGTGACTTCCTCGATCTCATCGACCTTTGCCTTCTCAAAGTTGGCATGGTCGCGGATCCACTGGGATTCGTCTTTAGAAATACCGATCTTGCCGAGCTCCGCCTGGGCCTCGCAGGCCAGGACCTCGATCTCCTGCCAAATGGCGTACTTGTTCTCGAGGGAGAAGATGTGTCCCATCTCCGGGCGGGTATAGCGATCGATCATAGCGGCTCCTTTTTGGCTATTGGCACGTTGGTCGTAACTTAACCATTGTACCGTGCGTAGGTGCAAGTATGGGCAGCAGGCATTAACCTAACATTTTGCCGCAAGAGCGGCCATGGGGACGTCCGCGTATTTGCTTCGCAAATCCGCACCGGCTGCGGTCGCCTATCGGATTCGCGGAGACGGTGGGGAAAACTTTGTTGAATTGGCCGTCCCCGCGTCTCCCGTGCCCGGTGGAGCGGGCAACGGGACATCCGCGTATTTGCTTCGCAAATCCGCACCGGCTGCGGTCGGCAGACCTGGTTTGCGCACCTGCACGGGCAAAGCGGGTTGGACTCGACGTTCCCGAGGTCCCCTGTGCTCGATGGAGCGGGCAACGGGACATCCGCGTATTTGCTTCGCAAATCCGCACCGGCTGCGGTCGGCAGACCTGGTTTGCGCACCTGCACGGGCAAAGCGGGTTGGACTCGACGTTCCCGAGGTCCCCTGTGCTCGATGGAGCGGGCAACGGGACATCCGCGTATTTGCTTCGCAAATCCGCACCGGCTTCAGGCGCCTGCCGGCGCCTTCGCCTGCTCGCTACAAACGCTTCGCGTTTGCTTTACGCTCGCACCCTGTCGGGTTCGAGTCCCGGCACTTTATTGAAAAAAGCACGGCACCGGAACGGTGTCGTGCTTTTACTTTTTCTGGAGCGGGCAACGGGACTCGAACCCGCGAGTGTCAGCTTGGGAAGCTGATGCCTTACCACTTGGCGATGCCCGCATATGTGGGGGATAGTATAACGCGGTTGTCTTGTTCGATACAAGGGTGACGATGCTTGTTTTAGCTGTGGAGAATCGTCCTAAAAATAGGCCAATTGTGGAGATAGGGACCTGTACGTTCCTCTATTTACCGTTGTCTACCTGCAGATTAATTCCATTGTCTTTCGTAGGCGCCATTTGCCAGATATCGGGCAAGCATTTGGTCAGGTTCCGGTACTTACCCGCATGAACCTTGGGGATAGCCTCATCCTACGCGCCGCGGCCTCCCCGTGCGGCGCACGAGGGATAAGGAGCAGCCATGTCCAATGCACCCACGCACTCTGTCCACAGCGCAATCACAGCAGGATCGCTGCTCCTAGTCCTCGTTTTACTTTTAGGCTGCATGACACCGGATGCCGCGCTCGCCGTCGACGGTTACGAATCACTCGGATTCCGCACTATCAGCAATGAATGCGGTCCTTTTGGAGTTGGTAAATACGAGGCGCAGGATTCTTCGATTGCCTATTGCATGAACCAGGACCGATTTGGCCCCAGCACACCGGGCGGACCCTGGCTCACCTACAATCAGGGCTGGGTATGGCTCGAAGACGAATTCGCGGCCATCATCTGCCATGGCTACCCCACCGCCACATCCTTTGGCGGGCATAACCTGTCCCCCGATCGAGCACGCGCCGCAACCCAACTTGCCGTCTGGATGCTCAACGGCACCACCCATACCGACGGATCATTCTCATATACAACCGCCCAGGGCGTCACAAAGAGCGGAAACTTTTCCGGCGACAATGAGGTCGTTGCCGCAGCGCGCTGGCTCCACGACAGCGCCAAGTCGGGAAGCATTAAAGCCGCACCGCATCGCGCGCGGCGCTATTTGGGAACTGTGTCGGGCGGCAGCAAGCGTCAAGACATGCTCTACGTGCTCCCGGCCGTCTCCGCATCCTTCCAAAAACAGTCAGCCAACGCCGCCATCACGAGCGAAAACGATGCCTATAGGCTCGACGGAGCGAGGTTCGACATCTATGAGAGCGCCGGCGACAAGCGTGTCGGCAGCATCCAGATGGACAGCAGCGGTCGCGCACAGGCGACACTTTTGCCCAATACGGCATATTATCTGGTCGAAACCAAAGCTCCAGCGGGTTATATCCCCAGGAGTGACCGCATCGCCTTTTCCACCGGCAATGACGGCGGAAATGTCGTCATCGATGAGCAGCCCGGTACCATTACCCTGCGCATCGCAAAGGTCGATGCCGCGACAGGGGCAGGTCCTCAAGTCGGTGCGTCACTTGCCGGTGCTGAGTTCACCTGCGTCTCACAGTCTACTCCGGGCTGGTCGCACACCCTCACAACGGATGAGGACGGGCGGGCAACACTTACCGACATCCCCCTGGGCACCTTTAGCATCTATGAGTCGAGAGCTCCCGAGGGTTATCTGCCCTCCGATGAAACCTGGAGCTATACCATCGGTGCCGACCAGCTCGGAGACGCGGGCGTCGTTGAACTCGAGCGTCGCATCCCCAACATCCCCATCGCTTTTGACCTCGAGATTTCAAAGTTCAAGGACTGCGGTAATAGTGACGAATCTGGTGTAGAGCAGCCGGCGGAAGGCGTGGTCTTTGAAGTGGCAAGCAACACTTCGCAGCAGGTTGTTGGAACGCTGACCACCAATATCTACGGCTTCGCATCGACCAAAGACCAGGCCGGAGCATGGTTTGGCGCAGGAGAGCGCCCCGATGGCGTCAGCGGAACCATACCGTATGACCGTGCCGGCTACACCATTCGTGAGGTTGTCGACACTGTGCCCGACGGCTTTAAGCAGGCAGGGGAATGGACTATCACAGCAGAGCAGATCACGGACGGCGCAGAGCTTCAGTACATCGTAGACAACCACGCCCTGTCGACACATCTTCAAATCGTGAAGCGCGATGCTCAGACCGGCAACGCCGTACCACGCGCTGGGTTCACCTTTCAGCTGCTCAATGGCGACCGTGAGCCCATCTCGCAAACATCCTGGCATCCCGCCCATACCGTTATGAATACCTTTACGACCGATGAAACCGGCACCGTCACCCTGCCCGAATCGCTTAACCCGGGCACGTATTACATACGAGAGACTTCCGCCAAGGAACCGTATCTTGTTGGTGAAGATCTGGAGATAACGATTCCCGCCGACATGAACTTAACGCCCGTCGCGGTCGCCTCGTTTTACGACGACGCGGCAACAGGAAGCATCGAGATCGTCAAGAACGATGCCGTAGGTGGGCGCGCCCTTGCCGGTGCTGTTTTTGATATCCGTGCCGCGGGCGATATCGTGCGCCCCGACGGCAGCATTGCTGCCCTGGACGGCGAAACCGTCACATCCATCACGACCGACGAGCGGGGATTTGCGTGCGCGACTCATCTTTCACTGGGGTGCGGAACCGCCACCTATGAGGTAATCGAGGTGCAGGCACCCGAAGGTTACCTGCTCGACCAAAGCGTCCACACCGTCGAGCTGTCGTATGCCGGTCAGGAAACACCCGTGATCAATGCGCACCTCGATGTTTCTAACGACTACACCAAAATCGACATCCCCAAAGTAGATTTGACCGGCAAACAAGAAGTGGAAGGCGCCCGGCTCTCCCTCCACGGTGCCGACGGAACCGAAATTGACGCTTGGACCTCCTCTGACAAACCGCATCGCATCGAGCATCTTTTGCCCGGCACCTACACCCTGTGCGAAG
The DNA here is from genome assembly GCA_019414265.1 of Collinsella sp. Lineage (GTDB taxonomy): Bacteria > Actinomycetota > Coriobacteriia > Coriobacteriales > Coriobacteriaceae > Collinsella. The sequence goes on along the minus strand of DXMJ01000001.1, from coordinate 151,468 downwards.
TGATGCCCCCGCGCACTTACGACCTTGCCGAAGACATGACGTTTGAAATTAAGGCCACAGGAGAAGTGCAGACGGTAACCATGAAGGACGCACCCATCGAGATCGAGGGCAGAGTCGACAAGCGGCAAGAGATCGCCCGCCCTATCGGTAAGGGTCTCGTCGCCAACGGCGATGGCAAAAACCGAGCCGTGGCACAATCCGATGCGGACGGCTCCTTCTCTTATACGCTCGATGCTAAAAATGAGTCGAATACCTGGGTTGATGAATTCACCATCACTGACGATCTCGAATGCGCCAAGGAAGGCACTGCCAAACTCATCGCCATCGAAACCCCTGTCGCGACCGGGGACATCGACGGTCTTTGCAACGTGTGGTATCGAACGTCTCCAGTGGGAAGTATCGATACGGGCGAACAGACCAATGCAACGCTCAGCGACGGGCATGACAACCCCTGGCTCGAAACGGACGAGGTCAAAAAGCTCCTAGGTGACGATTTGCGCATGGTCGATTACGGCGATTGGCATCTTTGGAAAGCCGATATCCCAACAACGGAGTCGGTCACCCTCGAGGCAAAAGAGCTCGCTCTTTTGGACGATACCGCCGTCACGGGCATTCGTCTTGAGTACGGGGCCGTATCGGCCGACTTCACGACAAGAGGCGCTGCAGAATCTTGGACCCGCGAGGACCTCAAAGACGAGCATGACGACCTTGATGATGTGAGCGCCGTCCTTGACTCGGATATTCACGGTGCCGTCATCCATATGCAGGCCGCGTCGTCTTACACGCCTCAGACCGCACTCGCCAACAGCGCTCGCGTTGACCTCTGTCGCAATGGCGGCGGTAGCAACCTTGAATCACATGACGAGGATCGCGTCATCCAGCGATGCGCCATGCCGCAAGATTTACCGGCAACGGGCTCCCTTCCCATTGCCGCCTGCCTCACCGCCTTCGTGACCTCCGGCGCCGCGGCAATCTGGTTTGCCCATCTAAAGCTGGCGTCAAAACGTCGCTGACGCAATAAAAAAGAGGCGAGCCCGTCTCCCGGCTCGCCTCTTATTCGTTCGTGGCGAAATGGCTATTCCCCAGATGCAGACCCACCGTCGATGAGCGCTTGATCGGACTCGGAGATGCCATCGGCTCCCAAACTCTGCTCGTGCTCCACTTCTTCGCTAATCGTGGACTCAGGCGTTGAGCCTTTAACGCCCACGATATACGCGGCCCCGAAACCAAGGACAATGGCGATCAGGACCAAGATGAGATAGACGGGCCAGTGGCGCTTGATGTACGAAAACACGCAGACTCCTTATAGGTCAACCTACGAACGACGAATGACCTCGGTCACGACCTCGGACACCGTAGCGATATTTGTCGGATTGACGTTGTACGGCAGATCGTCCTCAGTGTGAGCGCATGCCAAACGTGGGCCGTCGACGCCGGCAATGGTAAGGGCGCGTCGGCTTGCCTCGAGAGCAGCATAGGCATCGGTCTTGGCATAGGGCATCTCAAATGCACCGCAATCGACATGGAACGACTTGCACACCTTGTTGACCAAGTTCATGATGCGTCGGTCACCCTTGAGCAGCTGCTGCTCGCCCTCGACCGTCACGACCGAAAGCCTACCGGCACCAATGGACTCAAGGTTGATAAAGAACACGCCGCGGAGCTTGTCGCGATGCGCGGCCAGGAACGCCTTCATGCCGGCGCCGTCGCAATCGGAAGCGCCTGTAGCCACAAACCAGATGTCGTGGCCAAGCAGCTCGTCATCGCCCATGGAGGCAACGGCAGCGAGCATATCCTCGGCGGAAGCTCCATCGGAAGACGTGGCACCGCCCTTCCAGCCGTCGTCGTCATCCTCGAAGTTATCCCACGAGCCGATACCGCGACCAGACTTCTTGGCGTCGTAATCATCCTCGACACCAAGCCAATCGCTCATGCTGTCCTGCTCGTTTTTCTTTTTGCGATCGAACAGACCGCCCAAGCCGCGCTTTTGCGGCTTGGCGGCCGGAGCGGCAGGAGCCGAGATAGTCTCAAGCGGCTGAACATCCGAGCTGACCGGCATGGGGGGAACAACCGGAGCCGATGTGGGCTCGGGCCCCTGTGCCGTCGCGAAGGGATCGTTAACCTGAGCCGAAGGGTCGGGAAGGTCGAACAGCGAGGTGCGCGAGGCGACATTGGCCTGCTGCATCGAAGGCATCGAGGGATCGGGGACCGAGGCCAGCGGAGACGCAGAGGGCATGGGAGCCGGCGCGGATGCCGGGTCGGGAACGTTCATGTTCGGGCGCGGCGACGCCTGAGACGAGATTTGAGCCATCAGAGCATCGACCGTCTCGGCCTGCGACGGAGCAGCATTGGCAACCGTGGCGCCGGGATCACTCGGCGCGGGCATGGTGAAGATCTGCGTAGAGTAGGGCCTCGACTCATCCGCCTGCGGAGCTTCGGGGGCCACGGGCTCAGGCTCTTGCTCGGAGCTGTCCGCAGCGACCTGTTCCGCCACAGATTGATCCTCGACCGTATCGGGCGCAGCGGGCTCGTCCTCGACAGGAGCGGAAAGGGGCTCGGCGATAGCGGTGCCCTGCTTCTCAAACGTCATCGTGGCATCAAACGACACAGTGCTGTCGACCGGCTGTTGGGTTTCGAAAGTCGCCGTCTCCCCGGCAACATCCGCAGGCGAAGGCTGCGGCGCCTCGAAAGACGTCGTGGCGTCGGCAACATCAACAGATACCGGCTGCTCGGCGTCGTTTTGCTCAAATTCCTGTGCCGCGCGCTCGCGCTCGGCCTCGGCCGCCTGTTGCTGGGCTGCAGCCTCGCGCTCGGCTGCCTCGCGGGCAGCGGCGCGCTTTTCCTCAAAGTCGTCAACGAGTTTCTTGCCCTTTTCGAATGCCCCCTTAAAGAAATGGGAGGCGCTGGCACCGATCGAAGAAAACGCGGAAGCGATATCGGCATGGGGCGTCGTCACCGGAAGCTCGGCAGAAAAATCGGTGTCGCTCTCGTAGGACACACGCTGCGGATACGCATCGTAGTCGTCCTCGGTATTATCGAGCTCCTCGGGCGCCGGGGCAGGCGCCATGACGTCCAGACCGGCTGCGGGATCGATAGCAGTCTCCGCATCGGCTTCCGTCTCGACGGCATTGGCCTCATCGGGCTGCGCAGCCACGACCGGATCGGGCTGGGGCGCGGGCTCGAACGTCGGCTCCTCGCCCTCTTCGTAATCGAGTGTACAGGACTCGGGAAGCATTCCCAGGGCACGGATGGCATCCGAGCCAAACCGGATGTTGCCGGCGGCATTGCGATAAAGCTTGGGCTCGGGCTCGGCCTGCTCGGCCGCGGCAGGCTCCTCTGCCGACTCGGCAGCGGACTCGTCTGCAACGGGCTCCTCGGCCGAAATATCTTGGACCTGGGACTCGGGTGCAATGACGCCAATCAGGGTCTCGTCGGCAGAAGCACCTTCGAATCCATCGATTTGCTCATCAAAAGCCTCGCCCTGCTCACCCTCGGGAGCGACCGGCTGGCCATACTCATCCTCGGTATAGGCAGGCTCTTCGTACTCGATGGTATTGCCGTAATCGTTTTGCTGCTGGGCCGCGGCGTACTCGGCTGCCGCGCGCGCTATCTCCTCGGCGCGACGCTTCTGCTCGCCAAAATACGTGTCAAACGGAATATCGTCAGGGAACTCGTTCTCGCCCTGATAGGGGGCGACGTTATCCATGACACCCAGCATGGCGGCAACAGAGGACTTGTTGCAAACCGAGCCGGACGTGTAGGGAAGGACAAAACGATTGGAAATGATATTGGCGGCATTGGCGAGCGCCACGAGGGAGGCAAGGATCGCGACAATCCACAGCAGGACCTTCAACGCGCCGGGAAGCGGCAAGATGCGCAGGATGGCAATAGCCGCGGGAGCAATCGTGGCAATCGGGAGCAATTTGGCGATCAGCGCTCGGTACGGCGCATAGGGCTCGCGAGCGAGCAGTTCGGCGCGCGGGGAGTCATAGTGCGCGACGACGACAACCGGGCGATTGCGCGGAGAGGCAAGCGGACCAGAGGCCTTGTGATAGGCGATGACATTTTGGCTCACGCCCGTCTTGCCCAGGCGCGAGATCACGGGGCGCCCGGTTCGCTCGAGCACATAGAGCACGGCTCCGACAATGGCCAACAGGGTGCCGACTAAGCCGATACCGCCACCGATGCCCATAAGCAGGGCACCGGCAAATGCCAGAATGCCCGTAACGGCAAACGCCATCCTGCTCGGCGCGGGAGCATTAAACTCCTGCACCTCGGGATCAAAGCCGTGGTTGCGGAAAATTTGAGCGATATCTTCGGCAGCCAAGCGCTCTTCTTCGCTGCACGCCGGCGTGATGCCAGTGTTCTGCAACAGGTGGTTAATATAGTTCTGGGTGTTCGCCATATGCGCTCCACATCCATAATCCGACAAATAGGCCCAATGTATGCACATTAGAACCGTATATAGTCGAAAGTATACCCCGAGCGGGCGCAAACGGCCGAATTCTGGGCATCTTAACGCCCCAAGCGGACAAGGATATAGCCTAATCTCCATATCGGACTAAAATCATGGCATCAAACACCTTCCCATGCGAGGATTCTATGACGGCAAGCGATACAACCGTAACGAATAAAAATGGGGTGCCGGAACCCGGTTTCGACAAGACCGCCCAGCGCATCCTCAATCTGTTCTTTGTCCTCAACAGCTCTCCCGAGCCATTGACCACAGAGCAAATTGTCCTGGATTCCGATCTTGGCTATGGGTCGGGCAATATCGACTCGGACAAGCGCAAGTTTCGCCGCGATCGCGAAAAACTCCTCGAACGCGGAATCACGATCAAGGAAGTTCGCGCAGCAGGCGCCCAAGAAACCGAAGAAAGCGCGTGGACCATCGATCGCGAGCACACGTTTGCGGCCGGTGGCCTCATCACCGCAGACGACGCGGACATCTTGCTCGACGCTATCGACCAGACCCTTGCGACCGGTTCGGCCGCGTTTGCCACGCCGCTTGCAGACATACGCTCCAAGATCGCCTACCTCACCGGCGCATCGACCGCAGAAGAGCCTCCCGCCCGTCGCTTACCCGCCGTCGATGCGGTGTGGAGCGCTTTCGCCGAACGCTGCGCACTACGCTTTTTGTATCAAAACGGACACGGGGAGCAAAAAGAGCGCACCGTCTGCGTATACGGCATGTTTGAGCACGAGGGTGTGGCGTATTTTTGCGGACTCGACAACGCCACCGATGAAATCAGGACGTTTCGCTGCGACCGTATCGTTCGCGCATGGCGCCCCTCGAAGGCCTACTCCATCCCCGCCGACTTTAACCTGAACGATCGCCTGTTCTTTGAGTTTGATTTTGCCGATTGCAAGCCCGTTATGGCGACCTTTTCGTTTGCCCCGCAAGCCCAGGCCGACATGGTCAGCGGCCTAACGCGCGGTCGCGGGGAGCTCACGCACACCGAAGAGGGTTGGACCTGGACCGTCGGCGTGCGCGACCTTAATGCCGCTGCCTCGTTTTGTATGGAGCACGCCATGGACGGCATGAGACCCGTTGCCCCCGATGCACTTAAACTGGCGTGGAACCACCTCATCGAAAGGACGGTGCACGAGCATGCCCGCGCGTAAACTCACCAGCGAGCAAAGGCTCTCGCGTGCGATTGACATCATGGAGGCCCTCTACGCTGCCGGTGGGACCGGTATGACACGAGGGGATATCTGCAGCCGTTTTGATATCACGGGTGCGGCGCTCGACGAAATTATCGATATCGTCTCGACCCTCGCTGACCGTGAGTCGGGCGCACGCATCATCTGCGAACGCCACGGCGAGTGCATCATCCTGACAGGCGATGCGGGGCGTGTGCTGCCCTTGCGCCTAAGTGCCGCCGAAGGTGCCGTGCTCAACCACGAACTCGAATCGATGGGAATCGACTCTCGGGCAGCAGAGCGTATCCGACACGCCCTCCTACCCGAGAAACTCGGCTACAACCAGCGCGTCGTCGATACCGTTGCCCGAGGATCGCACTGGCAACAGCTGAACTGCGCGATTCAAGACGGCGTTCGATGCCGCATCATCTACCGTTCGATGGACGACACACGGCCGCGTGAGCGTCTCATCGACCCCCTGCGCATCGCGACGCATGGCGACCAAACATATCTGATTGCCTGGGATGTCGAAGTTGATGCGCAGCGCTCCTACCGCATGGACAAAATCGAAGGCCTTGCCCTTACCGACGATTCTGTGGAGCGCCACGCGCCCGCGTCCGCATCCCTCCACGAATCCCTTTCCAAAGCGGAGCAGAGCGCAAAACTCCTCATGCCGCTCGACATGGCAGAGCGCCTAGACTGGGCCGGCGTCATGTCGATTGAGCCAAACGGGGCAGACATGGCAACGGTGACCGTGCGTTATGGGTCAGAGCACTGGCTGTTCTGCCAGGTAATCGCAGCGGGCGGAGCCATCCGCATACTGGATGACCCCGCCCAGGCATTGCGTCTATGCGATATGGCGAAGAGCCTGACCTGCCCGCTTTAACGGCGTCGCTCGTGGCGCGCACGCCACAGCTGCAAATAATGACCGATCTGCGCCGACTCGATACGCTGGTAGGAAGTCGTGGGCAGCGACGTCAAGAACTTCTTGCCGTAGCCCTTTGTCACCAAGCGCGGATCTGCCAAGATGAGCACGCCGCAATCGGTCGATGAGCGGATAAGACGGCCGGCGGCCTGTTTGACCTCGAGCACCGCCTCGGGCAGCGAGTAGCGCGCCCAGGCGCGGTCCTCACGCAGATTGCGCTCACACGAAAGGGGATCCGTGGGGCTCGAGAACGGCAGCTTGGGGATAATGACGCAACGCAGCGTCTCGCCGCTGGCGTCAAAGCCCTCCCAAAAGGCCTTAAGCGCAAAGAGCGATGAGGTCGGCTCGTTGATAAACCGATCGCGCAGGCGACGCGGGGACGAGTTGCGTTGCTGGCAATTGAGCTCCAGGCCCGCTCGCGCCAATTTGGGCTCGACACGGGCATACAGGTCCTCCATATCGCGCCTGTTGGTGAAAAGCGTGAGCACCGATCCACCCATGGCGAGATGGGCATCGACCAGCACGCACTCGAGCGCCGAGAGATAGCGCTCGCGATCGCGCGGATCGGGAATGTCCCCCGCCACGACCACGGCCATATTCGAGTCAAAGTCATAGCTCGAATCCAGGTGCAGCGATGAGGATGTCGACGCACCGATGCGATCGAGGCCGACAGCATGGTTGAAATGCTCAAAGCTCTTGGACACCGTCATGGTCGCCGAAGCGAAGATGGCCGTGTGCACTTCGGGCAGCCACTCGTTCGCCAAGGCCTCGCCGATATCGATGCGCTCGGCGGTCATAGACTCCCCGCCCGCACGCAGCCGGCGGTTAACCTGCAGCGAGTACACATAGTGCTCGTCCGTACCCTCAATGATGAGCTTGAGATTCTCGGCCAGCTCGTGCAGACGGCGCGAAATGTCGCCTAGGTCGACAACGACCTCGGGCTTATCGGCGGCGACGGTCTGCACCAGCGCGTCTACGCTTTTATCCGCCTGGTCCAGCGCATCAATTGCGGTATGGGCCGACTGCAAAAAATCGTGCCAGTCATCCGACTCGCGCAGCTCGGGGCCAATCCACAGATTCGCGTTATCGTAGCTCCCACGGGCGCGACGGCCGAGCTCGCGCACACCATCGAACACATCGGCAATCGCCATGCTCGCGCGGGCAACCGTCGACGTCGCTTTGGCGGTGAGTCCCAGGTAGAGCGTGGAGCCCTCGGAAGTGGCCAAATCACGGGAAACCTGACTCAGCGCGCCGGCACTCGACCCACCCAAGCGCTCAAACAGCACGCGCGACTCATCTGCCGAAACCACGCGCGCCCATTGGCGACGGGCCTCGCGCTCGATGGAATGGGCCTCGTCGACCACCCAGTGACGAATCGGGGGCAAAATCCTCCCCTCGGCGGCCACGTTGCGGAACAACAGAGAATGGTTGGTGACCACCACGTCGGCATGTGCCGCACGACGGCGCGCCCCGTGGACCAGGCATTTGTCAGGGAAGAACGGACACAGACGACGAGCACACTCGCGCGAAGCCGTCGTAAAGTCGGGACGGTTGACGCTGCGCCAGCGAATGCCGAGTGAATCGAGGTCGCCATCGGCAGATTGGCACACATACGCCATGATCACCGCAACCGCCGTGAGCGTGTCAGCAGGATCGCGCTTGGTGGTGATCTCAACCTGACCACGGCTCATGCGCTCGAGCTTGCGCAGACACGGATAGTGGTCATAGCCCTTGAGTGCACAAAACGACAGGCCCCCGTCCAGCTGCTCGGCGAGCTTTGGTAGCTCATGGTACATAAGCTGGTCGGCAAGATTATTCGATTTGGTCGCAATGCCGACGGTAATGTTGTTTCGGCGGGCGGCCTCGGCGAAGGGCACGAGATAGGCCATCGACTTACCGACGCCCGTGCCCGCCTCGATCACGCGATGGGTGCCCGTGACCAGCGCATCGCGAACCTCAACCGCCATCGCGATCTGCTCGTCGCGCGGCTCATAGGTGGGGTACATGCGATTGACCAGGCCGCCGGGGGCGTAATCTGCCTCGATCTCTTCACGACTCGGCATCTTAAGGACCGGCAGCTCGTCCGCATCAACGCGATCGTCTGCGCGATCGGCCTTGAGCACATCGGCACGAGCGGCGCTGAGCGAAAATATCGAACCCGGGTTCTGTCCAGCCAAAAAAGAAAAAATGGGGCGATATGACCAAGGCACGTCCGCGTGCATGTCCGCCAAGCGCGCCATAAGGCCCGAAGGCAGGTCGGTAAGTGCGACCAACAGCACGCGCCACACACCGCACAGGGCATCAACGTCGGCGTTCGCACGGTGCGATACTGAATCGCACCCAAACAAGTCGGCCATAAAAGACAGCTTGTGCGAGGCCAGGCGCGGAAGTGCGATGCGCGACAGTGCCAGCGAATCGATCCAGATGTCGCTGACGTTGACACCGCCCTTGACCGACTCGATAAACGACCGGTCAAACGTGGCGTTATGCGCGATAACAGGACAGCCGCCCACAAAGTCGGCGAGTGCCGCGACGGCCTCGACGGCCGACGGAGCATCTGCCACATCGGCGTTCGTAATGCTCGTGAGCTCGGTAATCTCTGCAGGAATCAGCTGCTTGGGATGCACGAACGTATCAAAGCGGTCAATGACCTCGCGGCCCGAAAGGCGGGCCGCGGAAATCTCAATTAACTCATTGTCCTGCACCGAAAGACCCGTGGTCTCGGTATCGAGGACGATTACGTCCTCCTCGATGAGGCCAAACGATTGCGTCTTAGCGCGCTCGGCGAGCGTGGCGTAAGAATCGATGACGAACTGCGGCGTTCCAGGAGATACGGCGTCCTCGATTAGCATGCAACGCCCGCCCGGCGGAGACCCATACGGATCAGGCTGTCGCACACCTGCGGGAACGTCATGTCGTCGGTATGGCGAATCTCATCGGGATACAGCGACGTATCGGTCATGCCGGGAATGGTGTTGGTCTCGAGAATGACAGGGCCGTCCTCGCTCACGATAAAATCGCTGCGCGAAACGCCCAGACAGCCGAGGGCCTTATGGGCCGCACAGGCAAGTTCCTGGGCACGCGCATAGTTTTCGGGCGAAATCTGCGCCGGAATGCGGTGGATGTCTGTGGGGTCGACGTACTTTACATCCAGGTCGTAGAACTCGCAGTCCTCAGGCTTGCGAATCTCCACAATCGGCAGCGCGCGCACGTCGTCCTCGCCGTACACGCCCACAGTGATCTCGGTTCCCTCGATGCACTTTTCGACCAGCACTTTATCGCCGTACTCAAAAGCCTTGGCGATTGCCGCCGGCAGCTCTGAGGGCTCGTGGACGAGCGAAATGCCGTAGCTGGAGCCGTTGACGGCGGGCTTTACAAAGCAACGCTCGCCACAAATCTCGACGATACGATCAATATCGACCTCGTCGCCCGCCTCAAGCGCCAGGCCGGGGGCAATGGGGATGCCCGCCTTGGCATACAGAAGCTTTGAAACCTCTTTATCGGCGCCACATGCGCTGGCGAGCACGCCTGACGCCGTGTAGGGGATACCCAGCGTCTCCATGGCCCCCTGCATGGCGCCATCCTCGCCGCCGGCGCCGTGCATGGCGATAAACGCCACGTCGAAGCCACCGGTCGCCATAGTCACCATAAAGTCATCGGCGGCGGTGTCGAGCAGCTCCACCGAGGTGTAGCCGGCCTCCTTCAGTGCCACCACGACATTCTTTCCAGAATTGAGCGAAATCTCGCGTTCGGCGGAATGGCCGCCCGCCAAGACCGCTACGTGCATGTTCTCTAGGCTTTTACCCGGCATGGGCAGACTCCTCCTCTATAATTCCTGCAGCTGATACCATATTGTAGCGATACCCTCTACGTTTCCCCAAAATCGAAAGGCTTCCATGAATCCCAGGACTAAATCTCAAGACATTCGCGACTTGAGCCAAAACGATATTCGCGAACTTGTCGCCGAACTCGGCCAACCCGCTTTTCGCGCAAAGCAGCTCATCGAATGGGTTTTTGAGAAGAACGTTTGTTCGTTTGATGACATGACCAACCTTCCCAAGGCCTTCCGCGAGCAGCTGAAGGAGGCATTTGCCTTCGACACGCCGACCGAGCTCGCCAAGCAGGTGTCTAAGGATGGCTCTCGTAAATACCTACTCGAGTACCACGACGGTATCTCCGTCGAGACCGTCGGCATGCCTCGTCGCAACAAGCTGTCTGTCTGCGTATCTACCCAAGCCGGCTGTGGTATGGGCTGCGCTTTTTGCGCTACCGGTCTGAACGGCCTCAAGCGCTCACTGACCGCTCAAGAGATCGTTGACCAGGTACTGCATGTTTCCAACGACTTTGGTGAGCGCGCGACGAGCGTCGTGTTCATGGGCCAGGGTGAGCCTTTCGCCAACTACGACGAGGTCCTCAAGGCACTGCGTATTCTTAATGACCCCGATGGAATCGGTATTGGAGCACGTCATCTCACTGTCTCCACCAGCGGCGTCATTCCTGGTATTCGCAAGTTTGCCGACATTCCCGAGCAGTTCACGCTCGCCGTCTCGCTGCACTCTGCCATTCAGTCCACGCGCAATAAGCTCATGCCGGGCGTTAAGAAGTACACGCTTTTGCGCCTTCACGAGGCCCTTCAGCTCTACACCGAAAAGACCGGCCGCCGTCCGACATACGAATACGCCATGATCGAGGGCGTCAATGACACCAACCCCGAGATGCAGGCGCTCTGCGACTTCTGCGAGGGCACGCTGTGCCACGTCAACCTAATCCAGCTCAACGATATCGAGGGCAGTCCTCTCAAACCGTCACCGATTCATAAGGTTGAAGACCTTCAGCGTCGTCTTGAGTCCCGTGGCATTGAGACCACGATCCGTAACTCTCGCGGCAACGATATCGACGCTGCTTGCGGCCAACTCAAGCAGCGCTTCAAGGTTCAGAAGAACGCGTAGGGGAGACCAACCTAAACGTTTCATGTGAAACATCGAACAGCCCCGGTTGCTTAATTGCAACCGGGGCTGTTTCATATCTATCGCTAATTCGCATCGAGCGATTGTTCAACAACTTTTTCGAAAGAAATAAGGGGTCCTTGTTCTGGCGTTCAGACAAGGACCCCTTAAAAAAGGCTAGTAATTGTTAGGTACCTAAAAGCCTACATTTTCCCATTGATGGTTAACCCAATCTTGATTAATCTTGGGATTCTTAGTTACCTGAGCTGTACGCATAGCGACATCCTCAGTCATAACATCCATTTTCTTTTTGGACGTATCGACGATATCTTGCGCTCCGCGAAGCAGACGACCACGCAATTCATCGTCTGTTGCGATCTTAAATCCCGCAAACGCACCAACCGCTACAGTTGCAGCCAAAGCAAGAGCAGTCAGAACTTTATTCTTCATCCTGATCTCCCTGGTCAAATTGAATCATCTCGCCAAGAATGCGAGACAGCTCTTCCTCATCCTTAAACTCGATCTCGATTTTATTCTTGCCGCGCGAGCTCTTGACGCGAACGTTCGTGTTAAACACCTGACGCAGAACGCGTGCAGCCTTCTTAAAAGACTGAGGCGTTGCAGGGCGAGGTGTTTTAGGCGTCTCTCCGGCAGAAAACAGTGGGGCAAGATTTTCTGTCGCACGGACAGACAATCCCTCTGCAACAACCTTCTCAGCAAGATCAATGCGCGCATCTTCATACGGAACCGCAAGAATTGCACGCGCATGACCAGCAGTCAGCTTGCCTTCGAAGATCATCTGCTGAACTACCTCTGGAAGATCAAGCAGGCGCAACGAATTGGTGATTGCGGAACGAGACTTGCTGACAGCCTTTGACAAGGCTTCTTGAGTCATACCGCTCGCATCAATGAGCTGTCGATATCCCTTTGCCTCTTCGACGGGGTTAAGGTCAGAGCGCTGAAGGTTTTCAATCAGCGCGAGTGCAAGCATCTGCTCATCATCAACATCTTTAATGATGACGGGGAGCTCCTCAAGACCCGCAAGTTTCGAAGCCTGATAACGGCGCTCACCCGCGATAATCTCATAGCCATTACCGTGCTTGCGCACAAGAAGCGGCTGAAGAACGCCATGCTCCTGAATTGACTCACTCAACTCTCGAAGCTCGGTCTCGTTGAAGTGAATTCGTGGCTGATTTGGGTTCGGAACGATGTCTTCGATTGGAAGCTTAGTTTCCGAAACGGCATTTGATGCTGACGCTGCAGATCCACCAGTCTCATATTCAGCTTCTGAAACCAGTGCATTGAGACCACGACCCAAGCCGCCGCGCTTCTTAGGACTAGGCACGCTTAATCACCTCTTTAGCAAGGTTCATATACGCCTTTGCGCCCTTGTTCTGTGGCGCATAGGTAATTACTGGCTCACCGAACGAGGGTGCTTCTGAAATTTTAACTGTGCGTGGAATCAAGGTCTTGAATGCCTTGTCACCAAAATACGATTGAACCTCTTCCACAACCTGGTTCGAAAGCGATGTGCGCGAATCGTACATAGTCATGAGCACGCCATAAGTATCAAGGCTCTTATTAAGGCGTGTTTTAACCATCTTCATCGATTCAAGCAGCTTTGTGACACCTTCAAGTGCGTAATATTCGCATTGAATAGGAATCAAAACACTGTCTGCTGCTGTTAACGCATTGATGGTCAGCAAACCAAGCGATGGCGGGCAATCGATGAATATAAAATCAAACTCATCCTGAACAGGCTCAAGCAGATCCTTTAAGCGAGTCTCACGGGCAATCGCACTGACAAGTTCGATTTCCGCACCCGCAAGCTGGATAGTTGCCGGGATTACAAATACCTTATTGCAATTTGTATCAAGAACGAGCGATTCCGCCGGAACATCGTTCAGCAATGCATCATAGATGCAGTGATCGAGTTCTTCTTTTTCGATTCCAAAACCACTCGTACTATTACCCTGCGGGTCAAAATCGACAATTAACGTCTTTCGGCCCAGTTCACCCAACGCTGCTGCAAGATTTACAGCCGTGGTGGACTTACCTACGCCGCCTTTTTGGTTGATGATAGCAATGACACGCGTGTCTTTTGCACTCTTAGAACGCTTAACGTCGCGAAATCCCACGGTCCCTCCTGGTGTATTTAAAGCTGTTGAATGGAGGATGTTTCACGTGAAACAATCCGATTCGACATCGATTGTTATGTTTCACGTGAAACATAACAATCGACACTATCCATTATGTTTCACGTGAAACATCTAGGCAAGCGGATTCTTTTTTGCCATGCCATTAGCACGCGGAAGGGAAACAGATGCCTGACGAGTCTTTTTAAGGATAATAAATTCACGGTGACCCAGACCATTCGGCAAATCAAGGTCGTCCGTCATAAGCGTGGTAAAGCCGCATATCTTTGCAGCAGCAATACCAGATTGAAACTCTTCATCAGATGGATTCCCCTTCGTAATAACAAAGAGACCACCATCTTTTAGAAAAGGAGAAGCATATTCAACGAGAACCGGTAATGGTGCGAGCGCACGGGCGGTCACAACTGCAAATTGCTTCTTATGGGATCGAGCATATTCCTCAAGACGATCGTGAACGGCATAAGCATGCTTGAGTCTAAGCGCACTAACAAAGGAGTTAACAGCATCTACTTTCTTGCCAACGGAATCGATATAGGTAGCCTTTCGCCCACTTGCAATAGTCAACGGAATACCTGGAAATCCAGCACCGGTACCCATATCAAGCAAAGCACCTTCAGGAGCTTTATCAATATAGGGCAGTAAAACAAGTGAGTCCAGAATATGAAGGACGGCTGCATCATCAACATTCAGGATGCGCGTTAGATTAGTAGTCTTATTGGCCTCCAGAACAAGATCAAGATGCTGGATACAGACACGAAGGCTCTCGTCGGAGACCTTCAAAGAATAGTCTTTGCGATACGAAATAAGACGGCCCAGCATTTGGCTTGCCTGCTCATCAGTTAAAACAAACAAGACGACTCCTTTCTGACAAAAATCAGTGTATCGAGAACTTTTGACAAAAAAAGGGGACGTGGAAACCACGTCCCCTTAGCATAGACTCGAGAAGATTATCGAGCAACAATCACAACATGGCGATCGGGGTCAGAGCCCTCAGAATGAGTATCGACTGCATCGTTGCCACGAAGTGCAATGTGAACCAGTCGACGTTCGTAGGCATTCATAGGCGGCAAGGAAACACTTTTATGAGTGCGAATAGCGCGCTCGGCAGCGGACTGGGCCATAGAAGCAACCTTGTCCTGTCGACGGCTCTTATAACCTTCGACGTCGACGACGACCGGATACCTAAAGCCAAGCTTGCGACTCACCAACAGGGAGAACATAACTTGAAGAGCATCGAGGGTACGTCCATGGCGGCCAATGAGAACAGCAAGATCAGGAGCAGTTACGTCCAGGATCAACTCGCCCTCGTCACCCTCATACTCATCGATGGGTGAGTTCGCCGCATCGAAGTGCGAAAGGATGGAACGCAGAATGGAAATAGCCACATCGGCAATGGTGTCGAGCTCCTCATCGGTCAGCTCTTCACCAGCCTTGTAACGCTGTGCAATCTCGGGATAATCGCCCGCGACCCGCGGGGCAACCTCCTCAAGCATATCCTCGACGATCTCTTCAGACATAACGAACTCCAAAAGTTAGGTACCTAAATAAGAATACTATCCCACTACTTCTTCTTGTGCGGGCGCGGCTTCTTCTCGCGACGAGTGACCTCGACCTGCAGCGGGGCGTTCTTAAGACGCTCCTCCTCTTCGGCCTTAGCCTTGTCAATAACCTTCTGCGTCACGAAGATCTGCTGGATAACCTGCCAGGCAGAGGAAACATCGTAGTACAGCAGAACGCCGACGGGCAGGCTCCAGCCCATCCAAAGCATCATGACGGTCATGACAACGGCCATCATGCGCATGCTCTGAGCCTGCTGGCCGGTCTGGTTGCGCGACATATAGAGCTGCGGAATCAGGGTGAGGACGGCGAACAGGATCAGGCAGACCAGCGCAGGCAACGCGACCATAAAGCCATCGGCAAAGGAGGCACTCGGCGTGGTAGTCAGGTCGGGCAGGATGTTGAAGAACGAGAACGTGCCGTCGTTAAAGTAGTCCGGCAGGTTACGCAGCAGCGTATAGAGGGCGAACAGGACAGGCATCTGAATCAACAGCGGCAGACAACCAGCCATCGGGTTGAACTTGTTCTCGCTGTAGAACTTCTGCATCTCCTCGGCCTGACGCTGGGGGTCGTCGGCGTAGCGCTCCTGAATCTCGAGCATCTTGGGCTGCAGCACCTGCATGCGAGCCGTCGACTTGGTCGACTTGAGCATGAGCGGCGTCAGCAGCAGACGGATGATGACCACCAGGATGATGATGGACAGGCCCCAGTCGACCGCAAAGGTCTGGATGAGCTTGAGCAGCTCGAAAAGGATGTTAACGATCCAATCCCACATGTAAGTTTTCCTCCGATAGCGAGTGCCCGCTAGGGCACAGGGTCATAACCGCCGACGTGCAGGGGATTGCAGCGAGCGATGCGCCTCACGGCAAGCCAGCAGCCTCTCAAAACACCGTACTTCTCAATCGCCTGAACGGCGTATTGCGAGCACGTTGGGTAATAAATGCAGGCGTCAGGTAATAAGGGCGAAATAACCTGTTGATATATGCGAATAGGAGCGATGGCAACACGTCGCAAAACGTGATTGCTCATCGCTCCTCCCCGGCAACGCCGGCGCGTTTCATAAGCGAACGCAATGCCTTGTCCATCTCCTGCGGCGAGGAAACCCTCGTCTTGGGAGTCGCGAACAAGATGATGTCATAACCCGCAACGGGAAATCCGCAGCTGCGGGCGGCCTCGCGCATCACACGCTTAGAACGGTTGCGCACGACTGCACAACCGAGCCGTTTAGCACCAACGAAGGCGACCCTTCCGGAGTCGCCTTCGCCAACCGATTCACATATGGTCATTCGAATCAGAGGGTGATTGAAACGACGCCCCTGACTGAACACATGCTCGAAATCTTGCCGAGACTTAATAGTCTTCATGCGAGATGTGTGTATCGCTGCTAGACAGTGAGACGCTTGCGGCCCTTGGCGCGACGACGGGCGAGCACGGCACGACCACCCTTAGTGGCCATACGGGCACGGAAGCCATGGGTCTTGGCACGCTTACGCTTATTAGGCTGATACGTACGCTTCATCTTAAGTTCCTCCTGCTGCATTTCGAGTGTCCGCGGGGGCGCGGACGCAGATATAGACACGTGAGCTTGAAGATTGTAGGGAAATCAATGTTCAAATGTCAAGAAATCAAAGGTAAAAGGTTGCGCAGTTCACACGGTTCCCCCATAAGCCGAGCTCGATTTAGCGGTGCATGGCAACTTTTCACGATATTTCATCGAGTTTTCAACAGGTCATGTTGGCAATGTTGAGAACTTTTCGTCCGTTTTCCAAAGTTTTCAACAGGTTTTGAAAAGTTGTCGAAAGATGAGAAACATTGCACGGTGAGCTACTATTTGTTCGAAACCTTTTGAAAGATTGCGAGCGGCATGTCTGACGACTTCTACACCATGGTCGATTCCGGAGACCCGGCACCCGACAACGAGCACATCACCGGCGTGCGCGAAGAGCGTAAGGAAGGCGAGCAGACGACCACGCAGGCGCCAAAAGCCATGTACGCCGCGCGCATCGCCGTCTATGACGACATGCTGTCGACACCGCGTGTGATCGTCATTGATCCGCAAGATGTCCGCACGTATTTGGAAGAGACGACCAACACCGTCTACCAGTGTATGAAAGAGCAAGGTGGCCACATCTCGCTGATGGTTATCCGCGAGATTGTCGAAAACTTCATCCACGCTCATTTTGCAGAGCCCATCATCTCGATTCTCGACGGTGGCGATACCATCCGCTTTGCCGATCAGGGTCCTGGCATCGACGACAAAGAGCGCGCCTTCGATTTTGGCGTAACCAGCGCAAACAGCAAGATGAAACGGTATATCCGCGGTACCGGCGCCGGGTTTCCCATGGTACAGGAGTACTTGGAAAACGCCGGCGGCGCCGTCTCCATCGAGGACAACATGGGCAACGGCACCGTCGTGACGGTAAGTCTGAATCCCAAGCGCGTGCAGGAAATCGAGCGTGCCGGCGGGCGCGGGGCAGCCGTGCGACCCGAAGCAGAGCAGCAGGCATATCCCCTAACCAACACGTTTGCACAGCAGCCTGCGGCGCAGCAGATGCAGCAGCCTGGAAGTTTCCCCATGCAAGACCCCCAGGCACCGCTGGGCAACGCAATGCAAAACATGCCGGAGAGCATAGGCTCGGCAGATCTGGACACAGGCACCGTGCAGCAGGCAGCGGCCATGCCAAACGCCCCGCAAATGGGCTATCAACCGTACCCGCAAGGGTATCCTCCCCAATATATGCCGCAGCAGGGATACGCCCAGCCGTATCCCCAACAGTATCCTCAGGGGTACCAGCAGCCGTACCAACAAATGCCCCAGGCGCAGTACAACCCATGGGCCCAGCAGATGCCTCCGCAGCCTTACCAACAGTGGCCGCAAAGTTTTCAACAACAGCCGCTGCCTATGCAGAGTTCTCAACAACCAGCAGCTCAAATGATGTATCCTAATGCGGCGAATCAATATGCACAGCCACAGCAAAACGTATTTGTGAGCGAGCGCGGCGAAGCGGCGCTGGGCTATCTGGCTCAAAACCAAGAGTGTGGCGCAACCGACCTGGCACGAGCGTTTGGAAACTCAGCGCCCACGTGGTCGCGAACGCTCAACGACTTGGCGCAGGCCGGCTTGGTCATCAAGCATGGCCAGAAATACCATCTGACCGAACTCGGCGCCGCTCGCGTGCGAGCTCAGAGCTAAAGAACGGGAGAGACAGTGGACGAGGAAGCAAGCATCATCCTGGGGGATGCCATCGCCTTTTGCCAGCGCGACGGCCAAGATGCACGCCTCATCAGCATGCTGGGGCAATCGCGCGCCATAAGCCTGACCGAAGATACGCTCACGATCGAGGCCCCCTCGCGCTTTGCCATCGCGCAGCTCAAAAAGCATCAGCCGACCATTGAGGCCTATCTGGAAGAAATCGCCTTTGCACCGATTGCGCTCGACATCGTGGCACCGCAAGGCGCCGCAGCGGAATCCGCCACGGCTCCCGCTGCTTCCCCGGCGGCGCCGGCCTCCGCAGGCGACGTGCCGGCAATCGAGCACCAGCACAGCGATGTTTCCCGTGAAACCATGGCACCGTTGCCGACCGCGGCGGCGACGTCAACGAACGCACCCGTCACGCACATGCCCATCGCTCACGACGCAACGACGGGCGCGGATTCGGGCATTGCAATCAAGAACACGCTCTCGGCCGATGATTTTCGTCGCATGATGAACCAGATGAAGGGCGGAGCGCCAACTAAATCCACGCAAGCTGCGACCCCCGCTTCACCCATGCCAGCACCGACCGCGCCGGCCGAACAGAATACGGATGGAGCCCCGCTCGCCGCGAACTCAAAATTTACCTTTGAGAACTTTGTCTACGGCCCCGAGAACAGCCATGCCTATCGCTCGGCACTCAAGTTTGCCGCCCTCGCGGACGAGCGGGGCACGTGCACATCACTGTTCATCTACGGCAAATCGGGCCTGGGCAAGACGCACCTGCTGCTTGCCATCAAAAACGAGCTCGCCGAGAAGTCGCCCGAGATCAAGGTCAAGTATGCCAACTCCCAGGCATATCTGGACGACCTGATGACCGAGTTCGACCGCCAAAAGAAGAGCAACGCCCCCATCATGCAGGCGTACCACGGCGTGGACGTGCTCATCATCGACGACATCCAAAACATCATCGGCAAGCGCGCGAGCGTGGACTACTTTTTCCAGCTCATGGACGAGTTCATCCGCAACAACAAGAAGGTCGTCATCGCGGCAGACCGCGCCCCCAAGGACCTGAGCATGGACGAGCGTCTGACCAGCCGCTTCAACGCCGGCATGCTCTGCCTGGTCGCAGAGCCCAGCTACGAGATGAAATACAAGATCTTGCAGCGCTATTACGAGAACACCATCGTCGCCGCTCCCGAGGCAGGCGACGACTCGCTGCTGGCGGCCTACGGGGGTGACGGCGGGCACCTGACCGACGAGCACTTTAAGCACATGGCCGAGGTCTCGGGCACCAACATCCGCGAACTCGAGAGCTTCTGCGAGCGCTGCGCCAGCGAGGCGGGCGACCGCGAGCGCGAGGGCGGGGAGCTCACCTTTGACGATATCGACGCCATCGCCAGCCAGTACTTCGACACATCGGCCAAAAGGATCAACGTCCAGACGGTTCAGTCCGTCATCGAAGAGCAGTACGGTGTGACGCACGAGGAGCTCATCGGCCCGCGTCGCAACGCCAATATCGCCAAAGCACGCCACATTGCCATCTATCTGGCCATCGAGATGTGCGAGATGACGACCACGGCGGTGGGCGCCGAATTTGGCAACCGCAACCACTCGACCGTCAGCACGAGCTACAAAAAGGTCCAGAAGATGATCCAGGAAGACCGCACCGTCACCGAAGACCTCAAGTCGCTGCGCGATAAAATTACACTGCGCTCGTAGGGAAATAGAGACACCTGTTGAAAACTTGTCGAAACCACGGGCATAAGGTGTCTAAAACCCAACCCGCGGTGATGAAAAGTTTTGCGCAGGTTTTGAACGTGGAAAACCACCCCTGTTGCACACAGGTTGCTGTCGATTCTCTTTCTGGGTCTGACCTGCGTCTTTGGGAGTAATCAACAGTTTCGTCAGTGCTATTACTATTATTAAGATATTTATATCTATAGAAAGGTATTAAAAGATGAAGTTCACCGTCAGCCAGAGCTCGCTTACACAAGCCATCGGCGTCGTTATGAAGGGTGTCGCTTCGGCATCCACCCTTCCCATCCTGTCGGGTGTGCTCGTTAAGGCCCAAGACGGCATCTTGGAATTTCAGACCTCTAACTACACCATCTCGATCCGTCATCGCATCGCGGCGCATGTCGAAGAAGAGGGCGAGATGGTTATTCCCTGTAAGATGCTCTCCAATATCACCAAGACCCTCCCCGATGCCCCGGTCACCTTTGAGCTGTCCGAGCGCCAGGTGCTGATTGGTTGCGAGAAGAGCTCTTTTAGGCTGAACACGCTCGATGCCAATGACTTCCCCGAGTTTCCGGCCTATGCCATCGAGAGTGCCGTGGAGCTGCCGACCGATATCTTGTCCGAAATGGTCGGCCGCGTGTGGCGCGTCACCTCGACCGACAAGGCTCGCCCCATCCTGGGCGGCGTGCACATGAAGGTCGAGAACAACACCGTACGCCTGGTGGCGACCGATTCCTTCCGCTTGGCCGTGTGCGATACGCAGGTCGAGACCTCGACCCTCGAGGGCTCCTTTGAGCTCAACGTTCCGGCTGACGCCTTTAACGACGCGCTGAACATCATGGCCAGCCAGGCGACCATCATGATCGGGGCTACCGACACCCAGGTCGTCTTCGAGGCCGGCAACACCACCTACGTGTCGCGTCGCATCGAGGGCGTGTACCCCAACTACAAGCAGCTCATTCCCGATTCGTGCGTGACGAGCGTCAAGATCGACGTCGCCGCCTTTAACGCCGCCCTCAAGCGCGTGGCCGTTATCGCGAGCGCCAACCCCGCCGTCAAGTTCGAGATCGATGTCGAGAACGGTCAGATGGGCCTGTCCTCCATTTCCAATGACCAGGACCTTGCGCAGGAGACGATCGATGTCGAGGCCGAGGGCGAGTCGGGTACCATCGCCTTCAACTACCACTACATCTTCGGCTGCCTCAATGCCCTGTCCAAGGAGAAGGAGATCACGCTGGAGCTCAAGAGCTACTCGCAGGCGGGCATCTTCAAGTCCTACGACAAGATCAACTACCTGTACCTGGTCATGCCGGTCCGCATCTAGCGCTGCGCCATGACCATGTTCGCCCGTGATCTTTCCGTCGTACACTACCGCAGCTTCGATAACTATCGCCTTGCCCTGGACGAGGGCGTGACGATACTTGCGGGACCCAACGCGGCGGGAAAGACCAACCTCATAGAGGCGCTGCAGCTGCTGACGAGCGGCGCCTCGTTTAGGCATCCGACCGCAGCCGAGCTCGTCCATGACGGCGTGGGCTCGTGCAAGATCGAGCTGAGGCTCGAGGGTGACGGCCGCGTGCTTGATATGGGATTGAGTGCGGAGGACGGTAAGCGCTCGTTTAGCCGCAACGGCAAGAGATGCTCTGCCGCCGGTGTGCGCGGGGTTCTGCCGAGCGTGCTGTTTTGCCCCGACCATCTGGACATGGTTAAGCGAGGCGCCAGTGTGCGCCGCGCCGCCCTCGATGACTTTGGCATGCAGCTGAGCGCACGCTATGCCGATCTTGCGAGTACCTATGGGCGCTGCGTGACCCAGCGTAACGCCTTGCTCAAGGAGACTTGGTGCTGCCGCGAGATGCTCGGCGCGTGGAACGATTCGATTGCCCGCGCGGGCTCGGCCCTGCTCGTGCACCGGTTGGCCCTGCTCGACCGGCTGGCGGGCCATGTGCACACTGCCTACGGGCAAGTGGCGTCAGGTGAGGCCGCCAACGTGGCCTATGCGTCCACGCTGGGGGATTTGCCCCAGGTCGAGGATCGCGAAGAGCTGAAGGGCTGGGCGTACGAGCGCATGCTGGCTGCCCTTGATGAGCACGCCGACGAGGAAATTCGCCGCGGCGTGACGTTGGTGGGACCGCACCGCGACGAGATCGAGTTTACCGTGGCGGGTCGCTC
This sequence comes from Collinsella sp., assembly GCA_019414265.1. Taxonomy (GTDB): domain Bacteria; phylum Actinomycetota; class Coriobacteriia; order Coriobacteriales; family Coriobacteriaceae; genus Collinsella. The sequence continues at coordinate 129,139 of DXMJ01000001.1, read as the reverse complement.
CGCCCGTTCATTTGCCAGCCAAGGACAGCAGCGCACGCTGGTGCTGGCCTGGAAGGTGGCCGAGGTCGCCGTGGCTCGCGATGTCCTGGGCACCGCCCCGCTGCTGCTTCTGGACGACGTGATGAGCGAGCTCGACGGCGAGCGTCGCGGAGCTTTTCTGCAACTGATCGGCGATGATATCCAGACGGTCATAACCACCACCAATCTGGGGTACTTTACCGATGACCTGCTTGACCGAGCCAAGGTGGTGAGCATGGGTGAGACGTGCTAATTATGAGCGCGAGAACGGCACGGTTGCCTTTGGTGGCTTTTTAGATGCCGAACGTCAGCGCATTATGGCCGCGGCGACGCCGGAGCGCCGTGCTCAAATGGAGGCCGCCGAGCAATCGCGCACAATCTATCGTGCTTGGAACACGGTGTGCGCGGGAACGCGCGAAGGGCGCCATGTGACGGGTCTGCGCTATCTGCCCGAGTCCAACGAGCTGTTGGTGTATCTCGACTCGCCCTCGTGGACGCAGGAAATGACGTTGCTGCGCGAGATCATCCGCGCGCGCATGGAGCGCGCCGGCGCGCACGTCGACGGCCTGGTGTTCAAAACGACCGCCCCCGGCCACACGCCGCCCGCCGCCAAGGAGCGCCTGCGTCCGGCCGTGGCCGAGCGCCCGCCGGCTCCGCACGCCGACCTCAGCGAGTCCGAGCGCGCCGAGATCGAGCGCCAGGTGGCACCCATCGAGGACCAAAAACTGCGCGAGGCCCTCGAGAACGCCATGAGAGCCAGTGCCGAGTGGGCCAAGGGCGTGCAAAGCAAAAAAGAGCCTTAAATCGCATCTGGTGGCCTTGTAGAGCTAAATACCCTCGTTCCCGAGGGTATTTTTTTACGATAAACTAGTAAGGCTGTACACATTTTCTTGACTGAAGGAGGACGTGTGGCAAACGAAAACGATTACGATGGCGGCGAGATTAAGATTCTCGAAGGTCTCGAGGCCGTTCGTAAGCGCCCGGGCATGTATATCGGCTCGACGAGCGCCAGCGGTCTGCATCACCTGGTGTGGGAGATCGTTGACAACTCCGTCGACGAGGCCATGGCCGGTTTCTGCACCGAGATCCAGGTGACGGTCCACGCCGACAACTCCATCACGGTCGTCGACAACGGGCGCGGCATCCCCGTCGACGAGCACCCTGTTAAAAAGATCCCGACGCTCGAGGTCGTTATGACGATCTTGCACGCCGGCGGTAAGTTCGATAACTCGGCCTATAAGGTCTCGGGCGGCCTGCACGGCGTGGGCATCTCCGTCGTCAACGCGCTGTCCAAGCGCGTGGTCGTTCAGGTTCGTCGCGATGGCAACACCTACGAGATGGAATTCTCGCGCGGCAAGACCGTCAAGAAGATGGAGGTCGTGGGCGCCTCGGATTCGACGGGCACCACCGTCACCTTCTGGCCCGACGACGAGATCTTCGAGACCTGCATCTACGATTTCGATACGCTGCACAACCGTCTGCAGGAGACGGCGTTCCTCAATAAGAACCTCAAAATCGTGCTGACCGACGAGCGCGAGGCGACTCCCCACGTGGAGGAGTTTTGCTACGAGGGCGGCATCGTCGACTTCGTCAAGTTCCTCAACGAGGGCAAGGACGTCCCCGAGGCCTTTAAGGAGCCCATCTACATCGAGGGCAAATCGGATCCGGACGCGCCTGTGACCAAGATGGGCGAGGTCGAGGTTTCCCTGCAGTGGAATAGCGGCTACGGCGAGAACGTCATGTCGTTCGCCAACGACATCTACACTCCCGAGGGCGGCATGCACCTTGAGGGCTTCCGTACTGCGCTCACCCGCGTGATCAACGACTACGCGCGCAAACAGAACCTGCTCAAGGAAAAAGACGCCAACCTGACCGGCGACGATGTGCGCGAGGGCCTTTCGGCCGTTATCTCGGTTAAGCTGCCCGATCCGCAGTTTGAGGGCCAGACCAAGGCCAAGCTCGGTAGCTCCTATATGCGCGCGCTGACGCTCAAGATCGTGACCGACGGCCTTGCCGATTACCTCGAGGAGCATCCCAAGCCCGCTCGCGAGATCGTCAAGAAGGCGCAACAGGCCTGCAAGGCGCGCAACGCCGCCCGCAAGGCGCGCGAGGCGACCCGCCGCAAGAGCCTGCTCGAGACGGCGTCTCTGCCCGGTAAGCTCGCTGACTGCTCGGTGCGCGATGCCGAGCTGACCGAGCTCTTCATCGTAGAGGGTGACTCGGCAGGCGGTTCGGCCAAGGACGGCCGTCGCCGAGACATCCAGGCGATTCTGCCCCTGCGCGGCAAGATTCTGAACGTCGAACGCGTGGGCGACCATCGCGCATTCTCGAGTGACACCATCCAGTCGCTGATTACCGCGATCGGCTGCGGCGTCACGACGAGTGCCGGCGACGGCGGCGACTTCGATATCACCAAGGCGCGCTACCACAAGATCATCATCATGACCGATGCAGACGTCGACGGTGCGCATATCCGCATCCTGCTGCTGACGTTCTTCTACAAGTACATGCGTCCGCTGATCGATGCCGGCTACGTCTATGTTGCCTGCCCGCCCATCTTTGGCATTAAGGTGCGCAACAAGATCCACTACGTGTATCCCAACGGCCGCCAGCCCGAAGACGAGATCCTGCGCGACACCATCCAGAGCCTGGGCCTGAACCCCGACGACAACGACGAGGACGGCAAGGCCAAGGACGGCAAGATCACCAAGAAGCGCAAGGGCTATACCGTCCAGCGCTACAAGGGTCTGGGCGAGATGGACCCCAAGCAGCTTGCCTCGACGACGATGGACCCCAAGACCCGCATCCTGCAGCGCGTGTCGATCGAGGACGCCGTGGTGGCGGACCGCGCCGTGCGTGAGCTGATGGGTTCCGAGGTCGGCTATCGCCGCGAATATATCGAAAAACACGCGCATGACGCTCGTTTCCTGGACGCATAGAAGGAGGTAACGTGGCAGACGATATCAACAACAACGAGGGTATGGACGAGGCCGGCGACGCCGGCATGCCCGATGATCTGAAGCGCCTGCTCGCCCGCGCCGAGCAGGGCGAGGACGGCGATCCGGATTCCTATAACCCCGACGCCGAGGATGAAGATGATGAGGATGACGACGCCGAGCTCGAGGAGAGCTTCGGCGCGGTCGATCGTGGCGCTTCGGCCGGCGAGGACATCAACGGCGGTCAGCTCCAGATTTCAGAGTTCGGCCGCGAGATGAAGCAGTCGTTCATCGAGTACTCGATGTCGGTCATCACGGCGCGCGCCCTGCCGGACGTGCGCGACGGACTAAAGCCGGTGCACCGCCGCATCCTGTACGCCATGAACGAGAGCGGCATCTACCCCAACCGCCCGCATAAGAAGTCGGCCTGGACGGTCGGAGAAGTTATCGGCAAGTACCATCCGCACGGTGACTTCGCGGTTTACGAGGCCATGGTTCGTCTGGCGCAGTGGTTCTCCATGCGCACACCGCTCATCGACGGTCACGGCAACTTCGGCAACATCGATGGCGACGGCGCGGCGGCCATGCGTTATACCGAGAGCCGCCTGGCAAAGCCTGCCATGGAGCTGCTGCGCGACCTGCAAAAGGATACCGTCGACTGGCAGCCCAACTACGACGAGTCGCTCGCCGAGCCCGTGGCGCTGCCCGCGCGCTTTCCCAACCTGCTGGTCAACGGTAGTCAGGGCATCGCCGTCGGCATGGCCACCAATATCGCCCCGCATAACCTCACCGAGGCGATCGAGGCCACCTGCTACCTGATCGACAATCCCGACGCCACCGTCGACGAGCTTATGCAGATCATGCCCGGTCCGGACTTCCCCACCGGCGCCATCATCATGGGCAGCGCCGGCATTAGGCAGAGCTACGAGACCGGTCGCGGCTCCATTACCGTGCGTGCCAAGGCCCACGTGGAATCCACCAAGACCGGTCGCAGCCGCCTGGTCTTTACCGAGATTCCCTACATGGTCAACAAGGGCACCCTGCAGGAGAAGATCGCCCAGCTCGTAAACGACAAGCGCATCGAGGGCATCTCGGACATGCGCGACGAGTCCAACCAAAAGGGCATCCGTCTGGTCATCGAGCTCAAGAAGGGCGTCATTCCGCAGGTCGTGCTCAACAACCTGTATAAGTACACCTCGCTGCAGACGACCTTTGGCGCCAACAACCTGGCACTCGTCAACGGCGTTCCCAAATGCCTGAGCTTGCGCGAGATGCTGCAGCACTACATCGACCACCAGGTCGACGTCGTCACCCGCCGCACTCGCTTTGACCTTAAGAAGGCCCAGGCACGTGCCCATATCCTCGAGGGCTACTTGATGGCTCTCGACCATATCGACGAGGTCATCAGCATTATCCGTTCCTCGCAGACCGACTCCGAGGCAAGCGGCCGCCTGATCGAGCGCTTTGGCTTTACGCCCGAGCAGACCACGGCCATCCTCGAGATGAAGCTGCGCCGCCTGACTGGCCTGGAGCGCGACAAGATCCAGGAAGAGCTGGACGGTCTGCGCCGCGCCATCGCCTACTACGAGGACCTGCTGGCGCATGAGGAGAAGATCCTGGGCGTCATCAAGGAGGAGATGCGCGAGATTTCGAAAAAGTTCGGCGACAAACGCCGCACCGAGATCAGCCATGTCGAAAAGGATCTGGATGTCGAGGACCTCATCGCCGACGAGGACATGGTCGTGACCATCACCCACACCGGCTACGTGAAGCGCATCCCGGTGGCTGCCTACCGCGCCCAGAAGCGCGGCGGCAAGGGCGTGTCGGGCGTCAACCTTAAAGAGGACGACGTCATCGACGAGATGTTTATCGCGTCCACGCACGAGTACGTGCTGTTCTTCTCGAGCAAGGGCAAGGTCTACCGCCTGAAGGTGCACGAGCTGCCGGTGGGTACGCGCCAGGCGCGCGGCACCGCGATCGTCAACCTGCTGCCCTTTGAGGAAGGCGAGAAGATCGCGAGCGTCATCAGCTGCCGCGAGTTCCCCGCCGACGAGTACCTGATGTTTGCCACCAAGAGCGGCATGGTCAAGAAGACCGTGATGAGCGCTTACGACCGCAGCCGCCGTGATGGCCTGATCGCCATCAATCTGAGAGACGACGACGCGCTGCTCGCCGTGCGCCGTGTGCGCGAGGGCGACAAGATCATCCTGGCCACCACTGCGGGCAAGGCGATCATGTTCCCCGAGGACCAGGTTCGCGCCACGGGACGCGACACCAGCGGCGTTCGCGGTATTAGCATGAAGGACGGCGTGAGCGTTTTGGGTATGGAGGTTACCAACGGCAACGGCGACCTGTTTGTCATCACCGAGCGCGGCTACGGCAAGCGCACGCCGGTCGCGGACTATCCGGAGCAGAACCGCGGCGGCCAGGGCGTCTACACCATCCAGATGACCGAGCGCAAGGGAAACCTCGCGGCCATGAAGACGGTGGGTCCGCAGCACGAGCTGTTCATCGTGACGGAAGGCGCGACGGTCATTCGCGTCAAGACCGATGAGATTAGCCAGACCGGCCGAGCCACCCAGGGCGTCAAGATGATGACCGTCGACGACAACGACCGTGTGTGCGCTGTCGCCCGCATGACGGCAGCTAAGGAAAAGCCCGAAGGCGAAGGCGCCGAGGCCGAGGCAACGGTCGATGCCGAAAATACCCCAGTCGACCTAGGCGACGGCAACGACATGCCAGAGGATCTCCTAGACGAGTAAGAGGCCCTAGCTGGTAGAAAATATCAGACCCCATATATCGGCGGTCGGCGCACTGCGCGCCGACCGCTTTTTTGAAAACCTCGGGACTCGCGTTCGCCCCGGCCACACGGCGGCATGCGAAGTCGATCGCGAGTTCCGCACGAGCCAGAGAGCACTTAATGTGCTCTCTGCGCGAGTCAGGACTGTCCGAGCAGGCGACTTCACATGCCGCCGTGCGGCCGGGGCGAACACCCTCCAAAGATTTTCAAAAAAGTTGTTGACGCGCGCGTAACGACTCGTCTAATATATCCCTTGCGCGATGGACCTGTAGCTCAGTTGGTTA
>DXMJ01000001.1:32863-123001 GCA_019414265.1 Collinsella sp. | reverse complement strand
GAGCGTCCGGCTGATAACCGGGAGGTCACAAGTTCGAATCTTGTCAGGTCCACCACTTTCTTTCGCAATAAACACCCCAGCGAGAGCCGAGTCGCCGCTGGGGTGTTTATTACTGTCTCCGTGGGGGTTTAGCTCAGCTGGGAGAGCGCGGGCTTTGCAAGCCTGAGGTCAGGGGTTCGATCCCCCTAACCTCCACCATGATGGACCTGTAGCTCAGTTGGTTAGAGCGTCCGGCTGATAACCGGGAGGTCACAAGTTCGAATCTTGTCAGGTCCACCATCAAAACTGTGAAGAGCCTCGAGGCATGGCCTCGGGGCTTTTTTCTTGTGTGTGATAAAACTCATTTTGGTTTTGTGTGCTGTGCGAAAGATTGGGTAGTATAGCTATTCAATGCGGCGAAGGCGCCGCGTGTTAACCGCTACGTACCGGAGGTGTTCCATGGTTCGTGTCGACATAGAGACCATCGTCATGGCCGCCGGTCCCGTGCCATCGCTTATCGTACTTCGCGAGCGCTGCAGCAAATCGGACTCCCCTGCGCCGCTGCGCTCCCTTTCTATCCAAACTGGTTCGTTTGAGGCTGCGGCTATTAGCCGCGGTATCGACAGCGGTCGTGCCGAGCGCCCGATCGCCCATGACCTGCTGCTCGACACGCTTGATGCCCTGGATGCAAAACTCGAGCGCATCGAGATTGTCCGTGCCGAGCCTCCCGTGTTCTATGCGACGGTCGTTGTTTTGGCCGACAGCAACGAGCATAGGATCGATGCGCGTCCGAGCGATGCCATCGCCCTCGCCGTGCGCAGCAATGCTCCCATGTTTGTTGAGGACGACATCATGAACCGCCTGGGGACCGTCTCTCCGGTTGCCGAGGAAGTCGATGACGAGCAGGAATTTGAGAAGTTCGACGAGTTCGTCCATACGCTCTCGCCCGATGATTTTTAAATGACGAGTAGCCATGAGACGGAGTGTGCACTGATGGGTCGCGGCGTTTCAGCCGAAGCCGCCGCCATTGCCCGCGAGGCCCAGATGCGCTCGGAGGCATCCGAGGCCGCACGCATCGCCTATGTGACGCAGGCCCGTACGCTTCGCGAGCGCCGTGCCTCCTTTATCAAGATGGTTGCCGTCTCCGCACTTGTCGCGGCAATCTCCTCGCGCCTTCGTGGTACAGTTGGTGCGCTTGGGTTTTCGATTTCGACGGGCTTGGTCATCTGGGGCGTGGTCGATGCCGTGATGCTGACCAACCAGATCAAGGTACTCGATAAGCGCGCCGCCGATATGATGCGCGCCCGCGACGCCGCCGCCGAGATCGCTGCCGAGGCACAAGAGATGTAACGACGCCGGACTCGATGGGAAGGTCTAAAAATGGCACAGGATATGCAGGACGCCGGAAACGTCTCCGCCGAGCTCGACGCCATGGTGTGCGACCTCATCGGGGCATTTTTAGACGACCTGGCCGCTGGTGAGAACCCCGGTGTTGTCGTTGCGATCGAAGACGCCGCGTCCAACCGCTATCTGGCGGCACTCGACGAGGACGGCGAGGAGGCATGCCTCGAGGCTGCCACCAACTTTATCTCCGAGCACAAGATGGGCCTTAAGGACGAGGGCCTGGGTCGCATCGCCCGTTACGCCATCGGCTACACCGGTTGTGTCGAAATTGATGGCGGCTACCATGACGCCCTGCTTGTGAGTTTCTTTGAGACGACGCTCGAGAGCGGCTTTTCGGCATATGTACTGTACGAAGGTGTGGGCGCCGGCGATGGTTTTATGTGGAGCGACCCTGAACCTGCAGGCGAGGAAACCCCTCTTATCTAAAATCGCTAAAATAAACGAGTTTTCGGTAAAAGGCTCAAAATTCCCGCCGAGCGTTGTGTTACTGGGCGGGTCGCATACGCGTGCCGGTTGTATATAGATAGAAGATGGGGGAACTACATGCGCGTAGACAATCTGAGGAACATCGCCATCATCGCTCACGTCGACCACGGCAAGACGACGATGGTCGACAAGCTCCTGCGTGCCACGGACGCCTTCCGTGCCAACCAGCAGGTCGAGGACCGCGTCCTGGATTCTAACGACCAGGAGCGCGAGCGCGGCATTACGATTCTCGCCAAGAACATCTCTATCGAGTACAAGGACGTTAAGATCAACGTCATCGACACCCCGGGCCACGCTGACTTTGGCGGCGAGGTCGAGCGCGTGCTGCGTATGGCCGACGGCGCCCTGCTGCTGGTCGATGCCTTTGAGGGCCCCATGCCCCAGACCCGCTTCGTGCTGCGTCACGCCATCGACACCGGCCTCAAGATCATGATCGTCATCAACAAGATCGACCGTCCGGGCGCCAACCCCGAGAAGGCCTACAACGACTGCCTGGACCTGATGGCCGACCTGGGCGCCACCGACGACCAGCTTGAGTTTGCCATGGAGCACGTGGTCTACGCCAGCGCCATGAATGGCTTTGCCCGCCTTGACCCCAACGACGGCAACATGGACATGTATCCGCTGCTCGATATGATCATCGACGACATGCCCGCGCCCGAGGTTGACGAGAACGCCCCGCTGGCCATGCAGTGTGTGACCATCGACCACTCCAACTTCGTTGGCCGCATCGGTATCGGTCGCGTGTACTCCGGCACCATCCACCAGGGCGATCAGATCCTGGTCGTCAAGAACGACGGTTCCAGCGCTACCGCTACCGTCAAGCAGCTCTTTACTTTCGACTACCTGGGTCGCACCGAGTGCCAGGAAGTCGGCGCCGGTGATATCGCCGCCGTCGTGGGCATCGACCGCACCGATATCGGCGATGTCTACACCGATCCCGAGAACCCCGTTGAGCTCGAACCCATCGAGATCGACCCGCCGACCCTGTCCATCGTCTTTGAGGCTTCGACCTCCCCGCTCGTCGGCCGCGACGGCGACATCGTGGGTGCCCGTCAGCTCAAGGAGCGCCTGTTCAACGAGGCCGAGAACAACGTGACCATGAAGATCGAGGAGCTCGAGGACAAGAGCGGCGTCGAGGTCTCGGGCCGCGGCATTCTGCACCTGTCCGTCCTGATGGAGTCCATGCGTCGCGAGGGCTTTGAGTTCCAGGTCGGCCGTCCCCGCGTTCTGTTTAAGAAGGACGAGAACGGCAATAAGATGGAGCCCGTCGAGCAGGCCGTCGTCGAGTGCCCGGACGAGTATTCGGGCAAGGTCGTTGAGGTCTTCGGCACCTCCGGCGGCATCATGACGAGCATGGATACCTCGGGTATCGTGACGCACCTCGAGTTTAAGATCCCGACCCGCGGCATCATGGGTCTTAAGAACCGCATCATGAACGTCACTCACGGCGAGGGCGTGTTCTACCACACCTTCCTGGAGTACGGCCCCTATGCCGGCGAGATCGGCAACCGCCAGAACGGCGCCATGATCTCCATGACCACCGAGAAAGCCGTTGCCTACGCTCTGGGCACGCTGCAGGAGCGCGGCCAGCTGTTTGTTGAGCCGGGTACCGAATGCTACGAGGGCATGATCGTGGGCGAGCGCAGCAAGGCCGGCGACATGGTCGTCAACATCGCCCGTACCAAGAACCTGGGCAACCAGCGTTCCTCGACCTCCGATATCTCCGTCCAGCTGGTGCCGCCCCGCACCTTCTCGCTGGAGGAGGCGCTGGAGTACATCGCCGACGACGAGCTGGTGGAGATCACTCCCAAGAACATCCGCCTGCGCAAGCGTCTGCTCAATGCTACCGACCGCAAGAAGGCCGCAGTCCGCGCCGGTCAGGTCAACAAATAAGCGCCGAGCTTTATAGCGACTAACAAGAAAGGGCGCCGACCATCGCGGTCGGTGCCCTTTTTGGTGCAAGGGGACGGGTTCGTTTGCACCACGGCGGAGGAGGTTATCCCCCCGAGCGGCTTTTCAAGCAAAGTTAAGTTGTTTAAACATATACATGAATCATTGAAATACAACCGCTTTAATGCATAAACGGTAACAGGTAAATATCAACTGGTATTAAATTAAAAGACCTATTTACCTGCGGTTTACATGACTGGTATCTATATTGTATTTTATGCATTGTGGCATAGACGAACCGTCTTAGAAGTTGCTCCCCGATGGGTTCTTGCAATGCGCTAGGTAGGTTCTCGTTGATGTTGGGGTTTGTGTTCGATCCGACGATTCGCCGTATTCCACAACGTGTTGTAGGAATTAGGGGACAACTATGGACGCACACCGCTCACGGTCGCTGGGTATGGCGGCCCTGATCTTCATTTTGATTAGCCTCACCGCCGCAGTTTTTCACGGCGCAGCTCCCGTGCGCGCCGAGGACGCGACGACGCCAACGCCGATTGTGATTGATGAGACGACGGCGGCCGTTACGGTTGAGCTGTTTACCGATGAGGGTCGTAAAACGCCTTTGAGTAATACCGCCGTGCTTTCGACCGCTACGCTCTATGGTTCGTTTCGTGCGAACTTTGAGGCAAACCATAAACCGAGCGAGGTACAAAACGTTGCGGAGTACTCTCTTCCAGACGGTATTAAAGCATTTGACAATACCGGCGGTAGTCTTATGGACGGTACCAAAGAGGCCGGTAGCTGGAGATGCGAGAACAATAAGCTGATTTTTATTTTTAATGAGTCATGGATTAAGACACATCCATCCGATGTTCATGTCGGTGCCGATTTTTCATTCAAGCTGGCAAATGAGAACGTTGGCTCCGGCGATAAAACGAAAATCGAATTTCCTGGAACGGCCGGAATTGACATTGCGACCAAAGACGGAGACGTGGCGGGAACGAAGGAAGGAAAGTTCTCTCAATCCGGCGGCGAGGGAAAAGTAACATGGACCTTCAATCTCGAGGTCCAGTCCTATGCTCACAATGTCCAACTCATTGATGTGCTTGGTGAGAATTTTTCGTTTGTGCCTTGGTCGTTTAAGTTGAACGGCGAGACGCTCAAGCAACAGCCGAGCATTCAGGAGCAGACCGCGACTTTGAGCCTGGGTAACTTGTCCAAGGGGACATATACGATTACCTATGATTCGGTGTTGAATCCGAACGTATCTGTGGGCGACAAAGAGTGGATCAATCGCCTCGACGGTTCAAAAAACAATGCCTCCTGGACATGGGACCAAAACCGTGGCGGCAAATTAGAGAATCCAGTCTCAGCAAATGATTTCCGCTATGACATGATCAAGAAGGATGGCGGCGAAGGAACGCCGTCCGATATTAAATGGACCGTTACGCTCAACAACGGCGATATCAAGGTCGACATGAATGGCTATACATTCACCGACACGGTGGACGACAAGCAGACGTATACGGGTAATTATATCGTTTATAGGGGACTCTACGGGGAAGACGAGATCGCCCGCGGCGATCTCGATAGCTCCACTGGTAAAACGTTTAGCTATAAGTTCTCAGGTCTATCTGACACAGATAAGTACAAGCCCTATCGCATTGTCTATCACACTCAAATGAAAGATCAGGACTCGTATGACACGGTGAGCAATAGTGCGAATATCTCGCGTGACAATTCCGTTTCCGGCACGGACAGCGGCACGTTTGCGCCGAAGTTGGTGGGGACGCAGATTAAAAAGAGACTTGTGAATGACTCTGATGCGGCGACAACAGGTCAGGCAACCTGGGAGCTTCGGATAGCACTGGGTTCCATTGTTAATACAATGAATCCATCAGAGGTCAAGGTTTACGATACGTTTCAGACGGCCTGGAACCAAAATATCGGCCCAGACGTCGACAGCTATTCTATTAAAATCGGCGATGTCCCTTTGGAAAAAGGCGTCGATTGGTGGTTCGAAGGCGGCAGTGATTCAACGTCGTTTGGAACCAAGAAAAACTTCAACCTGTTCATTCGGATAAGCGATAGGGTGAAGGGTGCGCTCAAAGATAACCCGGATGCGGTAATTAGTTATAAGACAAAATCCGATGCGCTTCCTGGCTGGTACTCCAATTTTGCATCAGTGGAAGTAAGCGGTACTAAGTATTTCACGGACTTTATCTATTACTACGTCGATGCAAACTCAACTCCTGGGGTCGAGAAGCCTTCGTCGAAGACTGCAGTTTCTTGGAAGGGGGATTTCGACTGGAGCAAAATCGACGGATCTAAGGAAAAGGGCGCATGGATCGTTGACTGGACGGTTTATGCCAACAGAGGCAAGACGCCAAGCGGAGAGTGTTACGGCGCCGGCAAGCTTGATAACCAACCGCTGAACGTTGTGGACACACTACCGAGCGGTATGAGCTATGTGCCGGGGTCTGCTAAATACTCGCTGATTCAGAATCCGTATGACCAGAAAGCGTATAACGGTACCGCCCAGCGAGAGAAGACCGTCGCCGACAGCCTACCCCTTGCGAACGTCAGTGATGACAAAGGCACCGTTACCTTCTCCATCCCCACGACGGCGCTCGGCAACTATGCCGGCTTCGCAAAGCTCACGTACCAGACGGCGGTCAAGCGCGGTGAGCTCGATACCTCCAAGAATGAAGGGAAGTTCACCAACTCGGCCAGTGCCGAGTCGGGGAGCAAGACGTTCGACTCCGGTGGTGGAACCGTCACCATTAAGAACAACGTACTGCAAAAGACCGGCGATCAAGTCTCTAACAGCAACCGCATCAAGTACACCATCTTTGTTAACGAATCGGCGGTTGACCTTAAGAAGGACAGCGATTATCTCGAGCTCCTCGACACGATGGACGCGAAGTGCACGTTAGTTACTGATTCGGTCAAGGTGTACCAATACAATGGGACGGGCTGGGACTTGCTTGGCTCGGATAAATACACCGCCGGCGCCGAAAGCATTATGGACGAAAACGGTGCTGCGCGTACAAAGATGACGCTCAGGGTGCCCGATAAGGAATATCTCAAGGTCGAGTATAAGGTGATTCCTGCTGGCAACGAGGGGGGGATACGGTTTCTCTGACTAATAAAGCATCGCTTACGGGCGTTTGCGACGGTGATGTGGAGCATTCAAACAACTGGGTTATTCAGCGGGTGTCCGGTTCGGCGGGTGGCAGCGGCTACGGTGTTACGGTGACCAAGGTCGATGCGAGCGATATCACAAAGAAACTGCCCGGTGCTGAGTTCACGCTCTACGAGGTTGATATGGACAAGGCATTAGAGTTCGGCCTCGATTCTGCGAAAACGCTGATTCGGAGTGATGAAACAGACGAAGAGGGCATGGTAACGTTCGGCACTCCTACGCAAAAGATGGAAGCCTACAAGTTGTATTGCCTTGAGGAGACCAAGGCGCCCGGCGGATACAATATTGCCTCTAAACCGGTGTGGATTCTGCTCAAAGGCAACAATGAGGACGACTATCAGAAGGCCCTTACTAAGGCAGAAGAGCTGAGGGCAAAGGGTGTCGACATTGACACCCCAACGGTGAGTACCGACATCACGGTCTATGATGCGCCCTATAGCGGTCAAGCTACAATTTCTGCCACCAAGATGCTCGAAGGCTCGACCTTGCAAGAAAGCCAGTTCGGGTTTGTGCTCAAGGACAAGAAGACCGGTAAGGTTCTCCGGACCATCAGGAACGGTGCGGATGGTGATATCAACTTTGTCTTGGATTACACCAAGACGGGGATCTATGAGTACGCCATCTCCGAGGTCATTCCCGCGGGCGCTGAGAACAACGTCAAGGACCACATCACCTACGACACGACCAAACATGAGGTTAAGGTTGTCGTGACTAATGGAGAAAGAAAGCTAAACACCGAGGTCACCTACGACAACGGCTCTTCGACCCCGCCGACCTTTACCAACAAGTATTCGACCACGCTTCCCGAGGCGGGCGGGGCTGGCTTGACTATGACGTATCTGGCTGGTGCATCGCTGCTGTGTTTTGCTGCGACATGGATGCATGCTCGTCGCCATCGCGATCAAGATCGAGGTGGTCGCCGTGAGTAGGCTTTGTCGCCGCTTGTTGGCTGCCGCGACGATAATCATGGTCGCTATTCTGTCTTTCGCGATTGCCCCTGGGACGGCTCATGCTACCGATACCGGTGCCATTACGGTGAGCGGTACGGTTGCGACGCGGTATGACGCGTACCAGCCCTTTTCGGCGACCGTTGTCGGCGACGCCGATACTGACCAAAAAATTGCAACTGACGTAACGTGGGCGAATGACACGGTTCGTCAAGCTGTTCTTCCGATGCTTCATGATGCGGGGCTCGACAGCACGGTCTCGACGGCGCAAGAGGCAGCCGAATGGATGAATGCCGACGGACGCATGACGACGGCGCTGACGGCAAAACTTGCCCACGCAATTGTCAAAGCAGGCGCCGTGCCCGTTTTCCTTACCGCGGGCACGACGGCCGAGCTGCCCTGTGGCTACTGGCTCATCGTCGCCGACGACGACGCCATCGCCCAGAACGAGGCCGGCACCGCGCCGATCATGGCCCTGGTCGGCGGCAGCGCCGTCACCGTCAAGCCCAAGGCCGCCACTCCCAAGGTGGCTAAGCACGTGCTGGAGGACAGCACCGCCGCCTGGGGCAAGGCCGCCGACGCCACGGTTGCCGACGACCTGTACTGGCGCCTCTCTGCCACGGTCCCGGCGGGCCTCGCGGCCTACGACACCTATACGGTACGGTTCGTCGACACCATGAGCGCGGGGCTCGACCCCTCCAAGGTGGCCGCGAGCGTGCGCGTGTACGTGGCGGCGGGCGCGGACGGCGGCTTTGACGCCGTCGCATGTGAGGGCGGCAACGCCAACTCGACGCCGGCTAAAGGGTGGACAGACATTACTTCACAGTGCAGGGTCTCGGTCGAGGGCAATGCCTTCACCGTGCGCACCGGCGACCTGATCGCCGCGCTCGGCGGGGTTGACGCCTTCGCCGCGGGCGCCCGCGTGGTTGCTGTCTACAATGCGCCGTTGGGGGCCAACTGCAATCGAGGCGCCACCAAGGGCAATCCCAACGAGGTCTACCTGCGCTATCCGCGCTCTCCTCTCGCCGACCAGTCCGGCGACGCCGGCTTCACCCGTACGCCGAGCGATGATGCGTGCGCCTACACCTGGGGACTCAGTCTGATCAAGCGCTCAAGCTCGGACGATAAGCCGCTCGCGGGCGCCAAGCTGCGCATCATCGATGACCGCGGGCGCATTCTAACGACTGACGGCTCGTGGTCGACGGATGCCGACGCGTGCGTCACCACGGGCTCGGACGGCCATGTGGAATTGACCGGTGTGGACGCGGGCGTCTATACCGTCGAAGAGGTCGCGGCACCCAAGGGCTACACCGCCTTTGGGGGCAAGCGTACGGTGACGGTTACGGCCGAGGGTCTGGACGTTAAACAGGTGGCGGCCGCGAAGCCCAAGGTGACTGTATCGGTCGAAAGCCCTCTGCGGGTTGATGCAGCCGATGCCGGGACGGGTTCGATTGAACTGTCGGTGCTCAACACCCCAAGCAAAGAAGTAAGTCGAGGCTTTATGCCCTCGACGGGAGATAGAACGTTGGTACTGGTGGCGGTTTTGGCTGCCATCGGAGTGGCGGCTATTGTTGTCGCGTTCGTCATCAAGCGAGGAGGAGGTCGCCGTGAAAAATAATTGCCCCCCTTGCTCAGTGGCGTACTGCCTCCGTAGCGAGTGACGCGCAGGCCTACCGACCTGATGATCATTGGTTTTGAAAAAGTTACTAGAGAACCCTCCAAGAAAAGCGGGGCACCCGGTCGAATGTGACCGGGTGCCCCGCTTCGTTTGTCGGTGCAAAGAAACCTGACCCTTTTACACCACCATAAAGGTGCCTGTCCCCTTTGTGGCGGTTGGTGGCTAAGCGGTGGGGAGTCCTGGCGTGTTAGCCGGCTGCTGCGGCTTGAGGCGGGCGTTGCGCCAGATGATTTGGATGATGTAGCCGAGCGTGAAGACAAAGGCCACGCCGCTGATGAAGCCGCCTACGAGGGGGATTGCCGTAAGCGCGCCCGCGATCACGCCGCCGGCGGCTGCCATGGCGTAGCGGTTCTGGTTGTGTCCGACCATGCGGGCAATGGCGCAGCCCGCGAAGGCACTCGACACCAGCGCGATGCCAATAACACCGCACATGAGGGCTCCGGCAAGCGACAGACCAGCGATAGAGATAATTAGCAGTAGGACGGCGGGGACGATAGCAATCGTGCCCAGAAGACCGCTCACCCACAGGGGCATGGGGCGCTGGTGGAGCATGCCGGCGGCGCTGGCGGTTGCGCGCGGAAAGACGAGTTCGAGCAGTAAGGCGACAAAGCAAGTCGAGAGTGCCGCGGCGACGATACCGCCGATGGCATCGTTAACGGTGGAAGTATCCTCGCTCTCGGTGCGGTCGATCTTGAGCGCGCCGACCTCGGCTCCCGCGGCGCGCTCGGGGTCCTCGGAGACGTGCGCGTTCACGGTGCCGGTGATGTGGGCGTTCTTGCCCAGGATGAGCTTATCGGCCCAAACCTCGACATCGCCCTCGACGGTGCCATCGATAGTCACCGTATCGCCCGCAAGCGCTGCCGACTTGGTAGAGCCGCGCAGGGCAACCGTCTCGCCTATCGCATAGAAACAGTTGGCGGTGCTGTCGGAATTGAGCACGACATGCTGGCCGGCAACGGTCACGCTGCCATCAACCGTAGTCTTGGCAATGTCGATGGTGCGCGCCGCCAAGCGGACGGCGCCGCCCACCGTGCAGTCGCGGATGGAGAGGCTCTCGCCTGCTGCAATTATGTCGCGGCCGATGGACGCATCGTCCAAGTTGAGGGCCTGACCTGCCCAGTACAGGTCACCTTCGACGCCGGACGAATTGGCGTCATTGTCGGTCGCAAGTACGTTGCCTGCGGTGTCTGTGCCGGCGAACGACGCCGTGGGAAGTGCGGTGACCGCTAGGGCGACGAGCGCGAATAGGATCGTGATGCGGACCCACGCTTTACGGCGCTGGGTCGACGGGAATTGATTACAGGGCATAGTGAATCCTTCGTCAGATGCTCGACATACACCTAACAGGGTACCCAACGCGTGGGCGCTCTAAAAGAACCTCTCGGTTGCATTTCGAAGGGTCGTGCCGTGCTGTTTACTTTTTACGGTGCAAGAAGCGCGCGATATCTTCTTCGGTGGGGCTTTTGATGTCAAAGCGCAGCGAGAGCCAGCGCAGACCCATGGTCACGACAACGCATACGACCAGCGCGGCGACATTGCTCATAATGCCGCTCATAACGAGACACACATAGCTTGTCGATCCGGCGATGGCGGCGATGGCATAAAAGTTAGTACGTTGGAAAATGCCCGGAACCACGCCCATAAAGCCATCGCGCAACATGCCGCCGCCCACCGCGGTGAAAAAGCCCATCATGATGCACACCGCCGGTGCAAAGCCGTAGACCAGCGCCTTGTCTGCTCCAGTGGCGGCGTAGATGCCGACCGAGATGATGTCGAGCAGGGGAATGAGTTTTTCGGGCTTGTCGACGATTGCCGGGAAAATATAGATGATGGCTGCCGTGGCAATGGAAAGCGGCAGCGCCATTGGCTGGTTGAGGATGTAGACGTTGCCCACCTGCAGCGTCATGTCGCGTAAAAGACCGCCGCCCAAGCCACAGACCACGGCGAGCGCAACTGCACCCACCAGGTCGAGTTTGTGCTCGCGCGCGACCAACACGCCCGAGATTGAAGCCGCGACGACGGCGAACATTTCGAGCCAAAACGGGATGGCGACCATGGCATCCGTGGCGTGTGAGGTAACGGTCATAGCGGCGACGACGGGCAAGATGGGGTCCTTTGGATTACGGATTTGGACAATGCCCGTACATAGTACATGTTCGGCGCCGATTGCGACCCTATTGCTCGGCAAACGGTCAGGACTGGATGCGGGCGTAGGTTCCATGTTTGGGGATCTGGGTCGATGCTGAACGCGATGGGGGCGTGGTTGAATAGGAGGGATGTCTAAATTTTGAGCAGCGCTCAAAATTTATCCGGTCGGCTTACGCCGACCGCGCTGCGCTAAAAACGCGCCACTGGCGCGTTTTCTTTACGCTCCGCGCCCTGGCGGGTTCGAATCCCTCCTCCTCCGCCGTATTTGCTTGTAAGGGACTCTAAACAAAAAAGCCCCCGTTTTCGGGAGCTTTTTCAACCAAAATGGCGGAGGAGGAGGGATTCGAACCCTCGTGACCTTATACAGGCCAAACGGTTTTCGAGACCGCCGCATTCAACCACTCTGCCACCCCTCCGCGTGGGGTAAAAACAAAGCAGGCTCGAAGGCCTGCTTTGGAATTAACTGGCGGAGAGTCAGGGATTTGAACCCTGGAGACGCTTTTGACGCCTACACGATTTCCAATCGTGCTCCTTCGGCCACTCGGACAACTCTCCGTTAAATGCGAAAGTCAGTATACACGAGGAATCGCAAAGTGCAAACAGAAAAGTTGGCATTTTTTAAAACGCTTGGCCGTGCTTGGCGCTGCAGTGGGGCTTGAGGTGCCAAAAAACGGCTTCCGACCAGCGTGGTTGATCAACTCAATTGTTCAAAAAAGGGTATTCATAAGCGACTTGGCAATGAATTTAAAAATCTTTGGGTGGTGCTGTGGGCCACTGGTATGCATTTTGCGACCACAGCCTTGTGCCCGTTGACCTGCGGCTTGGCTCAGCTTGTCCCCACGGCACCGTATCTTGTCAACAGATCCGTCAAGCTTTTGGTCAGCATTTGGTTGGAATGCGCATGAAACGTCGTGTGAGTATGGGCATATGTGGAGGTCATGAGGTTGTAGCTGCATATTCTTGCAGCCTGGGAGGTTGAAAGATATTATTACCAAGTCTTTTCCTGCTTCAGGCGCACCTTCACGACCTGAAGCCACATTTGCCCAGAGGAGGTGACAATATGAAGGCTTATGAACTGCTGTTCTTTGTTGACTCGTCGCTCGACCCCGAGACTCGTCTCGCTGTTATGAAGCGTATCGATACCACGATCGCTGAGGGCGCTGGCAAGGTCGACTCCGTTGACGAGTGGGGCAAGCGCAAGCTCGCCTACGAGATCAACGACCTCACCGATGGTGACTACACCCTCATCAACTTCCACGCAGATCCTACCCAGATCGCCGAGCTTGATCGCGTCCTGCGCATCACCGACGCTGTGGTCCGCCACATGATCGTCCGTCGCGACGACCAGGAGTAAGACTGTCGTTTTGGACTGGGCTTGTGCCCCAAGAGGAAGTAGTGAGTTATGAGCATCAATCGAGTGAACATCACCGGTAACCTCACCCGCGATCCCGAGCTGCGCGCCACTGCCGGCGGAACCCAGGTTCTGTCCTTTGGCGTCGCCGTGAACGATCGTCGCCGCAACGCGCAGACTGGCGAGTGGGAGGACTATCCCAACTTTGTCGACTGCACTATGTTCGGCACCCGCGCCGAGGCCGTGAGCCGTTTCCTGGCAAAGGGAAACAAGGTCGCGATCGAGGGCAAGCTGCGCTACAGCTCTTGGGAGCGCGACGGCCAGCGCCGGAGCAAGCTTGAAGTCATCGTCGATGAGATCGAGTTTATGAGCTCCCGTGGTGGCCAGGGTGGCTACGATCAGGGCGGTTACGCCCCCGCAGCTCCCGCGCCCGCAGCACGTCCTGCCGCACCGGTGGCCACGCCGCCCGCGGTCGACGTCTACGATGAGGACATCCCGTTCTAAGGGTTGTTCACCTATTTTTGAGTGAGAGGCGGCTTCGGTTCGCCGAAGTTGCCAAATGAAAGGTATTTTGACATGGCTAATGATTTTTCTGCACGTCAGCCGCGTCGTAAGTACTGCCAGTTCTGCAAGGAGAACACTGAGTTCATCGACTATAAGGACACTCAGCTTCTCCGTAAGTACATGACCGACCGTGGCAAGATCAAGCCCCGTCGCGTCACTGGCGCTTGCACGCAGCATCAGCATGACATCGCCAACGCCATCAAGCGCGCCCGCGAGATGGCTCTCCTGCCGTACACCGTCCCCGTGGTTTCCTCTCGTGGCAACCGCGACCGCGGCTAAGAAGGGAGACGCATCATGAAGGTTATTCTTCTCGATGAGATCAAGGGCAAGGGCGGCGAGGGTGACGTCGTAGAGGTCGCTCAGGGTTACGCTGAGAACTTCCTGTTCCCCAAGAAGCTCGCTGTTGCCGCCACCAAGGGCAACCTCAAGCAGCTTGACGAGCGTCGCAACAACATCGCCAAGCGCGAGGCCGTCCGTCTGGCTACCGCCAACGAGACCAAGGCTGCCTTCGAGGGCAAGACGGTCACCGTTGACGTCAAGGTCGGCGACGAGGGCATCCTCTTTGGCTCCGTTACCGCCGCTATGATCGCTGACGCCATCAAGGCTCAGCTCGGCATGGACATCGACCGCAAGCGCGTCGAGCTCGGTAAGCCCATCAAGGTTGCCGGTGCCCACACCGTTGCCATCTCGCTGTACCGCGAGATCAAGGCCGAGGTTGTCGTTCTCGTCGGCGTTACCGCCGAGGAGCTCGCTGCCGAGGCTGAGGTCGAGGAGGCCGCTGAGGTCGCCGAGGCCGAGACCGCCGAGGTCGAGACTGAGGCTGCTGCCGAGTAGCATTTGCTGCAACGCAACAATCTTGTTCTAAGAAGGGCGCTCTGGGAAACCAGGGCGCCCTTTTGTTTTTTGCGCTGAGTGAGTGTCATGGTGAACGTTGCGTCGAAGTCCTATATACAGGACCGTTCATCCGTTTCGTCCGGTGATGATTGCCGGGGCGCGGCCCGTTTTGGGACTGTGACTGATACTATGGATGCTCGCAAGCGATATGAATGAGGATGCTCATGGCATATGACGATAGGGAGACCGGGTTGACGGTCGAGGACCGTGGTTCCAAGTTGGGTCTCCCCCAAAACCAAGATGCAGAGGCCAATGTACTGGCCGCCATGCTGCTATCGCCCGAGGTAGTCGAAGAGGCCCAGGTCGAGCTGCAGCCCGATGACTTCTACCGGCCCATTCATAAGACCATCTATACCGCGATGGTCGATATGTACAACAGCCGCATTCCCATCGACTCCATCTCGCTGATCGATTACCTGCGAAGCATCAACAAGCTCGATGCCGTGGGCGGCGAAGCGTACATTTTGGAGTTGATGGGTCAGACCCTGTCGCTCGTCAACTGGCAGCACCATGCCGCTATCGTTCGCCGCGATTCGATGCTGCGTGAGCTGATCGGCGCCACCAACGAGATCAACGCGCTGGCATACAACGCCCCCACCGACACCAAAGAGGTCGTGGAGCTGGCCGAGAGCAAGTTGCTCAAGGTCACGGCGCGCGAGGTCAAGTCGAGCTACAAGACGCTGACCGAGTTTATGGTCGAGGCCTATAACGAGGCCGAGGAAGTGTGCCAGGCCGGCGGCCAGGCTGCGGGCGTGCCCACGGGCTTCCCGTCGCTCGACCGCATGCTCATGGGTTTTCGCGAGGGCCAGCTCATCATCATCGGCGCCCGCCCTGCTGTGGGTAAGACGTCGTTCGCCCTGAACCTGGCGCTCAACGCCGCCGCCGCCGGTTATACCGTCGGCTTCTTCTCTCTGGAGATGTCGGGCAAGGAAATTGCCCAGCGTCTGATTTGCGCCTACGCCATGATTTCGATCAGTGACTTCCGCATGGGCCGCATTAGCCCCGAGCAGTGGGCCAATATCAACGAGGCCACGCAGACCTTGTCCAAGCTCGATATTCTGATTGACGATACGCCCGGCACCACAGTGACCGAAATTCGCGCCAAGAGCCGCCGCATGCTCCACAACAAGGAGAAGGCCATCATCATCCTGGACTACCTGCAGCTGGTGAGTCCTCCGCCGGGACGCCGCTCCGAGAGCCGTACCGTCGAGGTCTCCGAGATGTCGCGTGGTCTGAAGATCATGGCCAAGGAGCTCAAGATCCCGCTCATCGCGCTGTCGCAGCTCTCGCGTCAGGTCGAATCCCGTACCGGCAAGCGCCCGCAGCTTTCCGACCTTCGTGAATCGGGCTCCATCGAGCAGGACGCCGATATCGTTATGTTCTTGGACCGCTCCGCCGACGAGGCCGAAGCCTCGCGCGACGATCGACCCGACGAGGGCGTTACGCGTATCGTCGTGGCCAAGAACCGTTCGGGCCCGATTGGCGACGTCGACCTGATGTTCCTGCCGGCATCCACTAAGTTCTATGAGCTTGATGGGGCACATGCCGAGGAGTAGGACAGGCGCCCGTTGCACGGGTATACTGGGAATGTTTTGTGCTTCTGCGTGCCGGCGTGGCGCGTAGACAGTCCATGAATGTAAGGAGTAAACATGCCGTCAACCGTTTTGGTCGGTGCCCAGTGGGGCGATGAGGGCAAGGGTAAGATCTGCGACCTGGTCGCCGGCGACTTCGATGCCGTCGTGCGCTACTCGGGCGGCAACAACGCCGGCCACACCATCGTCGTCAACGGCAAGAAGTACGGCCTGCACCAGGTGCCCTCCGGCATCATGTATTCCGACCATGTGTCGGTGATCGGTAACGGCTGCGTCGTCAACCCCAAGGTTGTCCTTGAGGAGATCGACATGTTCGAGGCCGACGGCATCACCACCAAGAACCTCAAGATTAGCGGCAACGCGCATGTCATCATGCCGTACCACATCGACCTGGATGGCGCCTTTGAGCAGAAGCTCGGCAAGAAGAACATCGGTACCACCAAGCGCGGTATCGGTCCGTGCTATCAGGACAAGATGGCCCGCATTGGCCTGCGCATGCAGGATATGCTGGACGAGACGCTGTTCCGCGACAAGCTGGAGACCGCTCTCGCCCGCGTGAACCCCGAGCTCGAGCTCATCTACAACCTGCCCACCTACACCGTGGACCAGATTTGCGACGAGTACCTGCCGATGGCCGAGCGCCTGCGCCCCTACATCACCGAGACGAGCCTGCTGCTCAACAACATGATCGACGAGGGCAAGGATTTGCTGTTTGAGGGCGCCCAGGCGACGCTGCTCGACATCGACCACGGCACCTATCCGTACGTGACGTCTTCCAACTGCACCGCCGGCGGCGCCATTACCGGTTCCGGCGTCGGCATGAAGAACGTCGACCGCGTGCTGGGCGTCATGAAGGCCTATATCACCCGCGTCGGTTCGGGCCCCATGCCCACCGAGCTTTCCTACGAGTCCGAGGCCGGCCACACGCTGACCGAGGAGGGCTACGAGTACGGCGTGACCACCGGCCGCCGTCGTCGCTGCGGCTGGTTTGACGGCCCTATCGCCAACTATGCCTCACGCGTCAACGGCCTCACCGACATCGCCGTGACCAAGCTCGACGTGCTTTCGGCCTTCGACACCATCAAGGTGTGCGTTGCCTATGACGTCGACGGCGAACGTTACACGAGCGTACCCGAGCACCAGGTGCGCTTTGAGCATGCCAAGCCCATCTACGAGGAGCTCCCTGGCTGGAAGTGCGACATCACCGGCTGCCGCAGCTTTGACGAGCTGCCGCAGGAGGCTCAGGACTACGTGGCATTTATCGAGGATCTGGCACACACCCGCGTGACGTTTATCGGCGTCGGCGCCGGTCGCGAGCAGATCATCAACCGATTCTGGAAGTAATCGGCGTTATTTGGTTATTGCGATATACCCCTTTGCAGTCCAGATGGGCGGCCGAGGGGTATATTTGCTTGTAATGGGCCCGCGCGGAGCGGGCCGGTAATCCATAGAGGAGGCACCCTTGAAGGCGGACACTCAAACCATCGACATCCTGTTGTTGGGCAGCGGCGGCCGCGAGCATGCTCTGGCAGCCAAGCTCGCAGCATCACCGCGCGCCGGCAAGCTCTACATCGCGCCGGGCAACGGCGGCACCGCGAGCTGCGGCGAGAATGTGGTTCTCGACGATTGCGATCCTGCGGCCGTGGCGGCGTTTGCGCAGAGCCACGGATGCGGACTCGTGGTAATTGGCCCCGAGGCTCCGCTCGTGGCGGGCGTGGCCGACGCCGTGCGCGCGGTGGGTATTCCCTGCTTTGGCCCGGGTGCCGAGGGCGCCCAGATGGAGGGCTCTAAGCTGTTCTCCAAGCAGCTCATGGAGCGCGCTGGTATCCCGACGGCAGCCTATGGCTCATTTATCGACGAGGCTTCGGCTCTTGCCTATGTGCGCGAGCAGGGTGCTCCGCTGGTCGTCAAGGCCGACGGCCTTGCCGCGGGCAAGGGCGTTATCGTGGCAACCGAGCTTTCGCAGGCCGAGGAGGCTGTGCGTGAGTGTTTTGGCGGAGCCTTTGGCGATGCCGGTAATACGGTGGTTATCGAGGAGATGCTGACCGGCCCCGAGTGCTCGCTGCTGGCCTTTACCGACGGCAAGACCGTTCGTCCCATGGCCACCTCGCAGGACCACAAGCGCGCGCTCGAGGGCGACAAGGGCCCCAACACGGGCGGCATGGGCGTCTACAGCCCGGTGCCTATCGTGACCGACGAGGAGCATGCCACCATGGTGAAGGTCATGGAACAGACCGTGGCAGAGCTTGCCGCCGAGGGCATCGACTACCGCGGCTGCCTGTACGGCGGCTTTATGCTTACCCCCGCCGGCCCCAAGGTGCTGGAGTTCAATGCCCGCTTTGGCGACCCCGAGACGCAGGTCGTGCTGCCGCGCCTTAAGAACGACCTGGTCGAGGTCATGCTTGCCTGCGCCAACTGCGAGCTCGATCAGGTTGAACTCGATTGGCGTGACGAGTGGGCCGTTGCCGTTGTTCTGACGAGCGCGGGCTATCCCGGCAGCTACGAGAAGGGCAAGCTCATTACCGGTATCGAGGACGCCGAGGCCATGGAGAACGTGACGGTGTACCACGCCGGCACCGCTGTGGTGGACGGCAAGCTCGTGACCAACGGCGGTCGTGTACTCGCCGTGACCGCACTGGGCGATACGTTCGAGAACGCTCGCGACCTTGCCTACGAGGCCTGCGAGAAGATCAACTTTGAGGGCAAGACCCTGCGTCACGACATTGGCCTGCGCGCACTGCGCGGCCGCGATGCCTGGGATGCCTAAAATCCGAGAGGAATGAGACGGATGGACGAAAAGAACGAAGAGCTCGTGGACGCGCAGATCGTCGAAGAGGACGGCCGCATGTATGGGCACGCCGAGGGCGAGCCTGGTGGCGAGGTCACTGACGAGCCGGCGCTGGTGCTGGGGGACGAAGACCCGCATGACGCCCTGCTGCACGAGAAGATTCTTTCGGAGGAGTGCGCCTGGAAGGGCAAGATCCTCGACGTCCACCGTCTTGAGGTTGAGCTGCCCAACGGTCACCGCAGCGCCCGCGATATCGTTCGCCATCCGGGTGCGGCGGCCGTTGTGGCACTGACCGAGAACGGCAAGATCGTGCTGGTACGTCAGTATCGCACTGCCATCGACCGCGTGACGGTCGAGATTCCCGCCGGCAAGCTCGATCCGGGTGAGGACCCGCTCGATTGCGCCAAGCGCGAGCTGCATGAGGAGACGGGCTTTAAGGCCGGCCGTATTCGCTTTTTGACGTCGATTGTCACGACCTGCGGTTTTTGCGACGAGATCATTCACATCTACCTGGCTACCAAGCTCGAGTTTGATGCACCCGACCCCGACGATGACGAGTTTGTCAACGTCGACCTGGTACCACTGCATGAGCTGATCGACGCCGTACTCGACGGCAAGATCGAAGACGCCAAGACCGTTGTGGGTGCCTTGGCTTGCGACAGCATTGCTCATCGTTTGGGTGGAGCGGAACTTTAACGAGCGGGGATGATCTCGCGGATTTGTGTAAGTCAGCGAAAGTGCTCCATTTGAGACAAGGTGGCCTAAAAGAGGAGGGAAGCGTATGGATATACGCGACCGACGATTGAAGGCCAGATTGTCCAAATGGAGCACTTGCAGCGTCGAGATGAAACGCGGTTTGGTAAAACCGCGTAAGGTGACTATGTTTAAGAGGTTTCTTTCGTATTACAAGCCCCAGATGGGGCTTTTTGTTGCTGATACTGTTTGCGCCCTGGTACTTGCTGCCATTGACCTGGCGTTCCCCATTATCTTGCGTAATCTGACCGGAGGGTTGTTTACCCAGGGTCAGGCTGCCATTATGCGGGCACTCGGTATGATTGCGGTGGGGCTGGTGCTGATGTATGCCATCCGCTGCGCCTGCCGCTACTTTGTGAGCTATTGGGGCCACGTGATGGGCGCGCGCATGGAGTCCAAGATGCGTGAGGACCTGTTCGATCAGTACGAACGGTTTAGCTTTGCATACTTCGATCGCAACAGCTCGGGCGATATGATGAGCCGCGTGGTCAATGACCTGTTCGATATCTGCGAGGCGGCGCACCACGTGCCCGAATGGATCATTATTTGCGGCATCGAGATTATCGGCTCGTTTGTGATTCTGTTTACCATCGCGCCGGTGCTCGCACTCGCCATGGCTGTGGTGACGGTGGTGTTCGCGGTCATTATGTTTTGGCAGAATATGCGTATGCGCGAGGTCTTTAGCGATAACCGCAAAAAGATTAGCGGCATCAACGCGCAACTGCAGGATTCGCTGGCGGGCATGCGTGTGGTCAAGAGCTTTGCCAATGAGCAGACCGAGCGCTCTAAGTTTCGTGCCTCGAACAATCGCTACCTTTCGTCCAAGGAGAACATGTATCACGCCATGGGCGTCTATACCGCGACGTATGGCCTGCTCTCGGGCGTGCTCTATGTGATCGTGGTGCTCCTCGGCGGTTGGCTCGTTGCCCAGGGTCAGCTGCAGGCGGTCGATATGGCAACCTTCGCGCTCTACATTTCGCTGTTCTGCACGCCGCTCGAGACGCTCGTCAATTCGGCTGAGACGTATCAGAAAGCCATCGCCGGCTTTAAGCGCATGGATGAGGTGCTCTCGACTGTCCCCGATATTCAGGATAAGCCGGGTGCTGCGGATCTGCAGGTGACGGCTGGTGCTGTGGAGTACCGCGACGTGTGCTTTAGCTACGAGGATGTTGAATTGGGCGAGCGCGGCGCCGACGGACGCCCTGTTATCGACCACATGGACCTGTCCATCAAGCCCGGTCAGACCATCGCTTTGGTTGGTCCCTCGGGCGGCGGCAAATCGACGACTTGTTCGCTGTTGCCGCGCTTTTACGACGTTGCCGCCGGCTCCATTAGCATCGACGGCCAGGATGTGCGCGACGTGACGCAGCATAGTCTGCGCCGTGCCATCGGCTTGGTGCAGCAAGATGTGTACCTGTTTGATGGAACGATCGGCGAGAACATCGCCTACGGCAAGCCGGGCGCCACGGCAGAAGAGATCGCCGAAGCGGCCCGCCGCGCCAATATCGATACCTTTATCGAATCGCTTCCGCAGGGCTACGACACCGTGGTGGGCGAGCGCGGCAGCCGTCTTTCGGGTGGTCAAAAGCAGCGCGTCGCCATCGCGCGCGTGTTTCTCAAGAATCCCAAGATCCTTATTTTGGATGAGGCGACGAGTGCCCTGGATAACGAGAGCGAGGAAGCGGTGCAGGAGTCGCTCGAAGAGCTGGCACGCGGCCGTACCACGATCATCATCGCCCACCGTCTCTCGACTATTAAGCATGCTGACGAGATTGCGACCGTTGAGCATGGTCGCGTTGTGGAACGTGGCACGCACGAAGAGCTTCTCGCCCGTGGCGGCACCTATGCCCGTTACTATCGAATGCAGTTCGAAGGTGCGCGTGCGCACGAGCTCGACTGATTGATATGACAGGAAGATCATGGCTGATAAGAACCCTTTGACTCCGGAAGAAGTGACGGAGTTATTCTCCGAAATCGATGCATCCGGCGTCTTGGATCCTACGCTCGCCAAAAAGCGCACCGAGCGCATGCGCGAGAAAGAGGCCGCCGTCAAGCGCGGCGACAAGGCGACGCTGGCGCGGCTGCGCAGCGAGGATCGCGCGAGCCAGGCAAAACATATCGACCCGCTGTCCGAGGACGACCCTTCGGGCTCGCAGGTGAGCCATACCATTACGAAGACCGCCATGGCCGTGGTTATCGGCATTTTGGTGCTGATTGTTGGCATGCAGATTGGCTACGGCGTGATGCGACGTCTGAATACCGCGAACCTTTCCGAAAGTGTTTCGGTGGATACCGTTTCGACCGCGCTCAAGGGTGGACTTGAATGGGGCAATGGCTTTACGCAGTTCCCGCTCGATTTTACCGTCGACGAGGCAGATGAGCGCACGGGCACGGTTGAGGTGACGGTGCTGGACACGTCTTCTGCCAATGAGCTCGAGCTGCTGTCCAACGGTCAGATTCAGGCGGCGGCGCTCGCAACCAACGCCCTGCTCAACGACAAGATCGACCGTGTGGTGTATAACGTTCACGCCTATATCGACGAGGACAGCAGGATCCAGCATGATTCCTTCTTTGGCATGTTTCCTGCTCAGGGGCACCAAAGCGCCATCCTGACGTTCGTTTGGACCAAGAGCTCGTCCAACGCCACGAGTATCGACTGGAAGATGCGCATCGTAAGCATGGACGACACCATTGCCGAGCGCATTCAAAAACAGGTCAACTCGGTTTCATCGCTGATCGAGGACCCGGTGGTGAGCCAGACCAAGATCGCGGAGGAGCAGGCCGAGCGCGATCTTGAGCATCGTCTGCACGGTCGAGAGATCTTCCGCGGCGGAAAGCCCGATCGCACGCCGTCCGAGCTGCTGGAGCAGGACAAGCAAAAGTAGTCCGCAGCCACATAGAACGATGCCATCCCGCGTGAGCCGCAAGCCCACGCGGGATGATTTTTCTGGGACGGGGATTAAAAAATCATTCTGTCATGTATGCAGTTGGCGACAAAGCCCTGCTCTCAGAATAATTTTTTAATCCCCGTCCCAGAAAAATCATTATGCACAGGAAGTCATAATTATCATTTTGTAAACAATTCTATGTAATTAATGCCATGGGCGATGCTTGCGGTTAGAATACCGCGAGGCCTAACTACACACCTTTAAGCCGGTCCTGTGAGACCGGGAAGGAGAACTATGGCGAACAACCATATTGCGGGCGCTGCCGCCCGCACCGTCGCGCCCAGCGAGCTGTGCCAGCGTATGCTGGCTAAAACCAGCAAGGGCACCTGCGGTCCCTGCATCCTGTATCTTGAGGATGGGACCATTTTTTATGGCCGTGCATGCGGTGCCGAGGGTACCGCAACCGGCGAGGTCTGCTTTAACACGTCGCTCGAGGGCTACTTTGAGGTCATGACCGACCCGAGCTATGCCGGCCAAATCGTAACCATGACCTATCCGCAGATCGGCAACTACGGCATTGACGAGACCGATGTCCAGTCGGCCTTCCCCGGCGATACCGCTCGCCCCGCGAGCGCTCCCGCCATGCGCGGCATGGTCGTCCACGACATGTGCGCCACGCCTTCTAACTGGCGCTCGACCGTCAGCGTGCCGGAGTACCTGCGTGCACACGGCATCGTCGCTATCGAGGGCGTCGACACCCGCGCTCTCGTGCGCCACCTGCGCGACAACGGTTCCAAGATGGGCATAATCTCGACGGAGATCTTCGACGTCGACGAGCTTGCCGAGCGCCTGTCCGCCGCGCCTACGCTGGTCGGCGAGAACCTGGTCAAGACCGTGAGCTGCCCTGAGCCCCATGCCTTTGCTGCGAACGACCTGCCCACTACGCATGACTTTGCGCTTGCCCCTGCCGCTCCTGCCCGCCACAAAGTGGTCGCCTACGACTGCGGTGTCAAGCGCGGCATCCTGGAGGGCCTGGTCCGTGCTGACTGCAACCTCACCGTCGTGCCGTGGGATACACCCGCGCGTCAGGTGCTCGACATGAATCCCGATGGCGTCTTTTTGTCCAATGGCCCCGGCGACCCCGATGCCGTGGTGGAGACCTACGAGCAGGTGCAGCAGCTGATCGGCAAGGTGCCGGTCTTTGGCATCTGCCTCGGTCACCAGATGATCAGCCTGGCGTGCGGCGCCCAGATGGAAAAACTCAAATTCGGTCATCGTGGTGGCAACCAGCCGGTTATGAATTTGGTCAGCCGCCGTGTGGAGATCACCGCGCAAAACCACGGCTTTGGCCTGTTGTTCCCCAGCTTGGGCAAGCTTGTCCCCAAGCTTTCGGGCGGCGAGACCGAGCACGCGGCCGATGGCGATCTGCGCGTCTGGGTACGCCGCGGTATCGCGCCGGTCGTGATGAACGAGCGCTTCGGCCGCATTCGCCTGACGCATGTGAATCTCAATGACGGCACCGCCGAGGGTATTCAGCTGCTCGATGCGCCGTGCTTCTCGGTCCAGTACCATCCCGAGGCCTCGCCCGGCCCCACCGATGCCCACTATCTCTTTACCGCCTTTACGCGACTCATGGACGGCGAGGAGAACTATCTGGACATCGATACCGCCAAGGACCGCCTTGCCGGCTGGAATTTCGCCGATAGTGGTTCCGCCGTTCTACCGAACGGCGGACCTGTCGACGCTGCGGCTGCATCTGGCACATCATCTTGCCGTTCTGCTTCGGACGCGCGGGCATAAGCCCAGCGCGCCCTCGCATCACGGCAACCTGATGCACCAGCTGCACCCTCGCTGACTTTTCCAAAACATTGAGTCAGCCTCTCTAGGAGGTTTTAAACATGCCTAAACGTACCGACATCAAGCGTATCCTCGTCATTGGCTCGGGCCCCATTGTCATTGGCCAGGCCTGCGAGTTCGATTACTCCGGCGCCCAGGCCTGCAAGGTGCTCAAGGAGGATGGCTTTGAGGTCATCCTGGTCAACTCCAACCCGGCGACCATCATGACCGACCCGGGCTTGGCCGACCGTACCTATGTCGAGCCCATCACCGCCGAATTTATCGAGCGCGTGATCAAGAAGGAGCGCCCGGATGCGCTGCTGCCCACGCTGGGCGGCCAGACCGGTCTGAATGCCGCCGTCGAGCTGGCAAAGGACGGCACACTCGACAAGTACGGCGTCGAGATGATCGGCTGTGACCTTGCCGCCATCGAGCGCGGTGAGGATCGCAAGCTCTTTAACGAGGCCATGGCCGAGATCGGCCTGGAGGTCGCGCGCTCGGGCTATGCCTACAGCGTGGCTGACGCCGAGGCCATCGCCGAGCGTGTGGGCTATCCCTGTGTGCTGCGTCCGAGCTTTACCTTGGGCGGCGCCGGTGGCGGCATCGCACATACTCACGAGGAGCTCGTCTCCATCGTGAGCCAGGGCCTTGAACTCTCGCCTGCCCATGAGGTGCTGGTCGAGGAGTCTATCGAGGGCTGGAAAGAGTATGAGATGGAGGTCATGCGTGATCACGCCGGCAACGGCATCATCGTGTGCTCCATCGAGAATCTCGACCCCATGGGCGTACATACCGGTGACTCCATCACCGTGGCGCCGGCGCAGACCCTCTCCGACCTTGAGTATCAGCGCATGCGTGTCGCCTCGCTCGCTATCTTGGAGAAGATCGGCGTCGAGACCGGTGGCTCTAACGTGCAGTTTGCCGTGAACCCCCAGACCGGCCGCCTGATTGTCATCGAGATGAACCCGCGCGTGAGCCGTTCGTCCGCGCTGGCCTCCAAGGCCACGGGCTTCCCCATCGCCAAGGCCGCCGCTCGCCTGGCCGTGGGCTATACGCTCGACGAGATCGTCAACGACATCACCAAGGCCACGCCCGCCTGCTTTGAGCCCACGATCGACTACTGCGTGGTCAAGGTGCCGCGCTTTGCCTTTGAGAAATTCAAGGGCACCGACCCCACGCTCACCACGCGCATGAAGGCCGTGGGCGAGATCATGGCGATCGGCCGCACCTTTGAGGAAGCCTTTGGCAAGGCCATGCGCTCGCTGGAGGACGGGCACCAGGGTATTTGCGCCGGTGGCAAGGAGGGCGCCGATAAGCTGAGCGACGATGAACTCGCCCAGGCCGTGGGCACTCCGACTGAGCACCGCATCTTCTTTGTGGTCGAGGCCCTGCGCCGCGGCTGGGATGTTGCGCGCATCCACGCCATTTGCGGTATCGATCCGTGGTATCTCAATCGCATCAACGATATGGTGCAGGTCCAGGAAAGCATCCGCGGCCTGCGCGTGGAAGACATTGACGCCGACGCGATGCGCCTGCTCAAGCAGTATGGCACGAGCGATGCCGAGATTGCCGCGCTGACCGGCTCGGACGAGCGTTTTGTTCGCGCTTACCGCAAGGGTCTGGGCGTGGTCCCCAGCATGAAGACGGTCGACACCTGCGCCGCCGAGTTCTCGAGTGCCACGGAATACCACTACAAGACCTACGAGAACATTTACCGCACGAGCCCGGTCGCCAAGAAGTGCGTTGCCCCCGACGAGACCACGCCCGCGAATAAGCCCAAGGCGATGATTCTGGGCGCCGGCCCCAACCGTATCGGCCAAGGTATCGAGTTTGACTACTGCTGCGTGCATGCGAGCTATGCGTTGGCTGCCCGCGGCTTTGAGACCATCATGGTCAATTGCAACCCCGAGACCGTTTCGACCGACTATGACACGTCCGACCGCCTGTACTTTGAGCCGCTCACCTACGAGGACGTCATGGACGTTATCGATGTTGAGCGCCCCGACGGCGTCGTGGTGACGCTCGGCGGCCAGACCCCGCTTAAGCTGGCGCGCATGCTCGAGGAGAGCGGCGTTAACATCATGGGTACCAAGCCCGACGCCATCGATTTTGCCGAGGACCGCGAGCGTTTTGCCGCTTTGCTCGATAAGCTGGGCATTATGTACCCGCCGGCGGGCCAGGCCACCTCGTTTGAGGAGGCCGAGGCCGTTGCCGCGCACATTGGCTACCCGCTGCTGGTGCGTCCGAGCTATGTGCTGGGCGGCCGCGGCATGATGATCGCCTACGATGCCGAGCATCTGCGCGAATACATGGCCGAGGCTGCGCGCATTAGCCCCGACTACCCGGTGTATCTGGATCGCTTCCTGGAGGGTGCGATCGAGTCCGATGTCGACGCCCTGTGCGATGGCGAAGAGGTCTACATCGGCGGTATCTTGGAGCATATCGAGGAGGCCGGTATTCACTCCGGCGACTCCGCGACGTGCATTCCGCCGTTTAGCTTTAGCGAGAGCCTGCAGGCGAAGCTCCGCGAGACCACGCGCCGCATCGCGATGGCGCTGGGAGTCCGCGGCCTGGTCAACGTGCAGTACGCCATTAAGGGCGAGACCGTCTACGTGATCGAGGCCAACCCGCGCGCCAGCCGTACCGTGCCGTTTATCTCCAAGGCTACCGGCGTGCCGCTGGCCAAGTGCGCGGCGCGCATCATGGCGGGCGATTCCATCGCGAGCCTGGGCCTGCCGAGCGACGAACGTCAACTGGACTGGTTCTGCATGAAGGAAGCCGTTATGCCCTGGGGTCGTTTCCCGGGAGCCGACGTTATCCTGGGGCCCGAGATGAAGTCGACGGGCGAGGTCATGGGTATCGCCAAGAGCTATCCCGAGGCATATGCCAAGACGCAGCTGGCGATTGACTACAAGCTGCCCGACCCGAGCTGTGGCAAGGTGTTCATCAGTGTGTGCGACCGCGACAAGCGTCATATCCTTTCGGTCGCGCGTATCTTGCGCTACCTGGGCTTTGACATCTGCTCCACCGAGGGTACGGCGCGCGTACTGCGTGGAGGCAACGTGACGTGCGAGGTTGTGGAAAAGATCAGCGGCTCGCACGACGGCGAGCGTCCCAACATCGGCGACCTCATCGCCGATGGCAAGATCGCGGTGATTATCAACACGCCGTACGGTCCGGGTTCGCGTGGTGATGGCTACCTGCTACGTACCGAGGCCGTGCGCCGCGGCGTGACTTGCGTGACCGCGATGTCTGCGGCCAACACGTACGTGAGTGCCATCGAGGCGGTGCGCGAGGACCAGCGGGGTCACGGCAGCGCCAACGACATGGGCATGGACGTCATCGCCCTGCAGGACCTGCCGCAGTACACGGTGTAGCGTGGGCTGTCCGGCCGGGGCAGGAGGGGTGGAGATTTCCCCCCTTCGCTCCGGCTGCAGGCAGAGTCGCTCAGTGGGAAACTCAGCCCCCTCCGCGCCGGCCTGCGGTGACTTGGCTGCACCATGTGCTGCCGAAGGGGCTTTGCGCGATGACTAGGGCTGAACAAAAAGTGAGCGTGGGATCCGCCGTTCGTTCGAACGGCGGAGCCCACGTTAATATTTCAGCCAACGTACGTCATGGCAATCCCCGGTAGGTCCCCGGGTGCCCCGCGGCGGGCTGGGTTTATTATCTGAGCGACTTTGCGAAGCAAGGGGAGCGAAGATAAAAACACAGCCCGCCGCGGGGCACCCGGGGACCGCAGGGACGGGAGCAGCTATACTACTCTCAGTAGTTAAGGGTCGCGGATCCGCCGCGTCGCCGCTCTCAACAGGAGGTCTTTGTTTATGGCAGATCAAAAGCCGGTTGTCGGGATCATCATGGGCTCCAAGTCCGATCTGGGCGTTATGGAAGGTTGCACCGCCGAGCTTGAGGCGCTTGGTGTGCCCTACGAGCTCGTGATTGCGAGCGCACACCGCACGCCGGCGAAGGTCCACGAGTGGGCCTCGACTGCTGCCGACCGCGGCATCAAGGTGATTATCGCTGCCGCCGGCAAGGCCGCTCACCTTGGTGGTGTCGTGGCGGCCTTTACGCCGCTGCCGGTCATCGGCGTGCCTATGAAGACGAGTGACCTGGGCGGTATGGATTCGCTGCTGTCGATGGTGCAGATGCCTTCGGGCGTGCCTGTGGCCTGCGTTGCCATCAACGGCGCCAAGAACGCCGCCATCTACGCCACGCAGATTCTGGGTGCTTGCGACCCCGAGTATCGCAAGGTTATCGAGAAGATGAAGCAGGAGATGGCCGACGCCTAAGCGGCTTGCCATTCCGCTGTAATCATAGGGAGAGTCATGTCCGACTATCAGGGAAAACGTTTCTCGACTTCTCAGATCCCCGATCCATCCAAGTCGGGATCGGCCCGCTCCATGCAGCAGGGTCGGGCATCCTCTCCTCAACAGGCTCGTGCGCCGCGTCCTGTAACGCCGACGTCCCATCGCCGTCAGGATACGCCGGCTGCGTATCGCCCCTCGTCATATGGCACGGCAAAGAAGCAGGCCCGGTCGACGAGGCAACCGAGCGACGCGCCGTCCAGCTATACCGAGCTGCCGCGTAAGAAGCGCCGCTCCATCATCCCCATCCTACTCATCATCATCGGTATCGGTCTGATTGTCGCCGCCGCCGCCATCTTTATCAATGCTCAGATTGGCTATAAGCAGGCGAGCGATTCGTACCAGAAAATCGAGAAGCAATATGTAAGCGATAAGGACGCCAGCGGCGTGCCGATTATCGACTTTGATGCGCTTGCTCAGACAAACCCCGAGATTGTGGGTTGGATTTACGTGCCGGGAACCAACATCAACTATCCCGTGGTGCAGACCAACAACAACTCCAAATACCTCAACACGCTGTTCGACGGTACGGCCAATGCGTCCGGGGCCATTTTCCTGGATAGCGATGACACCGCGCCGGGAATGGTTGACCAGCAGACCACGATCTACGGCCACCATATGAATGACAGGTCGATGTTCAACGTGATTTCGGACACCACCGATCAGGCGACGTTCGATAGCATCGAGTACGTGTATTACATCACGCGCGATGCTACGTATAATTTGCGACCGCTGGCGACCAAGGTCGTCGAGGACACATATGCCAAGGCACGCACGCCCAACTTTGAGGGCGATGACGGGCTCAAGAATTACCTGTCCGAGATGCTTGACGGTGCTTCGGCCGTGGCGAGTGACGCGGGCGACCGCGCTGCCTCGGCAACCAAGGTCGTGACGCTCGTGACCTGCCGCTCGCTGTCGTTTAGCAACACGCGCGCCGTCATGGTGCTCACGCCGGTCGAAGAGTAGCTATTTTGGGACGGGGCTTTTTTAGCTACTTTTGCCGTCCTGCCTACTCTCGTCAAAGTAGCTAAAATAGCCCCGTCCCAAATTGACTACTCAAGGGGGAAATGATGCTCGAGAACGCTACATCGATGCCTTCGGTTGATGCGTGGCTGCGCGAGGCCAAGGCCGATCCGTCAGCGGCTGGGTGCGGCATGTACCTGACGCATAACGGTGTGGTGCGCGCGACGCCCAAGGCCGAGGTGCGCGGAGTCGAGACCGATGGCGTGGCCCCGGGGCATAAGGTGGGCGGCATGGTCTTTGACTACGACGCTCAAAAGGTGCGGTCTGCCATCGAAGCGACGCGCGCGATGCCGGGTATCGGCTATGTGCGCGTGTGGCTGGCAAGCGGCGAGCTTTCCGTGGGCGATGACATTATGCTCGTGCTTATTGGCGGGGACATTCGCCCGCACGTGGTCGATGCCCTGCAGGCGCTCGTCGGCACCATCAAGAATGAATGCGTGAGCGAGGTCGAGCGCGAGGCGTAAGGACTTCGCGAACGACCCGAATCCATCGATAGCAAAAGCCCGCTGGCAGTTTAGGTGAACTGCCGGCGGGCTTACTTGTCCGTTGGATCCGGTTTGCGCCAGCGCTTGTGCTATACGCGCGTGGCATCCTTAGGACTCATGGTCATGCTCTGGAAACGATTTTCCATATACTCATTATCGAAGTACTTGCCGTAGAACTGCGCGACGGGAATATCCGGCTCCGTGCCGTTGACGCGCTGGTACCAGTAGTCGAGCGACTGCAGCGTCATGACGCCGTCGACCAGCATGATGACGGTAAAGATGACGGTGGCCGAGTAGCGGCTCTTCCAGGGGATCTTGTTGATGAGCTTAAGCAGCCTCGGCAGCAGCAGCTTGATCCAGATAAGGCCGCCCAGGCCCCACAGGCAGGCGAAGCCCGTGCAGGTGCGTCCGCTCGTGAGGACCACGAGCGGATCGGGCAAACCGAACAGCGTTATGTGCGAGTAGCTCCACGAGACCACGCCAAACGCGGTCTGCATAAACCAGCCCACGAACACCTCAAAGCTGGCGCCGAGCAGGGCGCTCACCAGGAAAATGATGATGGGGTTCTTTTTATAGAAGCGGTTGAGCACCATGGTCATGAGCACGGCACCAAAGCCGTAGATGGGGCTGAAGGGGCCAAACAGCATACCGGCGCGGTCCTGGTAGACACCCGGATCATTGACGGTCATATGCCAGATATCCTCCAGGACCAGGCCGAGCACGCAGCAGACAAAGAATACCCAGAACAGGTTGAAGTAGTTGAGCTTGATGTAGCCCTCGCCGGTTTCATCGCGCCCGAGCATGCCCTCGGCGGCGGCGTCGCGGTCGAGCATCTCCTGCAGGCGGCGCTGCAGCTCGCGCTCCTGGCGCAGTGTGGGGTCGACGGTGGCCGAAAGCGCGACGAGGATGCCGAGCTGGATGGCAGGGCGCAGCAAGAAGGGCCCGATGCCCTGGAGCATCACGTCAACCAAAAGCTCGACGACGGTAAACGCGATAAGGATATAGGACAGACGGGCGGCATTGCGGCGCTGGTTCTTGATGAGGTCCAGGCCAAAGATGATCAAGATGACGGCACTGGCAGCCGAGAGCATGATGCCGGCGACAATTAGTCCGACCGCGACGAGCGTGTTGTCGCCGAGCTTGGCGGCGGCGTTGCCGTTGATGAGTGCGGTGATGACCTGCCACATAAAGGCGCCGACCGACGGGAGCGTGCCCACGCCGGACAGGATGCACAGGACGGCGTATACCTTAATGATGAGGGGGATCTTCTTGACCTCCGTGGCGCTGGGGACGCTGGGGTCGAGTTCGTTTCGATCCATACATAACCTTTCTCGTTTTGCTGTAGGCACAAGGATACGCCGCCGACCTGCCAAAAGACAGGACGAACGTCCCAATTGCAACAATGTAAGTCCTAACGGCGGGCGAAGCGTGGCGTAGTGAGGGTCGGCGTGGCACTGCCACCCACGTCGTGAAGCCAAATAAATGTTTGGCAACAAAACTGATTATTAGCTCGGTGGGCTTTTAAAAAGCGCTGCTCATGCGCTGGGGAGCGCGTCGCGCCGTGCGTATAATAAGGCGGGTAACGCCAAAATACGAGGCTCTGAGGGGATGCCATGTCTCAAGAAACCATCCGCGCGGCCGAGCGCGCCGCGGGACAGGTGAAGACCATGTCGACGTATGATCCGGACTCCGACCAGCTGCATGAGGAATGTGGCATTTTCGGCGTATGGGCGCCCGATCGCGATGTGGCTCGACTGACGTACTTTGGCCTGCGTGCGCTGCAGCACCGTGGCCAGGAATCGGCGGGAATCGCCGTGGGTGACGGCGGCACGGTTATGGTCCGCAAGGATCTGGGGCTGCTCGACCGTGTGTTCTCCAACGCCGACCTGTCGACGCTCTCCGGCCAGCTGGCCGTGGGCCACGTGCGCTATGGCACCGCCGGCGCCAAGAGCTGGGAAGCCTCGCAGCCGCATCTTTCCACCATCAACAGCGTCATTATCGCGCTTGCTCACAACGGTACCCTCGTCAACACCGACGAGCTGCGCCGCCAGCTGATCGAGCTGGGCGTGCCGTTCCTCTCCAATTCGGATTCCGAGGTCGCGACCAAGCTTATCGGCTACTTTACCCAGCGCACGGGTCATCTGCGCGAGGGCATTCGCAAGACCATGGAGCTCGTGCGCGGCGGCTACGCCATGACGCTCATCAACGAGCAGGCGCTCTACGCATTCCGCGATCCGCACGGCATTCGCCCGCTCGTGCTGGGCAAGCTGGTGGACGAAGGTCTGGACCAGGCCGATGCCGCTTCTGTTTCGCAGCTGCCCTCGCAAGACGGTGCCTCGACGGTCGACTCCGCCGTCCATGTCACGCGCGCCGGCGGCTGGGTCGTTGCCTCCGAGACGTGCGCGCTCGACATCGTGGGCGCCGAGTACGTCCGTGACGTCCGTCCCGGCGAGATTTTGCGCATCAGCGCCGAGGGTCTGGTATCCGAGCAGGGCGTGCCTGCAGCCGAAGAGCCCGCAAACTGCATCTTTGAGCAGGTCTACTTTGCCCGCCCCGACTCCATCATGAACGGCAAGAGCGTCTATGCCTGCCGTTACGACATGGGTCGTCAGCTGGCACACGAAGAGCCCGTCGAGGCCGACCTGGTCATCGGCGTGCCCGACTCCGGCCTGCCGCCTGCGGAGGGCTATTCGCACGAGAGCGGCATTCCCTTTGGCGAGGGCCTTATCAAGAACCGTTACGTGGGCCGTACGTTTATCGAGCCTACGCAGGAGTTGCGCGCCATGGGCGTGCGCATGAAGCTTAACCCGCTGCGCGACAACATCGAGGGCAAGCGCCTGGTCGTCATCGACGACTCCATCGTGCGCGGCACCACCATGGTGCAGCTCGTCAAGATGCTGCGCAACGCTGGCGCCAAGGAGATTCATATCCGCATCAACTCGCCCGAGGTCATCTGGCCATGCTTCTACGGTATCGATACCGACGTGCAGTCGCAGCTTATCAGCGCCAACAAGACGGTCGACGAGATTTGCGAGTATATCGGCGCCGATTCGCTGGCCTTCCTTTCGGTCGAGGGCCTGCTTAAGGTCATGCCCAAGGGCGGTTACTGCGATGCGTGCTTTACCGGCCGCTACCCCGTGGCGATTCCCGAGAGCTTTGGCCGCGACAAGTTTATGGAGGGCTTTAAGCCCCGCAACCTGGACAAGCCGCTGCACTTTGACGACGACGCCGTGATCGAGAAATACGACGACCGCAGCTGGGAAGAGGAGCACGGCGAGGCATAAAACCTGCCATATGGGGACAGGTTTATTTTGGTAGGTTTTACCTGCTGTTTTGTTGATATGACGGCGCGTGCTGTTATGGCGCGCGCCGAAATGAACGCAACTATGAGCACCGTTTGGCGCCCGTGCGGCGCCACGGTAGTGGGAGAGGAAGGCTCAGATGAGCGACAGCAAGCATGTGACGTACGAGGACGCCGGCGTCGACACCGCCGAGGGCGGCCGCGCCGTCGACGCGATTAAGCAGATGGTCAAGGACACTAACCGTTCCGAGGTTATCGGTGGCATCGGCGGCTTTGGCGGCCTGTTCTCGGCCGCCGCGCTCAAGGATATGGAAGACCCGATCCTGATTAGCGGTACCGACGGCGTGGGCACCAAGCTCGTGCTCGCCCAGATCATGGACCGTCACGAGACGGTTGGCCAGGACCTGGTCGCTATGTGCGTCAACGATATTCTGGCTTCGGGCGCCGAGCCGCTGTTCTTCCTGGACTACGTTGCCATCGGTCACATCGAGGCCGAGCACATGGCAAAGATTATCAAGGGTGTGGCCGACGGCTGCAAGCTCGCGGGCTGCGCGCTCGTGGGCGGTGAGATGGCCGAGCACCCGGGCGTCATGGCTCCTGCCGACTACGACCTTGCCGGATTTACCGTGGGCGTCGTCGACCGTCCCAAGATGCTCGACCCCGCAAACGTCCGCCCGGGCGATGTGATCCTGGGCCTGCCTTCCACCGGCGTGCACTCCAACGGCTACTCGCTCGTGCGTAAGGTCATTGGCGTCGACGGCGTTAAGCCGGGCACGCCCGAGGCCGTCGCTAAGGCCGAGGAGCTGAGCCGTCCGCTCGAAGAGCTCGGCGGTGCATCGCTGGCAGACGCTCTGTTGGCCCCCACGCGCATCTACGTCAAGCCGATCCTGGAGCTGCTCCGCGGCGGCGCTCCGGTGCATGCCATCGCCCACATCACTGGCGGCGGTATTACCGAGAACCTCAACCGTGCACTCGCCGACGACGTCGACGCCGTGGTCACCCGCAACGGCGCCGAGATGGGTTGGGACGTTCCGCCCGTCATCACCTACGTGTCGCGTCAGGCCGAGCTCGCGCCCAACGAGGCATGCAAGACCTTCAACATGGGCGTCGGCCTGTGCCTGATCGTCGCCCCCGAGGACGAGGCCGCGGTTACCGAAGCCCTGGTCGCGCTGGGCGAGAAGCCGTTCCGCGTGGGCGAGTGCGTCGAGGGTTCCGGTAAGGTCGTGTACTCCGATGAGCGCTAACGAGCAGATGGCTGCTAGTGAGGGCCTGGGCTTTGTGCCCTACACCCGTCCGACCGGCACCGATACGGTCGAGCCGCTCAAGATCGGTGTGCTCATCAGCGGTTCGGGTACCAACCTGCAGGCGCTGATCGATCTGATCGCCGCCGGTAAGCTCAACGCCTCGATTGAGCTTGTGGTGTCGAGCCGTCCTTCGGCTAAGGGTTTGCAGCGCGCTGAGCGCGCGGGCATCCAGACGCTCACGCTGTCCAAGGATGTCTATGCCGACCCTATTGCCGCCGACGAGATCATCGCGCACGAGCTGCTCGAGCGCGGCTGCGAGTACGTGGTGATGGCCGGCTATATGCGCATGGTGCACACACCGCTGCTGGCGGCGTTTCCCAACCGCGTGGTCAACTTGCATCCGGCGCTGCTGCCGAGCTTTACCGGTGCGCATGCGATTGACGATGCCTTTGCGCGCGGCGTCAAGGTAACTGGCGTGACCGTGCATTTTGCCAACGAGGTCTACGACAACGGTCCCATCATCGCCCAGCGTGCGCTGGCTGTCGAGGAGGGCTGGGATGTCGACGCGCTCGAGGAGCACATCCACGCGATTGAGCACGTGCTGTATCCCGAGGTCGTGCAAATGCTCGCCGACGGCCGCGTCCACGTGCTGGAGAGCGGCAAGGTCGCAATTGATGCGCCCCGCGTCTAGCGGCGCACAGTACAATTTAGTTGAGTGGTCAGGGTGGTCATTGGCGCCAAGGCGCGCGTGGCCACCTTTTGTTTTGGGTAGTCATCGGGGACGTTCCTGAATGACTAGGTGAGAGAGGTGAGCGCATGGCGGATAACGAAGCGCTGTTTACGCCTGAGCTGGTGTTTTTTGATTGGGAGTGTGCGACGCCGGGTGAGGTGTTTGCGCAACTCGAGAGTGAGCTTGCTCCGCGCGGCTACATTGCCGACGGTTGGCTCGACGCCGTTCGCACGCGCGAGGATGCCTATCCCACGGGTCTTGCCATGCCGGCGGCAAACATTGCCATTCCGCATACCGATCCGGGGTTTGTGGCCAAGCCCTATATCGCGGTGGTGAAGCCCTCCGCGCCCGTGACATTTAACGCTATGGCTGGCATGGGCGCTCCGGTGCCGGCGCAGATCGTCATCAATCTGGGCATCGCCGAGCCGGGCGGCCAGGTCGAGGCTCTGCAGGCGCTCATGAACATCTTTATGGACGCCGATGCCGCAGCCGACGTGCTCGGCCAGACCACGCCGCAGGGCATGGTCGACGCCATCCGCCGCCACTTCTAAGGTGGGGCTAAGCCGGCACCTAGGGACGTTCCTTATGTGCCGGCACTTGGGGACTGTCCCTAACTGCCGGCAGAAAAGGAACGTCCCTAACTGCCGGCTGCCAGAGCTGTCCCCTTTGCACCAAAATGGTGCAGATTAACCTGTCCCCAATGCACCAAGCGTGCCGCGGGGGCTGCGTTGTGACACAATGGCGTTTGTTCGATTCGTTATGCGAAAGGCCAACTATGGCAAATAAGAAAAAGAACCCCGCACTCGAGCCGACGCCCGAGCAGCAGGCTCGCGCCGCCTCCAACTCTCGCAAGAAGCAGCGCAAGACCCGCGTGTCCAAGACCGTCAAGATCGTTCTGGTGGTCATCGGCGTGCTGGCGATGCTGCTTTCCGTCTCGGCGATGGCGTGCTCCGGCCTTATGTCGCAGGCCGAGGACACCTCGGGCTACAAGCTGACCGGCGGTGTTGCTGCTACTATCAACGGCACCAACCTCACCGAGGACACCGTGACCAAGCAGATCATGAGCATGCGCACGTCCTACGGCTACACCAAGGACAAGGACTGGGCGCAGTATCTGGTCGACAACGACCTCACGCCCAAGAAGTATCGCAAGCAACTCATCGACTCCTACACGCAGCAGATTCTGCTTCAACAGGCACAGAAGGAGAACGGCGTGACGGTGTCGGACGAGGAGGTCGAGAAGGCTTGGAAGGACGCGTGCAAGAGCGCGGGCGGTGCCAAGGCCTTTAAGAAGACCCTCAAGACCTACGGCTATACCGAGGATACCTACAAGGATTCGCTCAAGGAGAGTCTGGCGCAGCAGAAACTCAAGGATGCCGCCGCGCCCACGAGCAAACCCAAGGACAGCGAGATTGTCGATTACATCAACGAAAACCTGTCCAGCTACAACGACGCCCGTCGCTCGTCGAACATCCTGATCAAGGTTGATTCCGACGCTTCCGACGAGGACAAGGCTGCCGCCAAGGCCAAGGCGCAGGAGTGCCTGGACAAGATCAACTCCGGTGAGCTGAGCTTTGAGGACGCCGTTGAGCAGTACTCCGAGGACACCGGTTCCAAGGAGA
Organism: Collinsella sp.; assembly: GCA_019414265.1. Lineage (GTDB taxonomy): Bacteria > Actinomycetota > Coriobacteriia > Coriobacteriales > Coriobacteriaceae > Collinsella. The sequence goes on along the minus strand of DXMJ01000001.1, from coordinate 85,829 downwards.
AGAAGGGCGATGTGGGCTGGGATAAGCTCACCACCTTTGTCGACAGCTACCAGACGGCGCTCGAGGGGCTCAACAAGGGCGACGTGAGCGAAGTCATCGAGTCGACCTATGGCTACCACATCATCAAGTGCACCGACTACTTCCATGTCGATAATCAGGTTGATGACATCAACCAGGTGCCCAAGGCCATCAAGAAGTACGTCTCCAACGTGGTGAAGACGCAGGCGGCCAGTACCGCGTACAGTGAGTGGCTGGAGCAGTACAAGAAGGACGCCGACATTACCGTCAACCCCATGCCCAAGGACGTACCCTATAACGTGAGTCTGAAGGGCATCACCAAGAGTTCGACCGACGATTCGTCGACGACTGAGTAATCATGGGGCGGTGCTCGCGCGAGTGCCGCCCACGCTATTAGAGAGGATTTGCAGATGACCAACGAAGAGCTGCAGAAGGAAATGATCGCGGCCATGAAGGCCAAGGACAAGGTTCGCCTGTCCATCATTCGCCAGGTTAAGGCCGAGGTGAAGAATATCGAGGTCAATGAGCGCCGCGATGTGACCGAGGAAGACGTCAACAGCATGATCAAGCGTCTGATCAAGCAGACGAGCGAGACACTGGAGATGTCCATCAAGGCCGGCACCGACCAGGAGCGTACCGACAACCTGACCGAGCAGGTCAAGATTCTGGAGAGCCTGCTGCCCGCGCAGGTTTCGGGCGAGGAGCTCGAGGCTCTGATCGAGCAGGTCATCGCCGAGCTGGGCGCCACGTCCAAGAAGCAGATGGGCCAGGTTATGGGTGCACTCGGCAAGGCCACTGGCGGCAACTTCGATAAGCCGGCCGCGGCAAAGATCGTCGGAGCCAAACTCGCGTAATTTGTTACGCGGTTTTACCAAACCGCGTAACGGCTCGACGCTGCAAACCCGTACACGCGGCAATCTGACGTTCAATTTCAAGGGCGCGACCATAAGGTCTGCGCCCTTTCATTTCACGTCACCTTGCTCGCGTGTACGGGTTTTCGCTGACTTATGCTCAACAAGGGCGGTTGGGCGCTCACTGGGGACAGACTTAAATGAGTGCCCAATGAGTGGGTGGAAGGTTGCGGGTTCTTTACGGGAATGTAGCGTGGGCTGCGGAAACGTGGTTCTTTCCGTACAATAGTTCAACTCGTGTAAACGCAGGGAAGGGACATTCATGGCAGACATGATCGAGATCAAGCATCTCAACAAGTACTTTGGCGACCTGCATGTGCTCAAAGATATCAATCTCACCGTCAAGCGCGGCGAGAAGCTCGTAATGATCGGGCCTTCCGGTTCGGGTAAGTCGACGCTCATCCGTTGCGTCGATTATCTGGAGGAGCCCACATCGGGCGAGGTCGTCATCGACGGTACGCCGCTCACCAAAAAGAATCACCTGGAGATGGCTCGCAAGTATAGTTCCATGGTGTTCCAGCAGTTCAACCTGTATCCCAACATGACGGTGCTGGGCAATCTGACGCTCGCGCCCATCAAGCTGCAAAAGAAGAGCAAGGAGGAGGCGACCGAGATCGCCGTCGCCGCGCTCAAGCGCGTCGGCATGGCGCATAAGGCCGGCGAGTATCCGCAGAACCTCTCGGGCGGTCAGCAGCAGCGCATCGCCATCGCCCGTGCCCTGTGCACCAAGCAGCCCATCATCCTGTTTGACGAGCCGACCTCGGCGCTCGACCCCGAGATGGTCCAGGAGGTTCTGGACGTTATGATTGAGCTCGCGCAGGAGGACATCACCATGATCTGCGTGACGCACGAGATGGGCTTTGCGCGCCAGGTGGCCGACCGCGTCATCTTTATGGAGGACGGCCGCATCCTGGAGGAGGGCACGCCCGAGCATTTCTTCGATAACCCCGAGAACCCGCGCTGCCGCGAGTTCCTGTCCAAGATTCTGCACTAGGCGCGGTGATGGACATGACGGATATGACGAGGGCGGCCGTGTCGCGCCGTCACTTTTTGCAGCTGGCGGGCGCCGGCATGCTCGCGCTGACGGGGACCGCGCTCACCGGTTGCGGCAACTCCACCAGCGGCGAGGGTTCCGACAAGGGATCCAAGCTTGCGGCCATCAAGTCGCGCGGCCATCTGAATGCCGGCGTCAAGAAAGATGTTCCCGGCTACGGCTATTACGACACCGCCAAAGGCCGCTTTGAGGGCATGGAAGTCGATTTGTGCTACCAGATCGCCGCTGCCGTCTTTGGCGTGAGCTATAAGGAGGCCCGCGCCCAGGAGCTTGTCGAGTTTACCGACGTAACGCCCAAGACACGCGGCCCGCTGATCGATAACGGCCAACTCGACGTGGTCGCGGCGACCTACACCATCACCGACGAGCGCAAGAAGAGCTGGGATTTCTCGACGCCGTACCGCACCGACTACGTGGGACTCATGGTCAAGAAGCGTTCGGGCTTTACCTCGATTGAGGACCTGGACGGCAAGGTCATCGGTGTGAGCCAGGGTGCCACCACGCAGGGCCTGATCGAGCAGATGATCAAGGACAACGGCTTTAGCTGCAAGCCTGAGTTTAGGGCCTTTAGCGGCTACCCCATCATCAAGAGTTCGCTCGACGCCGGCAATATCGACGTCTTTGCCATGGACCGCTCCACACTGGCCGGTTACATGAACGAGACCGTTGAGCTGCTGCAGCCCGAGGTCAAGTTTGGCGAGCAGGGCTACGGCGTGGCGACCAAGAAGGGCTGCGACCTTTCGGCCGTGGTCGATCAGGTGATTTGCGATCGCCTGGCCGACGGCTGGCTCGACCAAGAGGTCAAGACCTGGGGTCTTGTATAGGCGCATCGTCCAAGGAAGGAATCAAATGCTCGAAGGATTATTTGACGCCGACCGTTGGTCGACGACATTTCAAAACATGGGGCCCTTCTGGGAGGGCTTTGGCGTGACGCTGCAAGTGGTCGTTGCCGGTCTGCTGCTGTCGCTGGTGCTGGGCACGCTGCTGGGCGTGTTCTCTACCACTCGCTCGCGCGTGCTGCGCGCCATAAGCCGCGTGTACGTGGAGTTTTACCAGAACACCCCGTTGCCCGTGCAGGTGCTCTTTATGTACATGGCCGGTCCGCAGTTTTTGCAGGCCATAACCGGTGCCGACCAGCCGGTGCGCATCGCGCCGTTCGTGCTGGGCTTCTTGGGTGTGGGCCTGTATCACGCGGCCTACATTTCGGAGGTCATCCGCACTGGTATCGAGGCGGTTCCGCGCGGTCAGATGGAGGCGGCCCAGAGCCAGGGCTTTACCCGTGCGCAGGCGTACTGGTACATCGTGCTGCCCCAGACGTTCAAGATCATTCTGCCGCCGCTCTGTAACCAGGCGCTCAACCTGGTCAAGAACACGTCGGTGCTGGCACTTGTGGCCGGCGGCGACCTTATGTACCGTTCCGACAACTTTGTGAGTCTGTACGGTTACCTGCAGGGATACATCGTCTGCTGCCTTATGTACTTCATCATCTGCTTTCCGCTCGCCATGCTGGTGCAGTGGCTCGAGCGCCGCTCCAAGGAGCGTCCGCGCGGCGTGAGCCTGGCCGAGCTGGGGCTCGACAACGTAGAGGAGGCCTAGCGCATGGAAATCTTCAACGCGACCAACCTGCTCTACATTTGGGGCGGCTTTGTTAAGACGATCGAGATCTCGGCGCTGTCGATCTTTTTCTCGCTCATCTTTGGCACGGTGCTGGCGCTCGTTAAAAGCTATGCGCCCCGCCCGTTCCGTATTTTGGTGAGCGCCTATATCGAGCTGTTCCGTTGCACGCCGAACCTGCTGTGGATCCTGTTTATCTACTTTACGGTGCAGGGTTTGGACATTGTGATTTCGACCATCGCCTTTACGCTGTTTACCAGCGCTGTTATGGCCGAGATTGTGCGCGGTGGCCTCAACTCGATTCCGCGCGGTCAGTTTGAGGCAGCGCAGAGCCAGGGTTTTGGCTTCTTTGCCACCATGCGCTACATCATTCTGCCGCAGACGTTTAAGACGATCATCCCGGCGCTGTTTAGCCAGTGCACGACCGTCATCAAGGACAGCTCGTATCTTTCGGGCATTAACGTGGCCGAGCTCATGTACACGGCAAACGTCGTGATGGCCCATGCGATCGACCTGTCGCAGGTGCTTATGCTCTACGGCCTGGTATTTGCGATGTACTTTGTGCTCAACTTTGGTATCTCGCTGTTGGTGAGGGCATATCAGAGGCGAATGGTGGCAGCGTAGCCTGGCTTTCCCTGGTACGCTATCGTGGGAAAAGGCGATAGACAGCCTTTTTCTCATTTGTTAGAAAGGAATCGCGATGAGCGATCTGGAGAACAAGAAGAGTCCTGTGGTCATTACCATCGCGCGCGACTTTGGCGCCGAGGGCCACGAGATTGGTCGCATGCTTGCCGACGAGTTGGGGATTCCGCTGTATGACAACGAGCTGCTGGTACGTGCGTCGCTGCGTGCGGGCGAGTCGCTCGACAAGATGGCTGCCTACGACGAGCGCCTGGCCGTGGAGAACATGGCGTTTCTGCCCGACCGCTACGACGCCCGCTCGTACTCGGACAAGTTGTTCCAAAAGATGAGCCAGGTGATTTTGGATCTGGGCGAGACCGAGAGCTGCATTATCGAAGGCCGCCTGTCCGATTACCTGCTGCGCAACAATCCCAACCACATTGCCGTGTTGGTGACCGCACCCTTTGAGGACCGCGTCGAGATCGTGCGCAAGAAGCGCGGCCTTAACAAAAAGAAGGGCGCCAAGCTGGTCAAGCAGCAGCAGAAGGCGCGCGAGGCGTTCTATAAGCGCTACAGTGCCGGAAAGTGGAAGATGACGAGCGGCAAGGACATCGTCGTCAACCGCGCCAAGCTGGGCCGCGAGGGTTGCAAGGACGTCATCGCCGCAGCCTACCGCTACAAAGTCGCCCAGCTCGAAGGCTAACCGACCAAAACCACCACAAAGGGCAGGCACCTTTGTGGTGGTTTTTGTTTTAGGCGGAGGGGAAGGCCTTGGCGGCAGTGCCTATCCTCGGCTTTTGCAAATCTCGATCTGTAACACCAAGCCAGCGAAAATGGCTCTAACTGTTACAGATTTAGATGAACCGTTCGGCCGTCAGCCCAACGTCTTGATCTGTAACACCAGGCGGCATATTTGGTCTCTAACTGTTACAGATTGAGATGCAGCGTGGGCGGCCGGCACAATATCTCGATCTGTAACAACTACAAGGCTCAACAGGGCCTAACTGTTACAGATTGAGATAAAACGACCAGGCAAGTCCCCAACCACCACAAAGGTGCCTGTCCCCTTTGTGGTGGTTGGGGCGGTCGGCATAGAAAAAGTCCCCGCCGGGCGTGTGCTCGACGGGGACTTTGCCGTTTGATGGCGAGCGCTGTAGGTGATTACTCGCCCAGCAGGCTCTTGGTGATGGAAGCGGCGGCCTTCTTGCCGGCGCCCATCGCCAGAATGACCGTAGCGGCACCGGTGACGATGTCGCCGCCGGCCCAGATGCGGGGATCGGTGGTCTGGCCGGTCTCCTCGTCAGCGACGATGTAGCCCCACTTGTTGAGCTCCATCTTGCCGCCGATCTTGGCAGCGAAGGGGTTGGCGTTGGTGCCGATAGCCGAGATCGCGACGTCGCAGGGGATCTCCTCGATGGCGCCCTCGATGGGCACCGGGCGACGACGGCCGGACTCGTCGGGCTCGCCGAGCTCCATCTTCTGGACCTTGACGGCGCACACGGAGCCGTCCTCGCCAGCGACAAACTCGAGCGGGGAGACGAGCGGCAGAACTTCGACGCCCTCGGCCTTAGCATGGTGCAGCTCGGCGCGACGGCAGGGCATCTCGTCCTCGGTACGACGGTAGGCGATGATGGCGTGCTCGGCGCCCAGGCGCTTGGCGGTACGGACGGCGTCCATAGCCACGTTGCCGCCACCAAAGACGACGACGTTCTTGCCGTGCTTGGTGGGGGTGTCGTACTCGGGGAACTTGTTGGCCTTCATCAGGTTCACGCGGGTGAGGTACTCGTTAGCGAAGAAGACGTTGGGCAGGTTCTCGCCGGGGACGTTGAGGAACTTGGGCAGGCCGGCGCCGGTCGCCACGTAGATGGCGTCGAAGCCCTGCTCGAACAGCTCCTCGGCCGTGGCCATGTTGCCCACGACGGAGTTGTACTCAAACTTGACGCCCATGTCCTCCAGGCCGTCAATCTCGCGCTTGACGACTGCCTTGGGCAGACGGAACTCGGGGATGCCGTAGACCAGCACGCCGCCGCCGGTAAAGAAGGCCTCAAAGACGGTGACGTCAAAGCCGTTGCGGGCGAGCTCGCCGGCGCAGGTGATGCCGGACGGGCCGGAGCCGACGACGGCGACCTTCTTACCGTTCTTGGGAGCCATCTTGGGCGTGGAAGCGAGCTCGGGGCGGTCACCCAGGAAGCGCTCGAGCTGGCCGATGGCCACGGGCTCGGATTTCTTACCACGGATGCACTTGCCCTCGCACTGGTTCTCCTGCGGGCAGACGCGACCGCAGATAGCGGGAAGCATGGAGTCCTCGCGGATGGTATCGAGGGCGCCGCCAAAGTCCTTCTCGCGGATCTGCTCGATAAAGCGGGGAATGTTGATGTTGACGGGGCAGCCCTCGACACAGAACGGCTTCTTGCAGTTGAGGCAGCGCTCGGCCTCGGCCAGCGCCATCTCCTCGGTGAAGCCCTTGTCGACGGGGCGGAAGTCGCAGGCGCGCTCGGCAGCCGGCTCCTCGTTATCGGGGGTGCGGGGCGACTTCATATCGGCAACGAAACGACCGTTAACTAGTGGCATGCGCAGCTCTTTTCCTCATAGGCCTTGAGGGACGCGCCCTCTTCGGAACGATAAGCGGCCTGGCGGGCACGAAGGTCATCCCAGTCGACTAGGGTGGCATCGAAGTCGGGGCCGTCGACGCAAGCGAACTTGGTCACGCCGCCCACCTCGACGCGGCAACAGCCGCACATACCGGTGCCGTCAACCATGATGGGGTTGAGCGACGCGGTGATGGGGGTGTCGTACTTCTGGGCGGTGAGGGTCGAGAACTTCATCATCGGAACGGGGCCGACGCAGAAGACCTGGCTCACGGCCTTGTCCTGCAGCAGGCGCTCCAGCGGAGCGGTGACAACGCCCTGCTCGCCGTAGGAGCCGTCGTCAGTGGTGATGTGGATGTGGTCCTCGTCGAGGAGCTCGCGGAACTGGTCCTCCATGAGCAGGAGGTCCTTGGTGCGGGCGCCCATGATGGCGTGGACCTCGTGACCGGTCTCGACCAGGTGCTTGGCGACCGGGAAGGCAATTGCCAGGCCGACGCCGCCGCCAATGACGGCACAGGGGCCCTCGGCCATCTCGGTGGGAACGCCCAGCGGGCCCACGACGTCGCGCAGCGACTCGCCGGCCTCGTAGGTGGACAGCATCTCGGTGGTCTTGCCGATCACCATGAAGATGAACTCGACCCAGCCCTCGTCACCGTTCCAGCCAGCTAGGGTAAACGGGACGCGCTCGCCCGTCTCGTTGGCGCGAACCATGAGGAACTGTCCAGCGTGCGCATGCTTGGCGATTGCGGGCGCCTCGATGCGGAACTTGAACACCTTCTCCGAGAACTGCGTCTTCTCCAGGATCTTATACATAGAACCCCTCTCTTGTTAGGGCGGCCGAACCGTGCCTCCACGGAAATGGACGGCAGCCCGAATAAAACCGTACGCGCACAGGCGTTGTGCAGACATACGGTGCAAATTATACCCTCATGGACATGTCGCTTACGTGTGTCTTTGGCAGGTGGGAAAAGTGACCTACCAAAAAGGGACAGGTTTATTTTGGCAGGTTTTATCAGGCAAAACGGCAAAGGGGGCCGGCCCCGCGCATCGGTGAGGCCGACCCCCTTTGGAGCGCTGCATATGTATGGCGGCACAGGGCTTATTGCGATGTGTCGACTGCGGCGTTTCCGCAGGTAAAACCTGTCAAAATAAACCTATCCCTAAATGATAGGTTTTAGTGCTTGCCGTTGGCGGAGGCGGCGCCGTTGACATGGTCGCGGGCATAGACCACGCCGTGCACGATCGCCAGGCCGGCGGCGTCGGCCGCGCGGACGCAGGTGTCCTGGAAGTCCTCGGCCTCGCGGGCGCGTAGCTGCTTAAGCACGTAGTCAGCGACGGCCATCTTGCCGGGAGGGTTGCCGATGCCGGTGCGGATGCGGCTGAAGTCGCGGCTGCCCATCTTGTCGATGATGGAACGCAGGCCGTTGTGGCCAGCATGGCCGCCGCCCACCTTAACGCGCACGTCGCCGGCGGGAATGTCGAGCTCGTCGTGGATTACGAGCAGCTCCTCGGCCTTGATCTTGTACTCGCGGCAGAGCTTGGAGATGGGACCGCCCGAGGTATTCATGTACGACTGTGGCTTGACCAGCACAATCTGGCGCTTGCCGCCCTCTTCCTCGGGGTCGTTGATGTTGATGAGCGCGACCTCGGCACCGGCCTGGTTTTTCCAGTACGTGACGCCGGCCTGACGGGCCAGCTCGTCGATTGCCTTAAAGCCGGCGTTGTGGCGGGTCTCGGCATACTCATCGCCAGGGTTGCCAAGTCCGGCAACCATGCGAATCTTGAGCGGCTGTGCAGCTGCCATGTTTGTCCTCCGTTACGTAAATAGTTCAATCAACGACAAAGGCTACCACGCCCGCCGAATGCGAGGCTTTGCTTCAGCGAAATCCCACCAGACAAAAGCACGGCCGCGGCAGAGCGAGCCGCCGGAACAGAAGAAACCCCCGCGCGACCTTTGCGAAGCAAGGGGGAGCGCGGGGGTTTCTTCTGTTCCGGCGGCGATGCGCCGGGTTGCAAGGACGATGCGACTACAGCGCGAAGTCGCCGCCGACGAGCGTGGAGACGGGCTCCTCGTGGTAAACGGCGGAGATGGCCTGAGCGAACTCCTCGGCGACCGAGATGGTCTTGATCTTGCCGCCGACCTCGACGGGGATGGCGTCGGTGACGACGCACTCGACGATCGGGGCGTCGTTCAGGCGCTCGATGGCCGGACCGGAGAAGATACCGTGGGTGGCGCAGACGTAGATGTCGCCAGCGCCCATAGCCTTGAGCTCCTTGACGTTGGCGCACAGGGTGCCAGCGGTGTCGATCATGTCGTCATTGATGATGCAGGTCTTGCCCTTGATGTCGCCGATGATGCCCATGACCTCGGCAGCGTTGTGGCGCGGACGACCCTTGTGGGCGATGGCCAAGTCGCAGCCGAGCATGTCGGACAGCTTCTTGGCGGCCTTGGCACGACCCACGTCGGGGGAGACGACAACCAGGTTGTCGGTGTCGAAGTGCATGTCGTTGTAGTACTGGCCAAACAGCGGCAGTGCGGACAGGTGGTTAACCGGGATATCGAAGAAGCCCTGGATCTGACCCTGGTGCAGGTCGAGGGTGATGATGCGGTCGACGCCGGCGCGCTCGAGCAGGTTGGCGACGAGGCGGGCGGTGATGGGCTCGCGCGGGCCGGCCTTGCGGTCCTGGCGGGCATAGCCGTAGTGGGTGATAACGGCGGTGATGGAGCGGGCGGATGCGCGCTTGGCAGCGTCGGTGGCGATGAGCAGCTCCATGAGCATGTCGTTGACGTTGCCGCCGGCCACGGACTGAATCAGGAAGACGTCGGCGCCGCGGACGGTCTCGTCGTAGCGGGCGTAAATCTCACCATTGGCGAACTGCTTTAGCGTAAGGCCCGAAAGCTCGACCCCAAGGTACTCAGCGATCTTCTGAGCGAGGGGACGGTTGGAGGAACCGGAATACACGCGGATGGACTTGCGCATATTCTCCGACTTCTCGGGATCATTAATCGGCATTACCCTTCTCCTTTATACATCGAATGCCATATAGATGCCTTTTTGCATTGTAACCGTGCGGCGGGGTTATTCGGGTCTTGATAACGTCTTTACCGTCAACGGACACGAACCGACCACTCATCCGGTCGCGCAGGTCACGATAGAAAAAGGAGCCGTCCCCATGGAACAGCTCCTTAGATGCTTGGTAAAACGTTATACCTCGTCGTCCTCGTGCAGGCGGCGGCGGTAATCGGCGGCCCAGCCCTCAATATTTACCTGACGGGCGCGGCCCAGTCCGAGCGCGTCTGCCGGGACCGGCTCGGTGATGACGGAGCCGGCAGCCACGAGCGCGCCGTCGCCGATCTGGGCGGGCGCGACCATCATGGTGTCGGAACCGATGAAGGCATCCTTGCCGATGACGGTCTTGTGCTTGTGCACGCCGTCGTAGTTGCAGGTGATGGAGCCCGCGCCCACGTTGACGCCGGAGCCCATGGTGGTGTCGCCGATGTAGGACAGGTGCGGAACCTTGGAGCCCTCGCCGATCGTGGACTTCTTGATCTCCACGTGCGTGCCGGCCTTGGAACCGTCGAGCATGTGGGTGCCCGGGCGCAGGTAGGCGCGCGGGCCGCAGTCGACGCCGTTCTCGATGACGGCCTCGATGGCGATGGTCTCATCGATGGTGCAGCCGCTGCCGACGGTGGTGTCGGTGAGGCGGCTGTTGGGACCGAGCTGGCACTCCTCGCCCACGGTGACGTGGCCGATCAGGTGCGTCTGCGGCCACACGACGGTGTCGCGGCCGATGACGGCGTCGGGGCCGATCCAGGCCTGCGTGGGGTCGATGAAGGTAACGCCCTCGGCCATCCAGTGCTCGTTGATGCGGTCGCGCGCGATGGCGGTGAGCTGCGCGAGCTGGATGCGGCTGTTGACGCCCAGGCCGTCGCGGTAGTCGTCACAGTGGAAGATGGAGACCGCCTGGCCGTGGCGTTTAAGGATCTCGAGCATGTCGGGCAGGTAGTACTCGGACTGCGCGTTGTCGTTGCCGATCTCGTCAATGTGTGCGGCGAGCTGCGCGCCGTCGAAGGCGTAGCAGCCGGCGTTGCACTCCAGCAGCGTGGCGGCCTGCTCGGGCGTGCAGTCCTTCTGCTCGATGATGCGCTCGATCTGACCATCGGCGCCCAGCTTGATGCGGCCGTAGCCAAAGGGATCGGGCGGGGTCATGGTCATGACGGTGCAGGCGAGCTCGCCGGTGGCGACGGTCTGCGCGAACTTGGCGACGGTGTCGGCGGTGATGAGCGGCAGGTCGCCGTTGAGCACGACGACGGGGCCTTGCGTGATGCCGCAGGCCTCGAGCGCGACCTTGACGGCGTGGCCGGTGCCCAGGCGCTCGGTCTGCTCGACGCACTCGACCTTGGTGGCGCTGTTGGCGTAGGCGCCGTCGATAAGGGCACGCATCTCGTCGGCGTGGCTGCCGATGACGACCACGACGCGGCTGCAGCCGGCCTTGATGGTGGCGTCGACGATCCACTGAACCATGGGCTTACCCAGGATCTTGTGCGAAACCTTGCAGTGGTTCGACTTCATGCGGGTGCCCTCGCCGGCGGCGAGGATAATTGCGGTTGCGTCCATGTGATCTCCTGTTACGTTATAGAGACGTGTGTTTGGAAACGATACACGGCGCAATATGATACCGCAGGCATATGATGAGCGCGTAACGATTGGCGCATGGCGGCCGATGTCGGTACCGCCGACGTGGTATTTGCGCTGGTTGTGCATGGCGGCGGCGCTGCGGCGTTGGCGTTTTGCGCGAGGGATGGGAGGTGCCCGTGGATATCATACGAGAGGAATCGGGCAACGAGCCCGTTGCGGCATTTTCGATGTCGCATCCGGCGGTGCCGGCCCTCTACATGGTGCTGACGCTGGGATTCACCATGTTCTCGATGCAGCCGGTGCTGATTGCACTGTCGCTTGCGGGCGGGTTGGCGTACGGGTTTGCGACGCGCGGCGCCGCGCGTGCGTTGGGGGCGCTTCGCTGGCAGCTGCCGGTGATTTTGATCATCGCGGTGCTCAATCCGCTGTTTAGCGCCTCGGGCTCGACGGAGCTGTTCCGTATTGGCATGCGCGCGGTGTATCTGGAGAGCATGGTATACGGCCTGTGCATGGGCGGGCTGTTTGTGGCGAGCGTACTGTGGTTTGAGGCAGCGGCATCGATGCTCGAATACGACAAGGTGCTTGCGCTTCTGGGCAACACCGCGCCGGTGATCGCGCTCATGATCTCGATGTGCATGCGGCTTATCCCGCAGTTTTTGCGCCGCGGTCGTACGGTACTGGCGGTGCAGGATGCGATTGATGTGCCGGGGCATGCGTCGGCCGACCCCGTGCGTTCGCGCCTACGGGCATCGAGCGTGTTGATGGGCTGGGGCATGGAGGATTCGCTGGAGCGCGCGGACGCCATGCGCTCCCGTGGGTGGGGTGCCGCGACGCGCCGCACGACGTACGCGCGGTATCGGCTGGAGCGCGGCGATGTTGCCGCGCTGGTTGCGCTTGCGCTGTTTGGCGTGGCCACGACGGCAGTGGCGTGGACCGCGATGGCGCAGTATTCGTTTTACCCGCAACTATCGGTGCCGGCGCCGTGGCTGGGCTATGTCGTATATGCGGCCTGGATGGCGCTGCCCTGCGTGCTGTACGCGATTGACGAGAAGAGGTTTGGCTGATGACCCAGTTGGATAGCTGCTCGGTAACGGGCGTGGCGTGCGGCTCTGATGTACCCGCGATTGAGGTACGGGGCCTGAGCTTTACCTACCCCGGGGCTGAGGCGCTGGTGCTCGACGGGCTCGACTGGTCTGTCCCCCAAGGTGCGTTTGCACTGCTCGTTGGCGGTACCGGGTCGGGCAAGTCGACGCTGCTCTCGCTGCTCAAGCCCGAGATTTCGCCGACGGGTGAATGCGCTGGCGAGCTGTTCGTGCTGGGCGAGAGCGTTGCCGACATGGATGTCCGGGCGTCCGCGGAGCGTGTGGGCTATGTGTTTCAGGACCCCGAGAACCAGATCGTGTGCGAAACCGTGTGGCACGAGATGGCGTTTGGCCTGGAAAACCTAGGCATGTCGCGTGATGAGATGCGCCGTCGCGTGGCCGAGACCAGCTATTTCTTTGGGTTGGAGGATTGGCTCCACCGCGATACCGATACGCTTTCGGGCGGACGCAAACAGCTGCTGTCGCTGGCGGCTGTGCTGGCGTTGCGCCCACGCGTGCTGCTGCTCGACGAGCCCACGTCCCAACTGGATCCCGTTGCCGAGAAGAGTTTTCTGCATGCGCTGTTTCGCGTGAATCGCGAGTTGGGTTGCACGGTTGTTGTGGCAACGCACCAGCCGCGCCCGATGCTCGAATACGCGACGTGCGCGTACCGGATTGAGGACGGACGCGTGTGCGAGGTGGCTGACATTGTCTCCCTGGGGTACCGTGAAGAGCTGTTTTCTGGCGAGGTGCCGGGGTGGGGTGCCTCGCGGCGTGCAAAAAACGGAGTTTTCAGCAGCGCCAGTGGCCAGCCGGGCTCTTTGGACCCGCGCGGGGGCGCTCCGGGTGCAAAAAAAGGACTGAAATCGGACAAATCGGCTGAATTTGGGGCGCAAATACTGCCGCAGGGTGACTCGGGGGCGCCATCGCGCGCCGGTGGATGCCGAATACTCCCAAAAATGCACGCTGGGCCGGCTACCACCCTGGCAGGGAGCTGGTTTCGCTACGATCGGGCGTCCGGCTGGGTGCTGCGTGGGCTCGATGCGTCGTTTTCGGCAGGCGCGGTGCATGCGGTTGTTGGCGGCAACGGTTGCGGCAAGTCGACAATGCTTTCGGTGCTGGCCAAGACGGTCAAGTTGCAGCGTGGTCGTATGGTGCGCGCGGCGGCCTCGACGGCACTGCTGCCTCAGAATCCCAAGGCGTTGCTGGTTGCCGAGACGGTGCGCGATGAGCTGATGGAATGGGCTTCGACCTGCGGATATGACGAGGCTGTGGCGCGGGAGCGCGCGGCGAGCCTGGGGCTGTCGGGCTTGGATGGACGCCACCCGTACGATCTTTCGGGCGGGCAGCGTCAACTGCTTGCATTGGCAAAACTGCTGCTAATCGGCCCCGAACTACTATTGCTCGATGAGCCCACCAAGGGTTTGGACCTGACCAGCCGCCGCATCATTGCCCGCGCTCTGCGTGACCATGCAGAGGCTGGCGGCACCGTCATCATGGCCACGCACGACCTGGATTTTGCCGAGCAGGTTGCCGATGACATTGCCATGATGTTCGACGGTGAGATTGCCTGCATGGAGCCGCCGACCGACTTTTTTGCCGACAACGTGTTTTATAGGGCGTGAGCGGGTTCGCGGGCGAGAACGGTCTTACTGCTTGAGCGCCGTGTACTGCTGAAGGAGCGCCATGAGCCCAACGCGGCTGTTGACCTGTGTTTTTCGAAAGATGTTCTCCAGATGCTTTTTAACGGTGCCAGTGCTGATGGAGAGCTCTTCGGCGATGGCCGCGTTGTCCATGCCCGATAACACGCAACGACACACATCGATTTCGCGCGCTGAGACGTCGTAGTCGTGAGCAAATACGATTTCAGACGAGCTGCGGTCGGCGCGCACACGCCATTTTGATAGTCGGTTCGTGAGGTGTGGTTCGATGAGCTCAAGGATTTGAACTTCGCGATCGCTAAAGTCGCCCTCTTCTTTCTTGCGATTAAGATTGAGCGATCCCAAAAAGCCCTCGTCATTAAAGAAACTGACGTTGACGACGTGGCGGCCGCCAAGATAATCCTTCATATAACTGCTGTCGATATCGCCAGGGCTGAGCTGATCGGACTCGCGCAGCACCGTCGAGCGCGTAAGATTGCGGTGGGCGACGATCATGTCCTGCTGCCAGTACTTTTCGGTGTAGAGCTCGAGCATCCCAGCGGGGACATCGATGCCAAGAGGGTCAAGAAAGACGCGCGTTTTCCATTCTTGCGGGGTGGATACGAGATCCCTGGAAAGGTCGCTCAGGAAAAATGCAGCCGACTCGTAGGGGATGAGAAAACGCAGCTTTTTGAGGACGGTCGAGCGAAACTCGCGGTCGCTGTCGATGGAATTAATCGAAAGCACGAGATCGTTTAAGCAGAGCCATTCAGAATCGGACAAAAAGCTCAAGATGACCTCCGATGAGATTGCGTAGTGGTTTAGCTGGCATTTTAGTTAATTTGCGTAGAGATACTACTCCTTTTTTCGAATGATGATAAGCCGTTAGCCGAATGGTTTCGGTGAGGGGCCAATCGCAAAATATGAATACCTAAGAGCCAGGGCCCGGTTCTCCAAGCTGTTTGATTATTCCGACTTATTAAAGGAGTCATCATGGAAGAGAAGCTTCCTTCATGGCGTTGGGCGATTGTTTCAGTCGTTTGCTTGCTGTGCTTTATGGCTAACTACATGCAGTACCAGGTCTCAGCACTCGCCGTCGAGGTCATGCCTATGCTCAATATCGATACCGTCGGCTTTTCGATGCTGTTCCTCGTTCCTATGCTTACCGCCGTTTTCTTCTCAATTCCGCTGGGTGCCCTTGGTGACCGTATCGGTTCTAAGAAAGTTGTCACGGTTTGCACCGCAATTTCGGTTGCCGGCGGTTTTCTCCGTTGCTTTACGCTCGATTCGTTCACGATGCAGATGACATCGATGTTCCTGATTGGCATGGGAATCTCGGCACTCAACGCCAACCTCATCAAGGTGCTCGGCACCTGGTTCCGTGAACAGACTGGTTTCGCCATGGGCTTGTTCTACGCGGCTTCGTGCGTTGCCATCGTTGTCGCTCAGATCTGCGCTGGCTTGTTCGGCAGCGTCTTTAACTCTTATATGGTCGCTGCTGTCGTCATGACCATTTCCTGGGTTCTTTGGATTGTGCTTGACCGAGATGTGCCCGAGGGGCAATCGCTCCCCGAGCCCGAGCCCGTGCTCGACTACATCAAGGTTGCTATCAAGAGTCCTGGCGTGTGGCTAATCTCCATCGGCGTCGGTTTTGGACTTGCCTCTACCACTGCCTATGCCGGTTTCCTGCCTCAGGCGCTTCAGCTTGGCAAGGGCATAGACGTCGCCACTGCTGGTTTCATGGCCGCAATTGTTACCGTTGGCAGCTTTTTCGGCTGCATCGTTGGGCCTGCGTTCTGCGATAAGCTTGGAAAGTTCAAGGGTTTTCTCATCGTCACTACTCTCATCGGTGCCATATCGATGTTCGTGACGTGGTACACCCCGGTTGGTTTCCTTCTGTGGACGATTTTGGTCATCAATGGCTTCTTTACCGCCATCAACGGCCCGATCATGCAGTCCATGCCTGTCCTCCTTCCCGAGATTGGTGATAAGTATGCTGGCTCCGCTGGCGGTATCGTAGGCACCATTTCCCTGCTCATGAGCTATTTCCTGCCTATCGGTATCTCCGCCATTGCCGGTGCCGATTACACTATGAACATGGGTCTCGAGAGCCTCTGCTTCCTGCTTTCCGTGGTTCCGGTTTTCTTCCTGCCCGAGCTCGGCCGCAAGGCCATGCAGGCTGCCGCCGCCAAGGACGGTGAGTAGCCATGGAATCGGTGGTTCCCGCCGATATCGTCCTTAAGACGACGGCGCTGTTTACGGCCGAGGAACTTGAGCCTCGCGCTGGGTGCGTTGCAGTTCGCGGCAGCGAGATTGTGGCCGTGGGCTCTCCCGACAAGGTGCAGCCGTTTATCGGTCCCGATACTGAGGTTATTGACGCCGGCAACAAACTGGTCATGCCCGGATTCAACGATTCACACATGCATTTTGCGCTTGGTTCAATCCAGAAGGATGAAGACTTCTGTTGCGATCTGATGTTCCTGCCGAGTGAGCAGGCTTGCGTGGATGCTGTGGCAAAGTTTGCTGCCGAACACCCTGACAATCCGTGGATTTACGGCCAGGGTTGGTATTCGCCTGCATGGGAAAACCCGATTGACCCTGATTGCCGCAGCCTCGATGCGCTCGATATCGACCGCCCAATCGTGCTTTCGGATTTTTCGATGCACGTGGTGTGGTGCAATACCGCCGCGCTTAGGGCGGTTGGTATTGATCGCAATACCCCGACGCCTGAAGGTGGCCTTATCCGCCACTTTGACAACGGCGAGCCCAATGGCTTTCTGTCTGAGCCCCAGGCGACGAACATCTTGCTCGATGTTGTGCTCAACAAACCGGACCTTGATGCGTCGTTGCTCAAGTCGATGCGCAAGTTCAACAAGCTCGGCATAACTTCGATCGGTGATATGTATCCTTTGGGCGTGACCACGCCCGGCGTGTACGACATCTATGACCGTCTGGCGAGCGAGGACCTGAGTACGCTGCGTATTAGCTACTATTCTGCGCTCGACGCTCCGATGGCAGAGTCGCAGGCCCTGCGTGTGCGTCATCACGGCGAGCGCGTCCGAATGGCGGGTCTCAAGTACATTTTGGACGGCTGTCCCGAGGCGTACACGGCCTACATGCATGAGCCGTATCTTAACGCTCCTACGGGGAAGGACTTTCGCGGCGAACCAGCATGCAACCAGGAGACGCTTGACCGCATGATGCTCGAGGCCAGCAAGAATGGCTTCGATGTTCGTATTCATGCCATCGGCGACGCATCGGCCACGATGATTATCGATGCCGTCGAGCGTGCCGAGGAGGTGTGCGGCAACAAGGGGGCGCGTTTTGCTATCGAGCATACAGATAACCTGAAGCTCGAGGATATTGCTCGCATGAAGCGCCTGGGCATTAATGCTGCGGTCCAGCCGCAGCATCCCATCGGAGGCCTTGGGCAGGGCGTGTACGAGGAGTCTCTTGGCGAAGAGCGCATGAGCCACATGTGGCGCTATAGGGAAGAGGCCGATGGCGGAATCCACTTAGGGCTTGGTACTGACTGGCCTGCGGTGATGTCAATCGATCCTATCGATACCGTGTATGCTGCGGTGACGCGTAGCGAGTTTGACGGGCACCCGGCGGAGGGATACTTCCGCGAGAATGCCCTGACGCTCGGCGAGACGCTGCAAGCGCACACGCTCGGCTCAGCATATGTCGAGGGCTTTGAGCGCCGTTTGGGCAGCCTTGCCGCCGGCAAGCTTGCCGATATCGTCATCCTGTCGGGCAATCCGTTTGAAATGAACCCGATGGCGCTTCGCGATCTCGAAGTCGAGACGACGATCTTTAACGGACGCGTCGTCTATCGCAAGGATGAAGCATAGATAGGGTGATGAACGCGAGCAAAGGGACGGTCGAAAAATATGCCCTGCTGTTTGTGGTGTGCGGCATCGTGTTTGCTGCGAACTACGCGCAGTATCAGGTGTCGGGATTGACACATCTGGTTGTGTCGGACCTGCATCTGACCTCGGCCGAGTTTTCAGCCGTCCTGTTTGCCCCGTTTGTTCCTGCCGTTGTATTCGGCATGCCTGTCGGCGTTTGCGCCGATCGATATGGCGTGAAGGCGCTCGTATTCATCGCGTCGGCGATTTCTGCAATTGCAGCGGCTGCTCGCGCGGAGTGCGCATCGTTTGCGACGCTGTTCACGGCGACCATGCTTCTGGGTGCGGCACCATGCGTCGTGAATGCCATCGTTCTAAAAGTGCTTGGTTCCGCTTTTGGCGGAGAAACCGATAGGGCCATGGGATGGTTCTACGCTGCGGGGTCGGGCGGAATCGCCTGCTCGCTTGCAACCTCTCCTCTCTTTGCAACGCCCGGACGAGCATATGCCCTTGCCGCGGTTTTGTTTGCCGTGTTTGGATTGCTGTGGCTGCTGGTTGCGCCGTCGGCAGATGTTCTGCAGGCTGCAGATGGCTTTGGCGTTCAGGGCGCGGAGCCTGCTGCATCGTCGGCAAGTGCGTTTGCGGCGGTAATCAAGATGCCGATAGTTTGGCTCGTGGCGATACTGCTTGGAGTTGCCCTTGCATCGGCTACGGCGTACTCGGGTTATCTTGTTTCAGCGCTTGAGGCTTCAACTGAACCCAAGGCTGCTGGACTTCTCGCCTCTTTCGTGACGCTTGGATCGATTGTCGGCAGCGTGGCTGGACCCTATGTGCGGGCGCAATTTGGCGATTATCGCGTGTTTATGGCCATCTCCGCAATGGCGGGAAGTGCCCTTATGTGGGCAGGAGAGGCTTTTGTCTCCCATCCTTCTGTGGGGCTGATGTTTGCGATCGGCGTTTCGAGCTCCGTCGCTGGTCCGGTCGTTCAGTCGCTGCCCTACATGCTGCCCGAGGTGCGCGAGGGACTTGCGGGAAGCGCCGGCGGCGTGGTGAGCACCGTTTCACTGGGACTTACGTTTTTGATTCCCGTGGCCCTCTCCTTCTGCATTGGCGAGAGCTACGAAACGCTGCTTTTTGGGTGCGCTGTTCTGTTTGGCGCGACGGCGCTGGTGTCGCCATTCCTGCCGTCTCCCGATTCACTTATGTAATATTCGCTTCCGCCCTTTGGGCCTGGCCGACAAGGGCAAAAGGAGTTGGTCTACTTGACACTAAAAAAGAGTACCGCTGTGACCATTCTCAACGGCATCGTTAATCCTCTATTCATGTGTTCATTTCTGCCGATTGTTGAGGGAAAGCCTGGCTTAGATTTTCAGGGACTTACTGGTTTCTGGGGGCAGCTTATTCTGGCCATCGGTATTGCACAGTTCGTGGGTTTTTTGCCGCTCTTTGGCAAAGCAATTGAGACGTGCGTTGAGTTTTTTGGTTTTGATCGGAACACTCCGGGCGCACGGATTTGCGGAACCGTTGTGGGCGCTACTCTGCTCTTCTGCATTATCGGGCTATTTGAAGTCGCGTTTCAGTCAGGCGTTGGCGTTATCGACGGTGTGCCGTTTTTCTCGCGCTGGGTTCGCCTCGTGGTGGGCGGATGGGCCTTTGTCGTTGTGGGCGGCTTGCTGTTTGATCCTTTTGTCGCGGCCATTGCCGCTAAAGTTACGGGCGAATAGCGCCAAGACCGGTCGCGTGGCGAAAGCCTGATCGACTGGCAGCCAAGGTCGGCCGGGGGATTGGTCGGCCTCATTTTGCCCGTGCTACCATAAACGGACATTCGTTTGATGGGGGCTGCCGTTGTCACGCGTCTTGCAACATATGGAAATCCCGCTGCTGCTGGCGGTTCCTGCGGTGATGGCTGCGGCGTTGCTGGCGGGCGTTGAGCAGGCAGCGTTGGCCATGCTGGTTGTGGTGGCGCTGGTGCTTGCGCTGTTCTTTGCGGGTTACGAGGCTTCGCGCCCGGGCCTGCGCCAGATTATGCCCACGCTGGTGTTGGCGGCGTTGGCCGCGGCGGGGCGCATCTTGTTCGGTCCCATTCCCGACTTTAAACCGGTGAGTGCCATCGCCATTATCGCGGGGGCGACGCTTGGTCGCCGCAATGGTTTTATGGTTGGCGCGCTGGCGGCGCTGACCAGCAATTTCTTTTTTGGACAAGGCATGTGGACGCCGTGGCAGATGTATGCCTGGGGGCTGGTTGGCTATGTTGGCGGCGCGCTAGCGTATGCGGGTGCGTTCGACCGCGTCGACGGCACCGTGCGCATGCCAGTACTGCTGGCGTACGGCTTTGCGTCGGGCCTGCTCTATGGCGTCGTGATCAACGCATATGACATCATTGGTTTTGTACAGCCGCTTACTTGGGCGGGTGCCGTGGCGCGTCTTGCCACGGCAGTGCCGTTCGATATTACGCACGGCCTTGCGACCTGCGTGTTTTTGGCCGCCTTGTACAAGCCTTGGTGCCGTCGCATTAACCGTGTCGTCGTGAAATACAGGCTGTAGGGCTGGTTGCGTCGGGGCGGGAATCAATACTGCCGAAGTGTCATTTCAAAACTATGCCGGTTTACGGGGCTAGATTGGCGCAGGCAGACCATGCCGGCTTTTTTCGAAATAGAGTAAGCCGTTCACCTGCGGTTTTATTATCTCGGAATTGCGTATGGTTGGGGGTTCGCGATTCAGCCCCGTAAACCGGCATAGTTTTGGAATGGCCGGCTGATATGACGGGCATCGTGGCCCTCAGAGAGCCAAATTGATCCATTTTCTTCCGTCCCCAGATGTCCCCAGGGAATCAGTTGACGGCGCTTGCCACGAAACTGGCCCATCTACTACGTTTAGCTTGATACTCCCGACCATGACCGCGTTTTATGAAAAACCGCAGGCTTTCTACCTGCGGTTTTCTTTTTGCGTTGTTCGCTGTGGTTGAGGGTGGTGGCTTAAACGTAGTAGATGGGCGTGTTTCGTGGCGGATGGGTCACGCGGACACCCTCACGAGGCCCAAAATGATCCGTTTTCCTTCGTCTCCGGGGGCAGCTGGAGTTAGAGCTCCAACGTAAGGGTGACGGGGCAGTGGTCGCTGCCGAAGATGTCGCCGCGGATGCCGGTGTCGCGTACGTTGTCGGCGATTGCGTCGCTTACCAGGAAGTAGTCGATGCGCCAGCCGGCGTTGTTCTTGCGGGCATTAAAGCGATAGCTCCACCAGCTGTAGACGCCCTCGACGTCGGGGTTTGCCGCACGCCAGGTATCGGTAAAGCCGGCGTTGAGCAGCTCGGTAAACTTGCCGCGCTCCTCGTCCGAAAAGCCGGCGTTGCCGCGGTTGGACTTGGGGTTCTTAAGGTCGATTTCCTCGTGCGCCACGTTAAAGTCGCCACAGGTTACAACGGGCTTGCCGGTCTCACGCTCAAGCGCGCTCAAAAAGTCGCGATAGGCATCGTCCCAGGCCATGCGCACGTCGATGCGCGCGAGCTCATTTTGGGCGTTAGGCGTGTAGACGTCGACAAACCAAAACTTGTCGAACTCGAGCGTGCAGACGCGGCCCTCGGTTGCGGCTTGGGCGACGAGCTCGGCCGCCTCGCCCTCGCCGGCATAAGGCAGCAGCGCGTCGGCGCGCAATACGCGCAGCGGTTCCTGGCGGCTAAAGACCGCAGTGCCCGAATAGCCTTTGCGCTCGGCATAGCTCCAGGTTTGATGATAGCCGGGCAGGTCAATATCGACCTGCCCCTCCTGCAGCTTGGTCTCCTGCAGCGCCAAGATATCGACGTCGAGTTCTTGCGCGATCTGGATAAAGCTCGGGTCCTTTTTGAGCACGGCGCGCAGGCCGTTGACGTTCCACGAGGCGAAAGTGTAAGTCTGAGGCATGGTGTCCTTTCGACGGGGTTGGCAGGCTTAAGATTAGCGCAACAGGGGCGGTGGTGGGCTCCGCGCGTGCTGACTCAAAGGCCGTATGCCGGGATGTCGTCCGACGCTGCCCGACCAACAAGGACGGAGGACTCATATGACGCAGGCGATAACGGATCCCAAGCAGGCCTCCGCCGCGCTGGCGGAGCTGTTTGGCACCCACAAGCGCGTGGTCTTCTTTGGCGGCGCGGGCGTTTCCACGGCGAGCGGCATCCCCGATTTCCGCAGCGTGGACGGCTTGTATCACCAGCAGTTTGCCTACCCGCCCGAGACCATGCTCTCGCATAGCTTTTACGAGGCGCATCCGGCCGAGTTTTTCGACTTCTACCGCACCAAGATGATCGCGCTTGGCGCCAAGCCCAACCGCTGCCACACCAAGCTGGCCGAGCTGGAGCGCGCCGGCAAGCTAAATGCCGTGGTGACGCAAAACATTGACGGTCTGCATCAGATGGCCGGCTCGCAGCGTGTGTTCGAGCTGCACGGCTCGGTCCATCGCAACATTTGCCAGTCGTGCGGCGCGGTCTATAGCGCCGAGTGGATTTGCTTGCGCGAGCACGAGGACGCCGCGGGCGTGCCTGTGTGCCCTGCGTGCGGCGGGCGCATTAAGCCCGATGTGGTGCTCTACGAGGAGCCTCTCGACGAGCATGTGCTGACCGGCGCCGTTGCCGCCATCGCCGCGGCCGATGCCCTCATTGTGGGCGGGACCTCGCTCGTGGTGTATCCGGCGGCGGGCCTTACGCGCTACTTTACCGGCGATACGCTGGCCATTTGCAATCTTGCTCCCACCGATCAGGATGCAAATGCCGACCTGCTGATTTCTTGCGACATCGCGGCCGCGTTTGCGTTCTAGCCCGTGTACGCGGATACAATAGAAAGACTGATTGCAAAGCGACCCCGCCGCCAGCGCCCAAGCGCGGCGGCGCGGGCATTTTAGGAGGATGTTCATGGCGAACGATAGCAAGACATGGCGGTGCGGAAAGTACGAGCTCAGCTTTGACCGCCCGCGCATCATGGGCGTCCTCAACGTGACGCCCGATTCGTTTAGCGATGGCGGTGAGCACTTCGACCCGGATGCCGCCATCGAGTACGGCCTGGCGATGCTCGACGCCGGTGCCGACATCATCGACGTGGGCGGCGAGTCCACGCGTCCTGGCTTTACCCCGGTCAACCCCGACGAGGAGGCTCGCCGCGTGCTGCCCGTGGTACGCGCGCTGGCCAAAGAGGGTGCCATCGTCTCGATCGACACGCGCCACGTGGCGGTTGCCAAGGCGGCCGTGCGCTGCGGCGCCTCGATCGTCAACGACGTGACGGGCTTCACCGACCCCAAGATGGTCGAGTTTGTCGCGACGAGCACCTGCGGCGTCATCGTGATGCATGCCGGTGAGGTCGCGGCGCCTACGCGCGCGCATGCAACGGTGCAGCTCGATACCTCGGCCGCGGCGTTTGTTGCCGAAAAGGCGCGCGAGGCGGCCGCCGAGGCTGCGCGCGAGGCCGAGAAGCCTGCCCGCCGTCGCCGTGGCAAGTTGCTGGGCGAGCCCAAGACGGAGGCAAAGCTCCCGGGTGGCGTGGTGCAGCCCTCGCTGCCGTTCGGCGATCCGGAGCCTGCACCCGAGCCTACGGACGAGCAGAAGCAGGAGGCACCGGCCGCCGAGCAGGCTATCCCTGTCGCCGAGGCCGTCGCGACCCCTGAGCCCGCGCCGGAGCCCAATGACCACCTGGCAGCCATGATGCGCCGCAGTGCCCGCCGCGAGGAAGCCTACGTGCCCACCTCGCAGCTCCGCCGCTTTACCCTGCCTGATTCGGCGCCCATCATGCGCCGTGTCATGGGCTTTCTGTCCGACCAGGCCCGCACGCTCATCCATGCCGGCGTGTCGCGCGACCGCATCTGCATCGATCCCGGCCCGGGCTTTGGCAAGACGGCCAACGAGGATATCGTCATCCAGCGTGAGACCGCCAAGATGGCGTCGCTGGGCTATCCGCTCATGTGCGCCGTGTCGCGCAAGCGTTTTGTGGGCGCCGTCTCGGGCGTGACCGAGGCCGCCGCGCGCGATGCCGCCACGTTTGGCGTATGCCTGGGCGCTATCCAGGCCGGTGCCAACATCGTGCGCGTGCACGACGTCACTGGCTTTGCGCACTTCCTGAACGGCTACTGGGCTGTCGCCAAGCCGCAGCCGCGCCGTGCGTTTGTGGCCGTGGGCTCCAACCTGGGGCATCGTTGCGACAACATCCGCGCCGCACGCGACATGATCGCCGAGATTCCGCTCACCTGCGTGTCCAACTGCTCGCGCATCTACGAGAGCGAGCCGGCCTACGAGACGCGCCAAGATGCGTTTGCCAACGCCGTCATCGAGATCAAGACCGAGCTGGCGCCGCTGGTGCTGCTCGACGAGCTTATGAAGATCGAGGCTGAGCTGGGGCGCGACCGCTCCAAGAAGGCCAAGGTCAACGGTCCGCGCACCATCGACCTGGACCTGCTGTGGATGGACGGCGAGATCCATGGCGGCAAAAAGCTGCGCCTGCCGCATCCACTCATTGGCGAGCGCGACTTTGTACTGGTGCCGCTCGAGGATCTGATGCACGACCCGGCGCGGTTCTTCCGCTACAACGGTGTCGAGGTCAAGGAGCCCGAGGACCGCGTGGGCCATATCGTGGGCGAATTGGGGCGTATGTAGATGATTGAGATGAATGTTGTAGCCGCCGGCACCGAGCTTGACGCCGCGCGCGACGCGGGTCGCGAGGGTGTGTCCGCGGGCTGGTGCGCTTGGAGCGCGGGCGAGGCGTCGTTGACGTTTTCGCTGGTCGTGCGCCCGGACGTGAATATGCATGCCTTCCACGGCCTGCCGTTTGTGGCGGCGATGGGCATGATGGACGCGCTCGCGGGCACGGCGTCGACGCCGGGCCTGGGCCTTGCCGGCAAGGTGGGCATCCAGTGGCCGAGTGACATCGTGTGCGGTGCGCCTGTGTTTGAGACGTCGTTCGCGCGCGTCACCGTCAACGGCGGCGCCGGTGCTGCGGGCATGTTCGGTGCCGTGACGGTGGATATTGAGCGTTCGGCATTGAGCGAGCTCGGTGTGGATGCGGCCGACGAAGCGCTGGTCGAGGAGTTGTCTGCCGCCGTGCTGACCCGTGTGGACGCCTGGGCGGCTGTTGCCAATACGCCGCAGGGCGCCGCAGGTCCGCTGGCCCCCGTGTTGGGCGAGTACTTCGACATGGTGCCGCTGCTGGGTCGCCAAGTTGCGGCGGTGTCGCCCAGCGGCTTGCCGCTTGCTGTTGGTGTATTTGCGGGCCTGGACATCTGGGGTCGTGCGACCATCAAGACCGATGCCGGCGAGCAGGAGTTTCCGCCCGAGGCCGTACGCATTCGCGGACTGTAACGCGAGGCGCCCGCGCTCAAAGATAGCGATGACAACAAGACCCTCCTCGGCTGTGCCGGGGAGGGTCTTGTTGTCTGGGGAATGGGCTGTCAGCACCCTATTCCTCAAAACTGAAAAATTTTCGATTTTGAGGAATAGGATTGGCGGCTGGTTGCTGCGACCTGGCGTTTACTCTATCCCAGCTCCTGCATGCGGCGGTAGATTTCGCAGATGCCCTTGATGGTGAGTTGCCCGTCGACCACGTCGAAGGCATCGGTCGAATCGGCGACAATGCCGGCGAGACCGCCCGTGGCGATAACGGTGGCGTCCTCGCGGCCCAGCTCGCGCTTCATGCGCGTGACCAGGCCCTCGGCCATGGCGGCGGCGCCCATCACGGCGCCGACCTTGATGCACTCTTCGGTGTCGCGACCGATGGCGTGCTCGGGCGCCTCGAGCGGCACGCTGGCGAGCTTGGCGGCACGGGCGGCAAGCGCGTCCATGGAGATGCGGATGCCCGGCGCAATCGCCCCGCCAATGTAATAACCGTCCTCATCGATGACGTCGATATTGGTCGCGGTGCCAAAGTCCACCACGATTGCCGGCGCGCCGTAGAAAGTCTCGGCCGCAACGGCGTTGGCTACGCGGTCGGCGCCCACGGCCTGGGGGCGCGCCGCGCGCAGCTTGGTCACGGCGGCCGTCTGCGGCCCGATGACGATGGCGTCTGCCGCGATGCGGTTGGCCACGGCGTGCCATTCGCGCGAGAGTTGCGGCACCACGCCCGCAAAGGCGATCGCGTCAACCGTATCGAGCGAGAGGCCGTACATCTTAAAGAAACCCATCAGGCGCACGTGGATCTCGTCGGCGGTATAGGAGCGGTCGGTGGGCATACGCCACGACTGCACCAGCTCGTCTCCGTCAAACAGGCCCATGGCCGTCTGCGTATTTCCCATATCGATAGCGAGCAGCATGTCTACTCCCGGTGTTGGCATAAAAGGACGCGCACCATTGTATACGTGCCGTCGACGGCGCTCGGCTGCAATTCGTTTACGGTGATAGGGGCTGAGGGGTTTAAATATGAAGGAATTATGCTCTACGAGATTTTCCTTGCCGTTTACCGAACTCCCGCGTAATATTCTTTCTTGCGCACATGAGGCGCCCAGACATTGCGGGGTGGAGCAGTCTGGTAGCTCGCCGGGCTCATAACCCGGAGGTCGTAGGTTCAAATCCTGCCCCCGCGACCAAGAACTTGCAGCTCGGAAGCAAAATTGCTTCCGAGCTTTTTCTTTATCGGTTTACTTTGCGGGTGAATTGCGGGTGAATCCTGAGTCAATTTATTATGTGAAGCAAATAAACCATTGATAATCGCGGGCCGGTCGGCTTGACTTATCGACCGATAAACTCCAATTGGGAGGAGTTTCGGCGGTCCTTAGCTTAATAATAGTGGCGGGGATGGACCGCGCCATCCCCGGACCCCTGCGCGCCAAAGGGACGTGTCCCCTTGGAACCCCGCCTATTCTTCTCAGCACAGAAACGGGGGAGTATGGATTACAGGTTGTAGGATGCCGACAGACAAGCACCATGCTGCCTCAAATCCGCATGGAGCTTGGCCGGGGCCGTCTCTTTGCCTCAAGGCGGGCAGTGAACTCAGGCAATCGAACCTCTTCGCATTTGTTCTCTAGGAACTGAGTGACACGCTCCTCCCAATTAATGTTGCCGAAGCATGCGGAATATCAGAAGAGAGATTGCAGGGCGTAAGTCAGCGCATGAAGAGCTGCCCGTCGTTTTGATAATGACATAATTAAGTGGCAAACTAAAGCGATCGGAGCGACCATGATTCTTGACAGCCTGCGTAACAGCGCGTCTTTTAATGAAACCGACCGAGCCATTGCTACCTATCTGCTCAATCATACCGGCGACCTTAAGACCCTCACTATGGCAAAGCTCGCACAGGAGACTTACACTTCGAACGCGACTATCATCCGCTTTTGTAAGAAATTGGGCCTAAGCGGCTATCGAGAGTTGATCATGCAGCTCATCCAGGAGATAAGCGGAGACTATCTTCTGGCTGCCACTGTCGATCACAATCGTCCTTTTGGCAGTACCGATTCAATTGAGGCCATCGAGGGCAACCTTGCAAATCTCTTGAAGGGCGTCATAGATCAAACGAAAATCGAGCTCGATAGCGCCAAATTGAGCATAATCGCCAAGGCAGTTCTTAGCGCCCCGCGAATTTACATCTTTGCTAAAGGGGAAAGCTATCTGGCGGGATGTATCTTTCGCAACAATCTTCTCAAGCTCGATCGTCATGTCACCATGGCAGACGACGGGGGCCTGCAGACGCTGCACGTTAAGAACGGTAGGCCCGGCGACCTGTTTTTATTCCTAAGCTACAGCGGCATTCACTATGATTATTCCAAATACGCCGCCGCTCTTTCCGAGCGCGGAATCAAGCCGTGTTTAATCACGGCGTTTTCTGATTCGGCGCTCGCCAGGCAATGCGACACTGTCTTGCTCATTCCAAAATCAGAGCGCGTGATTGGAAAGGTTGCCAATTACTCTTCCATGATCTCGCTCACGTATACGCTTCAGGTTATTTATTCGCTTATATTCAATCAGGATTATCAAGAGAACTATCGTGTAAAACACGAGGCCGATTCGTTCATCTTTACGAGTTTTGCGGAGATTTAGTCATACAAAAGGTGACCCCAAAGCATTTTGCCTTGAGGCCACCTTTTGTGCTTGTGCTATCTGGATGGCTTCTCTACTTCAGCTCAGGCCAATAGCCCTTGTTCGCCTCGATCATGTCGTCCAAGACTTCCTTAGCCACGCGCGCTGAGGGAATCGTGCGATTGAGGGTGAAGGCCTCGAGTGCCTTCTGGTAGGAGCCCTCGATAACGGCCTCGACCACAAG
Source organism: Collinsella sp. (assembly GCA_019414265.1). GTDB lineage: Bacteria > Actinomycetota > Coriobacteriia > Coriobacteriales > Coriobacteriaceae > Collinsella. The sequence goes on along the minus strand of DXMJ01000001.1, from coordinate 57,610 downwards.
GCCCTCGCAGGCATCCTGCTGCTCGATAAGGCCCTTGTAGAAGCGGGGAATCTTCCCGACGCGGATCGGTTCGGCTCCTCGATCGGTGATGTACGCCGGAATCTCGACGGTCGCGTCGTCCGAGAGATTCTCGATTGCGCCATTATTGGGCACAATCACCAGCTGGCGATGGCGCAAATCCTTCGCCAGGGACTTGACGACATCGACAATGAACCTGCCGTGGACGCCTACGTAGAACTGCGTGAGATCGACCTTTTCACCGCGCTTAAGCGCCGCAGATGCGTCGAAGATACGCTTTTCGCGGCCGTTTACGACCTGCATGCCACGCGTGTTATTGATGTCCATGTACTCCACGCAGGCATCGGGCAACAGGTAATACTGGTAATAGGTGTTGGGGAGGTAATCCTGGAATAGCGTAGAAATCGTTGCCGCATTCTTGAAGGTGTGGGCCCAATCTGGGTCTTTTACCAAGGCGTCATTGAGACTTGCCTCGGAAATGTAACCGTACTTACGCACGTGCTCTTTGAGCTTGTCCGTAACGTCGACGCCCTTGCAGCGTACGCTGGTATACCACCCAAAGTGATTGAGGCCAAAGTAGTCGACTTCAATGTCGTCGAGTTCGCAGCCCAAAATCTCCGCCATGCGGGCTTCAATCTCTACCGGCATATCGCAGATGTCGAGAATGCGAGCGTTTGGACGCAGCTTGTGCATCGCCTTGGCTACGATGGCAGCGGGGTTGGAGTAGTTGACGATCCAGTAGTCCTTGCAGGCGTACTCCTCGCAGAAATCGACAAGCTCGCACATGGGGAAGATGGTCCTCATGCCATAGGCCATGCCACCTGCTCCGCAAGTCTCTTGGCCGACTACGCCATGGCGCAGGCTGATCTGCTCATCCTGGATACGCATCTTGAGCCCGCCCACGCGCATCTGCGCCATAACAAAGTTCGCATCTGTAAACGCCTCTTTGGGGTCGACGGTTACATGCAAGGGGATCTCGGGAGCAAGGTCATCGATAACCGCTTTAACCACCACGGCGACTGTGTCTTGGCGCTCCTCGTCGATGTCATAGAGCCAAAGCTCGCGTATTCCTAATTCATCCTTTTGGTCGATCAGGTCTTTGACGATGCCAGCGGTATAGGTGCTGCCGCCGCCGCAGATGACAATCTTGTATCCGTTCATGTTGTTCATGCCTTTCAAATCAAATTGAGCTGCAGACAATCTTGGTTACTATCTGCACGAAGTAGGTGGCGATGTTGATGACCGCCGCCATGCCTGCAATGCTGCCTGCGTCCGCGTGCCTTCCTGAACGCCGGGTCCAAACCGCAGCGAGTAGACCCAGGAGCGGCCAGATAAAACCACATGCGAATGCAGCCATAAGTACGAGAAGACCCCTTGTCGACTTTTCTTTGTACATGTTGAGCAGGCGTTCGAACATGCCTTGGATTGAATGAAACGTTTTGGTCAACATGAGGTCCCCTCGCTTATCGCTTATCGCTTATCGCTTAAGCGACTGTTAATCTTCCAGATTAAGGATGGGACGCAGCAGGTCGTAGACGGAGTGCACGTTGGTTCCCACGATAATCTGGACATTGGTGCCGTTCTTAAACAGGCCCTTGTCGATAGCCTTCTTGATGGTCTCTTCGTTGACCTTGTTGGGATCTTTGACTTCGACACGGAGACGAGTCATGCAGCAGCCCATGGTGTTGATATTGTCCTTGCCGCCAAGGCCGTTGATGATGTTCTGCACCATCTCCTGCTGTTTTGCGTCGACTTCCGGAGTTCCGGAGGACTCGAGAGCATTGTTGTCTCCGGAGACCTCTGCAGACCACTCTGCGGAACGGCCGGGCGTCATGAGGTTGAGTTTCTTGATCACCATCGCCAGAACGATGAACGAAACGGCGGCAAACACGATGCCCAAGACGATGTAAATCGGGAACTTGGTGACGCCCATTGGCAAAGGCAGGCCGAGCGTGAGCAGCTCGATGCCACCGTACATGTTAAGCAAGCGGACTCCCAGGACAAACAGGAGCATCTCGCCCAGTCCGTAGAACAGGCTGTAGGCAACCCAGAGAATCGGAGACGCGAACAGGATCATGAAGTCGAGCGGCTCAGTGATGCCGGAGAGCATGGCGGTGATGTAAATGGGCACCAGCATGGCTGCGACAGCTTTTCGATTCTCCGGACGGGAAGTCGCAATCATTGCGAGCACAGTGCCGAGGGTTACGAATTCCTTGCCAAAGCCGAACATGGCAAAGCGGACAGAGGGGTCGACTGTGGTGAGGGATCCGTCGGCGATATGGGGAAGCTCGGCATAGAAGATGTTTGCTGCGCCGGAAACACTCTGGCCGGCGACGACCGCCGTGCCGCCAATCGCGGAGTAGTCAAACGGCATCCACATAAAGTGGTGCATGCCGAGAGGTACGAGGACGCGGTTCAGGAAGCCGTAAATGAAAACGCCCAGACCACCCGAGGCTGCGATGAATGAAGAAGCGTTGCTGATGGCGTTGGCGATAGGGGGCCACACGATAGTCGCTCCGATGCCGAAGACAATGCTCAGCGGAACCATCGCCAGAAGGGCCAGGCGGGGTCCGCCGTAAATCCGGATATACTCCGATACCTTTACGTCGATCAGTTTGTTATAGAGCCAACCGCAGAAGCATCCGATGAGTACGCCGCCGAAGACGTTGACATCGGTAACTTGAAGACCCAGTACCGTTGCCTGGCCAGTGCCATACAGACCCATCGCGCCAGCTTTTGCCAGCTGATCGGTGAGCGTCAGGTAGGCGTTGTTGACATACAGGAACATGAGGTAACTAATAAGTCCAAACACTGCCGCGTTGGATTTTTGCTTCTTTGCGAAGCCTGCCGTAAGGCCGACTGCGAAAATCACCGGCAGGTTGCCGATCACCGCGGAGTTGGTTGCCGCGGAGAGCAGCGTGCCCAGATCTGCGACAACTCCGCTGCCGAGCGAGCATACCGTGGCGATGGCCAAAATGATGCCCGTCACCGAAAGGTACAAAATAGGGTCGACGATAACGCGGCCAAAGTTCTGGAAGGCCGTTTTGACTTTATCCATCTCTTCCCCTCTCCTAACTAATCTCGGGGGCTTGCCCCTTAGGCAGAGACGACACTCGCATACTTGCCGGCGTTGGATGTTGATGTCTACCTCTGTTTACTGGCTTCATGATAGTTAGAGTGTTCACAAAACATGTGGGACGGAACAAACGGTGCTTAAAACGAGCTCGGCTAGTCTTTTTCGCTGTTACCATCTTTCCATTTCGGCCAGCGGTATACATTTTTAGGCAAACGGCTTTGGGTGCGAACGGCTAGCCGTGTCTTGATTTGCCAGGTCCGTCTCTATTCGCATTGGGCTTGCGTGAAGTTTGGATATTGAGGAGACGTTCCGACTCTTGCCGTCCGGGCATCCTGGATGAAAGGAGGAGGGGCAGCCGGAAAAGGGATGAAATGTCCGGAATTGCGGGGTTGACACGCGCTCGGGTTGCTGTGGCCCTCGATATGACGGCGGGGCGATGCCGTCGGCCTGTCCGCTTTTTCGCTCGGGCCTCTGCTCTCAGCCTCTCAAACATAATCTCGATCTGTAACAGGTGGACCCGATTTGGGCGGCTAGGTGTTACAGATTGAGATCTTTCGGCAGGACGGTCTCCGTTTGTCTAAATCTGTAACACGAGGGACGGATTTTGCCGAGTTGTTGTTACAGATTGAGATTATCTTGCAGGTGGGTCCCGTTTGTCTCGATTTGTAACATCTGGGGCCCATTTTGCCGAGTAACTGTTACAGATCTAGATCTTTCGGCAGACGGGATTGGTTTGTCTCGATCTGTAACAGTTAGGGTTGGTTTTGGTCTGTAATTGTTACAGATTGAGATTTTCCGCCGGGACGGTTTTGGTTTGTCTCGATCTGTAACAGGTGGAGGCCAAAAGTGGGCCTAACTGTTACAGATCGAGACAAACCGACGGGCCGCCCCGCCCCATCCACCTGCCGCTACCTGCTGTCTGCCGATTTCCGTTGCGCCACTGTGCTCCCATGCCATATCCTCTAAACAACTACGCGGCAACATCGCCGCCGCGCCTACAAGAGAGGAATGTCCATGACCGCACCCGCATCCAAACTGCTCCAGCCCATTACGGTTGGCCCCCTTGAGCTTAAAAACCGCATTATGTTCCCGCCGCTGACCACCGGCTACGAGGAGCGCGACGGTTCCATTGGCGAGCGCAGCCTGGCTTTTTACGAGCGCCTGGCCCGTGGCGGCGTGAGCTACATCGTCATCGGCGACGTTGCTCCTGTTATGACCGCAAGCCCCACGCCCAAGTTAGCGACCGACGCCCAGATCCCCACGTTTAAGGCGCTGGCCGACGCCGTTCACAAGCACGGCGCCAAGGTCGCGCTGCAGCTGTTCCACCCCGAGTACGACGTGCCCGGCGTCGGCCGCATGGTCATGGGTTCCATGGCCGCCGCCAAGGCTGCGCAGGAGGCCAAGGCCGCCGGCGACGAGGAGACCTTTGCCGCCAAGATGGCCGAGTCCAACGAGATCCGCAAGCAGGCCTACGCCAAGCTGCACCACGACATGCAGCACTTTGTGAACGAGGCGAGCGTAGAGCAGCTCACCCAGATCAAGGAGGCCATCGCTGCCTCGGCCGCCCGCGCGCAGCAGGCCGGCATCGACGCCATCGAGGTTCACGGCGACCGTCTGGTGGGTTCGCTGTGCTCGGCCATCCTCAACCAGCGCACCGACGAGTACGGTGGCTCGTTCGAGAACCGCGTTCGCTATGCGCTCGAGGTTGTCGCCGCCATTAAGGAAGCCGCGCCGCAGCTGATGGTGGAGTACAAGCTCCCCGTGATCATGGAGAACCCCGACGGCACGCCGCGCGGCAAGGGCGGCCTGCAGCCCGATGAGGCCTGCGAGTTTGCCAAGCTGCTCGAGGGCGCCGGCATCGACATGATCCAGGTTGCACAGGCCAACCATACCGGCAACATGGGCGACACCATTCCGCCCATGGGCGCCATGCCCTACAACTGGACGCTGCCCGTGGCCGAGCGCGTCAAGGCCCTGGTCTCCGTGCCGGTGGCAACCGTCGGCCGTGTTGTTTCGGTCGAGGCCGGCGAGAAGATTCTGGAAGACGGTTCGGCCGATATCATCGCGTACGGCCGCTCGCTCATGTGCGACCCCGACATTGCGCTGAAGGCCGCCACGGGTGAGCCCATTCGCGAGTGCCTCAATTGCAACAAGGGCTGCGTCGACGCGATTCAAAACCGCAAGTACATCTCGTGCGTGCTCAATGCCGAGAACGGCGACGAGGCGACCATCGCCATCAAGCCGGGCGAGGGCGACAAGAAGGTCGCCGTGGTGGGCGGCGGTATTGCCGGCTTGGAGGCCGCGCGCGTGGCGGCCAAGCGCGGCTACGACGTGACCGTCTATGAGGCGAGCGATCACTTGGGCGGCCAGATTGTGCTGGCAGCCGCGCCTCCGCGCAAGGACGAGATCATGCGCTCGGTCGAGTACTACGAGAAGATTCTGCCCGGCCTGGGCGTGAAGGTCGAGCTCAACCATGCCGCTACGGCCGAGGATCTCAACGCCGCCGACGCCGCGATTGTGGCCGTGGGCGCGCACGACGTGGTCATTCCCGTATCCGGTGCCGACTCGGAGAAGGTCGTCTCGAGCTGGGACGTGCTGGCCGGCAAGGTGGAGCTCAGCGGCCGCGTCGCCGTTATCGGCGGCGGCCTGGTGGGCACCGAGACTGCCGAGTACCTGCTGCAGCACGGCTGCGAGGTGGCGATTGTCGAGATGCTCGACAAGATTGCCGCGGGCGAGTCCGAGACCATTCTGCCGCTGATTATGAGCGACTTTGCCGAGCACGGCGTGGAGCAGCACGTTAAGACCCGCCTGACCGCCATTACCGACGAGGGCGTGGAGACTGTTCACACCACCGAGGACGGCGCAGAGGAGCCGGTGAAGATCGCTTGCGATTACGTGGTGATGGCCGTGGGCTCCAAGGCCAACGCGTTTGACCTGGACGGCGTGACGGTGCCCGTGACCTGCGTGGGCGACTGCTCGGGCGAGCGCACCGCCGACATCGCGAGCGCCATTCGCACGGCGTATCACGCGGCCAACGAGCTGTAGTTGAACATCGCGGCCAGGCGGGGCGGTAGCACGGATCCGTCTCGCCCGGCTGTGTCCCGTCGGGTGTCAACCGGTGCGGGGCCTGCAAACGCAGCAGGTCCCGCCCTTTTTGTTTTGCTCCTGTGGATGGCAATGCGCGGTAATCATGAGGAGTGAGGACGTCTACTGCCTTGCAGATCACTCAAAATTATTGGGGGAGGGGTTAATAACTATATCCTCTATACCAAAGGACATAAAGAGACGCCAATTTTGTTGACACGCGAATGACGATTAGCTGCGAGTCAGCTACCAGCGTAAATAATCGATAAAGAAATGTCGTAATTTGGTGCCAAATGCCCAGATAACGCCGCGTCTATTTTAATTAACTGTTACGCGCAAACAGCAAAATGCTACTATCTAACATGCACGTAAGAAAGCAGATTAACGGTTAAGGCTAAGAAGTGGCAGGTATGTCGGAAGCAACTAGGACTCGCACGCATGCGCCCGAGGTTAGGCAGCGCGCCGTCGAGATCCTCCAAGAGGGGGTCGGTCACCGCGCCCTCGCCGCAAAGCTTGGCATTCCCCAGGCCACGGCTCGTCAGTGGGCCCGCGCATATGCCGTGGGCGGTGCCGACGCCGTGCTCAACGCGGGCGCTCGTCATCACACCTATTCGTACGACGTAAAGCTCGCCGTGGTTAAGGACCGTTTGGAAAACGGCCTGACGGTTCGCGAGGCTATGATCAAGCACAAGATTCCCAGCGAGTCTTCAGTCAAGGCTTGGTGCCGCCAGTATCGCGAGAGCGGTGAGTCCGCGCTGGTCGATAAGCCGCGCGGTCGCAAGCCGCGCGTTAAAAAGGCGGAATAGCGAACGGGATGGTGCGCCCACAGGGGCGCATTTTTCTTGCCGCCCCTCTGCTCCAATGCGGACAGACTCCTTGCCCCGTACGCCTAAAACTCCCCAGTTGACCGAAAACCCGCCGCCGCTACTCCTCAATTGAGCTATAACGTTAAACAATTGCAGCGTTTTTGCATGGGGGAGTGATGGTATGACGCTACTGTATTTCCTTACCCTGTTTCCGCTGGTACCGGCGCTGGGCATGCTGCTCGCGCACGGTGACCGCGCCCGCGATGCGGTGGGGCTCATAGGTTCCGGCATCATTATGGCGGTGACAGTTGTAGTCGCCGTCATGTTTTTTGGCGCGGGCCCGCAGAGCTTTGAGGTTGCCTCCGACACCTCGCATGTGCTCTCGATCATCAGCTCCGCCATCGATGTCATTCTGTGCGCCGTCATCCTGTACAACGCGTACAAATATAGGAACGTGCTCACCACGGTGCTCGGCATAGTCCAGCTGGTGGGCTCGCTCGCCTTTGCAGCCATGACGCTGCCCGCGGCCGAAGCCGTCACGGCGACGCCGCTCTACCTGGATTACATGAGCGTGATCATGGTCCTCGCCGTCGGCATTGTCGGCAGCCTAATCTGCGTGTATGCCCTGGGCTACATGAAGGACTTCCAGGCCCACGACGAGCACGAGGCCGCGCTGCGCGGGCAGACCGCGCCCGACCGACGCCCTCAGTTCCTGGCGCTTATGTTCCTGTTCCTCTCGGCTATGTTCGTCATCGTGACGAGCGACAACCTTGAGTGGCTGTTCTGCGGCTGGGAAATCACCACCGTGTGCTCGTTCCTTATGATTGGCTATACGCGCACGCCCGAGGCCATCAAGAACGCCTTCACCCAGATCATCCTCAACATGCTGGGCGGCATCGCGTTTTTGGCCGGCCTCATGTACCTGCACGTTAACGGCATGCCGCTGACCATCTCGGGCATGATCGAGCTTTCCGGCGCCGGAACCGCGCAATCCGCGCTGCTGGTGATGCCGGTCATCCTGTTGTCGCTCGCCGCACTCACCAAGGCCGCACAGATGCCGTTCCACACTTGGCTGCTCGGTGCCATGGTTGCCCCCACCCCCACGAGCGCCCTGCTGCACTCGTCCACCATGGTCAAAGCTGGCGTGTTCCTGATGGTCAAGCTGAGCCCGCTCTATGCCATCTATCCTGTGACCGGCTTTATGGTCACGAGTGTGGGTGCCATCACGTTTTTGCTCGCTGCCCTCATGGCCATCTCGCAGAGCAACGCCAAACGCGTGCTCGCGTACTCCACCATTTCCAACTTGGGACTCATCAGTGCCTGCTTGGGTGTCGGCGCGCCCGAGGCCGTGTGGGCGGCCATCTTCCTGATCCTGTTCCACACGGTGGCCAAGTCGCTGCTGTTCCTGTGCGTGGGCACGGCCGAGCATCATATCGGCAGCCGCAATATCGAGGACATGGACGGTATGTTCAGCCGCATGCCGCACCTGACGCGTCTGATGATGCTGGGCATCATGGGCATGTTTGTGGCGCCGTTTGGCATGCTCGTGTCCAAGTGGGGCGCCCTGGTGGCGTTTGCCCAGACCGGCAACGTGCTCATGATCATGGTGTTGGCCTTTGGCTCGGCTGCGACGTTTTACTTCTGGGGCAAGTGGCTTGCCAAGCTTTCGGGCGTCGACCCCACGGCTCAAAACGTTGAGGTCAATGTCCATAAGACAGAATGGATGGCGCTCAACACCATCGCCGCGCTGCTGATTCTGTGCTGCGTGGCGTTCCCGGTTATCTCGAGCGGTCTGGTGTCGCCTTACTTGGCCATGGTGTTTGGCCGCGTGCCGTACGTTATCGGCAAGGACGCCATGTATCTGATGGTGGTTATCGTGGCGTTTATCGCCGTGGTGCTGCTGACTTCATTCCGCGTGAGCAACAAACCGCACGTAAACGTATATCTTTCGGGTGTGGGAACCGAAAATTACCGCCATTTCCGCGGCTCGATGGGCCACGAGGTAAAGGCCGAAAAGCGCAATTGGTACTCGGAGGACGCCCTTGGCGAGAAGCGTATTGGCCCCGCGGGTAGCGTCGTGTGCTGCAGCATTATCTTGTTTGCGCTGCTGTGCTGCGCGTGGATTGGGCCCGAGCGGCTTGCCATGAGTGCGCCCTCGGTGCTGCGCGGTAAGTATTTTGAAGGTTCGGGTGTCGTGGGCATCTTTATTGGTACCGTGGCGTTTGCCTTGATTGCGCCGCTTGTGGGCGGCCTGATCGACGGCGTTGACCGCAAGCTGTCCGCCCGCATGCAGGGCCGCGTGGGACCGCGCTTACTGCAGCCCTTCTATGACGTTGCCAAGCTCCTGCGCAAGGCCCCCGCCAGCGTAAACACCATGGACGATACCTACATGGCGTGCGCGCTCATCTTCACCGTCGTGGGCGGCGGCATCTTTGTGTCGGGCTCCAACACGCTGCTGTGCGCTTTTATGGTTACCCTCGCTGCAATCTTTGTGGTGCTGGCGTCCGCCTCGACGCAAAGCCCGTTTGCGCAGGTCGGTGCCGACCGCGAGCTGCTGCAGGTTATGAGTTACGAGCCCGCCGTTCTGCTGATGAGCGTGGGCCTGTATCTTGCCACCGACAGCTTCGATTCCATCGCCGTGACGGGGCAGTCGGCCCCCATCATCGTGTACAGCGCGCCCATTTTCCTCGCACTGCTCGCGGTGCTTACCATTAAGCTGCGCAAGTCGCCGTTCGATCTTTCGTACTCGCATCACGCGCATCAGGAGATCGTCCAGGGCGTTGCCACCGAGATGAGCGGCGGCACGCTGGCCAAGATGACCCTTATGCACTGGTGCGAGACCGTGCTGTTTTTGATGTGGGTAGGCATGTTCTTTGTTTGGGACAACCCGGTGAGCTGGGTGGTCGCCCTGGTCGTTATGGCCGCGACGTACTTTGTCGAGGTGCTGATCGACAACACCTTCGCACGCAGCACCTGGCGCAGCTGCTTTAAGCTCGGCTGGGGCGTGGCGCTGGTGTTTGGCCTGCTCAACCTTATGCCCATCCTCGTCGACGTGTTTATTTAGGAGGCGGCATCCATGGATCATAAAATGTCGCGCTCGCCGTGGGTTATTCATTACGACGGCTCGAGCTGCAACGGATGCGATATCGAGGTGCTGGCCTCGCTCACGCCACTGTTTGATGCGGAGCGCTTTGGCGTGGTCAACACCGGCAACCCCAAGCATGCGGACATCTTTTTGGTGACGGGGTCGGTCAATGCCCAGAACCTGCCCGTCGTGCGCCAGATCTACAACCAGATGCTCGAGCCCAAGTGCGTGGTGGCATGCGGTATCTGCGCGTGCTCGGGCGGCGTGTTCCGCGATGCCTACAACGTGATCGGCGGCGTGGACCGCGCGATTCCCGTGGACGTGTACGCGCCCGGGTGCGCCATTCGTCCCGAGACGGTGATCGATGCCATTGTGGAGGCGTGCGGCATCCTGGACCAGAAGGAGGCCGTGATGCGTGCCGGCGGTGACCCGCTCACCGTGGGCGGCGCCGCTACCTGGGACGGTGGCGTTGAGCTGGGCGAGGACGGGTTTGTGGCTGCGGGGGCCGGTGACACGGCCGCCGCCGGTGACGCGCCTGCCGGGAAGCCCACCGCGCCCGTCGCTGGCGACGCACCTGCTGGGACGCCCGCCGCGCCCGTCGCTGCAAAGGAGGCCGAGTAATGCAAAAGGCTATCTATACCATCGTTGGGATCGACGAGCTGTTACCGAATGTGCAGGCGCTCAAGGGTGCCGGCGCGCGCTTTGTGCAGATGCATGCCGAGCGCTGTGTGGACGACGGATCGTATCGCCTGGTCTATACGTTTATCAACGTCCGCGCTGCGCAAGAGCAGATCGCGCGGGACGGAAACTATGCGATCGAGAACCTGGTGGTTGAGGGCATCGATCAGTGCCAGGAGATTCCGTCCATCAGCTCGTATTACCCCGCGGTGTTCCCGTTTGAAAATGAGGCCCACGACCTATTTGGTCTTGCCATCACCGACATGCAGATCGACTTTAAGGGCTTTTTCTACCAGGTCTCGACTGCCGAACCCATGAGCGTTATCACGCCCGAGGTGAAGGCCGCGCGAGAGAAAGCCATGAAGGTCCGTGCCGCCGCCGAGGCCAAGGCACGCAAGGCCGCAGCCGAGAAGGCCGCCGCGGCTGCTGCAGGGGAGGGCGCTGCGAGCACCGGCGATGCCGCGGGCGCTGCCGTCGCTCAGCCCGCTGCGGTTGCCGGCTCCGATGCTCAGCATGACGATGCCGCTGCGAAGGCCGCGCTTAAAGCCGCCGAGATGGAGGCAAAGCTCGCCGCCATGGATCCCGAGAAAGCGGCCAAGGTCCGTGCGGCGCTTGCCGCCAAGGCCGCCCGCGACAAGCAGAAAAAGGAGGCGTAAGGTCCATGGCTCATCGCTCCGTAATTCCGTTTGGCCCGCAGCACCCGGTGCTGCCCGAGCCGCTTCATCTGGACCTGGTGATCGAGGACGACCGCGTCATTGAGGCAATTCCGCAGATCGGCTTTGTGCACCGCGGACTCGAGAAGCTCACCGAAAAGCGCGACATGCACCAGTTTGGCTACATCGCCGAGCGCATCTGCGGCATCTGCGCCGTGGGTCACAGCTGCGGCTATGCCAGCGCCTGCGAGCGTATGCTCGGCATCGAGGTGCCCGGCCGCGTGCAGTATATCCGCACCATTCTGCATGAGCTTTCGCGCATCCACTCGCACCTGCTGTGGCTGGGCCTGCTCGCCGACGCCTTTGGTTTTGAGGCACTGTTCTATCGGTCGTGGACCCTGCGCGAGCAGATTCTCAAGATCTTCGAGAGCACGTGCGGCGGCCGCGTGATTCTGTCGATCAACGAGATTGGCGGCCTTAAGCACGACATTGAGGACTCCGAGCTGGCGGGGATTGTCCAGACGCTTGACGCCATACGCCCCGACTACGAGGCCCTGGTGCATACGTTTTTGGACGACAATAGCTGCGGCGAGCGCCTGCATGGCGTGGGCGTGATTAGCAAGAAGGACGCGCTGGATCTGTCGATGGTCGGCCCGTTTGGGCGCGCCTCGGGCGTGGACTACGACGTGCGCATGTTCGGCGACGGTGCCTATGCGGACCTGGCTGCATTTGAGCCCATCATTGCTAGCGATGGCGACTGCTATGCCCGCTGCCAGGTGCGTTGTGCCGAGGTCACGCAGGCCATGGATATCATTAAGGAGCTTGTCAGCAAGATTCCGCACGACGGTATCGGCGGGCGCACCAAGCTTACGCCGGCCGACGGCGCGCGCGGCGAGGTTGTGATTGAGCAGCCGCGCGGCGAGGCGTACTACTATGTGCGCGGCAACGGCACCAAGAATCTGGACCGTTTTCGCGTGCGCACGCCGACGTCGCAAAACCTGGCGGGTCTGACACATGCGCTGCAGGGTGTTCTCCTTGCCAACGTGCCCATGATTATCCTGACCATCGACCCCTGTATTAGCTGTACGGAAAGGTAGGCGCGGCATGAGTTTGCTGACATTTGCCAAGACGGCCTTGGGCTCTATGGTCAAACAACCGGTCACGGTGTGCTATCCGCAGGAGAAGCTGACGGCGCCCGAGCGCTTGCGCGGGCACATCGTCAACGACATGAACGTGTGCATTTGCTGTGGCATGTGCGCGCGTCGCTGCCCGGCGGGCGCGCTTGCGGTCGATCGCAAAGGCGGCACCTGGTCGATTGACCCGTATGTCTGCGTGGTGTGCGGCGAGTGCATCGAGAGCTGCCCCAAGCACTGCCTGACTATGGACACCGCCCGCACTCCAGTCGCGGCGAACAAGACTCCCACGGTAGAAACTAAGTCGGAGTAGCGCTGGAATAGAGCTGGAATAGGGGCCGGTGGGGCAAAAATGCCCCGCCGGCCCCGCGCTTAAACGCGCGGTTGGGCCGCCACGAACAAAACTATGTCGGTTTACTACGAAGAATTCGACATTCCCGACCATGACTGCATTTTTCTAAATACTGCAAGCGTTCTACCTGCGGTTTTGCAAACGCGCAATTTACCGTGGTCGAAGGCGGGCGATTCGTCGTAGTAAACCGACATAGTTTTGAAATGGCATTAAATCGGTAGCAGCCATTTTGCTATGCCGGGGCGGTCGGCCGTTGGGAAATTACCCTCGCAGGTAGGCGATGGCGATCTGTGTGCGGTTGCGCAGGCCCATTTTGGCAAGGATTGAGCTGATGTGGTTGCGTACGGTGCCTTCGCCCATATAGGCGGTGGCAGCAATCTCCTTGTTGTCGAGGCCGCGGGCGATGAGCTCGGCGACTTCGAACTCGCGGTCAGTCAGGCTGACAAAGGCCGCGGGCCGGCGGGTTGCGCCGGCCTCGACGTCCACCCCATCAAAGTCGACATCCTCGATTGCCTTGCCCTCGAGTACGCGTTTGCCGTCCATGACTTGCGTCAATGCCGGAGGAATGGCGGCGACATCGGTCTTGATCAGGTAGCCGCGGGCGCCCAGTTTGAGCGCCGACACAATGTACTCGTCATCCGAGAATGTCGTCAGAAACACCACGCGCGCCGAAGGGTCGCGCTCAAGGATCTCGCGTGCCGCCGAAAGTCCGTCACGCCCCGGCATCTGAATGTCGAGCAGTGCGATATCGGGCGCGTGTTCGGCATAGAGCGAAACCGCATCGTTGCCGTTGGCACCGGTGCCCACCACTTCGATCTGCGGCTGGGCGCCCAGGATAATCTTGAGCGAATCGACCACCAAGCGGTCGTCGTCGACAACGATGAGCCTCATCGGCTCTCATCTCCTTGCTGTTTGGGAACGGTGGCAAACACGCGCCAGCCGCCGGCGCTGGCACGCGGGCCGGCGGTGAAGGTGCCGCCAAGCGCCTCGATGCGCTCGCGCATGGAGGCGAGCCCCATGCCCTCCGCGGCGCCGCGGCTGCTTGCTTGGACCCCGCCCGTGCCATCGTCGGTAACGATGAGCTGGTAAAACGACGGATGCTCCATGCATCGTACAGTGACAGCATGGGCGCAAGCGTGGCGCATGGTGTTGGAGAGCGCCTCGCGTAGGACCGCCGCAAAGCAGTTGGCGACGTTTGCGGGTGCATGCTCGGCCATAACTTCAAGCTCAATCTGCGGACCGCCGTCCGAGCGCGCGCCTTCGACAATGCGTTCGAGCTGCACGGAAAGGTCGACGGCGTTGTCGTTGAGCGCATGGACGCTGGTGCGCACAAGCTGGAGCGCCTCGTCAACCGTGCGTTTGACGTCGGCGAAATCGGCGGCAACCCTGGGCTCGTCGGCGTGCACGACGCGCAGGGCCTCGGTCTGCAGCGAGGCGCGCGTGAGCTGGTGGCCGACGTTATCGTGGATCTCGCGCGCGATACGGGCGCGTTCGGCGAGTGTCGCGAGCTCGACTTCGTAGTCCTGGCGATCGGCAAGGTCGCGGTTGCGCGCTTCGAGCGCGAGAGCTCGTTCCTGCAGCTCGTCGCGGATGCGGCGCATGCGCTGCTGCTCGCGCTCCAACTGGGCGGTACGTAGCGATAACAAGGTGGCGGCAACTGAAAGGATGGCGGTCAGTAGAAGCGTTCGGGCGGTGAGCGCGTCGGCGCGTAGGTCCGCGACGAGTGCGAAGACAAAGGCGACGCCAATGCCCAACGCGACCCAAACGTGTTCACGGCGCACGCGCCGCGCAATGTCATAGAGGGCGAGAGGCGCAAACGGCACAAACGGCGGCGCAAAGACGGCCGCGATGATGTAAGCGTAACTCGCGGCCTTGCTTACACGGCGTGTGCGTTCCCCCTTTGCGACCTCGGCCAGCGAGGTGGCGATAACGCCAAGGCAAAACGCCGCGACCAGGCGAGCGTCCACAGCAAGGCCCGTGGCGGCCGCAATGCAGCACGCCAGAACGATCGATTTGTCGAAAAGCCTGTTCATACGGGTATTGTACGCGAAGCCGCGCGTGGTGGAGGGGCCGCCTGCGCAACCGTGACATTCCTCCCGTGCGGCAAAGCGGGGGCGTCGGCGGGCTGCACGGTCAAGCCCCGCACTCGTGACAAAGCTCACTGGCGCGCGCCGGCGACTCCTGCGATGATGCAATCGTACCGGGCCACAATCAACAGGAGGGCCGCCTCATGACAGACATCGTCCACGTCGAAAACCTCGTCAAGCGCTACGACGATCTTATCGCGCTCGATCACTTTAACCTGAGCATCGCCCCCGGCGAGATCTTTGGCCTGCTGGGCCCCAACGGCTCGGGCAAGACCACGTCCATCAACTGTATTCTGCAGCTGCTTGCCTACGACAAAGGCACCATCGAGCTGTTCGGCGAACCCATGACGCCCGCCCGCTACGACCTCAAGCGCCGCATCGGCGTGGTGCCGCAGCAGGTGGCGGTGTTCGACGAGCTCACGGTGCGCGAGAACATCGACTATTTCTGCAGCCTCTACGTTAACGACCGCAAGCGCCGCCGTGCGCTGGTGGACGAGGCAATTGACTTTGTCGGGCTGGGCGACTTTACCAAGTTTCGCCCCGGCAAGCTCTCGGGTGGCCTGGCGCGTCGCCTCAACATTGCCTGCGGCATCGCGCACAAGCCCGAGCTCATCTTCTTTGATGAGCCCACGGTGGCGGTCGACCCGCAGAGCCGCAACGCCATCCTGGAGGGCATCTGCCGCCTGCGCGACGAGGGCGCCACGGTGGTGTATACCAGCCATTACATGGAGGAAGTCGAGCAGATTTGCAGCCGCATCATGATCATGGACGGCGGGCGCGTGCTGGCGCAGGGCACCAACGACGAGCTCAAGCGCATGATTCAGATGGGCGAGCGCGTGACCGTCGAGGTCGGCGCTGTCGAGCCCGCTACGGTCGAGCGACTGCGCGCCCTCGAGCACGTGCTTTCGGTCGAGCTGTCCGGCGGCGAGCTCGTCTGCACCTGCGAAGCGAGTCCGCACAATCTGGTCGACATCCTTGACACGCTGCGCGCTGCTGACGTGGCACTCGGCCGCGTGTGGAGCGAGCCGCCGACCCTCAACGACGTGTTCCTCGAGATCACCGGCCGCGAGCTGCGCGACTAGGGGGCAGCCATGTTCAACACCATCATCACCACGGTCAAGACCCTGCTGCGCCGGCCGAGCACGTGGGTCTGGGGCGCTCTCTTTCCCATCGCGCTTTCCACGATGTTCATGTTTATGTTTGCGAATCTGAGCTCCGACGGCACGGTCGACCCGGTGCCGGTGGCCGTCGTAGCGGATGAGGCCTGGGACGCCTCGACCTTTAAGGACGTGGCGACGTCGCTCGACGAGGAAAGCGACGACCAACTGCTCGAGATCCACGAGTACGAAGACTTGGCCGCCGCCCGCAAGGCGCTTAAGGCCGGCGAGGTCGCGGGCATCTATACGGTCGACGATGCGGGCACGCCCAAACTCACGTTGCTTTCGAGCTACGACAGCTCGCGTGCGTCGTCGGTGCTCACCGACCGCAGCATTCTGGAGACGATGGCAAGCTCGTATACGCAAAATGCCGAGCTCATGTCCCAGATTGCCCAAGACGACCCGGCGGCGCTCGCCGACCCGGAGGCGGTTACGCGCGCCCTATCGCTCGAGGGTGGCACCCACCGCGTAAGCCTGACACGCATCACGCCCGATGGCACGGTCATCTACTACTACGCGCTCTTTGGTCTGGTGGCGATGATGTCTGCCGAGTTTGCCGCCTTGAGCGTCGTCGATCTGCAGCCCAATCTGTCGGGCCTCGGCGCACGTCGCTGCGTGGGCGGCCTTTCCAAGACAGCGTCGCTGGCCGGCATCTTTGTCGGTTCGTGGCTGGTCTCCTTTGCCTCGATGGCAATCGCGATCGGCTACGTGCGCCTGGTCGTGGGCGTCGACTTTGGCGGGCGCGAGGGGCTGTGTCTGGTGGGCGGTGCCGCTTCCGCGCTTGCCGCCACGGGCCTGGGGCTCTTTGTGGGCACGCTTCCCGTTAAGGGCGGCAAGGCGTCCAAGTCCGGCATCCTTACGGGCTTTGCTACCACGTGCGCCTTGTTCGCCGGCCTCTACGGCGAGCCGGCGATGGCGCTTGCCGACGACGTCGCCCGCGCCTGTCCGGCCGAGTGCTGGCTCAACCCCGTCAAGCTTATCTGCGACATGTTCAACCGCCTGTATTTCTTTGAGGACCTGGGCCCCTTTGCCGTTCGCGCCGGCGCGCTCGTCCTGATGGCGCTGCTGTTCGTTGCCGCCGCCACGCTGATCTTTGGAAGGAGCCGCTATGAGCACCTTTAAGACCGCGCTTCGCATGGCGCTGGCGCACCCGTTCTACCTGCTCATCTATACGGTGTTCATCTCGCTCATGGGCGTATTCATCGCGGCATCGGTGAGCTGGAACTCGTCGCAGCTCACCGAGTACAAGCCCTATGATGCCAACGTGATCGTGGTCGATCGCGACGACAGCGACCTTTCGCGTGCGCTTACCAAGCATCTGGGTTCGCGCTTTGAGCTGGTCACGGGCGTCGACGACGATACGTACGACCTTGCGGACGCGCTTTCCAAGAGCAACAGCGCCAAGGGTAGTGCCGACTGCGTATTCTTTATCCCGGAGGGGTTTGAGGGCGACCTCGTTGCGGCCGCCCGCGCGGGGGAGTCCCTGCCCAAGCTCGACGTGACCTACGGTGCCGGCACCATGGCGGCGGCGCTTTCGTCTGCCGAGGCCTCGCGCTGGATCTCGCTCGCGGGCGCTGCGGCCGCACTTGAGCCCGCCGCCTCCAACGGTGACGTTGCCAAGGCCGCCGATCATGCGGCCGCGAAGCGTGCCAAGGTCGAGATCGAGCAGGTCAAGGTTGACTCGACTGCCGCCGCCACGCTCGAGTCGTACTTCAACTTTGGCGCGTACGCGATTATCTCGTCGGTCATCGTGTCGGTGGGGCTGGTGTTCTCGGGCATGAACGAGCCCGAGCGCGTGCGTCGTATGGATGCCGGCCCAATCTCCGAGCGCCAGCGTTCGCTTGCCGTGTTTGCGGCCGCCGCCGTACTCACCGTCTGCATCTGGTTTGTGTCGAGCATGATGGGCGTCGTGGGCTTTGCCGGCGCGGTCGCCGAGGTCGGCGTGGGGCGTGTGTGCCTGGCACTGGCGGCGACGTTTGCCCTGGCGTGCACGCCGCTGGCCGTTGGCTTTGCGCTTTCGAGTCTGGGTGCGCGCGAGGAGTTGCTCAACGGTGTGGGCAACCTGCTCGGCATGCTCATGACGTTTTTGGGCGGCGCCTGGATGCCGCTGTCGCTTATGGGATCGGCCGTGCAGACCGTGGCGCACTTTGTGCCGACATATTGGGTGAACGATGCGATCGGCAAGGCGCTTGCCTCGGATTTGACGTCCGCCGTGCTGGGTGACATCGCCTGCGACCTGGGCGTCACGGTGCTCTTTGCCGCGGCCATCGCCGCCGTAGGCCTAGCCCTCTCGCGCACCAAATCCCGTGCTTAGCCACCTGGTCATTTAAGAACGTCCCCAATGACTAGTCTGAAATAAATCCCAGGCCTCGCTCCAAAATAGTTCGCCAAGGTTTACTATTACGCTCATAAAGTAGTATGAGGCTAACAATGGGGGGATAGCATGGCGACGAAGCAAGCCTACGTCCAGGTCAAGGGGCTCAAGAAGCACTACGGCGATGGAGATGCGCGCCTGACGGTGCTCGACGGCATCGACACGTCCATCAATCGCGGTGAGATCTGCGTCATGCTGGGGCCCTCGGGTTCGGGCAAGTCGACGTTTCTTAACCTGATCGGCGGCCTGGAGGATGCCGACGCCGGCTCTATTCTGGTGGACGGCTGCGACCTCACCACGCTCAAGCCCGCCGACCTGGGTGAGTACCGCCGCCGCGAGCTGGGCTTTGTCTTCCAGTTCTACAACCTGGTGCCCGATCTCACCATCAAGGAGAACATCGAGGTCACGGCGCACCTGTCCAAAAACCCGCTCAATGTCGACGACCTGCTGCGTTCGCTGGGTCTCTACGAGCACCGCAACAAGTTCCCGCGCCAGGTCTCGGGCGGCCAGCAGCAGCGCTGTGCCATCGGCCGCGCACTCGTCAAAAACCCGGGCCTGCTGCTGTGCGACGAGCCCACGGGCGCGCTTGACTACAAGACGTCCAAGGAAATCTTGCAGCTCATGGAGGATGTCAACCGCACCTACGGCTGCACCATCATCATTGTCACCCACAATGCCGCCATCGCGCGCATGGCCAATCGCGTGCTGCGCCTGCGCGACGGGCGCATCGTCGAGGATGAGCTCAACGAGTCGCCCGTCGCGGCCGCCGAGCTCGATTGGTAGGCGGCGCCATGACACCTCTCACAAAACGTCTCCCGCGCGAGCTGCGCCGCAATATCGGCAAGTACCTGGGCATCTTTTTGCTTATGTGCGGAAGCATCGCCCTTACCTCGGGCTTTTTGCTCGCAGCGCATTCCATCGGTTGCCTTATCGACGACATGCGCGATGCGTACACGATTGAGGACGGCCGCGTGACCACCTCTTTCGAGGCCACCAAAGACCAGCTCAAGGCAGCCGAGGGTGCAGCCGGCGACGTCGGCGGCGTCACGCTCTACAAGAACTTCTCCATCGACGCCATCATCAAAAAGGCGTCCGGCGACGACGGCACCAAGCGCACGCTGCGCACCTATGCGCACCGCACCAAGGTCGATATCGCGTCCTACTGTGAGGGCAAGGAGCCCAAGACGGACGATGAGGTGGCAATCGACCGTGTCTTTGCCACCAATAACAACCTGTCCGTGGGCGATAAGGTCGAGCTCGAGGGTCGCACCTACACCATCTGCGGCATCATGACTCAACCCGATAGCCAGGCGCTGTTCCTCAACAACTCCGACTTTACGGTGAACACCATCACCTATGGCGTGGCCGAGGTCACCGACGCTGGCTTTGCCGCGCTCGAGGACGTCGGCGGCGCGCCCGCCTACACCTACTCCTTTACCTTTACCGATCGCGACCTCTCCACTGCGGACCGCATCGATGCGGAGCAGGATATGGTCGAGGCGCTGACCGATGCCGATACGCGCGTGGACGATCTGATCGACGCCGATTCCAACCAGGGTATTGGCTACGCGCGCGACGACGTGGACGGCGACTCTATGATGTGGATGACGCTGCTCGACATCATCATCGTGATCATGGCGTTCGTCTTTGTGGTCCTTACCGACGCCACCATCGAGGAGGAGAGCGCCATCATTGGCACACTGCTCGCCAGCGGCTATCGCCGTCGCGAGATCGTGCTGCACTACCTTGCGCTTCCCGCCATCGTGGGCGTGCTCGCAGCGCTTTTGGGCACTGCGCTCGGCGTTGTGTTCTTTACCGAGCCCATGCGCAGCCTCTATTACGGTTCGTATAGCCTGCCGCCCTTCCAGGTGTACTGGAGCTGGGAGATCTTTGTGAAGTGCGCCGTGGTTCCCGCCGCCGCGCTCATCCTCATCACGCTGGTGGGCCTGCTTCGCAAAATGGGCAAGACGCCGTTGCAATTCCTTCGTCACGAGGCGAGCGGCAAATCGGGTACCAAGTGCGGCTTGCAGCTGCCGGAGCGCATGGGTTTTGTCTCGCGCTTCCGCCTGCGTATCTTCCTGCGCAACCTGGGCAACTTCGCCACGCTCTTCGTGGGCATTGCATTTGCGTCGCTGCTGATGCTTTTTGGCCTGGCGATTCTGCCCACGATGACGCACTACGCGGACAACCTGAAGACGAGCCTGGTCGCCGAGCACCAGTACACGCTCAAGGCGCCGCTGGAGCTCGAGGGCACCGCCGAGGAGCGCGAGCAGTGGTCGGCACTCGAGCGCTTGCAGTCGGTTGACGGCGCGCTGCTAACCGCTGCCCAGGATGCCGATGACGAGCTTGACGACGCGGCCGATGCGGCGCAGACGGCAGCCGATGCCGCGACCGCATCTCCGTCTGCCGAGAGCCTGACTGCGGCGCAGGATGCGCTTGCCAAGGTCCAGGACAAGAAGGATGCGCTTTATGCGCGCCTCGATGATCTTGCCGATGCCCTCGGCTGCAACCGTGATGAGGCTATCGACCTGATCGACAAAGCCTCCAAGATTGACACTGACAACGACGATATCCACCCGGTCAATACGACCGACAACGGCGCGGGCGCAATCGCACAGGCTGAGAAATACGCCGTTTACCAGCTGCAATACGACCGCGGCGATGGAAATGGCGAGGAGACGATTTCCGTCTACGGCATTTCAACCGATTCGCGCTATTGGAAAGACCTCAACGTCGGCGATGGGCGCATCGTCTTTGGCGGCGGTCTGCTCGATAAGTTTGGCTGGAGCGAGGGTCAGAAGGTCATGCTCGGCGACAAGTACGAGGGCGAGCATTATTCCCTTGAGTACGCGGGCAAGGATTGTACCTGGGGCTCCAAGTCGGACATGAATATCTATATGAGCATCGATGACTTTAACGAGCTGTTCGACAACGACGCCGCCTACTTTAACGGCTATGTGAGCGACGAGAAGCTCGATCTCGATGCTCGTTACTTTGCCGGCGACACCACGCCCGACGACATGCGCGCCGTGGGCGACCAGTTTATCGGCATGATGAGCAAAATGATCGGCATGATGGTTGGGCTCGCGGTGTTTATTTTCCTGCTGTTTATGTACCTGTTGACCAAGGCTGTGATCGACCACGGCGCCCGTTCGATCAGCTACATGAAAGTCTTTGGCTATCGCGATAGCGAGATCTCGCATCTGTACATCCGCTCGATCACGCTGTGCGTGGTGGCGTCGCTTGTGCTGAGCCTGCCGGTCATTATTGGCTCGCTTACGGCCATCTTCCGCTCGATGCTGCTCGCCTACAACGGCAATATCGAGATCTACGTGCCCGCTTGGTCCATGACGGCGTGCGTGGGCATTGGCTTTGCGACCTACCTGGTCGTGGCGCTGCTACACACGCGTTCTATCAAGCGCGTCAGCCTAGCCGAGGCCCTTAAAGTCCAAGAGTAGTCGTTTAAGAACCTCCCCAACGACTAGGTTTCGCGCTTGACTTTGACCCTACTTCAACGGGTACCATCCTCTATGTCTGTAACGCCATATAGACCGAGGGGATATAACTATGACCGCAACTGCACCCGCAGCACCCGCTAAGGTGTACTTCACCAACCTGCGCACGCATGCTCGCGAGAGCCAGCTCGACAAGCTCAAGCGCCTCATCCGTCACGCCGGTATTGAGCAGATCGACTTTGAGAACAAGTTCGTCGCCATCAAGATTCACTTTGGCGAGCTGGGCAACCTGAGCTTTTTGCGTCCCAACTACGCCCGCGCCGTCGCGGATGTCGTCAAGGAGCTGGGCGGCAAGCCCTTCCTCACCGACTGCAACACGCTCTACGTCGGTAGCCGCAAAAACGCGCTCGAGCACATCGATACCGCCTATCAGAACGGCTTTACCCCGTATGCCACGGGTTGCCAGATCATCATCGCCGACGGCCTCAAGGGTACCGACGAGGCGCTCGTCCCGGTCGAGGGCGGCGAGTACGTGCACGAGGCCAAGATCGGTCAGGCACTCATGGATGCCGATATCGTGATCAGCCTCACCCACTTTAAGGGCCATGAACAGGCCGGCTTTGGCGGCGCCATGAAGAACCTGGGCATGGGAGGCGGCAGCCGTGCCGGCAAGATGGAGCAGCATGCCGCCGGCAAGCCGAATGTCGCGACCGAGCACTGTGTTGGCTGCCGTGCCTGCGAAAAGATTTGCGCACACAACGCTGTCTCGTTCACCGACACCCGCGAGCGCGAGCTTGCCAGCGGCGCTACTCGCACGGTGCACGTGGCCGCCATCGACCACGATCGCTGCGTGGGCTGCGGCCGCTGCATTGCGGCATGCAACCAGGATTGCATCAAGCCCGGCTATGACGCCGCGGCCGATGTGCTCAACTGCAAGATCGCCGAGTACACCAAGGCCGTTGTCGACGGCCGCCCGAGCTTCCATATCTCGCTTGCCATGGATATTAGCCCCAACTGCGATTGCCATCCCGAAAACGATACGCCTATCGTCAACGATATCGGCATGTTCGCGAGCTTCGACCCGGTCGCCATCGACCAGGCCTGTGCCGATGCCGTCATGGCATCCGAGCCGCTGCCCAACACCGAGCTTACCGATAGCGCGGCCAAGATGGAGCACAACCACGAGCATCTGGAGGGCGATCAGGCCAAGGACCCCTTCTGCATCACGCATCCCGACACCGACTGGCGCACCTGCATCGCGCACGCCGAGAAGATCGGCCTGGGCACGAGCAAGTACGAGCTCATCGAGGTCAAATAGCGCCTATCTATTGGACAAAACAAGCGCCTTTGTAGCGTTAGTTGAGCAAAAGCCGCCCGCGAGCGCAACGCTCTCGGGCGGCTTTCCGGAAGTATGCGGCAAATTTCGAGACCGCCGAGCACGCGACGTTTTTTGGCAACAAAACCCCTGATAAATTGTTGGTAAAACTGCGGTCTGGTCGGCAGTTCCAGATTTTGCCGCATACTTCCGAAAATAGGGGGTCAGATAAAGCCCCAGACGTTGCTTTTTGCCTAAAAATACTCGTCGAGGAAGTTGTTGACTGTGTTCCAGTAGAGCTCGGGGTCAACTTGCGCACTCTTGGCGTGGGTGGCGCCATGGATGGTGAGCTTTTGCTTGACCTTGCTGGCGCACGCGTCGTAGTTTTGGTCGAGCATGTCGTACGGCACAAAGGTGTCCTGGTCGCCGTGGATGAACAACATGGGAACCGTCGCGTGTTTGAGTTGCTCCACACTGCTCGCCTTATGAAAGTCGTAGCCCGCGCGCACGTTGCACACCAAGTTTGCTACATCGAGCAAGGGAAAGCTGGGCAGGCCGAACACGTCCTTGAGCTGCAGAGAAAACTCGTCCCAAACACTCGTATAACCGCAGTCCTCGATAATGCACTTCACGTTTGCGGGCAGAGATTCTCCCGCCACGTTCATGGCGGTTGCCGCACCCATCGACTCGCCAAAGACCAGGATACGCGCCTCGGGGTCAGCCTGAACAATTCGCCCGATCCATGCGATAACATCGAGTCGCTCGGGCCAGCCCATGCCGATATAGTCGCCGCCGGAGCGCTCGTGGGCGCGGGCGGCAGGCGCGAGCACGTTCATGCCGCGGTCGTGGAAGCGCTTGGCGTATCGGGCCATGCCGATGGGCTCGTTGGTATATCCATGCAGGCAGACGGCGTAATCATGGGTGTTCTCCGAGGCGGCAAAATACCAAGCGGCAAGTTCGGTTCCGTCATCTGCGGTGAGGCTGCTGCTCTCACGATTCTCTTTAAACCACGCCCGCGCCTCGGTTTCCTCGGCATCCGGCTGCTCACCGTCTTTGTCGTTCTTGCTATCCTGCATCATCTTCATGGTGTACTGCGCGCGGGGATTCAGCGCGAAGTCAAACAGGAAGTTGCCGGCAAATCCGAGCAGCGCAACGACAACCACCAGTGCAACGATGCCGGCTATCTTGAGCTTTCGATGGGAACGTGCGTTTTGAGACATGCGGTATTCTCCTATAAGATGTTAATACATCAACATTTAATGCAAGCGCATTATGGACGTTCGCCGTTGATGCGTCAACAGACAAAGAATGGGTAAACAAAGGGTCGCGTATGGTGCAAATTTCGCACGTACCTAGACGCTTTGATATAGTGTTGAGAACTCTTTACGTTGGAGGATGTAACCGGCATGTCCGATTCGAGCGACAGTTCTAAGCCGCGACCCAAGACCGCGGCCGTTCCACACTACACGGTGGG
>DXMJ01000001.1:1265-32763 GCA_019414265.1 Collinsella sp. | reverse complement strand
ATCACGCTCGCAAACGACGGCGGCCCTGCGCTGTTCTTTGCCGTATGGGCCATCGCCATTATTGGCATCGCCCTCGAGTGCTTTATGCGCGAGCGTCAACCGCACTGGGTAAGTGGCCTGGTCTACCTGCTGATGGGCTGGCTCGTTGTCTTTAAGCTGCCCGAACTTGTGGCACTGCTCAACCCTGTGGCGCTTGCCCTGCTCGCCGTCGGCGGCGTGTGCTACACCGCGGGCGTGCCGTTCTATATCGCCAAAAACGTGCGCTATCTGCACAGCGTGTTTCACCTGTGGGTGCTCGCCGGCAGCATCTTCCAGTTCATGGCGGTGATCCTTTTCGTAATCTAGCGACCATGCCTGCGCGCCCGCGTCCTCGTTTGGGCGCCGGCGCAATTGC
This sequence comes from Collinsella sp., assembly GCA_019414265.1. GTDB lineage: Bacteria > Actinomycetota > Coriobacteriia > Coriobacteriales > Coriobacteriaceae > Collinsella. The sequence continues at coordinate 32,369 of DXMJ01000001.1, read as the reverse complement.
CGTATCCGCCATGAACGTTTTACCCTGACGCCCGAATCTTGGAGGTTCGAGAAACTCCCGATGGACATAACCATCTCCCTTATCACTACCCTCGTTTTAACCCTCATCAACGGCTACTTCTCCATGTCCGAGATGGCGCTCACCACGGCTAAGCGCGCCGTGTTGGAGCACGATGCCGAGGAAGGCGACAAGCGCGCCGAGCGCGCCATTAAGCTGGCCGCCGACTCCGACCAGCTGCTCGCCACCATCCAGGTCGCCATCACGCTCGTGGGCTTCGCCTCGTCCGCCGTCGCCTCGACGAGCCTGTCCGACCCACTTGCCACGTGGCTCATGAGCTTTGGCATCGCGCCGCTCTCTGCCATCGCGCGCGGCCTGGCGCCGGTCATCATCACCGTCGCCGTCGCCTTCGTGTCCATCGTGGTTGGCGAGCTTGTGCCCAAGCGCATCGGCCTGGCTAATGCCGAAGGCGTATCCAAGCAGGTCGTGGGACCGCTCTCCGTGTTCCAAAAGATCGCCCGCCCGCTCGTGTGGCTGACCGGTGCCTGCTCCGACGGCCTGGCCCGCATCCTGCGCATCAAGAGCGCCGACGACCGCCAAAACGTCTCGGAGGAAGAGATCAAATACATGGTCTCGGAGCAGGACGATCTGCTCGACGAGGAAAAGCGCATGATCCACGAGATCTTCGACCTGGGAGACACCGTTGCCCGCGAGGTCATGGTGCCGCGCGTGGACACCACCATGTGCGAGGACGACGAAACGGTCGCCGACGTGCTGTCCGCCATGCGCCAGACCGGCTTTAGCCGCATCCCCGTCTATCACGAGGATCCCGACAACGTCGCCGGCATCGCGCACATCAAGGACCTGATCCAGCCTTCGCTCGACGGCAAGGGCGACCAGCCCATCGCCGGCTTTTTGCGCGACGCCACCTTTGTGCCCGACACCAAGGACATCCTGCCGCTGCTGTCCGAGATGCAGACCTCGCACGACCAGATCGTAGTGGTCGTGGACGAGTACGGTGGCACGGCCGGCATCATCACCATCGAGGACATCGTCGAGGAGATCGTGGGTGAGATCGAGGACGAGTTCGACCCCGACAACAAGTACCTCACGCGCCTTTCGCGCCGCGAGTGGCTCGTCGATGGGCGTTTTTCGTGCGATGACGCGATTGAGCTTGGTTGGCCGCTCGAGGAAAGCGATGATTATGAGACCATCGCCGGCTGGATTTTGGAGCTTTGCGACTCGGTGCCCGACATCGGAGAGGTGTTTGAGGTTGCGGGGTACAAGTTTAAGGTGCAGTCGATGCGTGGCCAGCGCATCTCGCTCATTCGCGTGATCGCTCCGGCCGAAACCGATAAGAAGGATTCCGAGCCCTCGGCAGACGAGCCGACGGCGTCTGGTGCGGGCTCTGCGGACCCGCACGACGGCGACGAGTAGGGTAAGGAAGAGTAGGGGAGAGTTATGGCAGGCCTGTTCAACATCCTTAAGGTCACCGTCAGCGAGGACAAGATCTGCGCGCACGTGCTGGTGAACCCCGGCATGCCGCTCATGACCTCGGAGGACATCGAGGCCACGGCGCGCGTGTATTACCTGGTGCCCGCGATTGCCAAGCACCTGTGCCTGGGCGATTCCGGTCGCGAATTCCAGGACTGCATGGGCCAGACCGAGCTTTGCCATCTGCTGGAGCACGTGACGGTCGAGCTCATGAACGAGACCGGTCTCGCTGGCAGCATTTCGTGCGGCCGCACTCGCGTGAGTGAGCACGATGAGCGTGTCTTTGAGGTCGAGCTTTCGTGTCCCGACGACGCGCTGGCCATCGGCGCGCTGTCTTCGGCGACCTTTATGATGGATTGGGCCTATCTGCATGCCGACCAGCCCGCTCCCGATGTGGACGGTACGGTCGCGGGCCTGCGTAACCTGGTACTGGGCATGCGTGCCGAGGCCGAGGGCAAGGACCCGCACGAGGCCGTCGCCGCCGCGAACGCCGAAGGCGAGGCCGGGGACACGACCGAGGGCGAGGCGCCTGCCGAGGTTGCCGCCGAGTCTGTCAACGATGCCCCTGCCGAGGAGGCCGTCGAGGTCGAGCCCGCGGAGCCCCAGGGCGTCCCGAGCTTTGACGACGAGCCGCAGGAGGTAATCGATACCGAGGGCGCGACCGCTGAGAGCCATGAGGCCCCCGCTGCCGTCTACGGTGGTGCGGCGACGGCTCCGGTGGCCCCCGCGCGCGAGGGAGCGCTGCCGCTCGTTGACGGCGCCGGCGAGGACCCGGGCGCTACAGTGGCCATGCCTGCCATGCCGCAGGAGTAGGCTCACCCGCTTATCACCATCATGTACCTGCGCCTTTACCGTACGCAGATGAGCAAGACGGCAAGCGCTGTGCTGCGGGTATAATGGACAGCATTCAAACGGTGGGCGCCGAGGTGCCCGCAGGAGAGGAATGAACATGGGTAAGACTTTCAACTTTATCTCGGGTGCGCTCTTCGGTGCCGCCGCCGGCGCCATCATCGGCGTTGCCCTGGCTCCGCGCTCGGGCGCCGAGACCCGCGCCATGGCTGCCGATATCGCCAACGACGCCTGGGATAACATGCGCGACACCTACGAGCACGGTGCCGAGGAGGCCCGCGCTGCGGTCAACGATTTTGGCCCGATGGTCGACGCCAAGACCGATGACCTGCGTGCCAAGGTTGACCTTGCCCGCGAGCGCATGGACCAGCTGCGCGAGCAGCTCAACGACGCCATATCGGGCGGTAACGTGACGCCCGCCGCCGATGTCGTGGTCGAGAACGCCGTCGAGGCCGACGCCGAGGCCGCGGAGCCTTCGACCGAGGCATAATGCGCGCCGGGGATTTTGTCGGCGCCAAGATCTATCGCAAGCCTACCGAGGATAAGCGCACCAAAAAAGACGGCACGCCGCGCAGCCCTAAAAAGCTCGGCAAGATTCACTTTCCGGTCTTTACCCCGGGCGGTACGCGCGTGGTGGGCTTTATGGTGCGCCAGTCCGATATCGCGGGCATGATCGGGCGCCCCGACCGATTTGTGGCGCTCGATGCCATTGGCGTCTACGAGGGCGCCATCGCGGTTGACGACGTCAAGGGCACCTACGATGCCGCTGCGGCCAAGCGCCTCGACATCAACCTGGACGATTGCATTATCTGGGTTGGCATGGACGTGCGCACGGAGTCGGGCGATGTCGTGGGCTATTGCTCGGATGTGGAGTTCAAGCCGCGTTCGGGCATCGTGCAGACGTTCTACGTGACCGCCGGCACTGCCTCGAGTGTGCTGGTGGGCGACACGCAGATGCCGCCGACGATGCTGCGCGGCTATGCGGACGGCGCGATGATCGTTTCGGACGAGGTCAAGTCGCTCGGGTATTCGGGCGGCGCCGCCGCAAAGGCTGCCGAGGCAAGCGTCGTGGTGGGCGATAAGGTCAAGAAGGGCGCTAAGGTGCTCGATGACAAGGGTTCGGTCGCCGTGGACAAGGGCAGTCGCGCGCTGGGCAAGCAGCTCGGCAAGACGCGCGGTATGTTCAAGGCCTTTAAGGACGAATATCAAAAGGCGAGCGGGGGCTCGTCAAAAGCTAGCAAATAGCGACGTACCAATTGATGGGAGGCAAGCCGGAGACCTGTTGCTCCGGCTTGCTGCGTTTATGGGGGAGGGCACATGCGCCAAAACGGATCTAACTTAAACGGGCGCTCGGGTGCGCGTCCGACGGCGCGCCGCGACCTGGGGCAGCTGCCCAGCGGTCAGCGCAAGCGTCACCGTAAGCCCGGCGCGATGTATCTCAACCATAGCCGCGGCTTTAGCGACCGCAGCGCTCGCATCGGAAACAGCCGCACGCCCCGTCGTCCGTCTCGCCTGCCCTATGCGCTCATCGCCGTGGGCTGCGCACTCGTGCTGTTCATCGCTGCCGTCGTGGGCTACGTCAACCGCAGCGTGGATGTCGTCCTTAACGGCCAGGAGACTGCGGTGCGCGTCGGCTCTACGCTGCAAAATCTCATCGACGACCAGGAGCTGACCGATACCTACGACGCCGGGGACTTGCTGGCCGTTGACGACAGCGTGCTTACTCGCCATGGCGGCGAAAAGCTGTCGGTTAAGGTGGACGGCAAGCGCATAAAACAGGGCAAGTGGAAAAGCCGCGAGCTTACGGGCGGCGAGAAGGTGACGGTCAAAGACGGCCGCGACACGTATGAGAAGCATGAGGTCCAGGCGACGGTTATCGAGCCCAAGCTCAAGGTCGAGGGCACGGGTGCTATCGAGTACGTCAAGACGTGGGGCATCCAAGGTCGCTCCGAGGTGTGGGTCGGCGAGCAGTCGGGTAAGACGCAGGACCGCGGCGAGGTCGTGCCCGCCACCGATTGCGTGGTCGAGTGCGCGAGCGTGGCGCCCAAGGGCAACGAAAAGTACGTGGCGCTGACGTTTGATGAGGGCCCGAGCGGAGCGACCAAGCAGATCTTGCAGGTGCTCAAGGAAGAGGGCGTCACCGCGACGTTCTTCCTGTCGGGCGATGCGGCCGAGGCCTCGCCCGCCACGGCCAAGGCGATTGTCGATGCCGGCTGCGAGGTCGGCTCCAACAGTTACAGCGACGATTCGCTCAAGGGTCAGGACCGTGAGACGGTACGCGAACAGATCACGAAAGGCACCGATGCGATTAAGTCGGCGACCGGCGTGAAGACGATGCTGCTGCGTGCTCCCTACGCTGCCTTTGACGAGCAAAACTGGATTGATGCGATGGACCTGGTCTCCGCCGTGGTCTCGTGGAATATTGACTCGGGCGACTGGCTGCTCAACGGTGCCGACGAGCAGGTCTCAACGGTGCTCGATTCGGTGACGCCGGGCAATATCGTGCTGCTCACCGATAGGGACGAATGCGCCGAGCAGACGCTCGAGGCGCTGCCGCAGATCATCGACGGCCTTGTCGCCGACGGCTACAAGATCGTGACGCTCAGCGACCTGGTCAAGACGGACACGTCGCTGAGCAAAAAGCTCACCTCGCTGACGAAGGTCACCATGCCCAAGGACGCCGTGTTCCCCCAACTTGCCGAGGACGATGACACCACAGAGTAGTCATTGGGTAGTCGTTTAAGAACGTCCCCAATGGCTATGTCACGGATACGTCAGCGTTTGGTATGCCTGCAATGTGCAGCGCATAAATTCGATGCCGCAGGGCGATGCTGATGCTATAGTTACTGCGGTTAATGAGGGTCAAGAGAAAGGTTACAGGTGAAATCCAAACCTCGACCATACAGTCGATGACCCCATGCAGGTGCTTTTTGCGCATGCACGGGGTGTAAGCGTCGAGCGGCGTGCCGCCCGCGCATGCGTATACATATCCAGAAGCCCCCGGACGCCGCACGCGCGGCCGCGTCCGGAGGAATAATGATGGGGAGCACCATTGAATTATCTGAGTGAGATGCTCAAATTGCCAGTCTTGGACGTCGACGGCGAAAAGCTCGGCGTGGTCAACGATTTTGGCATTGCAACCGGTGAAGTTTTTCCGCACGTGACGTCGCTCGCGTTCCGCGGTCCCGGCAAGACGCCGTTCATGATCAGCTGGCGCAAATGGGTCGACCGCATCGACGAGACGGGCGTGTATCTCAATACGTCTGCCACCAATATTCGCTTCTCGTACCTGCAGCCGACCGAGCTCCTGCTGGCGCGCGACGTTCTCAATAAGCAGATCGTCGACACGCAGGGCATGAAGGTCGTGCGCGTCAACGACATCAAGTTTTCCATGTCGGGCGAAAATCAGCTGCGCCTGCTGGGTGCCGAGGTCGGCGCCCGCGGTCTGCTGCGTGCAATCAGCCCCGCGCTCGAGCACGTCGTCGAGGGCTTTATGAAGCACCTGGGCAAGCCGCTCAGCGAGGACATTATCGCCTGGTCCTACATGGACCTGCTCGACCGCTCGACCAAGAACATTCAACTCTCGGTGTCGCACAAGACGCTCGGCGAGCTGCACCCTGCCGACATCGCCGACATTATCGAGCAGCTCGACCCGCGCTTGCGTGCGCAGGTGTTTGCGCAGCTCGATACTGCCCAGGCCGCCGAGGCCATCTCGGAGTTCGATGACGACGAGCTTATGACCGAGATGCTCGAGGGCCTGTCCGACACCGACGCATCGTCGATGCTGGCCATGATGGACCCGGACGACGCTGCCGACCTGATCGACGAGCTTGATTACGAGAAGGCCGAGAAACTCCTGCGCCTGATGGGCGTCAAGGAGGAGAAGGCGATTCGTAACCTGCTGGGGTATGAGGACAACACCGCCGGCCGCATCATGACCTCGGAGTTTGTCTCCCTGCCCGCTACGGCAACGGTCGGTGACGCCATCGAGGCGATTCGCGAGCTCGACGAGGACTTCGAGAGCGTCTATTACGTCTATACCGAGGATCCGAGTGGCATGCTGACCGGCGTGCTTTCGCTGCGCACGCTGATCGTAGCCGACCGCGACGCCACGCTGGGTCAGTTGGCCTATCGCGACCTGGTCTATGTGTCGCCCGACGAGGACCAGGAAGACGTGACGGACGAGATGACCAAGTACGACCTGGTTGCCATCCCTGTCTGCGACGAGAACCGTCATATCCTTGGTATCGTGACCTTCGACGACGCCATGGACGTTATCGCCGAGGAGCATCAGGAGGACCTGCAGATCGCCGGTGTCGGCTCGGGCGATAGCGCGTCGGACGACTCGACGAACGTGCTCAGCTGGTTCGTGCATCGCCAGTACTGGGTTGTTGTATGGGGCATCGCGTCGTGCATCATGGCGACCGTGCTGGGAACGGCGCTCGGCTCCGCGCATCTGGTGGTGTTCCCCATGTGCGCCATGCCGCTCGTGCTGCTGGCGGCCTCGCGCATGGTGTCGTTCGTCAAGAACTACTTCCTGGAGTATGACGGTCACGACGACGAGCCCAAGCCGTATCTGGGATTCTTCTTCCAGAGCACGGGCATGGGCCTGATTCTGTCACTCGTGACCTACCTGTGCGCCCAGCTGGTGCGCACCGCTGCATTCCCCGATGCCTCTATGTTTGAGGAGCAGCTCTTTACCGGCTGCTTTAACATTGCCGCCATCATTTGCCTGGTTGGCAACATGAGTGCTGTGATTTACCTGATGGTGCTGTTCTGGCGTGACGAGCATGACCTCAACACGTCGGGCACCGCCATGAACGTTATTGCCGTCATGATCTCGTGTGTGGCGTATTGCATCGCCGCGGTGCTGCTCGCCATGTCAGTCATGGGCTAGGTGGTCGCGTGCAAAATACCAAGCAAAAGTCGGGCACCAAGCAAAAGCTGACCATCGCGGCCATCTTTGGCGCTATGGGTCCCGGTCTGCTGGCGGCGCTTTCGGGCAATGACGCCGGCGGCATTGCAACGTATTCCAGTGCGGGTGCCAGCTATGGCTACAAGATGCTCTGGATGCTTCCCGTCATGACTGTGCTGCTCATCGTGACGCAGGAGACCGCGGCGCGTTGCGGCTGCGTGACGGGCAAGGGCCTGGCATCGCTCATTCGCGAGCGCTTTGGCGTGCGCAAGAGTGTACTTGCTATGGCGGCGCTGTTGATCGCCAACACGGCTGTGACCATTTCGGAGTTTGCGGGTATTGCGAGCGGCCTTGCCCTCTTTGGCGTGCCGGCGAGCATCTCGGTGCCGTTGGTGGCGCTGCTGGTGTGGATGCTTACCATGTCGGGGAGTTTCCAGCGCATCGAGAAGATTCTGCTGCTGGTGAGCTGCGTGTTCGTGACCTACATCGTCGCCGCGTTTATGGCTGGCCCCAACTGGGGTGAGGTCGCGGTCGACCTGGTCGTGCCTAACATTCAAAATGACCCCAGCTACGTGTCGCTCGTGGTCGCAACGATCGGTACCACCATCGCGCCGTGGATGATTTTCTTGGCGCAGAACAACGTGGTCGATAAGAACGCGGGCGAGGACGACATCGTGCTGCAGCGTATTGATACCGTGAGCGGCTCGCTTGCCGCCGATGTTATTGCCGGCTTTATTATCATCACGACCGGCACGGTGTTGTTCCCGGCGGGTATTCAGATTAGCGATGCTGCCGATGCTGCCCGCGCGCTGGAGCCTATTGCGGGTCAGTGGTCTACGGTACTGTTTGCCTCGGGCCTGGTCGCGGCGAGTTTCTTGGCTGCCTGCGTGCTGCCGGGCGTTACGTCGAGCGCTATCTGCGAGGCATTTGGCTGGGAGCGCGGTGCCGACCGCAGCTGGGACGAGGCCCCGGTCTATCGCGGCATCATTACGGCCATCATCGGTATCTCTGCCGTGCTGGTGCTTATGCCCGGCGTCGATCTGTTCCAGATTATGATGACCTCGCAGGTCATCAATGGCGTGCTACTGCCCGTGGTTCTGGTGTTCCAGGTGGTTATCGCCGCCGACCGTCACATTATGGGCGCCAACCGCAACGGCCGCGTATGGAACGTGCTCACGTGGGCGACTATCGGCGTGATTACGGTGCTCACGGTCGTCATGTTTGTCCTGCAGGCGATGGGCTACAGCGCTTAACGCCCACTTTTGCTTCCGAACAGGCCGCAGCGATGGACTGCGGCCTGTTTTTTGCCCGCTATAGGGCATTAGTTATATGGCAGTGGACAAAAAATGCCAAATATGAGTACTGTTGCTAAGTGAATAGCATTTACATCCAAGAAGATAATGGACATAGCCGATAGTATGTTCATTAAAATTGGCTCCAATATGTCTTAAACCAGTCAGGTTGGCTGCTTTAGGGGGTTGTAGGGGTCGCTCGGACGTCATTTTGGGTGGTTTTGCCTGCTACTAAAATGGTAACAGTACTCATATTTGCCCCTTTTTGTCCACGACCCCTTGGAGCCGGCTCGAAAAGAGTGATTTTGGGTTGTTTGCTGCGGGTGTGGGCTTGGAAACAACGTTCGGGGTGGCGAGGCGCCCAGAATTTGGTCGCAAGGAGGGCGTTCCTCGGCTGTGTCAGGAGTGTCCCTGGGTGCCGGCACATAAGGAACGTCCCTAACTGTCGGAGGGGGTGCCTGCCGTGGCGCACCCCTCCGGATGTGGGAAGTTTGCGCTGCAGGTTACTTGTCGGTGCCCAGCTTGTGCGGCTTGAGAGCGAGCGCATTGACGAGCGCGTCGGTGGCAGACTTGACGGCCGCCGGCTGCAGATCGTTGACGTGATCCTCGGGATGCACGGGCAGGTCCTTCTTGACTGCATCGTGGATCAAGTTGAGGTACTCAGTCACGCCAGTGGTCGACAGGTGCGTGCCATCGCCATCGAACAGGTCGTTGCGATTGGCACTGTATCCGTACCAGTCGATAACGCGCACGTTCTTGTAGCGCGTAGCAGCGTTGGCGATGGCCTGGTTGGTAGAGCCAACCCACGGCTGCGGGCTGCGCGTGTTCACAAACACCACAATACGCTTATCTCCTGCATCGGTCATGATGGCGTCGATCTGGTCGTCGGTTACCAAGCCGTTGGTGCCCAGTGCAAAGACCACGATCTTGCCGGCAAGGTTCTGTTGGAGATAGCCCTCAAATGTCGCGCGGCCCGCATCAAACTGGCGGCCCTTTTCGGCATCGATATGGCTGTGCGGGAACACGCCGTCAAAGGAATCAACGGCGCGCAGCGACACGGAGTCACCGATCATCAACAGGTCGTAGGAGCCATCGGGGAAGCCGTCGTTGTCCTTGTCGGTGTCGTCGGCCGCCTGTTGGTCTGTGGGCGCGGTGTTTTTGGCTTCCTTGTTGAGGACTTCGGCGCCCTCACCGCTCAGTGCGGAGGTCTCCGGCACAAAGATCAGGCCGCCCAGTGCAACGACCAACACGACAGCGCAGGCTGCGCAGACAGGGACGTGCGCGCGCACCCAGTTGGCGGGCGCGGTGGTGCCGTCGCGGAACTCGGATACGGTGCGCCCAAAGGCGCCCTTTCTAAACGGCGTCTCGATAAAGCGATATGAACATTCGGCTACGGCGACCACCAACAACACCTGCAAAATGTACTGCCACCACGGCGTATCGTTGATGTTGGCGACCGGGTTCATGAGCAACAGTAGCGGATAGTGCCACAGGTAGATGCTGTACGAGCGCTTGCCAACCCACACGAGCGGCTCGGCGGACAGTGCGCGGGCAACCATTCCCTGGGGCTGCACGCAGGCCGCGATGACCATGAGCGTGAGGATGGAGCATAGCAGCGTGCCGCCGCGATACTGGAACGCGGTGTAGCCGTTGGTGAGCGCGACCATGGCGGCAAGGCCAACCAGACCCACGACGCCCAACACATCGATGGATGCGGGCGAGGACCAAAAGCGCACGAGGGCGCTCGGCTGTGCCGGGACGGTCTCGGCTGCGTTGTCGGCCTTCTCGCCAGGCTTGCCCTCGGCGTTCTTGCCGTGCTTGGCGGCGCCAGCCAGGCGATTGAGCCCCAAACGATGAGCGAGACGCACCGGCGCCAGGTCGCGATCGGGGATAAAGGCCATCCAGGCGCCCAGCAGCAGCGAGAAGACGCGGGTGTCGGTGCCGTAGTACACGCGGCTGGGGTCGGCGGCAGGGTTGTAGAGCACCATCATGGCAAGGGCGGATACCGCTGCGAGTCCCAGGACCATACGGCGCGTGTTGGGTTTGCTCACATGCATGGACACCATGGCAAACAGCAGCGGTGGCCAAACCAGGTAGAATTGTTCCTCGATGGCGAGCGACCAAAAGTGCGTAAGCGGCGAGGGGTCGCCCAGGGCGTTGAAGTACGAAACGTCCTGCATAATCTGCCACCAGTTGTTAAAGAACAGCAGCGACGGCAGAATGTCGGGACGCATCTTGGTGAGCATCACGTGGTTGAAGACGGTGCACAGCGCACAGGTTACAACCACAACGGTCACCACGGCGGGGACCAGGCGACGGATGCGGCGGATCCAGAAGCTCTTGAGGTCGATGCGGCCGGTGTTAGCGACTTCGTTGAGTAGCAGGCGTGTGATCAGATAGCCCGAAAGCACAAAGAAGATCGTGACGCCAAGCAGGCCGCCCTGAGCCCACGTGAGGTTGAGGTGATAGAGCACCACCGCGACGACGGCAAGCGTGCGCAGGCCGTCGAGCGCAGGGATGTAGCGGGACTTGGGGCGAGCAGGCGTCTGCTCCGCGGCGGGAGTGTTGGCGCGGCCAGCGTTGTTGGCAGAAGCGCGATGGGGGCTCGCGGTGCGTCGCGGCTCGTTGGCACGGCGCTCGCCCTTCACGCGTTCGTGCGGCGCCGGCTCGTTGCCCGTGCGGCGTCGACCGCGCGAGCCCGATTGCGAGAATTGTTCCATAAAACATCATCCAATGACGAGAATAATCAGCACGTATTCATTGTAGCTGCCTGCCCCTGTGAATGCTTGCTGCTGGCGCAAGCTCAAGCGCGCGTCCACATCAAAGTGGACTAAAGTTATAGGGGGTGCGAGAGTGCACAATCGTTGGTCGATGGTGGGCGCAAAGCCCGAAGACGAGGAGGTTTCCATGGCGGATCACAGCATCGTTGCGGTGTTCGGCAGCATGAACATGGACCTTTCGGTGGCGTGCGAGCGCATGCCGCGCGCGGGCGAGACGGTCGATGGCAGCGGTTTTATCACCAACGCCGGCGGTAAGGGAGCCAATCAGGCCGTTGCCGCTGCGCGCATGGGTGCGCGCACGTGCATGATCGGCGCTGTTGGGCGCGATACCTTTGGCGATGCGCTTGTGGCAGGGCTCCAAGATGCCGGCGTGGGCGTTGAGTCCGTGACACGTCTCGACGACGTGGAGACCGGTACTGCGACTATCATTCGCTGTGAGAGCGACAACCGCATCGTGCTGTCGCCGGGCGCCAACCATGCGCTTGCGGGCGAGGACGTTGCCCGCGCACTGAGGCGCTTGGTGGCCGACGAGCTCGACGGCGATGCCAGCGAGATTGCCCCGGCTGCTGGCGGCGTCTTTATCGCCCAGGGCGAATGTGACCTTGCGGCGACGGCCGGGGCGCTTGCTTGCGCTCACGAGCTGGGGTTCTATACGATCTTTAACCCGGCGCCCGCCTGCGACCTGCCGGCAGGAGCGTGGCCAGCGGTCGACCTGGTCTGCCCCAACGAGACCGAGTGCCAGGTACTGACGGGCATTCTGCCCACGGATGATGCGAGTTGCGTCGCCGCGCTCAATGCGCTGCTCGACAAGGGCGCCGGGGCTGCGGTCATCACGTTGGGCGGCGCCGGCTCGGTTACGCTCGGCGATGGCGGTGAGCCGCTGCGCATGCCGGCGCTTTCGAGCGCGGTGGTCGATACGACGGCCGCGGGCGATACGTTTATCGGCGCGTTGGCGGCGGCTCGTCTGGAGGGCCTGCCGCTCTTTGAGTGCATGGCGGCGGGTGCTCGCGCCTCGGCGGTGACGGTGTCGCGCCTGGGCGCTCAGCAATCAATTCCCACGCGTGCGGAAGTCGAGCACAAGTTTGGTTTAGACGGTTTGGATGTAGACGGAGAAGCGGAGTAGAACAATGGCAACCAAGAAGCTGATCCTTGATCTGGATATGGGTGTGGATGATGCGATGGCGCTTGCCTACGCCATCGCGAGCCCCGAGGTGGAGCTCGTCGGCATCACCACGTGCTTTGGCAACGTGCGCGTCGAGCAGTCGGCGCACAACTGCTTGGCGGTGCTCGACCTGTTGGGTCGTCCCGAGGTGCCGGTGTACCTGGGCGCCGATCGTCCCATGAAGGCGACCGAACCCTACACGCCGCCGGCGTCCACCACGCTTATCCACGGCAAGAACGGCATCGGCGGCGCAAGCGTGCCCGCCTCGCCGTACGAGCCGGTGGGCGCGACGTCGGCCGACGGCAATGCGGCGGTCGATTACCTGATTGATGCCGCGCGTACCTATGGTCCCGATCTGGTCTACGTTGCGACCGGCCCGCTCACCAATCTGGCGCTTGCCCTGGAGCGCGATGCGGCGGAGATGATGTCTATCGGTCGCGTGGTCGTGATGGGCGGTGCGCTTACCGTGCCCGGAAACGTGAGCGCCGGTGCCGAGGCCAACATGGCGAGCGACCCCGAGGCGGCCGATGCCGTGCTGCGTTCGGGCCGCAAGCTCACTATGGTGGGGCTGGATGTGACGCATCGCGTGGTGCTCACGCGCCGCGACGTTGCCGGCTGGACGGGCTCGGGCACTATGGCTGGCTGCGCGTTTGCGAGCATGGTCGAGCACTATATCGGTTCGTACGAAATGAACGCGCCCTACCTGGGCGGCTGCGCGCTGCACGATCCGCTGGCGGTTGCCGTGGCGATTGATCCCACGCTCGTGGGCGCGCTCGGCTGTAACCTGCGCGTTGACTTGCTGGGCGAGTATCGCGGCCGCACCATCTGCGACGAGCACTGTCTGTCCGATCCCGACAAGAGCGCGCTTGTGGCACTCACCGTGGACGCCCCGCGCTTTCTGTCCGAGTTCAAGGCGCGCATGGCCCGCATCCTAGGCTAGGCTCGGGATCGAAGCACGCCCATCTGCTCGATGTGGCCGCTGGCGGGCCGACATCTACCGTTCGCCAGCCCGATGGTCCCCGGGGCGGGGAGAGCGCTATAATGCATTCTGCATCTTGGATTGTTACTCCTGTGTGGAGGCATGCCCAAGAGCAATACAACACGGATTGTTACGTAAGGCATGACCGCAATAGCACTGCTATTGGCTATCATGCCTTTTTCTGTGAGTGTTCTTGAAAGGAGGTTCACCATGCTTGCAATTAAAAAGCTTAACAACAACGCGGTTCTTTGCCGTGACGGACAGGGGCGAGATGTCATCGCCATGGGCAGGGGCGTCGGTTTCGGCGGAGATTTTCCTCGAGAGCTCCCTCTTTCTAAAATCGAGCATACGTTTTACGACATTGATCCTAAAGGACAAGATGTCATGAGGGATCTTCCCTCGGATATCGTGATGTTTGCGGCGAAAGTTATGGACATCGTTGCCAACGAACTGCCCTACGACCTCTCGACCAATGCGACGCTGTTCATGGCTGATCACCTGTCGTTTGCCGTTGCGCGAGCCCAAAAGGGGGTCCGCATCGCGATGCCTCTTGCCTATGAAGTGCGGGAGACGTATCCGAAGGAATACAAGGCTGCCCAGTTTATCGTCATGCGACTCGAGAAGGAGCTCGGAGAGCGGCTTCCCAAGGATGAGATTGCCAGCATTGCCATGAATCTCGTCAATGCGCGGGTTGTTCAGGCCATCGAGACCGCGAGCAAACCCACCAAGCAGTTTGACGATATGCTAGAAGATGTCACTGAGATCGTCGAGAGTGATTTTCGCATCATCGTTGACCGCGATTCCTACGATTTCACTCGCTATGCCACGCATCTGCGGTACCTGTTCAAGCGCATTCAAGCCGGCGAGTCGCTGAACAGCGCCAACATGCAGATGTACAAGAACTTTCGTGAGGAGTTTCCGCAGTTGGCAGAGTGCGTGAAGCATATCGGTTCCTATTGTCGTGAAACGTGGGACGCCACGCTCTCCGAGGAGGAGGAACTCTATCTGATGATCCATCTCAACCGGATCATCTCCAAAAAAGGATTGTAACCCGTAGCCATTCGGGGCATGACCTTTGCCGATTCGAACAGTAAGCCAAGATTGTGCAAAGGAGCCAATGATGGCAAATTACAAAAAGGTGGCAGAGCAGATTCTCTCCACTGTGGGCGGGGCGGAAAACGTGGCTTCGGTTACGCATTGCATGACGCGCCTGCGCTTCAACCTCAAGGATGAAAGCCTCTCGAATGATGAGAAGCTTGAGGACATCTCGTCTATCATCAGCGTCGTGCACGCCGGAGGGCAGGTGCAGCTGGTGGTCGGGCCCACGGTCGACAAGGTCTACGACGAGGTTTGTAAGCAGGGCGGATTCGAGGTCACGGTATCGATTGACGAGGAACTCGATGGCCCTCAGCTTAGCTGGAAGGAGCGCTTGGCGCCCAAGCACCTCTTCAATCAGCTGCTCGATGCCGTGAGCGGCGCTATCACCCCGATCCTTCCGATCTTTTGTGTCGCCGGTATCTTCAAGATGCTCGTTATTCTGTTTGGGCCCGAAGGCGCCGGTTTTATGTCCGAAACGAGCGACCTGTATCGGATCCTTTCCCTGGTGGGCGATGCGGCGTATTACTACTTCCCGGTGTTTGCCGCCTATAGCTCGGCTAAGAAGTTCAAAACGAGTCCTGTGCTGGCACTGCTCATCGCTGTTGTGATGATTTATCCCGACATGCTCGTTATTGTTGAGGACGGAAAGCCTTTCAGCGTCTTCGGCATCCCCATGCAGCTCGTCAACTACACCCAGGCTGTTCTTCCGGTCATCTTGATCACCTGGGCCCAGTCCTATGTTGAGCGCTTCTTTAAGAAGATCTCGCCTGATATGTTGCGCATTCTGATCGTACCCGTGGGTACGGTGCTCGTGATGTTGCCGGTCGCGCTGTGCCTCTGCGGCCCTGCCGTCCAATTTGTCATGGGCCTTGTGGCCGATTTCATCATTTGGCTCGCCTCTGTTGCCGGTCCCGCTGCGACCGCGGTTATCGGCGCATTCTGGAATCTGATCATCGCCACCGGCATGCACGTGCCGATCTATACCGCCATATTGCCCGCCGCGCTCCAGAACGGTTACGACGCCATCTTATACCCCGGCACCGCGGTTGTAGCCTACACCACGCTTGCCATCGCGCTCGCCTATGGCCTGCGCACTAAGGACAAGGAGAGTCGAGCCACGGGCTGGAACTTGTTCATCACCTATGCCTTCGGTCGCGTGAGTGAGCCCATCATCTACGGCATCCTGTTTCGCGACAAGAAGGCTCTTGCCTGGAACATGATTGGTGGTGCTGTCGGTGGTCTGCTGGTAAGCCTTCTTCATGCCAACGTCTATATCTTCACTGGCGTTGGTTTCCCATGGATGAACGTGCTCATGTTTGCTCAGGATATCATCCCTGGCACCATCGGGTGTCTTGCTGGCGGTGCCGTGACGTTTGCGTTGGCGATGATTTTTGGATTTGAAGGACAGGAGAAGATGCCGTTGAAGTCCAAGAGCGGCGATTCTGAGGCCGTTGAATCCGTCGAGGCATAAGAGGCTACTACACAAATATGCTCCCCAGCCGTTGCGCGGTCCGACCCCTTGGCCGCGCAACGGTACTGTGCTGTTGCGCGGCACTTGCCGAGTCCGTTGCGTTCGACAGTGTGGGCCGGGAATTTGATAGAAAGGACGACACCATAATGTTTAGAGAAGATTTTTTATGGGGCGGGGCTCTGGCTGCAAACCAGTGCGAGGGAGGATGGAACGAAGGCGGTCGCGGTTTAGCCAATTCCGACATGCTGCCGTTTGGCGATCAACGCATGGACGTCATGCGGGGAGACCTTGATCCGCGTGCGTTGGCACCCGACAGCTTCTATCCCGCTCGCAAGGGCATTGATTTTTACCATAGGTACAAGCAGGATATTGAACTGTTTGCCCAGATGGGTTTTAAATGCCTGCGCTTATCAATCGCCTGGAGCCGCATTTTTCCCAAAGGAGACGAAGCCGAGCCCAATGAAGAAGGCCTTGCCTTTTACGAGGATGTTTTTAGGACGTGTCGCGCGCATGACATTGAGCCTTTGGTGACGCTCAACCACTATGATGTCCCCATGCATCTCGTCGATGCGTATGGCGGATGGCGCGATCGCAGGTTGGTCGACCTGTTCGAGCGATATTCGCGTACCGTGTTCGAGCGCTATCGGGGATTGGTCAATTATTGGCTGACCTTTAACGAGATCAACATCATGACGCAGGCGTGCTTTATGGCGGCGGGGATCATCTTCGAGCAAGGGGAGAATCGCTATGCAACGGTTCACACGGCCGTGCACCATGTATTGGTTGCGAGCGCCCGTGCGGTCGGGGCGTGTCATGAACTGTGCCCTGGGGCGAAGATCGGTTGCATGCTCAACGCAGGTGTCTTCTATCCGGCTACATGTGATCCGGACGATGTGCTGGCTGCGCAGGCTGAGAATCGCAGCCATTACATGTTTACCGACGTCCAGGTGCGCGGTGCGTACCCGAGCTATGTTCTCAAGGAATACGCCCGCCATGGTTTTGAGGTGCCCTATCGGGATGATGACCGCGAAGTACTGGCTGCAAACCTGGTCGATTTCGTCTCGTTTTCGTATTACTCGACGCGCGTCGCAAAAGCGCATGCGGAAGGTCAGTTCGATTCGAACCTTCTTCGCTCGGCGCCTAATCCGTATCTAAAACAGGAGCCTTGGGGGAGGTTTATCGACCCCAAAGGGCTGCGCGTCACCATGAATGAAATCTGGGATCGCTATCAAAAGCCGCTGTTCATCGTCGAAAACGGTTTGGGTGCTCCTGATGTGCCGGAAGATTCGGGTGAAATAGAAGACGACTATCGAGTTGAATACCTGCGGGCCCACATCGAGGCGATGAGGGAGACCGTCGAGCTCGACGGGGTGGAACTCATGGGATATACCTGTTGGGGCCCGATCGATTTGGTTTCGGTCGCCACAGGACAGATGCGTAAGCGCTACGGGTTTATCTATGTCGATCGAGACGATAGCGGTGCGGGCTCGTTTGAGAGACGTAAAAAGAAAAGCTTCGAATGGTACCGACGCGTAATAGCAAGCAATGGCGAAGACCTTGCGTAATAACGTTAAGATGGACAAATACGCCCGTTGGGGGAATAGTCGCGCCGCTTCGCTTGACAACAGGCTAAACTAGCTATTAAACATTTACTATTCTGTTTAGATTGAATTTGCGGTCGTTTAGTTGTCGAGTCACGGGGCGGTCAGGCCACGATGCTCGACCGCGACCGTTACTAGGGGGAACAATGGCCAAAGCAAGTGTCCGCGAGATCAGCCGCATCACCGGTTTTTCGCCCGCAACCGTGTCCAACGCGCTCAACCGCAAGCGCAGCGTGAGCGAGGAAACCGCCAAGGTCATCCTGGAGTGCGCGCAATCGCTCGGTTATCAGCAGTCGACGCAGCTCGAGAGCATTCAGTTTGTGCTCGCGCGCAAGACAGGCGCCATCCTGGACGAGAGCACCTTTCATCCCGCAGTCATCGAGGGCGTGGAGCGCCAGGCGCGTCGCCACGGCATGAGCACGAGCTTTGTCTCGCTCGACTTTAGCGACCTGGACGCCGTGCGCCCGCAGGTCGAGGGCCTGATCGCCGACCCGTCCGCCGCCATCGTGCTGATGGGTACCGAACTGGGCGAGGAAGACTACGCCCTGTTCGCTAACGCCGCCGCCCACCTGATTGTGCTCGATGGCTGGAGCGACCGCCAGTACTTCGATGCCGTGGTCATTGCCAATACCGATTCGGTGCTGCGTGCCGTGGACTACCTTATCGAGAAAGGTCACAAGCAAATCGGCTATCTGGCGGGCGACCTTCGTATCCGCAACTTTAAGGACCGCGAGCGCGGCTATCGCCAAGCGCTTGAGGATGCGGACCTCGAGGCAAACCCGGCATGGCGCGTCACGCTGGGCACCACGCTCGAGGGCGCTTATCGCGACATGGGCGCGTGGCTCGACAATGCCTCGCACGACGACCTGCCGACGGCTTTCTTTGCCGAGAACGACGTGCTCGCCGTGGGTGCCATGCGCGCGTTCAACGAGCACGGCATTCGCGTGCCCGAGGATGTCTCGATCATCGGCTTTGACGACCTATCTCTGGGCGCCTTCTCCAACCCGCCGCTCACCACGGTGCATGTTCCCAAGCACGAGGTGGGTGAGATCGCGGTGCGCCGCCTGGTGGGCAACATCCGCAACCCCAAGAGCTACACCTGCAAGACCGCCGTGTCGACCTATTTTGTCGAGCGCCAGAGCGTGCGCGAAATCTAGGCGAAGGCGGCATCGTCTGCGGCGTGCCAAAGCACACTAGGGCAGTAAACATAGCGTCATTCAGAAGAGGATCCTTCGGGGTCCTCTTTTTGTTTCCCTTGTATGTTCAGTTCGTTTACATACCGTTTAGGCTGATTTCTCTACCGCCTACGGGTATTTCGCGCTAAACTTCTAAACAGAAGAGTAAAATATTTAGTAAACAGAACAAAACGAAACATGCGTCTGTTTACTGAACATGTGACTAGGGGAGGACGTACATGGATAAGATCAAGCTTGGCTTTGTGCCCACGCGCCGCAGTATCTTTAGCGCGCCGGACGCGATCAAGTATCGCGGCCTTACGGCTGATCGCCTGCGCGAGATCGGCGTCGAGATCGTGGATATCGACGACATCAACGACGAGGGCCTGCTGTTCGACGACAGCCATATCGCGCCTATCGTCGAGAAGTTCCGCGCCGAGGGCGTCGACGGCATCATGCTCTGCCACGCCAACTTTGGTACCGAGTATGTCTGCGCCCGCCTTGCCCGCGAGCTCGGCTTGCCCGTGCTGCTGTGGGGCCCGCGCGACGAGCGCCCCGAGCCCGACGGCACCCGTCTGCGCGACAGCCAGTGCGGTCTGTTCGCGACCGGCAAGGTCCTGCGCCGCTTTCAGGTTCCCTTCACCTACATGACCAACTGCCGCCTGACCGATCCCGAGTTCGAGCGTGGCGTTTGGGACTTCTTGGCCGTGTGCAACGTGGTCAAGACCTTCAAGCACACCCGCATCCTGCAGATGGCCACCCGCCCGTTCGACTTCTGGTCGACCATGTGCAACGAGGGCGAGCTGCTCGAGAAGTTCAACATCCAGCTTTCGCCCATCCCCATGACCGAGCTTGTCCAGGCCGTGCGCGACGCCCAGGCAGACGAGCAAGCCATGGCAGCTATGCTCGCCCACATTGCCGACAGCTTTGAGATCTGCATCCCCGAGGACAAGGTCCCCGCGGTCGCCGGTCTTGCCATCGCCATGAAGCGCCTGGTAAAGAAGTACGGCTGCAACGCCGGCGCCATTCAGTGCTGGAACGCTCTGCAGGACGAGTTGGGCATTATGCCCTGCGCCGCCAATGCCATCCTCAACGAGATGGGTATCCCCATCGTATGCGAGACCGACATCCATGGTGCCATCACCGCGCTGATGGTCGAGGCCGCCGACCTGGGCCGTCACCGCGGCATGTTCGCCGACTGGACCGTGCGCCATCCCGATAACGAGAACGGCGAGCTGTTGCAGCACTGCGGCCCCTGGCCCTGCAGCTGCGCGGCCGTCAAGCCCAAGCTCACCTACCCGCTGGCCTTCGATCACCCCGGCGCGCTGACGGCCGAGGCCAAGCACGGCGACCTCACCCTTGCCCGCTTTGACGGCGACAACGGCGAGTACTCGCTGCTGCTGGGCAACGCCCGCGGCATCGACGGCCCGGCCGGCATGGGCACCTACCTGTGGGTCGAGGTCGAAAACCTCAAGCGCCTCGAGGCCAAGATCGTTGAGGGTCCCTACATCCACCACTGCGTCGCCATTCACGCCAACGTGGTGCCGGTGCTCTACGAGGCGTGCAAGTACATCGGCATTGTCCCCGACCTGTACGACCCCATCGAAGAAGACGTCAAAGCTTACCTGCGAGGAGAGTAGAAATGGCAACTATCGAAGAGCTTGAATCCCTGCGTTGGGACCTTCGCCGCGATTGCGTCGATATCATCATGGCCGGCGCCGGCGGCCACATCGGCGGCGACATGTCGGTGATCGACGCCCTCATGACGCTCTACGCCAACCACCTCAACATTTCGCCCGAGACCGTCGACGATCCCAACCGCGATCGCTTCGTGCTCTCCAAGGGCCATGCCATGGAGGCCTACTACGCGGTACTCTGCCACGAGGGCTATCTGGACCTCGACGACGTCAAGGCCCGTTTCTCCAAGTTCGGCAGCCCCTACATCGGCCACCCCAACAACAAGCTCAAGGGCATCGAGATGAACTCCGGTTCGCTGGGCCATGGTCTGCCCGTGGCCGTCGGCATGGCGCTTGCCGGCAAGATGGACGGCCGCGACTACCGCGTCTACACCATCATGGGCGACGGCGAGCTTGCCGAGGGCTCGGTTTGGGAGGGCGCCATGAGCGGCGGCAACTACCAGCTCGATAACCTGTGCGCGCTCGTGGACCGCAACCGCCTGCAGATCAGCGGCAGCACCGAGGACGTCATGAAGCAGGACTCGCAGGAGGAGCGCTGGGCCGCCTTCGGTTGGAACGTGCTCTCCATTCCGGGCAACGACATTCAGGCCATCGACGCCGCGCTGACGCTGGCCGCCGAGACCAAGGGTAAGCCCACGGTTATCATCCTCAACACGGTGAAGGGCTATGGCTCGCCCGTTATGGAGGACAAGGCCGCCTGGCATCATCACCTGCCCAACGATGAGGAATATGCCCAGATCATCGCCGATTTCGCTGCCCATAAGGAGGCTATCAATGGCTAACAAGATCGCCAACCGCAAGGCTATCTGCGACGCGCTGCTCGAGGCCGCCGCAACCGATAAAGACATCGTCGTCCTGTGCTCCGACTCCCGCGGCTCCGCATCGCTCACGCCGTTCTTCGATCAGTATCCCCAGCAGTCTATTGAGGTCGGCATCGCCGAGCAGGACCTGGTGAGTATCGCCGCCGGTATGGCCTCGTGCGGCAAGAAGGCCTGGGCCGCCTCGCCGGCGTCCTTTGTGACCACGCGCTCGTATGAGCAGTGCAAGGTCGACGTTTCGTACTCCAACACCAACGTCAAGCTCATCGGCATCTCGGGTGGCGTGTCCTACGGCGCTCTTGGCATGAGCCATCACTCCGTGCAGGATATCGCCGCCATGAGCGCGATTCCCAACATGCGCGTGTATCTGCCGAGCGATCGCTTCCAGACCGCCGAGCTCGTGCGTGCCCTGGTCGCCGACAACAAGCCGGCCTACATCCGCGTGGGCCGCAACCCGGTGGAGGACGTGTACACTGAGGACGAGTGCCCGTTCCAGATGGATCGCGCCACCTGGGTGCGCCGCGGCACCGATGTGACGATCGTCGCTACCGGTGAGATGGTCCGCCACGCCGTGGACGCCGCCGATCTGCTGGCCGAGCAGGGCATCTCGGCGACGGTGCTCGATATGTACTGCGTCAAACCGCTCGATGCCGAGGCCGTGATCGAGGCCGCCGGTGCCACGCGCGCCGTCGTGACCGTCGAGGAGCACAGTCCCTTCGGCGGCCTGGGTTCCATGGTCGCGCAGGTCGTGGGTGAGCACTGCCCGCGTCCGGTCAAGTGCCTCTCCCTGCCCGATGCGCCGGTCATCACCGGCACGAGCCCCGAGGTCTTCGCGCACTACGGCCTGACGGGCGAGGGAATCGCCAAGACGGTCGCCGAGGTCCTTCCCGCAGAGTAATTGGTGCATCGGGGACAGGTTTGCACCAATCCTTTTAGGTTGAATTCTGAGCAGGCCGGCTGCGCTCTCATGAGCCGGTCGGCCACTCGCTCCTTGTCCGTCGGGTTTTAGTTTTGAATCGACGGGGGAGACAGGAGAGTACATGAGCAAATACATCATCGGAATCGATCAGTCCACACAGGGTACTAAGGCGCTGCTGGTGGACGAGGGCGGCCATCTGATCCATCGCGCCGACCGCTCACATCGCCAGATTGTCAACGAGGCCGGCTGGGTGAGCCACGACCCGGCCGAGATCGCCGCCAACGTGCTGGCTGTGGCACGCACCGTGGTGGAGGAGACCGGGGTCGATCCGGCAGACATCGCCGGCGTTGGCATTTCCAACCAGCGCGAGACCACCGTTGCCTGGAGCCGCACGACGGGCGAGCCGCTGTGCGATGCCGTGGTGTGGCAGTGCGCCCGCGCCCGCGAGCTGTGCGACGAGCTGGCTGCGCGCGAAGGCGTGGCCGAGCTGGTGCGTGACACGACGGGTCTGGTGCTCTCGCCCTACTATCCGGCGGGCAAGATGGCCTGGATCCTCGCGAACGTTCCCGCGGCTGCCGAGGCCGCGGCGGCGGGCGAGCTGTGCCTGGGCACCATCGATGCCTGGGTGGTCTGGACGCTCACGGGCGGCGCGGAGTTCCGCTGCGACTGGTCCAATGCCAGCCGCACGCAGCTTTTTGACCTGCGCCGTGGCTGCTGGAGCGAGCCGGTGTGCGAGGCCTTTGGTGTCAATCCGGCGTGCCTGCCGCAGGTGACCGATTCCGATGGCCTGTTCGGTACAACGGACCTGGGCGGCTTTTTGCCGGCGCCCGTGCCCATCCACGGCGTGCTCGGCGACAGCCATGCCGCCTTGTTTGCCCAGGGCTGCCATAGCCGCGGCATGGCCAAGGCGACCTATGGCACCGGCAGCTCGGTCATGATGAACGTCGGCGACGAGTTTGTCGCCAGCTCGCACGGGCTTTCGAGCTCGCTTGCGTGGCGTATGGACGGTGTGACCGAGTATGTTCTCGAGGGCAACGTGAGCTACGCCGGCGCCGTCAAGACGTGGCTGCGCGACGACCTGGAGCTCATCAACAATCCCGAGGAAGTCACCGACCTGTGCTACGCCGCCAATCCGGCGAGCCGCGTCTACTTTGTGCCGGCGTTCACTGGCCTGGGCGCGCCGCACTGGGCGAGCGATGCCGAGGGCTGCGTCTTTGGCATGACGCGCACCACGGGCCGTGCGGAGTTCGTAAAGGCCGCCGACGAGTCGATCGCCTATCAGATCTTCGACGTGATCGATGCGATGGTCGAGGATTCGGGCGCGGCACTGGCCGAGCTTCGTGTTGACGGCGGTCCCACGCGCGACGCGTACCTGATGCAGTTTGAGAGCGACCTGGTCGGCTCGCCCATCCGCATTGCGAGCAACGACGAGATGAGCGGTCTGGGTGCGGCTTGGGCCTGCGGCATTGCGCTGGGCATGTACACGCGCGATGTCGTTGACGTCTACGGCGCCCGCGGCATCGTGGAGCCTGCCATGCCTGCCGACGAGCGAGCCAAAAAGATCGCCGGCTGGCGTCACGCCGTCGACGCGACCATCGCCTACACTGCCTAGGCGGCTGCGCGGCGCCCGCAGGCTATTCCCGGGTAGCTCATTTGGGACGGGGCTTTTTTGACTGGTATGATTGGTGCGATCATTCGAACCAGCTAAAAGAGCCCCGTCCTAAATTGACTACCGAGAGGAACTGCCATGGAGCGTATCGCGAGTTTTTCCGTTGACCATCTGCTGCTCGAGCCCGGCGTGTATGTGAGCCGCATCGACCGCGATCCGGCGACCGGCGCCGCCGTCACCACCTTTGATCTGCGCCTGACCACGCCCAACAAGGAGCCGGTCATGAACACGGCCGAATGCCACACCATCGAGCACCTGGGCGCGACGTTCCTTCGCAACCATGCCGAGTGGTCGAGCCGCATTGTCTACTTTGGTCCCATGGGCTGCCGCACGGGCTTTTACCTCGTCGTGTTTGGCGAGGTGACGAGCGAGGAGATCCTGCCGCTCGTGCGTGAGCTGTTCGAGTTTGTCGCCGGCTTTGAGGGCGATGTCCCCGGTGCCGCTCCCGAGGAGTGCGGTAACTATCTGGACCAGAACCTCCCCATGGCAAACTGGCTCGCGCGTCGCTATCTCGACCGCGACCTGGCCGATATCGATGAGAAGCACCTGCATTATCAGCAGGCGTAAGGGCTTTATCGCCCAAAGCGCGCGCATTGGGCGCCTTCGCTTATGCGGGGGCGCCTTTTTGTTGAGTGGTCGGGACGAGCGTTCAAAATCGCTCATGTTTGTTCTAGAATGTTCATATAGTCACATTTACGAACAGGAGCGAACATGCACATCTATTCTGTCAACGATCCCGAGTTCAAATCCTATGGCAACGTTTGGGATGACGTTCCGTCCGAGCTCACGTTGCTCGTGCTCGAGGCGCTCTCTGCCACGCCCATCCCCGAAGGCAGCAAGTACGTAGCAAGCGCGCCGGAGCTCGAGAGCGTCAAGGGTGCCGATAAACTGGGCTTTCTCATGTTTGGCGGCCGCTCCTTCCAGCTCGGCTGGTGCAACGGGCACAACACACGCCTCAACTGCCTGGAGTATCACCGCGCCAGCGAGTTTAACCTGGGCGCCCGCGACTTTATCCTGCTCGTGGCGCATCGCTGGGAGATTGAGGGCGGCAAGCTCGACACCGCGTGCGTCAAGGCGTTCCGCGTGCCGGCGGGTACGGTCGTCGAAGTCTTCAACACCACGCTCCACTACACGCCCTGCATGGTCGACGACGGCGGCTTCCAGGTGATGGTGGCGCTGCCGGCGGGCACCAATGGCCCGCGCCCCGAGGCCGCAGCCGACATGCCTGCCGCCGGTGACAGCTACTGCTACTGGAAGGCCGACAAGTGGGTTCTCTGCCACGCAGATAGTCCCAAGGCTGCCGAGGGCGGCTACGTGGGCCTCGTCGGCAAGAACCTCGACATCGCCTGTGACTAGCATCTTCCGTCTCGATTTGTAACATCTAGCGGGCTAAATCGTCTCTACCTGTTACAGATTTAGACAAACTGCGGGGGGCTGCCCGAAAATCTCGATCTGTAACACCAAGCCCGGTTTTGGCTGCCTACCTGTTACAGATCGAGACAAACCGTCCCCAAACCACCACAAAGGTGCCTGTCCCCTTTGTGGTGGTTTGGGGCGGCGGTATCAGAAAGTGTCAGGCAGGGGCGGCTGCCGGGCCGCCGTGTGCGAAAAGAAGTGTCGGCCTGCGCCGTTGCCGTTGAGCGACGCGTTGTTTGCAGGGATACTGAGCCTATGACAACAGCGTGCGAAAGGATTGATGCATGGCTTTCCGTAAAGACTTCCTGTGGGGCGGCGCGACGGCTGCCAACCAGTGCGAGGGCGCCTACAACGTGGACGGCCGCGGCCTTGCCAACGTGGACGTGGCTCCGCACGGCCCCGAGCGCTATGCGGTGGTCTCCGGCCAGCGCAAGATGCTCGACTTCGAGGACGGCTATTACTATCCCGCGCAGACCGGCATCGATTTCTATCACCACTACAAGGAGGACATTGCTCTCTTTGCCGAGATGGGCTTTAAGACCTTCCGCATGAGCCTGGCGTGGACCCGCATCTTCCCCAACGGTGACGAGACCGAGCCCAACGAGGCCGGCTTGGCCTTCTACGAGGACGTGTTCCGCGAGTGCCAGGCGCACGGCATCGAGCCGCTCGTGACCATCACGCACTTCGACTGCCCGATTCACCTCATCAAGGAGTACGGCGGCTGGCGCAACCGCAAGCTCATCGACTTCTACAAGAACCTCGCGACCACGATCTTTACCCGCTACAAGGGTCTGGTGAAGTACTGGCTCACCTTTAACGAGATCAATATGATCCTGCACCTGCCGTTTATGGGTGCCGGTCTGGTCTTTGAGGAGGGCGAGAACAAGGAGGCCGTCGAGTACCTGGCCGCCCACAACGAGCTCGTCGCCAGCGCTTGGGCAACCAAGATCGCTCACGAGATCGACCCTGAGGTCAAGATCGGTTGCATGCTTGCCGCAGGTAGCTACTACCCCTACAGCTGCCGTCCGGGCGACGTGCGCCAAGCGCAGATTGACAACCAGAGCAACTATTTCTTCGTCGACGTCCAGAGCCGCGGCTACTACCCGGCCTATGCCGTCAAGAAGCTCGAGCGTCTGGGCATCGATGTGGGCATGACGGACGAGGACCGCGAGATCCTGGCCGCCAACACCGTCGACTTCATCAGCTTTAGCTACTACAGCACCCGCTGCTCTGCCGGTGCCGATAACCCCGATGTCGAGCGCACCCAGGGCAACGCCTTCGCCGGCGCCAAGAATCCCTATCTGCAGGAGAGCCAGTGGGGCTGGGCCATCGATCCGCTGGGCTTCCGCATCACCCTTAACGACCTGTACGACCGTTATCAGAAGCCGCTGTTTGTGGTCGAGAACGGTCTGGGCGCCAAGGATGTTGTCGAGGAGGGTGGCTCCATCAACGACGACTACCGTATCGACTACCTGCGCCAGCATATTGCCGCGATGCGTGATGCTGTGACCGAGGACGGCGTTGACCTGCTGGGGTACACCACCTGGGGCCCGATTGACCTGGTGAGCGCCGGCACGGGCGAGATGTCCAAGCGCTACGGCTTTATCTACGTGGACCGCGACGACGCAGGCAACGGCACCCTCAAGCGCTCCAAAAAGAAGAGCTTCGACTGGTACAAGCACGTCATTGAGACGAATGGTGAGGACCTGTCCTAAGGAAGCTGAGACACTCAACTTCAGAGTCTCCTAATCAAGGCGCCCGGCGAGCAGTTAATGCTCACCGGGCGCCTTGCCGTCTGCGGATTTTGGGACATGCGGCCCGCTTTTTCGGCCCATCTGTCGGTACACTAAAGGGACTATGGGTACCCGCGAGCGACATATCGGCCACGCGGCCGCCCGGACCGCGCCAGTTGCGGATCCCAGGGGTGGCAGGCTCTTCGCCATGCCGCGATTCCTTGTTGGCATAACACATCAGGTGTACCGTCATCGCGTCTTTGCTATCGCCGGCGCCATCACCGCGCTGTTCCTCATGCTTTTGGCGGTCTTGCCGGCGCTGTTCGCCTTCGACCCCAAACTTTCTAACGCCGTGCCCGCCTATAGCAAGGTGTCCGAAGAGGTCGTGGATGCGCTCGCCCATTCGAGCTCTCTCCCGCTGCTTGTCGCCGCAATTGTATTTTCGATCTGGGGCGTATCGGTCTATCTGCGCTGTTTGGACTATGTGTTGCGTCGCCGCCTTGTTGCCGTCGCCACCATCTGCGCCCTGTGGATGATCGAAGTCATTCTCAAGTACAAGTCGTTCACGCCGTTCTATGCCACCGTGCTGTGGTATCTGTACTACGTGCCCATGACGCTCATTCCGCTGCTCTACCAGCTCTGCGGCCTGCGCCTTGCGGGCCTGGAACAACACCGCCTGGGTCGCCGCTACTGCGCTGCGCTGTGGATTGCGGCCATCCTGCTTATCGGATTTGTGCTCACCAACGATTTTCATCAGCAGGTCTTCCGCTTTGATCGCACAAGCGACACCTGGAGCAACGATTACACGTACGGCTGGGGTTATTTCGCCGTCCTCGTGTGGACGGCCTTTGACTTCGTGGCCTTTTTTATCCTGGTTGGTCGGTCCTCTTCCTTTCGCATCCAGCGTTTCTCGGGCACGGCGGCGCTCGTACTACTGGGCGGCGCATTCTTTGCCGTCTCGTATGCTCTGCGCGTGCCCTGGGCATGGAGGCTCAACTTTTCGCTCGTCTATTGCGTCCTGTGCGTGGTGGCGATGGAAATCTGTCTCGATTGCGGTGTCATTCCGTCGTATCACGACATCGCCGGCATCTTCGACACCTTACCGCTTGACCTCAAAGTTCTAACGCGCGACCTGCAGGAAGTCTATGCCACGCCGGTGTCAAAGCCAATGCCGGTAGGCGTGTGCGAGGAGTTGCGGACCCAGGAGCACGGCCGCGCCCATGCCTTTGCCGTGGCGTCCGATCCCGATGTGATGTACCGTGCCTTTCCACTGCTGGGCGGATCGGCCCTGCTTGCCCAAGACGTGTCGGAGCTCAACGAGCTTAACCGTGAACTGGCACATCGTCGCATGGAGCTGCAGCGTCAAAACGAGCTGCTCGCCGCCGACTACGACCTTAAGACGCATTTGGCAGATCAAGAGGCCGAGACCTTGCTGGTCCAAGACGTGGACCAAGCGCTTGCCCGCGCGCTCGAAGGGATGTACGACCTGCTGAGCTCGCTGCCGCCGTTGACCGACGAAGCGTCTTCGCACGAGCGTTATCGCATGCTGCAGCGCGCCAAGATGCTCGTCGCCTATTGCAAACGCAAGGGGTCGCTCACGTTGGCACAGCACGGGGAGAGCGGTTTTGATCGCGACCGCATTCAGCTCATTGCCAATGAACTCGCAAGCGACCTGCGCACCATCGATATCGATTGCGCCTCGATTATCGCCATACGGCGCCCGTTGCACGCCAGTACGGTAAGCGCCCTGTACGACTGCGTGTATGACTTTGCGTTTTTTGCCTACACCACCGACCATCCGGCGCTTATGTATCACTTGGGCGACCATGACCGATGCAGTGTCGAGCTGCGCGCCACGCTTTTTTCCAACGATGATGAAGATCTTTCGCAGACGCCCGCTGCGCAAGAGCTCGAAAGCGCTCTGCAAGGGCGCAACGTGGCATACCGCTTTGAGGGCGAGCCCGGCCAGCTGCGCATGATCGTCTTGATGCCGAGGGCGGGTGAGTGACGATGCAGATTTCGCTCATTCTTCCCCAAATTGTTGCGCTCGATGTTGTCTTTGCCCTGGCTGCGTGTCTGCAGACGATCCACGTCCCGCTCATCGCATCGCGCCGCTCGTCCTATAACCGTAAGGTGATTTGCGCCTACGAGGCGAGCCTTGTGCTTCACCTGATGATTTCGGCGCTCATCTTATTCGCGTCGTCTGGCTCGTATCTGGTGGCACCGCTTGACGTTTGCGCCAGGGCAATGGGCGGAGCGTTGTGGCTCAATGCCGCGATTTTTGCCTATGGCGTGCTGCTTATGGTGCACTATCGTCGCCCCGTCATGCTGGTCGAGCTGCTGCTTGTTGTCGCCGTTACACCGCCGGTGGTTTTTGCCATGGGCTCGGCGTGGACCGTTGTCCCTATCGCAGAGGGAGCGTTCTTCCTGTTCCGTTCCATCGCGGCGCTCTTGATGGACGTCCGTAACCGCCAGGAGGATATCACCGCATTCTCGACGATTGAAACCATCAACGTGATTCCCGTGGGCATCCTGTATCTAGACCCGAGGGGCCGTCCGCTGCTCATGAACCGCTGCATGCGTAAAAACCTGGTGGAGCTTCATATGCCAACCGATCTACGCGACATGAGCGGCACATGGAACGACCTGCGCAAACTTAGCATGCAAATGCCCGAAAGCAGTAGGAACCGTGTGCGGATTAATCTGGACCGTTTTGGTGAGGCGCGTGCGGTAGTCGAGGTCTCTCCCGCCGAGATTCGCCTGTTTGTGTGCGATCGTGTTATGGTTTCGGGCCGTTCGTTCGAGCGCATTATCGGTCTTGATGTGACAGAGTACGCGCATGCTCATGACCGCTTGGCGCAAGCCAACCACCTGCTTGAGCTTGCGGGCCAAGAGCTCCAGGCCCAGATCGAAGAAGTTAAAGAGGTTGCCGACAATGCGGCTTACCTACGTATGCGCGCCCGCGTGCACGATGTGATCGGGCAGCGCCTGTCCATTCTTCATCGCTATTTGGAGGAGGGGCGCCTGGATGACGAGTCACTCGAGCAGATTGACCCGTTGCTGCGCTCAATCGCCGCCGATTTGCGTAGTGACGGTGCCAGCGAGCCTGCAGAGCAGCTGGGCGATATCATCCATGCTTTTGGCCTGGTGAGTGTGCAGATCGATGTTGAGGGCGCGCTGCCCGAGGACGCGCGTGTCGCGGCGACCTTTTTGCAGATTATCCGCGAGGCCTCGACCAACGCCACCAAGCACGCGCAGGCCCACCAGGTCCATGTGCACCTGTGGCAGGAGGAGTCGAACGGATGCGACATCGCGCGCATGACCATCTCTAACGACGGCTCCCCGGCCCCCGTATCGTATCGCGAGGGAACGGGTATCCCTGGCATGAGGCATGTCGCACAGAATCTGGGCGGCAGCCTTGAGGTCCATGCCGCCCCACCCTTTACGCTTACGGTATCCATTCCGCTCGCCTCCAGCGCCACGGTCCAAAGGAGAAGCTCATGATCCGCGTGTTAATTGTCGAAGACCAGGCCATCCTGCGCGAGAGCCTGGCGCGCTCCGTTGGCGACCAGCCCGATATGACCGTTGTTTCCGCCATCGCCGATGCCTCCGAGGCCTTGGGTGTCGCGCTCAGGGAGCGCCCGGACATGATACTGATGGACGTATGCACCGAACATGATTCCAACGGCATCGTGGCGGCGGCGCGCATCAAGGAGCAGCTGCCCGAGTGTCGCATCATTATCATGACCGGCATGCCCGAGATCACCTTTGTCGATCAGGCCCGCGAGGCGGGCGTCGATAGCTTTGTGTACAAGAACGTCGGTATCGACGAGCTGTTCGCCGTGATGCGCTCCACGCTGGCGGGCTATTGCACGTTTCCCAAGCCGCCCGAGAGCATTTTTTCGGGCACGGCGGCACTCGACGATGTTGAGCTGTCGATTTTGCGCCTTGCCTGCGAGGGCAAGAGCCGCCGCGAGATCGCGGCCGAGCTGTTTATGAGTGAGGGCACCATCAAGCGCCGCATCTCGGAGATCCTGAG
>DXMJ01000001.1:0-1165 GCA_019414265.1 Collinsella sp. | reverse complement strand
TACGCG
Source organism: Collinsella sp. (assembly GCA_019414265.1). Classification (GTDB taxonomy): domain Bacteria; phylum Actinomycetota; class Coriobacteriia; order Coriobacteriales; family Coriobacteriaceae; genus Collinsella. The sequence goes on along the minus strand of DXMJ01000001.1, from coordinate 1,159 downwards.
ATGGTTGCGCTGTAGGAGGCGACGTCCTCGTAGGAATCGGTCAGGTAGGCGTCGATGCCGATGGTCGTATTGACGAGGTCGTCAAGGCTGTCAAGCTCGCCGCTCGAGAACGTGAATTCCTCGGTGGCGTTGGTGCCGGGCATCAGGTGAGCCGAGAACCAGGGTTCCTTCATGGTGCCGTTGACGTTGGTCTTGCCGGAAGGAGCGTAGAAGGTCAGGTCCTTGTCGCTCTTGTTGGTGATGTTGACGACAAAGCCGATGTCGCCCCAGTCGTCCTTGAACTTCTCGGTGATGGTGATGGTGCACAGGTCGTCATCGGCGACGGTGACGGCGGGGGAGATTTCGATGCTCTGGACGTCGTCGTCTTCGACGGCCTCATCGATCTCTTCTTCCTTCTCGGCGTTCTCGCGATCCTTCTTCACCGTACCGGACAGATCCTTGTCGGACTTCGTAAAGATAATCTTGTCGCCTTCCACCTCGAGGACGAGCTTGTCGTCCTTGAGCTTCAGGTCGTGCGACTCATCTTCGGCGGTAATCGTTACGGTGGTGGCGTCCTTGGCCTCCCATTTCAGGTCGGCGACCTCAAGGAACATGTCGAGGACGCCCGTGCCGTCTTCGTCGAGGATCAGGATACAGTTGAGGCCCCACTCCTTGAGCATATCCATGTACTCATCGGTGAGCTCTTCGCCGTCCAAGGTTCCACCCGAGTACTGCCAGCTGCCGACGAAGTTGGCCTTGGGGTCCTTGCCGCCGCCGCTGCAGCCCGTCAGGGCAAAGGCGAGCGCCAGGACGCATGTCAGGAATGCGAGTACGGACTTTTTGAACGTTGTCTTCATGGTGTCCTCCTTTATCGAACGAAACCCATAGAAGCAAATGCGGGGGTGGCGGATCCCCCGCCAATTACCAGATAGAGGGGCTAGGGCCTGGGCGTTCCGCAGTTGCTGCAGAACTTGCCGCCGTTTTCGCTGCCGCAGTTGGGGCAGAACCACTTGGCCGGTGCCGGGGCGGGTGCGGGACTGCCACACTCGGAGCAGAACTTGCCGGTGTTGGTGGCGCCGCAGCTGCAGGTCCATGTGCCGGCCGCGGGAGCAGCGGCAGGAGCCGGTGCGGGAGCGGGTGCCGGAGCCGGCTGCGGGACGGCCTGCTGCTGTGCCTGGCC